>NZ_CP109131.1:6809456-7479275 GCF_035917995.1 Streptosporangium sp. NBC_01755 | reverse complement strand
CGGTCACGAGGCGAGGCGTTCCGCCCGGCGGATCAGGTCCTCCTGGAGTCGCACCTCGCCCCTGTTGGTGTCCGCCGCCCCTCCATCCCATCGGCGCCGTCCCCCTGCCACCATCGGGGCCGGCACCCATCTGATCAGGGGTGGAACATGCAGAAGCGACGCGGAAAGATGGGAGACGCCCCCCATGGACAGGCCGTTCGGCGACCGGGAGGCTGATGAGATGAGCGAGCGCCCCGACAAGACGGCAGGAGCGCGCAGTCCGGTGCGCATCCTGTTCAAACGCCTGTTCGCGATCAACGGGCTGGTCTTCACGGTCGGCACGCTGGTGCTCGCCCTCTCCCCCGCCACCGTGTCCTCGCCGGTGCTGCTGACCGAGATCCCGGTGCTGACGGTCGGCCTGGCGCTGATACTGGCCGCCAACGCGCTGCTCCTGCGCACCAGCCTGGCCCCGCTCGACGCGCTCACGACCCTGATGCAGCGGGTGAACCTGCTGCATCCGCTGGACCGGCTGCCCAGCAACGGCAACGGCGACCTGACCCACCTGATCGACACGTTCAACGCGATGCTGGACCGGCTGGAGGCCGAGCACAGCGCCAGCAGCGCCCACGCCCTGGCCGCGCAGGAAGGCGAGCGACGGCGCATCGCCCGCGAGTTGCACGACGAGATCGGCCAGAGCCTCACCGTGGTCCTGCTGAGCCTCAAACACGCCGCCGACCGCGCACCCGACGATCTACGCGAGGAGTTGCGCGGGGTGCAGGAGAGCGTCCGCGCGAGCCTGGACGAGGTGGGGCAGGTCGCCCGCCGCCTGCGTCCAGGAGTACTGGAGGACCTTGGCCTGCAGAGCGCCCTCAGCGCGCTGAGCAGCGACTTCTCCCAGAGCAGCGGCGTTCCCGTGACCCGCAGGGTCGATCCAGACCTGCCCTCGCTGAGCGAGGACGTCGAGCTGGTCCTTTACCGCATCGCCCAGGAGGGCCTGACCAACGCGGCCAGGCACGCCTGCGCCTCCCGGGTCGAACTGGCCCTGACAGCGGAGCCCAGCGGCCTGGAGTTGCGCATCACCGACAACGGCCGCGGTGGCGTGCGTCAGGACGGGGCTGGGATCCGCGGGATGCGCGAGCGCGCCATGCTCATCGGCGCCCGCCTGAGCGTGACCTCTCCGCAGGGCGGCGGCACCGACGTCCGGCTCACCGTACCGGCCGAGAA
This sequence comes from Streptosporangium sp. NBC_01755, assembly GCF_035917995.1. Classification (NCBI taxonomy): domain Bacteria; kingdom Bacillati; phylum Actinomycetota; class Actinomycetes; order Streptosporangiales; family Streptosporangiaceae; genus Streptosporangium; species Streptosporangium sp. NBC_01755. The sequence continues at coordinate 7,478,072 of NZ_CP109131.1, read as the reverse complement.
CAGGCAGGGAAGCCGATGAACCCCACGAGGATCCTGCTGGCCGACGACCACGCCCTGGTCCGCCGCGGGCTGCGGCTGATCCTGGACGCCGAGCCCGACCTCATCGTGGTGGCCGAGGCGGCCAACGGCGCCGAGGCGGTGGAGGCCGCCGTACCCGAGGCGGTCGACCTGGCGATCCTCGACATCGCGATGCCGCGGATGACCGGCCTGCAGGCGGCCCGTGAGATCTCGCGGCGCGCGCCCGGCATCCGGCTGCTGATCCTGTCGATGTACGACAACGAGCAGTACTTCTTCGAGGCGCTCAAGGCGGGGGCCTCTGGGTACGTGCTGAAGTCGGTGGCCGACCGCGACCTGCTGGAGGCGTGCAGGGCGGCGATGCGCGGCGAGCCGTTCCTGTACCCGGGCGCCGTCACCGCCCTGATCCGGCACTACCTGCAGCGCGACAGGCTGGGAGAGGCGATGCCGGAGAGCATCCTGACCCCGCGCGAGGAGGAGATCGTCAAACTGATCGCCGAGGGCAACTCGGCCAAGCAGATCGCCGAGACCCTGTTCATCAGCGTGAAGACGGTCGACCGGCACCGGGCCAACATCCTGCAGAAACTCGGCATGCGCGACCGGCTCGACCTCACCCGGTACGCCATCCGCGCGGGCCTGATCGAGCCGTGAGAGCGCCGGCCGTCCCCGCCTGTCCGCCCCTGTCCTTCGGGTCAGCCCGGCCCGCGTTCTTCCAGCACATCGGTGACCGGCCGCCGGACGCCCTCGCTCTCGTCGGAGGTGAAACCCAGGCGCATGATCATCTGGGGGTACTCGCCGGACAGCAGTTCCTGCCGCAGGAACTCCCGCAGGTGGAACATCTCCAGCGCCTGGGTGTGGAAGGCCGCGCTGATGTCGTAGGCGGAGGCGTGCAGCAGGATACGCTGCAGCGCCTGGCCCGCCGCGACCCAGTCCTCGCGGGAGTCCCCCGGCGTGGTCAGCACCGCCACGGTTCCGGTGGATGTGGAGAGGAACTGGTCGGTGTCGCTGCCCCAGGAGTGACCGTGGGTGTAGTCGCGCTGGGCGAAGTGCGGATGGGTCCGCCTGGGCTCGCGCGGGTAGCCCTGCGCCGAAACCCCGTCTTTGCGGGGGCTTCCCGGCGGCTGGGCCCAGCGGATCATCTCCAGGGTGAGCAGCCGGTCCTGGGACTGCACGTCCTCGGCGGCGCAGGTGAGCGCGGCGAGCACCCGGACGGCGGCCTTGGACCTGACCGGCGTCAGCCGTGCCCCCTCGGCACTCGCCTGGCAGACGAACGCCTCGACGAGGCGGTCCGCCACGGGCACCTCGGTGAATCCGGCGCGGTGGGTGCGGCGGCGTTCGATCTCGGCGTGCAGCAACCGGGTGTGCTCGTCCGGGGCGACGGCCGCCCCCACCCGTACCGTCGCCAGCAGAGCGGGACGGTCGGGGTCGGGCAGCACGCGCACCTGCGGTTCGCGGCCGAACCTGCGCAGCGCGAGCCGCACGTTCATCAGGGCGGCACCGCAACTGATCAGCATTTCCCGGCCCTCGGGATCGCCGAGCCGTAGTCTCCTGTCACTGTCGGCCCGCAGAGCGATCTCCTCACCGTCGATGGAGAAGGACCACGGTTGAGTGTTGTGCACCGATGGTGCCCACACGGCGGCCCCGACCGCCGTACGGATCGCCGAGGTGATCTCCTCGGTGGTGTGAGCGCTCATGACTCAGCCTCCGTCACGGGTAAAGGGATCGTCGGCCCCGCGGGACCGGGGCAGGACGGGGACCAGACGGAACATTCCCGTCATCAGCTCCGGCGGCCCCTCCTCTTCGGTGATCCGGCCGGCCACGGCCCGCAGCACGTCGGTGGAGGTCACCATGCCCACCAGCCTGTTGGACTCCCCCAGAACGGGGATCGCGTCGACACCGGCGCCGATCATGGCCGCCGCCGCGTCGGTCAGGCGCGCGTCGAGGGTGGTGTGCGGGCAGCGGTGCTCGGCCAGCAGCGAGCGGACTCGCGCGCGTGACTGCTCGGCCGGGCCGCCGGACCAGCGGGCGGCGAGATCCTCCCAGGTGAGAACACCGCGCAGGCAGCCGTTCCGGTCGACGACCGGCAGGTGGTGGACACCCGCGCGACGCATGATCTCCCAGGCCATGAGCGGGGACTCATCGGGTTCGACGACGACCAGCGTCCGGCTCATCACCCGCGCCACCGTGAGGTTTTGCACGTCCATCACGCCTCACCCCGGGTGTGGCACGTCATCGAACCCGGCATGGCCTCATCGGCGGCCCATGCGGAAGGTGAGCCTTCCGTGCCCGCCACTACCTGCGCTGTCATCTTCTCCCCCTTGCGCCTCTCCCCCCATCAGACCGCTTCCCCCCCGTTCTCCGCAGCGGCCGAAAGACCCGCCCACCTGGGACTTCCGGCCCCGTCTTCGTACCCCGCCCGTGGTGGAACACCGGCTGAGGGGAACATCCCCTGCGAGGGTGGTTCGGCCCGAGGCGGCCCGCTGCCCCACCGGGTACTGTTTTCCCTTCGGAAGGGGAGAGGGGCGGTGGCCGAAGAACCCGCGGAGCCCGTACACGGTCGGATTGACGACGCCCGGCGTGCGACGATGCCAAACCTTTGATCGTTTTGTTCTCACAGGAGATTTTGATGACCGAACATATGACGACCCCGGGCGACCCCGCCCCCGCCCACCTGGAGAAACTGCAGGCCGACGAGTGCCTGCGGCTGATCGCTCCCGGTGGTGTCGGCAGGGTGGCCTTCGAAGAGCCCGCGGGACTGACGATCCTGCCGGTCAACTACGTACTGCACGACAACTCGGTGATCGTCCGCACCGCTGTCGGAGGTCCCCTCGACAGCAACCTGCGCACCGGCGTCCGGGGCGTCGAGTTCAAGATCGCATTCGAGATCGATCGGATCGACGAGACCGCCCGCGAAGGATGGAGCGTGCTCATCCGGGGTGGCGCCCACCATGTCTCCGCCGACGAGCAGGCCGAGGCATCCGCCTCGGGAGTCCAGCCCTGGGCGGGCGGCGACCGCGAGCTCTATCTCAGGATCATCCCCAGCGAGATCACCGGACGGCGCATCCAGCACGCCCGCTGACGGCCGGAAGGACATTCGCCCGCCGCTGAACCGGCGGGCGACACCTCCGCCCCGCCAGAGCCGTTCCCCGGGGAAAATCGGCCCATTCCCTTACCGTGGCCAGGCTGAGCAGCGCGTATATCCACCCGGCGGCCGGGCAACAGGTGATTGTCCAGTGGTCGGCCGCTCAGGAGTACGGATATGTCAAGCGAGGAAACGGCGAAGAGCCGCAGGAGTTCACCTCGGCGCGTTTTCTGTGCGACACCTCGCTCACGACGCCGGTGTTCGTCAGGTTCTCCACGGTGGCGGGCTCACGCGGCTCGGCCGACACGGTGCGGGACGTGCGCGGTTTCGCGACCAAGTTCTACACCGAGCAGGGCAACTTCGACCTGGTCGGCAACAACTTCCCCGTCTTCTTCATCCAGGACGGCATCAAGTTCCCCGACTTCGTGCACGCGGTCAAGCCCGAGCCGCACAACGAGATCCCGCAGGCGCAGTCGGCCCACGACACGTTCTGGGACTTCGTCCAGCTCCAGCCGGAGACACTGCACATGGTCATGTGGCTGATGAGTGATCGGGCCATCCCGCGCAGCTACCGGATGACGCAGGGCTTCGGAGTGCACACCTTCCGGCTGGTCAACGCCGAAGGGTACGGTACGTTCGTCAAGTTCCACTGGCGGCCCGAGCTCGGCACCCACTCGCTGGTGTGGGACGAGGTGCTGCGCCTGCAGGGCAACGACCCCGACTTCAACCGGCGTGACCTGTGGGACACGATCGAGGCCGGTACCCCGGCGCGCTGGGAGCTGGCCGTGCAGCTCGTGCCCGAGGAGCGGGAGCACAAGTTCGACTTCGACCTGCTGGACGCGACGAAGATCATCCCGGAGGAGGTGGTGCCGCTGCGCCCGGTGGGCACGCTGGTGCTCGACCGCAACCCCGACAACTTCTTCGCCGAGACCGAGCAGGTCGCCTTCCACGTGGCCAACGTGGTGCCGGGCATCGACTTCACCAACGACCCGCTGCTGCAGGCCAGGCTGTTCTCCTATCTCGACACGCAGCTCATCAGGCTCGGTGGCCCCAACTTCGCGCAGATCCCGGTCAACCGGCCTGTGGTCACGGTGAACAACGACCAGCGCGACGGTTACCACCAGGACGTCATCCACACCTCCCGCACCAGTTACTCGATCAACTCGATCAGCGGCGGCTGTCCCATGGCCGGGGACGGCTACGTCCACTACCAGGAACGGGTGGACGGGCAGAAGATCCGCGAGCGCAGTCCCAGCTTCGCCGACCACCACGGCCAGGCCAGGATGTTCTGGAACAGCATGTCGGGCTGGGAGCGCGACCACATCGTCGCGGCCTTCCTGTTCGAGCTGGGCCATGTGCGGCGCAAGCCCGTCAGGGAAGGCGTCCTCGCCCAGCTCGCCGGTGTCCACGCGGACCTGGCCACTCGGGTGGCCCAGGGGCTGGGCCTGCCGGTCCCGCCGGCCCAGGACGGTCATGACCTGGCCTCTCCCGCGCTGAGCCAGGCCGCCCGCCCAGCCGCCGGCCGGTATCGCCACCCGCAAGGTCGCGATCCTGGCGGCCGACGGAGGCGACGCGGACGCCCTGAACCCGGTGCGGCAGGCGCTCGAAGACCGGGGAGCGATCTGCGAGGTGCTGGCGCCGCACGAGGGCCAGACCGGACCGCTGAGCGTGGACCGTTCTTTGGGGATGGTCTCCTCGGTGCTCTACGACGCGGTCCTGCTGACCGACGGCGCGGCCCTGTCCGCCGTCGGGAACGCCGTCCACTTCGTCAGGGAGGCTTTCAAACACGGTAAGGCCATCGGCGCGGTCGGCTCGGGCGCGACGCTGCTGGAGGCGGCGGCGCTCCCCGGCTCCCAGGGGGTGGTCAGCGGAGACGACGGCCTCATCGAGGCGATCGCCGTCCACCGCCACCACGACCGCGACATCACCGGCTTCGCCGCCTGACGGCGTCAGGGGTCGGGAACCCCGCCCCCCCTGTGATCGTTTGCTCTTCGGTCAGGTTCAACGACAAGCAGGAGAGGAAGCCGTGATCTTCAAACGGATGCTGGGAGCCTTCGGTGTCGGGGCCCCGTCGGTGGACACCGTCCTGTCCACCCCACGCGTGCAACCCGGCGGGCTGCTACGCGGCGAGGTAAGGATCAAGGGCGGCGACTTCGACGCCGACATCGAGTACATCGCGCTTGGACTGGTCACCCGGGTGGAATCCGAGCACGGCGAGGGTGAGCAGATCGGCCTGATGGAACTTCACCGTACACAGGTCTCTGGACCGTTCCGGTTGCGCAGCGGAGAGGACAAGACCGTCCCCTTCCAGTTCCCGGTCCCCTGGGAGGCGCCGATCACCGAGATCGCCGGGCAGCACCTGCACGGCATGGGCATGGGAGTGCGCACCGAGCTGGCGATCGCCGCGGCGGTCGACAAGGGCGACATGGATCCGGTCGAGATCGAGCCGCTGGCCTCCCAGGAGGCGTTCCTGCGGGCGTTCTCCCAGCTCGGCTTCCACTTCAAGAGCGCCGACCTGGAGCATGGCCACATCCACGGCGTGAGCCAGCGGCTGCCGTTCTACCAGGAGATCGAGTTCTACCCGCCACCCGCCTACTCCGGGCAGATCAACGAGGTCGAGCTGACCTTCATCACCGGCCCCGGCGGACTGGACATCATCGTGGAGGCCGACAAGCGCAGCGGCCACCATGGATCCGGCACCGACGCCTTCGGCCGCTGGCAGACCGGTCACGACCAGGCCGCGTACCGCGACTGGGCCGCTGAGATCAACGGCTGGCTGGCCGCGCTGTCCCAGCGGCCCCATTACGGCGGTCATGACGGCGGCCACTACGGCGGCCACTACGGCGGCCACGACCCGTACGCCCACCAGGGTGGTCACCACGACTCCCACCACGGCCACTACGAGCAGCGCGGTGGTCCGGGAATGGGCGCGGTGGTGGCCGCCGGCGCGGCCGGCCTGGTCGGCGGCTACGTGGCCGCCGAGGTGGTCGACGAGATCTTCGAAGACGAGGAAGAGGAGGAGTGACCGTGCCGGGTCCCGCCCGGTGAGCCGAGGCGGGATGGAACGGTGACGGCCCGCCCCGCGACATCGCGGGGCGGGCCGTCGTCATCCGTGTTGTGCGCGGAGAAACTGGACACACCCGCTGAAATCTCCAGTGCGGACTGTCCGGGACGTCATGTGGCGGGCGAGATTGCAGCGCCGTTCTTCCGGTAGGTGCGTGTTCGGGTGTATAGGCGGAAACCCATGCTCTGGTAGAGGATCTGCGGCACGGGATAGGCGTCGTCGCCGCGCGGGTAGACGATGGCGTTCTTGCCGCCCTCCTCGGCCAGCGCGTGGAGGGCAGCGGTGCAGACGGCTCGGGCGAGGCCGAGGCGGCGGAAGTCGAGATGGGTGCCGACGGGTTCGATGAGGCCGATCTGGTGGAGGTCGTCATGCCAGATCAGGCAGTTGGCCGCGAATCGGCCGTCGGGGGCCTCGATGACCCAGTCCAGTTCGGGCCGGTAGGGCCAGGCGGCCATCACGTTGCGGTAGGACTCGAGCGTCACACGGGTGGAGTTCCAAGCTGCTTGGTGGACCGCGACTCGCCTGTCCAGGTCTTCCTCGCTGCGGACGGCTCGTGCGGTGAATCCGTCCGGCAGCACCGGCTCGGGCAGGCCGGTCAGGTCGCGCGAGTGGTAGGCGAAGAAGGGTGCTTCATCTTGGGGCTTGTATCCGTGCCGCAGCAGGGCGGTGTGCAGGTCGGGTTGGGCGTCTAAGGGGTTGATCTCGCGGGGGTGGTCGCCGGCCAGGTGGTCGAACCAGTTCAAGATCTCGGGTAGCAACTGAGAGTGCGCCGGGTCGACCTCGAGCCGTAGGTCGTCCGGCAGTCGGGCCCAGGCCCAGGCGACCACTCTGCCCTGGGACTCCCAGAGCGCGATCGGCCAGTCGGCTTGCTGTGTGGTGAACATGAAGCGACCCCAGGCCAGGTCACCGACGTGGTGCGAACCGGAGGTCGACCACATGCGTTGTGTCAGGTCCTGCATCGTACGCAGGTCGGCGGGCCCTGTGTAGCGGCGCATGATGATCGTCATAGTCGCCCTCGCTGGCAAGCTGTCGAGGTCGGCAGATGCCCACTCCTTTGCGATGGACTCGGCGTCCTGCGATTGGTCATGCTGTCGCTCCGATCTGGGTGGGTTCGGGGTGGAGGCGATCGCGGTTGGTCTCGTAGTTGCGGGTGGCGCGGCGGTCGAGGACGACGGTGTCGAGGATGTCGCGGGTGAGGCGTTCTTCCTGGGTGAGGATGGCGCGGATGGCGCCTTCGCGGATCAGGGCGGACAGGCTGGCGATGCTGCCGCTGGTGCGGTGGTGGAGGTAGTGGATGTCGTCGATGATGACGAGTTCGGTGCCACAGACCCGGAGTGCCTTGAGGACCAGGTCGGTGACCTTTCGTTTGGTGTTGCTGCGGGTGAGGGGAATGCCGAACCATTCGGCGAACGCCGCTGACAGGTCCTTGGGGGTGGCCTGGGAGGGGATGCTGAGATAGACGACCGGGGTGTAGTCGGCGACGTAGCCGTCGCGTCGGCTGGGGAGGAAGTTCTCGGGGTGCTTGCGGCGGAGATTCTGCTCGAAGTCGGCGGCGAACATCTTGACCAGGGTGGATTTGCCGACGGTTGGCGGGCCGTCGATGACCACGCTGCGGCGGGCGCCGGCGGGCTGGTTCCGGTTGGCCAGGAGCTTGATCTGGATCTCGGTGTGCAGGAACTTCACCGGGGGTGTGCGGATGACGATCCAGCGGGCGCGGCGTGGCACACCGACTCCGCCCCGTGCGGCCGGATCGCCGGGCTGCCGCACGGAAGACGAGCTCGTCGAGATGGCGGTCAGGTTGGGGCTGCCGAGGATGACCGCGCGTGCACCTCGATCTGCTGCTGTCTGAGGAGGGCAGGCGCACCGCGGCCGAGTTGACCCGCAGACTGAAGATCAGCCCGGCCTCCGTCTCCGTGGCCGTGAACTACCTGGTCGAGCAGGGGTTCGTCCGGCGCGAGCGCGATCCGCAGCGGCGTTGCGACATCTACGTGGTGGACGACGACGCCTGGTACAACTCGATCGTGACCAGCAGGCGGCAGACCCTCGAGACGGCGCAGGCCACGATGGCGGCAGTCGAGACGTTCGGGCTCGACAGCCCCGTGGGGCAACGGCTGGCCAAGGCAGGGGCGTTCCTGGAGCAGATCAGCCTGGACATGATCGAGTCGGCCGACCGCTGGCGCGCCCTCCTGGCGTGATGGGGCTCAGCCGAACCACCTGAGGAGCCGGCTGACCAGTTCCTGCTGATCGTCACTGCCCGACGCCGCTTCCCGTGGCTATGTGACGGCTGCCCGCTGCACGAGCGGTGCACCACCGCCAAGAACAGCCGCGTGGTGCAGATCCGCCCACACCATGACCTGCAGGCCGCCGCCCGCCGCCAAGCCGCCACCGACCCGGACTGGCAGAACGACCACCGGCGCCGGCGCCCACCCGTCGAACGCGCCGTCGCCTGGATCGTCGCCCGCGGCAACCGGCGCTTCGGTACTCCGGCAACTTCACAGGATCCATTCCCGGCGTGCTCCGCTCTGGTCGAGACGGAACCCAAAGGACTCGTTGACGTGCAGCATTGCGGCGTTGCCGATCGCGTTCCAAGTCGTCACGGTCGCCAGCTCAGGTTCGTGTTCAACGGTCCACGACAGATTCGCGCGTTTGAGGACCACTCCCAGGCCCCGGCCTCGGTGGGACGGAAGCACGATGGTGTCCCACTGGCTCGCATGCCGCCGGTGCGAGTCGGCCATGCCGAGCGCCGAGTATCCGACCAGCAGTCCGGTCTCGCGATGCCGTACGGCGGTCAAATAGGTGCGATATCCCCATGCGTGAAGGACGGCGTAAAGCTCTTGAATTTTGTCCTCGTCGAAGTCCTCAGGCACCTGGTCGCTGCCCGAACGCGCCGCCTCCTCGACTGCCAGACGGGACGACATCGCGGCAAACGCCGCCCGATATTCTGCGGGGACGCCGTCCCGCCAATGCAGTAGTTCACATCCGGCGCCGGTATCGCTGTCGGCGGCCGGCCTGGTCGGGCCTATGCGCAGCGACAGCCGCTGATAGCGCAGGATGCACGCCGCCCCGGTGGCCTCGGCGAACGCATCCCCCGCTCCCGCGCCGTCCGCAGGGCCGGAGGTGAAGACGGTCATCTTCTGGACACCAAGTCCGGCCAGGTGGCCAGTGGCCGTGGCCAGGAGTCGGCTCCCGACACCTGCCCGGCGGACATCCGGATGGACGACGAAGTGCACGACGTCCGCGGTCCGTCGCTGGTCGGGTTCCGGCACGCCGACCGCGCACAACCCCACCGGTCGTCCGCCCATCCGTGCGCCCCAGGCCAACACGGAATAGACCCGATAGGAGGGCGCGGAGTACTCACCACCCCCGCATCGACTGTCGCTAACGCCCCACGGCCAAGTCCCCGGCACTCATCGTGATCACCATGGTCACAATAGCTCCGGCCTTCAAAAACACGCTCTGAACGCTGCCCGTCCGACCACTGGGCGGCCCCCCACTCGGGTCCGCGTCAGACGACGATGCCCCGGGTGTCGGTCTGGGCGGCATGTGAGAATCCGCTCCCCGCCCACATGGTCGGACGGGGAGCGGATTCATGTGGTGCGAGGTTTGAACTGCTATCCGCCGATGTGCGGTGCGCGTGCGGCGGCGGAGCCGTCCCGTATCACCTCACCGGTGAGGTTGCCGTTGGCTCCCGAGCCCAGGAAGACGATGAGGTTGGCCACATCGTCGGAGTGGGAGAGCCTGTGAGTGGGGGTGGCGGCGGCGAGGGCATCGGTGACGAACGCCGGAATGTCGGGGCGGCTGTCGGTGAGGGTGAAGCCCGGCGCCACGACGTTGACCAGGATGCCGTCCCTGCCACCGTTCCAGGCCAGGCTGCGGGCGAGCCCGTACAGGCCCGATTTGGCGGTCCCATAGGGGCCCGGCCCGGGCAGGCCCTCCTCCGCGACACTCGAGGAGATCAGCACGATCCGGCCCCAGCCCCTGGCGCGCATGCTGGGCAGGACCGCGCGGACCGAGGCCGCTGCCCCGATCAGGTTGGCACTGATCATCGCGTCCCACTCCTGCAGCGGCACGTCCTCAAACCGGATGCTGGGGTCGGGCGGCCCGTCGCCGCCCCAGCGCACGGTATTGGCGACTAGGACGTCGATCCCGCCCCAGCGCTCGACGACGCTCGCGACGGCGTGGTCAATGGTCGGCAGGTCTTCAAGGTCGAGCCGGACGACGTACGCCTGCCCGCCGGAGGCCTCGACGTCGGCGGCCACCTTTGCGGCGCTGTCCGGGTTGTTCCGATAGGTGATCGCCACCCGAGCGCCTTCGCGCCCATAAGCGCGGGCGGTCGCGGCTCCTATCCCGGTCGACGCGCCGGTGACCAGGACCACGCGGCCGTTGAGATCTGTGTTCATGGTGCGGTTGTCCTCTTGTCTTCGCTGATCGGGTAGAAAGTCACGTTCAGGACGGCGTCGCGGCGCGCACTCGGGTCGCCAGGGTGTGCACCGCGTCGAGCGCCGCGGCGTGGGAGGCCTCATGCTGCTCGCGGAACTGCGCGAGGAAGGGCATGACCGTGGCATGCGTGAACTCGGCATGGACGAACTCCACGTCGTCCAATCCGAGCACGGAGAAGTAAGCGCGCAGGTAGGGCTCCTGGAAGTCGAACTGCTCGCGGGGCGTTCCCGGCCCGTAGCCCCCGCCGCGCGCACTCAGCACCACGGCCGACTTTCCCTTGAGCGGCAGCCAGGGAAGGGTCACGCGGTCGATCCAGGCCTTGAGCGCGGCAGGCACCGAGAAGTTGTACATCGGAACGCCCAGGAGCAGGACGTCTGCCGCGAGGAGTTGCTCCACCAGCGGGCGGGTGGCTGCCCAGCTCCTGGCCGGCTCGGGGGCGCCGGCGGCCACCTTGTCCATGGCCTCGATGTCGCGCACCCCGTTCACGGACGACTGGGTGGCGAGGTGGACACGGTCCTCGTCGATGGGCGGCACCGGGTCCGCCACCAGGTCGCGGTAGGTGTAGACCCCATCGGGATGGGTCGCCCGCCAGTCGGCCACGAAGGTCTTGCCGAGCCTGCGCGAGAACGAGTCGCTGCGTCCGCCGGCGTCCAGATGCAGAAGATGCGTCACAGGGTTGCCTCACATTCAAGATGATCTGGATTCACAATCAATATAGAGCAAGATGGTTTCGAGTCAAGAACATCTTGGCTTGCTATCATGCTGTCCATGGCCATCTCTCCCGCACCCGAAGGCTCGCCCGGCAGCTGGTTGCACCGGGATCTGCATTGGCTGTTCGCGCGGCTGAAGCAAGGCCTGGCCACAGCGGAGACCGCGGCCGTGCGTGAGCACGGCATGACTCTGTGGGGCTACACGGTGTTGATGGCGATCGTTGAAGCCCCCGCCCGCACCCAGCTCGCCCTCGCCCAGGCCGTGTCGGTCGACAAGAGCAAGCTGGTCCTCATCCTCGACGAACTGGAAAGTGCCGGCCTGGTGCGCCGCCGGCCGGACCCCGCCGACCGCAGGGCGCGCATCATCGAGGTCACCTCCGAGGGGAGCCGTGCCCTCAAAGCCGCCCGCGGGAACATCGAGGCAATAGAGGACCGGCTCCTGGCCGACCTCACCCCCTCGGCTCGGACCGCGCTGAAGAGCGCGTTGCAAGATCTCATCGGCGAGCCCATCGCGAGGGTCGAGGACGGACGGCCACACGAAACCGTCTGCGCGCCCGGCCAAGCCTGACCACGCATTGGAGCCCACGGCACCGGCGGCCAACCACTTGATGTCGAAACTCCTATAGCTACGACCAGGGGCCAAAGAGCCGCTGATCCTTGGAGAACTGCCTGTTCACCCCGAGCCGCTGATCCTTGGAGAACTGCCTGTTCACCCCGTGGTTGAGGTCGGCATTTGGGGTTGTTCGTCGCGTTCGCGTAGCAGGCGCAGAACGGTGGCGGGTGAGGGATGTCGGCCCTTCCTCTTGCCCTTGGTGATGACAAGCCGGGCGGCGATGTCGCGCAGGCCGAGGTTCTGCTCGCGCAGGTTGAGGTACATGTCGACGCCGGCCGGCGTGGTGGCGATCGGCAATTCGCGCGCGGTGACCTCCCTGGTCCATCCGCCCTCCTCGATCCGGATGTGCGCCATGGAGAAGGAGAATTTCATGTTGGGCACGGTGCCGTGGCCGGTGACCGGCGGCGTGAGCAGGTCCGGATTCTGAATGTCCAACTCGATGTTCCGGGGCCCGTGTCGACGCCTCCCTGGCCGTTTCGTTGGGGCTGCGGAATGTTCTTGTACGTACGGTCGCGCATGCGAGCTCATCCTTTGTATCGGCATGATGGATAAATGACGCGGGTGACTGACATAGGGGCGACCGGCAGCGACCTCCGTGCTGTTTCGGGAGTGAACGGGGGCTTCAGAAAAGGAGCGTGAACGGCAGGCAGACGCCGAGCGCGGCCACAATCGCGCCCGTCACCCCGGCGACCCGCGTGGTGAGCGGGGCGTTGACGAGCGGGCCCATCAACGCCCGGTCCCGGCAGAACCAGACGAGGAGAAACAACGCCACCGGTACCCCCAGCGAGATCACCACCTGGCTCGCGATCAGCAAGCCGGTGAGGGGCACGCCGATGCTCAACGCCAGCACGGACGGCGCCATCGTCACGACCCTGCGCACGTGGGGGGACACCCGCCAGCCGAGGAATCCGTGCATGACCACATCCCCCGCCAACGTGCCGACCCCGGCCGACGAGATCCCGGAAGACAGTAGTGCCACGGCGAACGCCAGGGCGGCGAAGCCGCCGACCCGGCCGGCCAGCTCGGAGTGTGCGTCGATAAGGTCGCCGGTCCACGTCCCGCCCGTCGCGACACCGAACCCGGCACCCAGAGCGATCATCGACACGTTGACGCCGGTGGCGATGCCCAGGGCGAGCACGCAGTCGAGGCGCAGTGCGCGACGTACGAGCCCGGGCTGCCTGCGGACGGCATCGGCCGACATCCCGCGGCCCTGGACCAGCGCGGAGTGCAGATAGACCGCATGCGGCATGAACGAGCCAGGCGAGCAGCGTTGGAATCGGCCGGCGTCCATTGTTCGTCGCGGGAGAGAGGCAGGATCTCCCCGCTAATTACGTCGGAGTACGCGTGGGCGGCCAGCGAGCGAGTACGTTTATGTTGATTTATGTTGATTTATGTCAAAACTGGGCGCATGACGGGGGCGGTGCGTGTAGTGCGGCCGCCGGTCGCCGGATGAGAGACGGGGGTACGGATGAGCACTGGCACTGGGCAGCCGATATGAAGGCCGTCGTCTTCGCCGGCACCCGCTCGGTCGCGGTCGAGGACGTCCCCGACGCGGTGCTCGAGGAACCCGAAGACGTCGTCGTCCGGATCAGCTCGAGCGCGATCTGTGGGACCGACCTGCACATGTACGACGGGCGCACGGGAGCCACGCCCGGCCTGATCCTGGGGCACGAGCCTCTCGGCGTCATCGAGCAGGCCGGTTCCGCGGTCGAGATGGTCAAACCCGGGGACCGGGTGGTGATCCCGACCCACGTGTACTGCGGAGTGTGCGTCAACTGCGCTCGGGGACTGTCGGCCGCCTGCCTGCGGGTGCGCCCGGGCGGCTTCGGCGCGGCGTACGGTTACGCGGGCATGGGGCCTTACCGCGGCGCGCAGGCCGAGCTGCCGAGGGTGCCCTTCGCCGACGCCAACTGCATCCCGGTGCCCGGGGAACCGGGCGACGATCGTGAAGACGATCTGGTGTTGCTGGCCGACGCATTCGTGACCGGATGGCATGCGACCGAGTTGGCGCAGGTGACCGCGGGCGCGACGGTCGCGGTGTTCGGCGCCGGGAGCATCTTGTTCCGGGCCTTCGACCAGCGCGTCGACGGAGTCATCAAGGCCGTCCTGCGGCCGTGACAGCCGGCGCATCGGGGGTGGACGGTGATGGTGGAGCCGGGGCGGGAGGTGATCCCGCAGGCGGTGCCGAGCCCGCTGACGAGGGCGGCACTCTCCCTCATGGGTGATCGCTTCTTGGCGCTAGAGAAAGGGCAATCATGAGTGACATTCCCCGCAGCAAGCAGGTCAGGGTCGTCCACCGCGAAGCCCTCGACAGAAACACGACGCAGACTCCTGGACTGATCCGCGAAGTGGCCTTCGATGCCCGGAACCCGGACGCAGCACATCTTTCGGCGTTCCTGAGCACGGTCAAACCCGGCGCGGCAACCGGAGCGCACCATCACGGGGAGCAGGAAACCGTCCTGTACGTCATCAGCGGCACGGCCCGGTACCGGTGGGAGGACCGGCTGGAGAACGTGGCGGAAGCGGGACGCGGTGACTTCGTGTTCGTCACCGCCCATGTCATTCACCAGGAGATCAATGCCTCCGCCGAGTACGAGACGGTCTGGACAGTTGTGCGGTCCGGCGTGGACCCGATCGTTGTCAACCTCCCTGAGCTCGACGAATACATCGAGGCGCCGGCGGTCGAGTACACCGTCCCGGAATAGACCACTGAGGACGGCTCGAATGACAACAATCCCTCGCATCCACCGACATCATCTCCGCGCGCAACAATCCGCGCCGTACCGCCCTGCCGGGAGGTGCCGGGTGCCGGGAGGGCCTCACTCACCGGGGTGGCCAGGCGCAGCCCCGGCAGCCGCGGATCAGTCCGGTAGGTCCAGGCTGTCGCGCAGCTTGGTCGGCTTGAGGAAGAGCACCGCGACGACGCCCACCGCGGCGATCGCGGCGGAGATCAGGAAGATGTGCCCGGTGGCGTCGCCGTACGCCGCGCGCACGACGGTCCTCGCGGCTTCGGGCAGCGCCTCAAGGTTGAGGGTGCTGCCTCCGGAGCCGGATGGCCGGGTGCCCGCCTTCGCGAAGCCCTCGGCGATACCGGTGGCCACCCGGTTGGCCAGGACCGCGCCCAGCACCGAGACTCCGATGGTGCCGCCCAGCGAGCGGAAGAAGGTGATGGCCCCGCTGGCGGCGCCCAGCTCCCGCAGCGGGACGACGTGGCCCAACCCTTCGACAGGGAGTGAGCCACGTCCACCCGCCACCGGTTCTGGCGCCGCTCTCGAAGACCCGGCCGTCGATGGGGCCACCCGCACGAAGTTTCCCGGCTCTTCACGCGAGAGGCTCGCCCAGGCGATCTTCGCGCGAGAGGCTCACCCGAAGATCGCCTGGGCGAGGGTGAGACCGGCGAACACGGCTCCCAGGCCTGCGACGATCGAGGCGACGACGTTGGCGACGGCGAGGAGCATCGCGCCGGCCTCGGCCAGCCGCAGCGTCTCGTAGGAGAACGTCGAGTACGTGGTCAGCGCCCCGCAGAAGCCGGTACCCAGCAGCAACTGCACGCCGGTGCCCGCCGCCCCGGACAGCACGGCCCCGGTCAGGATGCCCAGGATCAGCGAACCGGCCACGTTGACCGCGAAGGTGCCCCAGGGGAAGACCGTGTCGTGGCGTGCCTGCACGGCCCGGTCGGTCAGATAGCGCAACGGCGCGCCGACCGCGCCGCCGAGCAGCACCAGCAGCCAGTTCACTTCGCCCGCCCGCGGTGGGGGCGAACGACCTCGACCTCGTCCAGAACGGCCAGGCTCTCGGTGAGCAGGTCGTCCAGCCGGGGCAGGAAGGCGCGGATCCGCTCCTCGGTATCGATGATCACGATGCTCACCGGCAGGTCGTCGGTCATCGACAGCAACCGGGTGGTGTGCACGATCGAGCCGGCTCCGAAACCCTCCACACCGTGGAAGACCGATGCCCCGGCCAGCCCGGCGGCATGGGCGCGATGCACGATCTCGCTGTACAGGGGGCGGTGATGCCAGGTGTCGGTGTCGTCGACGAAGATCGTCAACCGCAGCGCCCGTTCAGGCGGGATCATCGTGCTCTCCTCGCTGCCCTCACCAGGAGCCGGCGGGTGGTCCACGCGCCGGTGACCACCGCGGCCAGGGCCGCCAGGACCGTCGCCGCCAGGTAGCCGAGCGCCAGGCCGGTCCTGCCGCCGGAGACCAGGCGCTCGATGTCCAGGCAGTAGGTGGAGAAGGTGGTGAACCCGCCCAGCACTCCGGTGGCGAGGAACGGCCGCACCCAGGCCGGTGCCGTCCACACCTCGGTCAGCGCCACCAGCAGGACCCCGATCAGCAGGCAGCCCGCCACGTTGACGCAGAACGTGGTCCACGGGAAGGAGCCGGCCGCGGTCGGCCACAGCAGGGCGGCGCCGTAACGGGCGCCCGCGCCGATCGCACCGCCGGCGGCGATCGCCGCCAGGACACCGTGGTGCGAACGGCTCGGCTCGGGGGAATCGACGCCGGGGTCAACGCCGGGGTCGACGGGCTCGGTCACTGTCTCGAACCTCGTCTGTTTCGAGCGCATGCCTCTCCCTACGCGTGGTGGCTGCCCGGCGTGACCGCGGACACGACCTGTCACGAGTAGGGACCGTTGGCGGCGACGGGGTGCCGCGTTTCCGGGGCGGGCAAGCCGCACCGGCGCGGATCCCCGGCCCTTCCCAGGCTAGCGCGATCACGTCACGATCACCGTCATCGCCGCTCAGGGCGCCGCACGGCAGGACCGTCCAGCCGCCGAAGGTACCCGATAACGTGCATTAAATCCCATAGGTCACAATGATCGCCGGAGGTGGTGACGGTGATGCGGCGAGGGGTGGCGGCGACCCTGGTTTCGGCGGCGGCGTTCGGGCTCATGCCCGTCTTCGCCTCCTTCGCGTACGGCACGGGGATGTCGGTGACGACGCTCCTCATGCTGAGGTTCGCGATCGCGGCGGCGGTGTTCCTCGGATGGCTGGGAGTGCGCTGCAGGCTCGGGCGGCTGACCGGACGGCAGTGGGCGACCCTCGCACTGCTGGGCGGCGGCATGTACGCGGCCCAGTCGCTGCTGTACTTCACAGCGGTCCAGCGCATCTCACCGGCTCTCGCCGTGCTGCTGCTGTACCTGTATCCGGCGCTCGTGTCGATCCTGTCGGCGATGGTGGAGCGCACCCGCATGAGCTGGACCGTCGCCGGGCCGATCCTGGTTTCACTGGCCGGGCTGACCCTGGTGGTGGGCCGCCTGGACACCGGCCTCGACGTTCCCGGCCTGCTCGCGGCGGCCGGGGCCGCCGTGGCCTACGCCCTCTACATCATCGTGGGCAGCCGGGTCTCCGCCTCGCTGTCTCCCGCGGTCACCACGGCCTACCTGTCGATGTTCGCCACGGGCTCGTTCGCGCTGCTCGGGCTGGCATCCGGCGGGCTGGACCTCGGCTTCGCGCCGGCGGGCTGGGTCTGGGTGACGGCGGTGGCGCTGGTGTCGACGGTGCTCGCGATCGCCCTGTTCTTCGTCGGGGCCACGACGCTCGGCCCGGTGCGCGCGTCGATCCTCAGCATGCTGGAGCCCGTCGTGACGGTGCTCGCCACCTGGCTGCTGCTGGGCGGGACCCTGACCTGGCAGCAGCTCTCGGGGGGCGCGGTGGTGCTGGCCGGCGCCCTCTGGGGCATCCTGGCGAGCTCGGCCCGCGGCACCTCCCCTGCCACGGAGGAGACCGCCGTGCCGGCATCCTCCTGACCTCGCACCAACCCCCGTACCACCCCTGTGCGTCCCGAGCACCGGCGCCCACGGCGAGGTCCGCGCCTCCCCGCAACTCGCGGCTGTGGCCACGCCGGCCGAGGCAGCCCGCGGGCGAGGTCCTGACGTGGTCGGTGGTCCGGCGTCTCGCCGGAATCGGTCGTCGCGGCGACACGCGGGCGTCGGGATCCGCGCCCCCGCTGTTCCGGCTCAACATAATGTGTTTGCGTCGCGGTCCGGCTCGGATAATGTTGCCCTCTCCAGCAATGGACCTATCGAGGAGGTGAGACCCATTACCGCTGTGTCAGGTCGGGTGCTCTCATCTCACGACCGTGCGGTTCACCGGGCATAGGTGACCGGGAGAGCACCCTTCGGCATCCCGAAAGGCTCTCGTGTCGTTTTCCCTGTCCCCTTGCCATCGCTCCGTCATCGTCACCAGGCTCCGGGCCGCCGGTTGCGTGTTCGCCGAGGACGAGGCGCACCTGCTCCTCTCCACGGCACGGACTCCGTCCGATCTCGCCGCCATGGTGGACCGCCGAGTCGCCGGCCTGCCCCTCGAACACGTCCTCGGCTGGGCGGAGTTCTGCGGACTGCGGATAGCCGTGGACCCCGGAGTCTTCGTCCCCCGACGGCGTACCGAGTTCCTCGTCCACCAGGCCGTCGCCGTCCGAGAGCGCCAGGCCCTCATCCGGCCGCAGGTCGTCGTCGACCTGTGCTGCGGCTCGGGCGCGGTGGGCGCCGCGCTGGCCGCGGCCCTGGAGCGGGTCGAGTTGCACGCCGTCGACATCGACCCCGCCGCGGTGCGGTGCGCCCGCCGCAATGTCGCCGCCGACGGTCAGGTGTACGCAGGTGACCTCTACGAGCCGCTGCCCGGCACGCTGCGGGGGCGTGTCGACCTCCTGGTCGCCAGCGCGCCCTACGTACCCACCGAGGCGATCGGGCTGCTGCCCGCCGAAGCCCGCGTCCACGAACCGCGGGTGGCGCTCGACGGTGGCGAAGACGGCCTTGACGTCGTGCGGCGCCTGGCCGCCGCGGCGCCGCTGTGGCTGGCGCCGGGCGGCCACCTGCTGGTCGAGACGGGCGAGCGTCAGGCGCCGCTGACCGTCGAGGCCTTCACCCGCAACGGGCTGATCCCGCGTGTGGCCGGTTCCGACGAGCTGGACGCCACGGTCATCGTCGGCACCGGGCTCACCCCCCGTCCCCTGAGCTGATGACCTGGGCGAGGTCGGTACCCGCGCCGTTCGGATACCGACCTCCGCTTGACACGTCCCCTCAACGGTTGAGCGTGCCGGAACGCGGGAGGATCGGGCCGGGTCCGGCCATCAGAGGAGCACGGGCAGTGACGCCAGACGCCAGGTGCCGGGGTCTGGGGCACGTCCCGCGTCCTGTGGCGAGGCGGCGAGAACCAGGTCCGGGAAGCGGCGCAGCAGTGCCGCGAGCGCGACCTCCGTCTGTACGCGGGCCAGCGAGGCTCCCAGGCAGAAGTGTGGCCCGTGGGAGAACCCGAGATGTCCGGGCGATGCCGCGGCCCGGCCGACGTCGAGCCGGTCGGGGTCGGCGAACGCGCGCGGGTCGCGGTTGGCGGCGGCGATCGCGGCGGTGACGGGTTCGCCCTTGCGCACCAGCGTGCCGCAGAGCTCGACGTCCTGGCGCGCGTAGCGGGGTATCGACAGCAGCGTCGGACCGCACCAGCGAGTCAGCTCCTCGACGGCGCGTGGCATGAGGGTGGGATCCTCGCGCAGCACGGCGAGCTGGTCGGGGTGGGAGAGCAGGACGTCCACGGCGTTGGCGATGAGGTTGGTGGGCGTCTGCCCCGCGAGGACGAGATGCCAGACCAGGGTGACCAGTTCGGTGTCACCGAGCTTGTCCCCGTCTTCCGCCTGGGCGCGGATGAGGTCTGAGAGCAGGTCGTCACCGGCCTCGTCGCGCCGGCGCGCGACCGCCGCCTTGGCACCTCGCATGATGCCGGGTATGGCCTCGGCGAAGCTCTGGCCCGCGCCCGTGACGACGGTGACACCGTACTCGCGCCACTGCGGGCGGTCGGTCTCGGGAATGCCGACCAGCTCGCAGATGACGTCCATCGGCAGTGGTCTCGCGAAGTGCCGCAGCAGGTCCACCGGGCCGTGCTCGGCGTGGGCCTGCAGGCCGTCGAGCAGGTTCTCGACGATCGGCTCGATCCGCGGCCGGAACTCGGCGGCGCGGCGCGCGCTGAACGCGGGCGAGACCAGCCTGCGCAGCCGTGTGTGCTCCGGCCCGTCCATCTCGCTCATGGTCCGCATGTAGGGCAGGCAGTCCTCGGGCACGTCGGGCCGCATGAAACTGGCGGCGTTGATCTCGAACCGCGGATCACCCAGCATCGCCCTGGCGTCCTCGTACCGGGTGAGGGCCAGCATCGGGCCGAAACCGGGCGCCACCAGCCGCGCCAGCGGCGAGCGCTCCCTGGCGCGCCCGTAGGCGGTGAAGGGGTCGCGTAGCACCTCACCGTCGGCGAGGTGGATCTCGGGGATGTCGATCATGGATCCTCCGGAACTTCAAATGATATAAACAGATGATCTCATCATCCGAGTGGTCACGGTATCTTGGATTGGGATGGGCGGCAACGCCGGAACCAGGGGGACGATGGGGACGAGGGGTCGGCTCAGCAGGGCTCAGCTACAGGAGCACAACCGTGCCAAGGTGCCGGCCGCGGCCAGGGACGAGTTCGCCGGGCACGGTTTCCGCGACACCAAGATCGACAGGATCGCCGAGCGCGCCGAGCTCACCCGCGGCGCCGTCTACTCCGACTTCCCCGGCAAGCGGACCCTCTACTTCACCGCCGAGCGCGCACCCGAGCCGTCGCACCTGGAGGCGGGCCCCCGCGAGGCACTCGGCGTGCTCGCCCGCGCGCTGGCACCGCCGGCCCGGCTGGCCGTCGGTCAGGTCCAGAGGTCACCGGCGAAGCATCGCGAGTAGCCGCCCGACCACCTCACCGGAAGACTTTCCTCGCAGGCCGGAGCGGCACCGGTCACCGCGGGTGTCCGTGAACCGCAGCTCCGGCGCTCACGCCGACGCCTCGATACCTGCGCTCCCGTCACGGGGCTCCGAGCTGAGCGACACGGTGACGATCTCGGGCCCGCACTCCGCACGGCCGACCAGCCGGGAGCCGACCAGCCTGCAGGCCAGCTCGACGAAGCGGTCCTGGAGCTGGGCGACCGACAGCCGGCCGTCGGGGCGGTACCAGACGGCGACCCCGTTGCACATCTCCAGAAGTGCCAGCCTGGCCACCCGCAGGTCGGTGATCTGGAACGCCCCCGTACGCACCCCCCGTTCCAGTACACGCTGGAACATGGACTCGTAGTCGTCACGCATGGCGACGATCTCCGCATGGTTGTCCCCGGTCAGCGCCCGCACCTCACGGTCGGTGACCTGGCAGGTGAGCGGGTTGACCGCCTCCGTCGCGACCTGGGCGAGCACCAGCCTGGCGAGCTGGACGGCCGGGTCCGCGCTGGGCTCCAGGGCCTCGCGCCCGGCGCGCAGGAGCTCGCCCAGGCCCGCGCGCATGATCCCTGCCAGCAGCTCCTCCTTGCCGCCCGCGTAGTGGTACAGCGTGGCCGAGTTCAGCCCGGCCGCGCGGCCGATCTCGCGGATGCCCGTGGCCGCGAAGCCCCGTTCCGCGAAGAGCCCCACCGCGGCCCGCTGGATCTGCTCGAGGTTTGACACGGCATCTCTCAATCGAACGATTGATTAGACATCGCACCCTAGCAGGGCACGCCACGAGCGGCACCGCTTGACGGCCCGCAGAAAAAATGATGCAATCCCGCCTCAGCGTCGCAGTGCACCCGGCAAGAAGACCGCCGAGGGCATGGAGGCGCCGAAATCATGGGACGACACCATGGAAACCATCGAACCGGACGGCCGCCTCACGGCGTTCGGCAACCAGCTGATCGAAGTTCATCTCTGGCTCCGCGAGGAGCTGTCCAGGCTCCGCGAGGACGTCGACTCCGCCGTCGAAGGCCGCGGCGGGCGTCCACGGGAGCTGCGGGCACACTGCCTGGCGTTCTGCTCCGCGCTGAGCCTGCATCACACCGGTGAGGACGGCGGGGTGTTCCCCGCCCTGGCAGAGCGGTTCCCCGAGCTGCGCCCCGTGCTCGAAGAGCTGGAGCACGACCACCACGTGGTGACCGAGATCCTGCTCAGACTCCAGGAACTGCTCGGTGGCCTGGGAGCGGAGGCGATTCCGGATCCGGACGGGGCACGGCAGGTGCGAGCCGAGCTGGACGGCCTGACCGCCCTGCTTGAGTCACACTTCCGCTACGAGGAGAAGAAAATAGTCGCGGCCCTCAACGCGCTGGAGGTCCCGGGCTGGAAAGCCTCGAAGACCGACTTCTTGCTGAGGACCGCCCGCGCGGCGGATCAGAGGTAGTAGCCCTCGACCGGGAGGCGTGCCTCGTCGAACAAGGCGGGGCCCTCCTGGCGCGCGCCGGCGCCGGTCGCGGCCGGTTTGAGGCTCGCGAGCTGTTCGTTGGAGAGCGCGAACACCACACGGCCGAGTCCGGAGCGTTCGATCGCGCCCGCGCACATGGGGCAGGGCTGGCAGCTGGTGTACATGGTCGTGGCGGCCGCGGTGGCGGGGTCGAGCTCGCGGGCCGCCCACCTGGCCAGCTTGAGTTCGGGGTGGGCGGTGATGTCGGCGTCGGTGAGAACCGTGTTGCGGTCCTCGGCGAGCACGGCACCGTCCGGGCCCACCAGCAGCGACCCGAACGGCGGGTCTCCGGCCGCCCGCGCCGCGGCGGCAAGCTCGATGGCCCTGCGCAGGAGGTGTTCGTCGTCGCGCGTCATGGTTACCTCGTCTCTGAGTGATGTGTATCCGGATACCAACGGGCGGTCACGGTGGCGAGCGCCTGCCACGCCACCCGCGGGTGACGTGTCTCGTCCGGGTCGCCGTTGAACGGATCGAGCACGACGGTGTCGGAACCCAGGAGGCGCAGCTGTTCGAGGTCGTCGAGTACCTGGTCGATCGTGCCCTCCCCGGCGAGCCGCCCGGGGTCGGTGACCGGTGCCTCGGTGAGCCGCAGGGCGATCCGGGGGACCAGGGCGGGCACCGGCCGCCGGGACTCCCCGGCGATGGCCTTCAGCCGCTCCAGTGCCTCGCGCAGCCAGGGCAGGGTGACCCGCAGTGGATGCCACGCCTCGCCGAGGCGTACCGCCCGGCGCAGGCCGGTGTCACTGTTGCCGCCGACCCAGATCGGTATCCGCCCGGCGCGGTAGTCCTTGTCGTCCTCCCAGGCGGCGCGGATCGCCCGAAGGTGGTCGTCGGTCAGCGCCCCGCGCCGCTGGAACGGGACACCGAGCGCGTCGAACTCCTGCCGCGCCCAGCCGACGCCCACCCCGAGGACGAGCCGCCCTCCACTGAGTTGGTTGAGGTTGGCGGCCATGCGGGCGACGAGCAGCGGGTGCCGGTACGGCACGATGAGCACCGTGGTCCCGAGCCGGACCCGGCTGGTGATACCGGCCAGCCAGGCGAGGGTGGTGAAAGGCTCGTAGAACGGCGCCGGATACTGCTCGGCGACGTCGGGTGTTATCGCGATGTGGTCGGAGACCATGAGCAGGTCAAAGCCCAGGCCCTCCACTGTCTGCGCCCAGTCGCGCAGTACACCGGGGTCGGTTCCTGGCCCAAAATTCGGGACATTAACGCCTAATTGCACTACTTCAGACTATCCAGCCGTTATTTCCTATTGGAAGAGAGTTTTCCCGGCACAATAGTCGATATGCCGTGAATATGCCGGTACCTTTGCCGGATGACCGAGAGCCTCGACGCCACCGACTGGTCGATCCTGGTCGAGGTCCAGCGAGACGGCCGCATCCCGTTGACCGAGCTGGGGCGGCGGGTGAACCTCAGCGCCTCCGCCACGACCGAGCGGATCAGGCGCCTGGAGGCGGCGGGCGTCATCACCGGCTACCACGCCCACGTCGACCTGGCGAAGGTCGGCTTCGCCGTGCTCGCCGTGGTACGCCTGAAGTATCCGGGCAGCCGGCACCAGCCCCTGCACCGGCTGCTCGACGAGCGCTCCGAGATCCTGGAGTGCCTGCGGACCACCGGCGATGACTGCTACGTGCTGAAGATGGCCGCGACCTCCATGGCCCACCTCGAACAGCTCGTCGACGAGCTGGCCCAGTTCGGCAGCACCACCACCAACCTCGTCTACAGCCAGACCTTGCCCTACCGCGGCCTCCAGGGACCCTGAACGCGTGCGGACTCCCTCCTGCGCCCCGCGGAGCGCCGTCTGACCGCTCCTTTCCACGGCAGGACCCGCGGGACAGGCCCCATGTGATCAGTGGTCATAGGCGATCAGCGATCGGGTGACCAGAGCTCCGGTCTTGTTGTTGTGTCAGATCGCGGAGGGCATGGCGAGGATGCGTTGGGTGACCCGGGTTACGACGCCTTCGAAGGTTCGCCCCCAAGTCGGCGAGCGGCCGGATGCTGCCCAAGACGCAGATCGCGCTGGGCCTCCTCCACCCAGAACCGGGCGGCAAGCACCCGATCCCACCTCCGCTCACAGAGAGCCACCAACAAGGGATCGCTCGCTGTGACGAAGCGAGAACACGATTCCGCTTAACTTCGGAGAACCTGTCGCGGTAGCGATATCGCGTCACAGCGACGCTGGAGGCGATATCGCTACCGCGATGCAGTTGTGGGCAATTCTCCAGTCTAGATCGCAGAGCCGGTGGCGGATCTCGTTCTATCTGAGGCGGTGGTGCTTGTGGTGAAGCCAACGCACGATGCGCCACCACGCGTGGTGACAGGCACGCACTCATCTGTCAGCCGTCACCGACCGCACGATCGGCCGCCCTCGATTCCTTCGACGAATTTGACGACAGCCAGGCCCTCTATGCCCGGTGGCCGGGACGCATCGTCGACCATGTCCGTGGCTCTTCTATTGCGACCTTCTCGCTTGGACCGCAGGAACGATCAACGAGGGCAGGAGCGTTACAGGGACGAAGCGAGCGGCGGATTTACACGGCAGTCGAGAATCCGCTTGATTTCGAGGACCTTGTCGCTGGCGTCACCGGCGGCCGCGTTCCTGGTGTCGGCCGCGTTCCTGGTGTCGGCCGTGTTCCTGGTGTCGGCGGCGTTCCTGGTGTCGGCCTCGGCCTTGTTCCCGAGGGCGGCGTTGATGTTCTTGTTTCGGGCGTCGTTGTAAGCCCTGTTCCTGGCGTCCGCCTCGGCCTTCTGCCTGGCCTCAGCCTCAGCCTTGGCGTCGTTGTAAGCCTTGTTCCTGGCCTCAGCCTCGGCCTTGTTCCTGGCCTCAGCCTCAGCCTTGTTCCTGGCGTCCGCCTCGGCCTTCTGCCTGGCCTCAGCCTCAGCCTTGTTCCTGGCGTCCGCCTCGGCCTTCTGCCTGGCCTCAGCCTCGGCCTTGGCGTCGTTGTAAGCCTTGTTCCTGGCGTCCGCCTCGGCCTTCTGCCTGGCCTCAGCCTCAGCCTTGTTCCTGGCGTCCGCCTCGGCCTTCTGCCTGGCCTCAGCCTCAGCCTTGTTCCTGGCGTCCGCCTCGGCCTTCTGCCTGGCCTCAGCCTCGGCCTTGGCGTCGTTGTAAGCCTTGTTCCTGGCGTCCGCCTCGGCCTTCTGCCTGGCCTCAGCCTCAGCCTTGTTCCTGGCGTCCGCCTCGGCCTTCTGCCTGGCCTCAGCCTCGGCCTTGGCGTCGTTGTAAGCCTTGTTCCTGGCGTCCGCCTCGGCCTTCTGCCTGGCCTCAGCCTCAGCCTTGTTCCTGGCGTCCGCCTCGGCCTTCTGCCTGGCCTCAGCCTCGGCCTTGGCGTCGTTGTAAGCCTTGTTCCTGGCGTCCGCCTCGGCCTTCTGCCTGGCCTCAGCCTCAGCCTTCTGCCTGGCGATGGCGTCGGCGAGACTCTTGGAGTCGGCAGAGGTGTCCAGATGGAAGTTGACCCTCTGGTCAAGCCTCTGCGACTGCAGCGACCGCTGGAACTGGCGCTGCCAGCTCCGCTGCCGCTGGAACTGCTCCAGCAACTGATGCCGCCAGGAACGGCTGCAACCCTGGTTGCAGCAACCGTGGTTGCAGCTGAACGAAGCAACTCGGACGGCACTGGCCGTGGCTGTGGTGATGGCGGTTGCGGCGCCGAGGCCAACGACTCCGCCTGTCAACACCGTGCTGCTGGCGGCGAATGCTACGACGACGCTCTTGAGTTTGGACATTGAGTGTTCCCCTTGAAAGGATCGATTGCCCCCTGCTTCGACGTTCTCCAAATCGGCCAGAAAACGTCGCCATAACCCTTACGGATCATTCTTGCGCCACCTTGATTTCCTTGCACATCACGGAATAAACGGCGATCTCCCGCTTCTTTTGTTCAATTGCCCTCCCGTTGATGATGTTGGACTTATCCGTTAACTTACACATGTCCACGCCAAGACATAATTTCGCCAAGCTTGCGATCTTTTCAGTAAGTAGTCGAAATTACAAGCTTTTAGCCTTGAATCCGACAACTCGTATTACGCACCAAATGTTCCTTTTAGATAAGACCCATTGAGGTGAGATTTATCCGCCATAAAATATGCTTTGATGCCGCTAGCTGGCGGATTACAGACCCTGATCATCCGACTTCACAAAGGACGTTTATCTGACATATATCCGATTTAATGGACCAACGCTGGATGCGGGTACACATTCACGAGGAACGCCGCTTTTGTCCCCGCTCCGCCCCGATCGGTCTTCGTCGGCTTCCGCCACATCACGGCCACCTTCCTCGACGGTCCGTGATGGGGGTAGACGGCATGTCGGCTCAGTATTCGACAACCACTGGATCGTCGACTCCACGCCGGTGCCGTGCGGAATGTCGCGCCCGGCCGTACGGCGTTCGAGCCTGATGGGTTGGCCGCCTACAGCTACCGTGCCTCGCACTTGCGGTTCTTCCGGGGCCTGCGGCTGTATTTGGCGTGCACCCCGACCGGCATGCCGATCCTGTGGGCTCTGGCCACCCCGAAAATCGGCGAACGCGAGGTGCCGGCCGCGATTCCGCCACGCGATGCGGATCTGCCCGGTCGGAGCCCCCAGCCTCGAGGTTGCTCACACCCAGCCTCCGCCCTGACTCCTCCCTCGACTCAAAAGGTCAGTCGGTGTCGTGGGAGACCAGCAGGCTCAGCACGTTCCCGCGCGGGCTGAGCGCGCCGACCGCGAGCTTCTGGTCCGTCCAGTACGGTGTGCGCCTGGTGATCCTGAACACCAGCCACCGCCATCGGGCCGCGAGTTCGTTGACCCGGTGGACGGACGCCTCGGCGGGGGCGCGCACCAGACCCGCTATCGACCGCCACACCGCCCCCCCCCCTGCCGAGCCTCAGCGGCAGCCCCGCGAGAGGATGCCCCGACTCCCGCAGGGCGTCGGCGCACCGCACCGCCGCCGGCACCCGGGTCAGGTTGACGCGACGCACCACCAGTTCCTGCGCCAGGCAGGCGATCAGCTCCGCCCAGGTGTCCGGCTCGACGGGAACACGCCCGAACAGCGGCAGCAGGTGATGGACCGGCCGGGACTCGGCCAGCAGCGCGGCCAGGTCGCGGACCTCCCGAAGCCACCGCTCACCGACATAGTGACCACGTACCAGCTCGGCCAGCGGCCCGGCGTCGCCGGGAATCCGCGCCAGGATCAGCCCGTGCGGCCCGTCAACGATCCCGTGTGAGATCACGAAGGCTCTCCCGGCGACCTCACCCGCATACTCACCCCTCCTCGTGCCGAAAACCCGCCCTTTGCCAATCGGATACCATTACACTAAGTAATCGAGTGGTGACTAAAGCAGTGTCGTCCCGTTTGCGGGCCAGAGCGTGCCGGTCAACACGGAGGCAGAAGACAGTCGACAAAGGGATCCGGGCGTTCAGGTGACTGACGATCATGACGGTGACTGCGGAGTTGAGCAAGGGGTCCACCTCGGCCGCGTCGTGGTACGCAGCACCGGCCGGTTCAACATCACCACCCGGCACGGCCTCGTGCAGGGCATCGGCCACCGCCCCGTCCGCCCGCTCCAGCGAGCAGACGGTTACGGCTACGGCACCGCGAAGGAAACCACCATGCAGCACCGTTCCACCTTTCCTCCCGGCCCTGAAGGACCGGGTCTCCACACTGGAGGTAACTGATGAACACAGGCCGTCGCGACGTCTCCGGCCCCCTGGAGAAGCACAGCGGTTCCACAAAGGCAGCCCGCGTTCGCGCGCTGCTGGCGGTCGGCGCGATCACCGGTATGGCCCTGCTGGCGACAGGCGCCCCTGCCTCCGCCGTTTCGGTCACCACCTCCGAGGCCGGGGCGCACACGGTCACCGCACGGGCCGGCGCGGTCAGCAGGCTGCCCGCCGGCGACGATGTGTACCGCGACTGGTTCTCAAGCCACTCCAACTGCGTGGCAGCCGGCCAGGGAGGAATCGACCGAGGCCACTGGGAGCACTACACCTGCTCCGAGGGCGACTGGTTCTGGCATCTGTGGACCAACCGCTGAACTCTCCCCATCAAAACCTTCGCAAGGCAGCAGCTTCGCCGCCCTGCGAAGGTTTTGAGTATTGCCACGTGATTTGTGACGCCACCGGCTGGAACCTCGTATCTGTTGTTCACCAGCCCGACGCCTTTACAATGTAGATCAAAAGGGTCGATCCGGTCCGGCCCAGCCCACACGGGGCGAGAATTTTAGCCGACGGATTCCCGCCGGTGAGCGGGCGTGATGCAGGCGCCGGCTCTGTTGTGTGCAATGGCCCCATGGCTGCTGTACCGATATGGACTGACCTGCTCCAGAGCCGATCCGCCCTCTGCCTGGGACTCGCCCCCTCCCCCAGGTGGCTTGCGGCGTGGCGGATGCCCGACGACGTGGGCGGAGCCCGGCGGATGTGCGCGACGGTGCTGGGGGCCGCGGGCGAACGGGTGTCCGTCTACCGGATCCAGGCACCGTTCTTCACCCGGTTCGGCACCGCGGGCACCGCCCTGCTGCGTGACGTCGTCGACGGCGTGCACGAGCGGGGCTCGCTGGCGGTGCTGGACGCGAACTCGACTTCATCGGCCGGGTGGACCACCAGGTCAAGCACCGCGGCTACCGGATCGAGCTGGGCGAGATCGAGCAGACGCTGCGGGCCTGTCCCGGCGTGGACGACGCGGCGGTGGCCCTGGAGGACGACCAGCTGGTGGCCTACGTGGCCGTCCCCATGCCCGCTTTCGCATCTGCACGAGCCTCCACCTCGGGGGCCACCTCCGCCTCCGGACCCGCCTCCGGATCCACCTCCACCTCCGCCTCCGGATCCACCTCCACCTCCGCCTCCGGATCCACCTCCACCTCCGCCTCCGGATCCACCTCCACCTCCGCCTCCGGATCCACCTCCACCTCCACCTCCGCCTCCGGATCCACCTCCACCTCCGCCTCCGGATCCACCTCCGCTTCCGGACCGGTGACGGCGAAGGACGCCAGAGCATGGGCGGCCGGGCGGCTGCCCGGTTACATGGTGCCGGGGACCGTACGCGTGCTGGACGAGCTACCGCTGACGAGTGCGGGCAAGATCGACCGTCGCCGGCGGCCGACCATGAAGGCGTTCACAGCGGAGCGACCCCGCTCTCCGCCCCCGGGCCGGGCAGCACGTCGATGTCGGCGGCGCGCATGGGCCGGTCGCAAGGCTCCGTAGACCCAGGTCTTCTCCGGTCCGCGGGCATAGTCGAGCTCGGAGACGAACGTCGCACTAGGTCAGAGCAGCACTGTTCCACGCCCCGCCCCCATCAGCGAACGTGCGACATTCGTCGAATGACTGCTCGTCATCGGCGTCAATACTCTCGGGGCAGTTGTCAACGTCGAGAACGGAAACCGAGCCGATGACCCCCTCAGAGCTACCGCGTCCCCCTCGTGGACCGGCGATGGGCATCCTCGCAGAGGACCTGCAGGGCTCTGTCGCGGTCGCCTGCCGGCTGCGCCAGCGCGGGCTCGACCCGGTGATCGTGCGCGACCCCGCATCTGTCGTCTCCGATGCGGATGCCATCGTCGTCGACCTCGATCTGCACCACGCCGCAGGCGCCGCCGAGGCGCATATCCGCGAGTGGGCGGCCTGGCTCGACGACCACGGCTGCGAGCGGGTCGAGGTGAAGCTCAACGCCGAGCTGCGCGGATCTCCGGATGCGCTGATCGCCGGGATCGACGCGGGGCAGGACGAGAACGGCATCCTTCTCGTCGTCCCGGCCTATCCGACCGCCGGCCGTGTCTGCGTCGACGGCCATCTGCTCGCCCCCATGCCGGTGGGCAACGGGCTCGACGTCGACGTGCGGTCCGCGATCCGCACCGAGGACGCCGAGCTGATCGGGCTCACGGTGCTGAACCAGGGTGCCGATGCCGTCACCGCGCGCATCCTCGAGGCCTTCGCCCGCGGCATCCGGCGGTTCGTCCTCGACGGCACGGTCGAGGCGCACCTCGGCACCGCGGCGCAGGCCGCGACCCGGCTCCGCGAAGAGGGGCACGCCGTCGCGACCGCGAGCACCGGCGGCTGGCTGAGGTTCTACCCTGACCTCGGCCGCGACGGTTTCGTCGTCGTCGTCACCCCCGGCAACCACGACACCGACCGCGCGCAGCTGCGCCGGCTCGGAGCGGCCTACGGCTCCCGTGCGCTGATCACCACCGCCGCGGAAGCCGCAAGTTGGGGGGCGGATGCCGCGCACGAGGTGCTTGCCTCGCATCGGATCCTCGCGCTGCACGAGACCGACCGCGACGACCCCGACCGCTGGATCGTCGCGGAGCAGCTCGCCGGGGCGGTGCGCAGCCTGCTCGACGCCTCGGCCCGCAGCGAGAACAAGTGCCTCGGCGTGGTCGCCAGCGGTGGCCTGACGACAACGGCGCTGGTCCAGCAGCTCGGCGGCACGAGCCTGCGTGCGGGGCTCGAACTGGAGCCGCTGTGCCCGACCGCTCACATCACGGGGGGCGACTTCGACGGCCTGCGGCTGCTCTGCAAAGCCACCGGGACCGGCTCCGAGGAGACCCTGCTTCGCATGACCCGTCAGATCCTCGGGGCCTGACCCCGCTCGCATCCCATGGAAGGACATCGTGTGACCGACATCGATCCGCTGCGCACCGCGCTCATCCTTATCGACCTGCAAGGCTCGAACGCCGACCACCCCGTGCACCCGCACCCCGCAGGGGACGTCGTCGAGCGCTGCATCCGGCTGATCGACGCGACTCGGAACGCGGGCGGCCTTGTCGTGCATGTGCGCACCAGCTTCCTACCGGACGAGGGTGATTCGCTCGGCGGCAAGCTGCTCACCGATGTCGAACGCCCCGCACGCCCGGTACGGCGGCCCGGCTGGGACCGCTTCCTCCCCGGCGTCGATCCGCTGCCCACCGAGCCGGTGATCGTGAAGCGTAGCTGGAACGCGTTCCACGGCTCCGACCTCGACCTGCAGCTGCGCCGGCGCGGGGTCACCACCGTGATCATGGCGGGAATCTCCACCGGATTCGGCGTCGAGGGGACCGCCCGTGCGGCATACGACCACGCCTACAACATCGTCTTCGTTCCCGAGGCGATGTCGGCCTACGCCGCCGAGCAGCACCACCACTCGGTGCACGCCGTCTTCCCGCAGCTCGGCCGCGTCCGCAGCCTGGACCAGGTCGTCGAGGCGCTACCCCCTCAGCCCGCGACCGTGCCCTGAAGCAGATACGGAAAGAACCAGTGATGGACGAGTTCCTCAGCTACCGGCCCCTCGACCGGCGGGAGAGCCTGACCCTGCCCGACGGCAAGCGCGTCGCCGTGAACGTGGTGATGAACATCGAGCACTACGAGTACCTTCCGCCGACGAACCCGCACCGAGACTACTTCTACCGCGTTCCGGCAAAGCCGGACATCGTCGGCTACTCGTTCCGCGACTTCGGCAACCGCGTCGGCTTCTGGCGGATGCTGCCGGTGCTCGACGACTCCCCCGTGCAGGTGACCTGCTCGCTCAACTGCGAGGTGCTGCGCCTGTACCCCGACATCGCGGAGGCGATGGTCGACCGGCGGTGGAGCTTCATGAGCCACGGCACCTACAACAGCCGTCTCCTGTTCGGCGAGTCCGAGAGCTCGGAACGCGAGTTCTACGACTACACCATCTCCACCGTGCAGGAGCTCACCGGCTACCGCATGCGAGGGATGCTGGGACCGTCGTTCAGCGCCACCCCGGCCACCTACCGGCTGATGGCCGAGGCGGGGATGACCTACACGACCGACTGGTTCATCGACGACCAGCCGTTTCGGCTCGACGGGCCGAGCGGCGGGGGACTGATCGGCGTGCCCTACTCCCGCGAGGTCAACGACGCGTTGATCTTCCCCGGGTCGCCGATGTTCGGTCTGGACAGCGACTACTTCGCCGAGATCGTCCAGTCGCAGTACGAGGTGCTCGCCGCCGAGGCCCACGAACGCGACACCGCGTACGTCATGACGATCGCGCTCCACCCCCTCTACATGGGCATCCCGCACCGGATCGGCCACCTGGCGCGGATGTTCGAGCGGCTGAGCTCGCACGACGACATCTGGTGGACCACCCCGGAGCAGATCGCCGCCCACGTCGATGAGATCGGATGGTGCTGACATGCGGCTTGTGAGAGCTTTGCACGAGACCGAAGGCGGATCCCGCCTCGCCCCGAACCGCGGCTGGCCCAGCGGCGCGCGCCTGGCCGTGGTCGTGCTGATGCATCTCGACCACGTGCCCGCACTCCCCGGCTCCGCGCCCGGCCTCCCGCCCTCGAGCGTGGCGATGCGCGGCCCGTACCCGCAGATCATGGACGTGCACACCACGTCGCAGCACGAATACGGGCTGCGAGTTGGAGCGTTCCGGATCCTCGACCTCCTCGACGAGCTGGAGATCGCCCCGACGGTCGCAATCGATGCCTTCTCCGCCCGGCACCGTCCCCGCCTGGTGGAGCGCATCGCCGAGTCCGGTGCGGAGTTCGCGGCGCACGGGCTGGACGGCGCCGGCATCCTGCACGACGGGATGGGTGCCCAAGGGCAGCGCGCCCACCTCTCCGAGTCGATCGACGCCGTGGCCGAGGCCAGCGGCATCCGGCCGATCGGCTGGAGCGGCCTGGACTACGCGCAGTCCACGACGACCCTGGAGGATCTCGCCGACCTCGGCATCCGCTGGACTGCCGACTGGCCCAACGACGAGGCGCCGAACATCCTGGCCACGTCCCGCGGCGACATCGTCGACATCCCAGTGAACATCCACCTCGACGACGTGTTCTCCCACCTCAAGCGCGGCACGCCGATCCGCACGTGGGCCGACAACATCACCGCATCCGCACGGCGGCTGCTCGACGAGGACGCACCCCGCACCCGGACGCTGGTGCTGGGGCTCCACCCCTGGCTCATCGGCCAGCCGTTCCGGTTCGCGCACCTGCGCGAGACGCTGCGCACCCTGCGCGGCATGGACGCCCTGTGGTGGGCGCGCGGCACGGATGTCGTCGCGCATCTGGACGGCGAGGCACGGAACGACGAAGGAGACCGACGATGACCCTCAACCTGCTGGCCCGTGAGCTCGGGGCATCCGTGGTGGACTGCTCGGACGAGTTCTTCGGCGCGGCCGACGCCCTGCTCCTCTCCACCCCGCCGCAGCGCCCCGGCACCTACGGACTGCGTGGAGCGGATGTCGACGGGTGGGAGAGCCGCCGGCACAACCCCGACCACGACTGGGTCGTGATCCGCGCCGCCCATCCGGGCCGGATCGAGCAGGTCGAACTGGAGACCACCGGGTTCCGTTTCAACGCCCCGCGGCGCATCAGCGTCGACATCTCCGACGCCGCCGACGGCCCATGGCACGAGATCCTCGCCGACGCCGAGGTGCAGCCGAACTCCGTGAACGAGTATCCGGTCGCCGACGCCGGGCGCTCGGCCGCCTTCGTCCGGCTGCGCATCATCCCCGACGGCGGAGTCGCCCGCTTCCGCGCGCACGGCATCGTCGACGTCTCCCGCAGCCGCCCGCCGGAGGGCGTGCGCCTCTCGGATATCCGGCTCGGATGCCGCGTGCGCGCGTCGGAAGGCTCCTTCGGGGACCCGTGGTCGGTGATCTCTCACGCGATGCCGCGGAACACGCACGACGGCTGGGAGACTCCCCGGCGGTCCGACGCCGATCGGCATTTCGTCGAGCTCTCCTGGCCGGAGCCCGTCCGGCTGCGGACGCTCGAGGTCGTCGCCACGCCGTTCCGCGGCAACTGCGCGGCCCGGATCGCCGTCGAGGCGCGGGCGGACGACGCGTCCGGCTGGGCGGCACTGGGAACCTTCGAGATCGCCTCCGGGGCGACGACCGCCATCGAGCTGGCCGCCACCGACGCGCAGCAGGTCCGCGTGCGCGCCCTGCCCGACGGCGGATTCTCCCGCCTCTGGTTCTACGGCGCTCAGCTTCCCCTCACCCACACCCAAGATCAGGAGTAACGATGAAGTTCAAGAAGACCGGGGTCATCGCGGTCGCCGGCGTGACGCTCCTGACCTCGTGCTCAGGGGGAGGCGACACGTCCGACAAGGGCACCGGCGGCGGATCGACCTCCAAGGTGCTCGTGTTCGGCGCTGCGGGCGCCCCGTCTCTCTTCGACCCGTTCTACACCTCGGACGGCGAGACCGCCCGGGTGAACAACCAGATGTTCGAAGGACTGCTCAGCCTCAAGCCGGGCACGGCCGACCCCGCACCCGGCCTGGCGGTCTCATGGGAGCAGAACGAGGGCGGAAAGCAGTGGACGTTCCAGCTCCGCGAGGGCGTCAGCTTCCATGACGGCACAGCCTTCAATGCCGCCGCCGTCTGCGCGAACTTCGACCGGTGGTACCGGCAGCCCAAGATCGCGCGCACCTCGGCGGTCAGCCACACCTGGGTGAACGACTTCGGAGGCTTCGAGGGCGACAAGACTCCCTCGCTGTACGCCGGATGCGAGGCGCAGAGCGAGTCCACGGTGGTGCTGAGCCTGACCAATTCGAGCTCGAAGTTCCCCACCATCCTCGCGCACGGCACCTACGCCATGTCGAGCCCGACGGCGATGGAGAAGTACAACGCCAACGGAGTCGAGGCCAAGGGCGAGGGCTTCGCCTTCCCGGAGTACGGCCGCCTGCACCCGACCGGAACCGGCCCGTTCACCTTCGTCTCGTACGACGACTCGACCGGCACGGTCAAGCTCGCTCGCAACGACAAATACTGGGGCGACGCACCGAAGATCGCGGGCATCGAGTTCCGCACGATCCCGGATGAGACGGCGCGCCGGCAGGAGCTCGAGGCCGGCACCATCCACGCCTACGACCTGCCGGCCCCTCGCGACTGGAAGAGCCTGAAGGACGGCGGGTTCCAGGTCGTCACCCGGCCGCCGTTCAACGTCATGTACCTCGGCCTGAACGCGACCACCGTGCCCGAGCTCAAAGATCTCCGTGTCCGCCAGGCCATCGCCTGGGCGATCAACAAGCAGCAGATCGTCGACACGCTGCTGCCCGAGGGCTCCGAGACCGTGACGCAGTTCGTCCCCCGTTCCGTCGAGGGCTACGACAGCGGCGTCGAGGGGTACCCGTACAACCCGGACAAGGCGCGCGCCCTGCTCGCCGAGGCCGGCGTGCCGAACCTCAAGATCGAGCTGTGGTACCCGACCGAGGTCACTCGCCCGTACATGCCCGAGCCCAAGCGCTTCTTCGATCTGATCAAGGCCGATCTCGAGGCAGTCGGCATCCAGATCGAACCGGTCGCGAAGTCATGGGCCGGCGGCTACCTCAGCGGTCGTGAGGCGGGCCAGGCACCGGTCTACCTGCTTGGCACCACGGGGCACTACAACAGCGCCCAGAACTTCCTGGGCATCCTGTTCGGCGCCACCGACAACGCGTTCGACACCGGTCTGCTCGGCTTCGGCCAGGAGCTCGTCGACGACCTCAAGGCGGCGGACCGCGAGCCGGATCCGCAGAAGCGCGTCGACATGTACCTCGAGATCAACCGAAAGATGGCCAATGACTGGCTGCCGTCGATCCCGATCGCCAGTAGCCCCTCCGCGCTGGTGTTCGACGGCAGCGTGCGCGGCATCGTCGCCAGCCCGGTCGGTGGCGAGCGCCTGGCCACGGCTACCCTCGACAAATAGTCCCACCCGGGTGCGGGCCGCGCGCAGGCGCGCTCCGCACCGATTGGATAGACATGTTCCGGTTCATCCTCCAAAGAACGCTCCAGGCGGTCGCGACCTTCGCCGCCCTCACGGCGATCCTGTTCGTCTGGCTGCGCAGTCTCCCGGGCGGACCGCTCGATGCGCTGCTCGGCGAGAACGCCAGCCCGCAGGACCGCGCCAAGCTCGTCGAGTCGCTCGGCCTGGACGAGCCGCTGTGGACGCAGTACCTGCGCTACCTGGGGCGGTTCTGGACCGGCGACCTCGGCGTATCGACGGGCGTCTGGCGCGGCGCGCCCGTCACCGAGGTGATCCTCACGCGGGCGCCCGCCACGATCGAGCTCGCCCTGAGCGCGCTGATCGTCGGCGCCGTGCTCGGCATCGCCGCCGGCTACTGGGCGGCGAAGAGGCGCGGCGTGTTCGACGTCGCCTTCCTCAGCTTCTCCGTGCTCGGCCTCGCCGTGCCGGTCTTCTTCACCGCGTTCATCCTCAAGTACGTCTTCGCCGTCCGCGCGGGATGGCTGCCGCCGTCGGGACGGGCCGACCTGAGCGGCTCCATACCGACGACGACGGGGCTGACGCTCCTGGACTCGCTGCTCGCCGGGAGCGGGGCCGCGTTCGCCGAGAGTCTCACCTACCTCACGCTGCCGACGATCGCCCTGGCGATCATCCCCTTCGCCGTGATCTTCCGGCTGACCCGGGCGTCCGTGACCGAGACGCTCCAGCAGGACTTCATCCGCACGGCGAACTCCAAGGGCCTGCGGAACCCGACGATCGCCGGGCGCCACGTGCTGCGCAACTCGCTGCTGCCGGTGATCACGGTGATCGGGTTGCAGGCCGGCGGCCTGTTCTCCGGCGCCGTGCTCACCGAGACCGTCTTCAACTACCGCGGGCTGGGGCAGTCGATGGCGCTGGCCTTCACCACGCGCGACTACGCGGTGCTGCAGGCCCTCATCATGCTCGCCGCCGTCCTGTACCTGGTCATCAACATCGTCGTCGACATCGCCTATGCGCTGTGCGATCCGAGAGTGAGGACGCCATGACCGCCGCCCCGGCCGTTCCGCGCCACCGTGCCGCGACCGGACGACCGGGCGCGCAGACCCTGAGGCGGCTGCTCCGCCAGCCGGCGTTCCTGATCGGCGGGGCGATCACATTCGTGTTCGTCCTCGTCGCGGTCACCGCGCCGGTGCTGGCGCCGCACGACCCGGCCGCCCCGTTGCTGCTCGATCAGGTGCGCGCCCAGTCGAACCCCGTTCCGCTCCCGCAGGAGGGATTCTCGCTGGGCGGGGATCCCGCCGGTCGCGATCTGCTGTCCCGACTGATCGCCGGAGCCCGGCAGACCCTCATCGTCGGGGTGATGGCGACGCTCGGCGGTTTCGTCGGCGGCATCGCGCTCGGTCTCGTCGCGGGCGTGTTCGGCGGCAAGGTCGACACGCTCGTGATGCGGGCGGTGGACGTGATGCTGGCGATCCCGTCGCTGCTGATGGCCTTCTCGATCGCGGCCCTGTTCGCCAACCCCAACGAGTGGACCCTGATCCTCACCATCGCGATCGTGCAGGTGCCGGTCTTCGCCCGGCTCATGCGCGGATCGATGCTGGTGCAGCGCGGCACCGACCATGTGCTGGCCGCGCGGGCGCTGGGTGTGAAGCCGGGGGCCATCGTCTTCCGGCACATGGTCCCCAACGCGCTCGGGCCGGTGATCGTACAGGCGACCCTGAGCCTGGCCGTGTCCATCCTCGACGCCGCCGCCCTGTCCTTCCTCGGGCTGGGCAACCCCGACGACGGCCGGCCGGAGTGGGGGCAGATGCTGGGCGGCGCGCAGCAGTACTTCAACTCGTTCCCGCATCTCGCGATCTACCCGGCGCTGTGCATCATCGTCGTCGCCCTGGGCTTCACGCTCATGGGCGAGTCGCTGCGCGAGACCCTCGACCCCCGCACCCGGAGGTGATGCAGATGAATGCGCATGCGCACCAGACCCGGCTCGGAGCGGATCCGCTGCTGGTGGTCGAAGACCTGTCGGTCACGTTCTCACGACCTGGCCAGGAGCCCTTCACAGCCGTGGACGGGGTCGGGTTCGAGGTCCGTCCCGGCGAAGTGGTCGGTCTGGTAGGCGAGTCCGGCTGCGGTAAGTCCGTGACCTCGCTCGCCATCATGGGGCTCCTGCCCCGCCGGGGGACCCGCGTCAGCGGCAGGGCGGTCTTCGACGGCGTGGACCTGCTCTCACTGTCCGATCGTGAGCTGCGCGATCGCCGTGGCGCCGACGTGGCGATGATCTTCCAGGACCCGTTGTCCTCGCTGAACCCCGTCGTGCCGCTGGGAGTGCAGGTGGCGGAGGTCATCCAGCGCCATCGCCGGATGAGCCGGTCCCGGGCGACGCGGCAGGCGCAGGAGATGCTGGAGCGGGTCGGCATCCCCGATCCCGCCCGGCGGATGCGCGAGTACCCGCACCAGGTCTCCGGCGGCATGCGCCAGCGCGTGCTGATCGCCATCGCCCTGGCCTGCGAACCGCGGCTGCTGATCGCGGATGAGCCGACCACGGCGCTGGACGTCACGATCCAGGCCCAGATCCTCGCGCTCCTGAAGGAGCTCGTCGTCGGCTCGGGCACCTCGTTGATCATGATCACCCACGATCTCGGCGTGGTCGCCGGCCTGTGCGACACGGTCAACGTGCTCTACGGCGGACGCATCGTCGAGCGGGCGGACCGCTATTCGCTGTTCGACGCGCCCCGGCATCCTTACACCGGAGGGCTGCTGGAATCCGTGCCGGCATTGGGTGACGGGGAAGAGCGGCTGCGACCCATCCCGGGTTCCGTCGCCGACAACATCCCGTGGTCGCAGGGGTGCGCCTTCGCGCCGCGCTGTCACGTCGCCACCGACCTCTGCTTCCGGGAGGGGCCTGCCTGGTCGGCCGACGGCGAGCGGCGATCGCGCTGCCACCACCCGCTGTCCGATCCGATCATCGTGGCGAAGGAGACGACTTCATGACGACGGTCGCCGTTCCGACCCGACCGGGCGCCGGGGAGCAGCCCCTCCTCGACGTCCGCGACCTCAAGGTCCACTTCCCGATCCGCCGAGGGGTGCTCATGGACCGGACCGTCGGCCACGTCCACGCGGTCGACGGCGTCGACCTGCGGATCATTCGTGGGGAGACCTACGGCCTGGTCGGGGAGTCGGGGTGCGGCAAGTCGACGTTCGGGCGCGCCGTGCTCCAGCTGACCCCCGTGACCTCGGGGGAGATCCGCTTCGACGGAATCGACCTGCGGTCGCTGCGCGGTGAGGCGCTGCGCCGCCGGCGCCGCCACATGCAGATGGTCTTCCAGGATCCGCTGGGGAGCCTGGACCCCCGGCAGAGCGTCGAGCAGATGTTCCGTGAGGGGATGGCCGCGCACGGGCTGGCGAAGGGAGATGTCTCCGGGCGCCTCGACGAGCTGCTCGACTCGGTGGGGCTGCCGCGGACGGCGCTGCGCAAGTACCCGCACGAGTTCTCCGGAGGACAGCGTCAGCGCATCGGCATCGCCCGGGCGCTCTCGGTGGAGCCGCAGCTGATCGTCGCGGACGAGCCCGTCAGTGCCCTGGACGTGTCGGTCCAGGCGCAGGTCATCAACCTTCTCGAGGACGTCCAGGCCGCATACGGGCTGACCTACCTGATCATCGCGCACGACCTCGCCGTGATCCGGCACATGAGCGACCGGATCGGGGTGATGTACCTCGGCGGGATGGTGGAGGAGGCGCCCACTGCGGAGCTGTTCGCCGAGCCGCTGCACCCCTACACGCGGGCGCTGCTCTCCGCCGTGCCGCAGCCCGACCCCCGGTACGAGGATTCTCGCGAGCAGATCCTGCTCCGCGGCGATCTGCCCAGCCCGGCGGACCCGCCGCCCGGATGCCGGTTCAGCACCCGTTGTCCGTGGAAGCAGCAGACCCGCTGCGACACCGAGCGCCCGCAGCTGCGGACCGTCGGGGTTCCGGGGACGACCGCCGCCCACCGGGTCGCCTGCCATTGGGCGGAGGGCATCCGCGACGGTGCGATCCGGCCGACGCGGTCGACCCGCGTCGGCGCCGCCCTGCCCGTCGGCGCGGCTGCATCATCGGGGTCGGCGTCCGGCACCCCGCCGGCGACCGGCGGGAGCTGACCGCTGTGCCGGCGACGCGGGTCGGGACAGGGCCGAGGGCGCTCGGGCGGAGGGGAGCGGCGTGAACGGCGTCCTCACGCAGCACCTCCACGAGCTCGTGCATTCTCTCAGCGCATCGCTGGACGTGCCGGTCGAGGTCACCGACGTGCAGTTGAACCGGATCGCCCGGTCGATGCCGAACTCCTCCGCGGACGAGGACTTCGCCGAGGCGGTGTCGCCTCGGCACCTCGGATTGAGCGCGCGCTCCGTGGCCCTGATCTCCGAACCCGTCTACATCGGCGGGAGCGCCGACCTCGGGATGCCCCTGACGCTGGTGATCCCGGTGCGATCGCCCGGTTCGGCGCCGTCGCTGCTGCTCTGGATCACCTGCGCGCGAGGGCCGCTGTCGCCCGAGCGGATCGAGAGCGTGGGACGGATCGCGGAGGCCACCGTCTGCGCGCTGGAGACAGCCGGGCTGCTCGTATCGCCCGAATGGGCGGACGACCACGTCGGCCGTGCCTTCGCTTCGGGGGATCTGGACGGACTGGACTCGCTGCTGGGCCGGGCCATCCGCGACGGAAAGCTGCTGCACGACGGGACCTTCGTCTGCCTTGCGCTCTCGATGCCCGCGGCGCTTGACCCGGACTCGTCGGGATCGGCGGCGCAGCGACGGCTGACCGCCGTGACGAACCGCTTCGCCGAGGGCCATCTGCGCGACCGGTGCCTCATCGCGTTCAGCGGCTCCGTCAGCTTCGCGCTGCTGGCACCTCAGCCACGCGACGTCCAGACGACCCTGCCAGGGCTGCTCGCGACGAAGACCGTTGACCTGATCTTCCGGTCCCGGCGGAACGGCATCGACCTCCCATGGCTCGTCGCTGTCAGCACGATCGTGGCCGATCGCGCGAGTGTCGCCGTCTGGCAGGCCAGGCAGAGCCTGGACCTGGCCGAGAGCATGGGCTGGAAGCACCAGGTCGTCCACTGGGAGAGAACCGCGCACATGCGCGGGCTCGCCGCAGTGCCCACGGACGTCCTCGTGCGCCACTTCATCAGCCCGTCCCTGCGATGGCTTCTCGAAGACGAGTCGGCGGAGGACCTCGTCCGGACTCTCAGGGCGTTCCTGACCACGGCGGGGAACGTCAAGCAGGTCGCGGCAGACCTGTATCTTCACCGTGCGACCGTCTACCACCGGATCAGGAAGGTCGAGGCGAGGCTGGGAGTAGACCTGTTCAGCGGTGCAGGGCGTCTGGAGGTCCACGCCGGTCTTCTCGCTGCAGAGATCGTCGCGAGCCGGACGACGGCGGGGCGAGAGCTGCCCGGCCGCCTCACTCCGCGGCCGACCCCTTCTTCTCCCGCCTCAGCGCGTGCAGGATCGCTCGGTGTACCCGTTCGGCTGGGCGGCGCCCTCGAGGATGAGCCGACGGGCGGCGACGAATGCGATCCCGGGCTCGGCGTCGAACGCGAGCGGCTCGTAGGCCGCATCCCCGGCGTTCTGCGCGTCGACGACTGCGGTGAGGCGGCACAGGCTGACGTCGACCTCGTCCTCGGAGATCACGCCGTGTGCCAGCCAGTTCGCCAGCAGTTGGCTCGAGATCCGCAGCGTCGCGCGGTCCTTCATGAGCGCGGTGCCGTGGATGTCGGGCACCTTCGAGCATCCGACCCCTGGTCGATCCAGCGGACGACGTAGCCGAGGATCGACTGCACGTTGTTGTCGAGCTCGGTCGCGACGACCTCGGGGGGGAGAGATCGTCGTCGCCGACGAGCAGGATATCGATCCGGCGCGCCTGGCTCACATCGAGGGCTCCGCGCCCGGGGCCGGGGGTGTGGTCTTCGGTTCGCGGCGCAGCATGGCCCGCAGTCGCTTCTCGATCGGATATTCGTACAGCCGGTACAGCCCCCATGACAGCAGCACGCTGACGGCCAGGCCGGCCAGCGCGTACGGCAGGTGCGCCCAGCTGGGCGGCGGGAAATCGTACAGCGACCGCCGACCGAACGCGTGCTTGGCGATCGGGAAGAGCACCAGGAAGTGCACCAGGTAGAAGGCGTAGGACCACTGGCCGAGCGCCACCAGCGGGCGGGAGCCGAGCAGGCTGCGCCGACCGGCCAGGTCGTTGGTGGCCGCCGCCGCGATGAGCGGCGCGAACACCACGATGCTGCCCCACCGGCTCTCACACGGCCACTGCCACGTCTACGCCACCACGATCCACACCACCGCCACCCCCGGCAAGGCCGTCGCCTTCGCCCTGCCCACCCCCACGGGCACCCGCCTGACCTTCCCGCCCCTCCCCGACCTCCGCCCCGGCCTGGCCCGCCTGCACGAGTGGACCGACCACCACCCACCCGTGGAAGGGCGGACTCCAGCCGAGAACAGTTGAACGCCCCGGTCGATCTCAACCCACCCCTCCCGGCGCCAGCCGGGCAACAGGCGCCGTTGGTGAAAATCTCCTGGATATCGGCGAGCCAGGTGACCCGGAACCCGCTCTCCTGGCTTCCTTCCCGTCATCCTGTCGAACGCCGGAAGGCACCCGTCGTCGGTTCTGACTGGTGAGTGTCGATTTGAACAGTACCGAGTCGCTGATGCCCCTCCCCCAGCGCTGGGCGGCGGGTGCCGGATACAACACTCGGAGATGTTCCAAGAGCAGCGGAAACGTCAGGGTGGTGTGTGCTAAAAAAGGCGCGTCGGCCCAGCTCATTGGGGATTGCCGAGGGATCGGCGAACCCGGGTGAGCGGGCGGGCCAGCACGACAGGCCGTGCCACGGCGCCCGGAAGGGCGTGAGCGAGCCGGTCACCCGGAGAAAGAAAGACGGCCCCGAGCCGGTGCGACCAACACCGTCCCAAGGCCTTGATCAATTCACCCTGCCAAACCAGGAGAAAGATCTGTGCTCGACTGTACTCGCGCGCCCGCGCCCATATCAAACATCCGCTCCCGCCAGACGATCGTCTTCTCGGTCTCGGAGGGCGGGCGATGAGCATCCAGCCGACGAAGCCGCCCTCCGACCGGTTCACCCGGATATCCAACCTTTGGATCCGTGACCTGCGGCTGTCGTGGAAGGCGCGCGGCCTGCTGGCCTGGCTGACCTCGCACGCGACCGGCTTCCGGGTCTCGGAGAAGACCATCGTCTGCGCCGCCCCGGACGGCCGGGACGCGGCCCGGGCCGCCATCGGGGAACTGGAGGCGTACGGCTACCTGGTGCGCGAACGCGAACGGGGCCGCGACGGCAGGCTCGGCGGCGTCACCTACATCATCTGCGACCCCTGGTCACCGCGGCTCACCGCTGCCAAACCCAGGCCGGAAAACCCGTTGCTGGCCCCGACCAGTGCGGACACCGCGAAACCGCAGGTGGCAGCCTACGACGGGAAACCC
Source organism: Streptosporangium sp. NBC_01755 (assembly GCF_035917995.1). Taxonomy (NCBI): domain Bacteria; kingdom Bacillati; phylum Actinomycetota; class Actinomycetes; order Streptosporangiales; family Streptosporangiaceae; genus Streptosporangium; species Streptosporangium sp. NBC_01755. The sequence continues at coordinate 7,434,859 of NZ_CP109131.1, read as the reverse complement.
AACGTAGGAAAACCCACCCGTATAAGAAGACCAGAGAAGCAAGAAGACCAGAACCCCGAGAAGATCAGCGAAAACCCCCCTCTTCTCGCCGTAGGCGAGCCTGCGGACCGTAGGGGGCCGGGCGCCGCGCCGACGCCTGCGGCGAATCCGGAAGAGTTGTCCCGGATGGCCGCCGAGTTGCTCGGCAGGCTGCCCGACCACTACCGCCGCGCCCCGGCCTGGCTGCGCTCCCGGCTGCTGAAAAAGATCTCCGAGGCCCTCACCCGGCACTCCCCTCCGGCCATCGCCGACGGCACCGCCTGCTCCGGCTGCGGACGCGATCCCCGGCATCCGTTCTGCGACGCGGAGGTGGGAGATACGTCCGCCCGGCCAGGCCCCGAGGTCCCCCCGCATCCGTCCCGCGAGGCGAAAGCGGCGAGCGCGAAGGCCCCACCCGGTTTGGGCCTTCTGCCCTACTCGTCCTCGGAGCCCTTGGCCAGTGTGGAAGCGAGTTGGAGACAAACGCGTCCTGGCCCTGGTCTTCTCGAAGCGGACGCGGGGACGGTCATCGGCTTCGCTCATGCCGATCCGGCAGAACCGCGTCTCACAACAGGTAGGCGTTGTGGGGGTTGAACCTGGTTCCCGCCACCTGGACGCACTTGTGCGAGCTGATGTCGAGGTTGGAGCCGTCGTAGGTGTCGCCGGTGACGCGCTGCGGGTAGACCCACGTGTCGCCCACCGTGTAGCGGCCGTTGAGCGCGAGCCGGGTGACCGCCGTGGGCAGCGACCCGCGCGAGCGGTGCATGCAGCGCTCGCTGAAGATGACATATTCGCCGGCCTTCATCGGGACTGTCTGCGTGTCGCCCGGCTTGACCTTGAAGGGCTCGGTGACGACCGCGAACAGGTTCTCGCAGAACGCATCGAGCATGTCGAAGAGCTCCTCCAGCGAGTACTTGTCGGGGTCCACCCCGGAGAAGACGTTCCGCGTGTCGATGTCGAGGATCACGCTGTTGTTGGCGGCGCGGTCGAGCAGCTCCTCCTTGGTCTTGATCCGGTTGCGCGGATCGACGTAGGCGCCTGACTCCGCCAGCCGTACCATCCGCTTGGGGTAGGAGTTACGCTGGGAGCCCTTGACGAACTCCATGACGCCGTCATCCTCCGAGACGTCCGTCAGCGCCAGCCACACCGTCCAGTCCCATTCGCCCGCGGGATTCATGGGGAACAGCGCTGGGCGATGCCCGCCGACCTCTTCGCCGTCGAAGTAGCCGTACTCCTGGTGCCAGTCGATCGGACCGCCGCCGGGGAACTTCTCGAACAGCTTGGAGCGCCACAGGATCAGCGAGTCCGCCCTGGTGACCTCCTGTACCGTCTGGGCCAGCTCCGGAGCCGTCAGGATCTCGCGGACGGTTTCATTGGCCAGGTGCCAGTCACGCACCGAATAGCGGCCGTAGAGCGGGTGCGTGGGCGCCTCGTGCAGAACATTGCCGAAGAACTCCCGCAGTTCCTCGAGGACCGCGGAGGAGGCGAAACGTGGGAAGGGACCCACGAAGCCGTTTCTGACCAGGGACTCTTGGGGTGACATGTCCATCAGGGACCGGCCTTTCTGTCGCTACGAGGGGACGGTGAGGGTCGGGAGCCCGCGGAGAACCGGCCGGCCTTGGCGGCGACGTCGCCGCCATAGAGGCGCAGCACCTGCTCCAGGGCGAATTCGGCCAGATAGCGCCGCAGGTCGTCGGGAGGTTCCTCTACCAGCAGGAGCCGGGCGCCGCCGATGGTGTCGGCGTGGGCTGGTCGTACACTTCGTGCCCGTTCAGGGTCAGTTCGTTAACGCCTGCGGGTGTGATGGCCACGCGGTACTCGTTTTTGACTTCCTTCGGGACAGCGATGAGCATTGCCCACCCCTTTATCGGGAAACAGCAATGATGGTGGCGGGTCCTTTGATAAGGCGCCATAACATCGCAAGAACTAGCGATATCTCAGCAGATACTCGCCCATCGTTCATTCATGAGTCCTTCTCGACCATCGAGTCCGAATCCTGTGCGACCGTTCCGCGGCACTCCGGCAGCGCTGGATGACGTGGATCGACGGCTGCTCCATGAGCTGGCCGAGGACGCGCGCATCCCGAACAACACGCTCGCCGGCCGAGTCGGGATCGCTCCATCGACGTGCTCGCTGAGGTTGAGACGCCTGCGTGAGATCGGAGCAATCCGTGGCTTCTACGCCGACATCGCCCCTGAGGCCCTCGGCCTGCCGATCCAGGCCATGATTGCCGTGCGCGTGCAACCAACTGCGCGCTCCCGCATCGGTGAGATGACCGCCAAGCTGGCCGCACTGCCAGGAGTGCTGAACGTCTACTTCCTGGCGGGATCGGTGGACTTCCTGATCCAGGTGACGGCCGCGTCGCCCGACGCGCTGCGCGAGTTCGTCACGCTACACCTCAGCGCCTCACGGGAGTATGCCTCGACTGAGACCAGCCTGGTCTTCCAGCACATCCGCAGCGGGCTTCCCGGCTAGTGCGACGTTCCTCACCGGAAGTAAGGCCTCCACCTGGACGTCCAGTACCTTGGCCATCTCGCTGACCTGGCTTTTGGAGATGTGTTTGATGCCGAGCTGTTCGACCCGCTTGTCCACCCGCCGGGTGGAGACCCCGATCAGGTAGCCGGTGGCCACCACGCTGATCAGGGCTTGCTCGGCCCGGCTGCGCCACTCCAGCAGCCAGTCGGGGAAGTAGGAGCCTGAGCGTAGTTTCGGGATGGCGAGCTCGACGGTGTGGCTGTTGCCTTTTCGGTACGGCCTGATTCGAGGCCGCTTGGATGGTCGAGCGGCCGGTGCCGAGTGGATTGGCGCATGGTCAGCCTGCCGGTCGGAGCCGGTAGCGGTGGGGCCGGGACGCTGGTGAGTCCATGGGGTGTCGCCGCCGTTCAGGTGGTGAGTGCGGCTGAGCGCCGGGCCGGGTCCAGGCGGCAGAGCTTGCCGAGGTTGAGCACCATGGCGGCGAAGGTGAGCTCGGCTTGGCAGGCGGTGGGGTCCACACTGTTGGGCACGGCCATCGCTTTCTTCTCCTTCGATCTTGGTTTCGCAACCTGAAGGATCACGCGATGGCCGTCCTCATTTCACGGCGCCACACCATCTAACTGGGGAAACTCATCCACCACGTCCGCGGACGCAACCCGGTGTCGCACCGCCACGGCGGCCGCGGCCAGCGGGATCAACCCGCACACCGCCGCCTGCAAGGTGAGGTAACCGGCGGGCCCGACGACGAGCCGGCCGCCGACGGCCACGACCGCCTCTTCGTCGCCTCTCGCGGGCCGCAGATGGCCCGGGTGCCTCAACGCTACTCCAGAGCTGGGGCGGCCCCGGTCCTCACCAGGGCCGGCAGTCGCACGCCCCTTGGAGTGTCGGCTCATGCCTCATCTGGCAGCACCTGGCTGAGGATCTCCATCGAATGCCGGCGACCGCTCCTGACGTGTTCCGATGCGAGCGCGGCAGCTGATTCAGCGTCGCCCTTCTCGATCGCAGCGAAGAGCTGCTGATGCTCATGGCACAGTGACGTCGGGTCGCGTTCCGCCGTCAGCCTGAAGAGCCAGCGCACCCGGCCGCTGATCATGGCCATCATCCGTTGCAGCAAGACATTGCCCGAGATCTCCACGATGCACTCGTGAAATGCCGCGTTGGCCGAGCTGATCACCCCAGGGTCATCGGTTTCGGTGGCCGCCTCGGCCTGCCTCAGGGCCTCCTTCAGTTGCTCGATCTCCTCGGCCGAGGATCGCTGGGCAGCGAGCTGGGCCGCCAACCCCTCCAGAGATATCCGAACGCTGAAGAGCTCATCGGCATCACGCATGGTGAGCTGTCGTACCACCGCACCGCGACGCGGGATGAGGTCGATGAATCCGTCCAGCTGGAGTCGGACGAATGCCTCGCGCAGCGGCACCCGGGAGACATCCAGGCTCAGCGCCAGGTCACGCTCGATCAGACGCGTCCCCGACGGGAACACGCCCTCGATGATCTGCTCGCGCAGGCGCGCGTACACCTGCTCGACCAACGACCTGTCGGCGGACCCGAGCGACGTCTCCGGTGCGATCATGCGGGCCATCCGCCCGACCCCGGGATATCAGCTGTCACCGTCACAATTCCTCCAGTTTCGAATTGACCGCGTCCGGGCTGGCAACGCCAACCGATGGCAAGCGAGCGTCGAGATCTTCTGCCAATAGTGCATAGCACTCGGGTCGACGGTCGTCCAGAAAGCTCTGTCCTATGCCGCTGTGGGTCCGCGCCGCCGATATCTCCTCGGCGAGGTCCGCGGTGTGCACCACCAGGCACTCGTCCACCTCGGCCCGAGCAACGACCGTTCCCCGGGGGTCGACGATCTGGCTCCCCCCGTAATAGTCGAGGCGCTCCGAGTAGGCCCCCTGTTCACAATGATTCGACACCACCATCCAGGTCTGGTTGAAGAAGGCCGTGGATCGGGCGCACAGGTCCATGTATTCGCCGGTCCCCTGCGATTCTCCCATCCTGGTGGGCCATGCGGTGGAATAGAGCAACAACTCGGCGCCCTGCAATGCGTACAGCCGGCTCAGTTCGGGAAATAGCAGGTCGGCGCAGATCAGACTGCCTACCCGGGTATCACCCGCCATCGTCACGTCGGATCGGTGCCCCGGTTTCATGTAGGGGTACTCGGGCTTGTTGTGCATCTTGCGGAAGGAGTGCACGACACCACCGGGACCGACGATGGCCACCGAGTTGTACAGCACGCTGCCGTAGCGACCAGCCTCGATGAGTCCGAACTGCACGAACATGTCATGTCGTGCGGCCAGCTCGCCGAGCGCCTCGGTCGCGGGCCCGGGAATCGTCTCCGCGGCCTCGAGGAGGCGCTTGGTCTGATCCGCCTGCGCCGCTGTTCCACGCGGGATAGCGAAGTCCACGTACCCCTGGAGAGATGCCTCGGGGAAGACCAGGAAGTCCACCCCGCGGCTGCCGGCCTCGGCGATCAGCTCACTGATCTTCTCGAGGTTGGCCTGCTTGTCACGCGTCACCTTCATGTTCGCGGCCGCAAGCGTGGTCATCGTCATCGACGACTCTCCTCGCGATGACGAGCCGCTGGAGTGGCCTCGACACCATCCTGTCGGGCGACAACACGACCTGCCTTCACCACCAGCAGCGGACGTTCCGGCCTCGACACCGCCTCCGCGGCTGACTGCGCCCGGGCCACGAGGAAGTCGGCTCGGTCGCCCTTGGCGAGACCGTATCCGGATTCGATACCCAGTACCCGAGCCCCTCCCCGCGTGGCGATGTCCAGGCAGAGCTCGAGATCCTCATCGCGGCGGAAGCCGCACCTGTAGGCGACGAGCATCGCGCGCTCCAGCATGCTCCCGGTACCGAAGGGCCCCCAGAGGTCGCGCACTCCGTCGTTGCCACAGCACACCCGTACGCCGTGCTCGCTGAGGAGCTTGATCGGGATCATGGCGTGTCCTCCGGGCGCGACCGTGGCGATGCCCACGCCGCTGTCCGCCAACTGCTCGGCGAGCTCATGCTGTCGCGCGACGCCGACGTCTCCGAGAGCGAACGCATGACTCACCGTCACCTGCCCGGACATGCCTCGAGCACGCGTGTTCTCCGCGATGAGCTCCAGTTGCCACGCCCCGAGCTCACCACCATCGTGCAGGTGGATGTCCACCGGTGCGCCGTGACGCTCGGCGATGCCGAAGACACGGGAGAGGTGCGCCACCGGGTCGCGGTCGAACCCCGCGGGGTCGAGTCCACCGACGATGTCGGCACCCGCGGACAACGACTTCTCCAGCAGCTCGGCAGTGCCCGGGCGACGTAGCAGGCCACTCTGCGGGAACGCCACGATCTGGACGTCGATCTGTCCCTCCAGGGAGCGCACCGCCCGGGCGACGCCCTCCACGCTCTCCAGACCGTTCTCGTCATCGACGTCGACGTGCGTGCGCATCGACGTCGTGCCCTGAGCGATGCACTCGGTCAGCAGCGCCCGGGCCCGATCCTCAACGGTCAGGCCGAGCCGGCCACGGACCCGGCGCTCGTTGTCGGTGAGATCGAGCAGAGTCGGCCCGGCGGAGTGCGGACGATACGGGAGGCCCCAGGTGGTCTTGTCGACGTGTGCATGCGCGTCGACGAGACCGGGGATGAGATACCCCCCGTTCCCGTTGAGCACCGGCGACCCGTCGGCGTGCTCCACCTCCGGTGCGATGTCAGTGATTAGTCCGTCGATCACCTGGACGCAGCCGATCGATGCGTCTGGCAGACGGACATCGCAGATGTGCAGGTCGGCCATAGTCGATACCTCTCTCATTGACGACTCAAAACCTTTCTCCCCTTGGGCTCCCTCGGACTGTCCTGTCCCACCCCGATCTCGTCGGGATCGACACCTACGCGTTCCCGCAGGCCATCACCGACGAAGTTGAAGGCCGCGACCACGCATACGATCGCGATTCCCGGTACGAGACTCGCCCACGGCGCGGTGGACATGTATCCCTTCGCTTCGGAGATGATCGTTCCCCAACTCGGTGTCGGCGGCTGGACACCGAATCCCAGATAGGACAACGACGACTCCAGCAGCACCAGGTGGGCCAAGTCGTAGGTGAAGTAGACCAAGATCGTCGGCCATGAGTTCGGCAGCAGATGCCGGCCCAGGATCTTCACCGTGCGAGTGCCGGAGACGCGTGCCGCGTCGACGAACAAGCGCTCGCGCAGGGTGAGGGCGGCACCATGTGCCAACCGGGCATAGGGCGCCGCGGAGGCGATGCCCAGAATCAGGACGAGATTGGTCAGGCTGGGCCCGAAGGCGGCGATCACCGCGATCAGCAGGATCAGCTGCGGGAAGGCCAACTGGACGTCGACGAGCCGCATCAGGATTCCTTCGCACCAGCCACGGAAGAAGCCTGCAGACAGACCCACGGCGACACCGATCAGCAAGCCGATCAAGGCGGCTCCGGCGACGACCATCAAGGTGTAGCGCGCTCCCACGACCATCATGCTGAAGATGTCCCGGCCCAGCGCATCGGTGCCCAACGGGTAGCTGCCCAGGCTCGGCGAGGTGAACCGAACACTCGGATCGGTCTGGAAGGCGTCATGGGGAAGCCACCCGTGGGGCCACACGGCGCACACGATGAGCAGCACAAGGACTGTCCAGCCTGCTCGGCGCGCGATCCTGCCGCCCATCCTGCCCCGGGCGCGCCCCTTCGCCTGTCGGCCGATCATCGCCGGATCCTCGGGTCGAGCAGTGCATAGATGACGTCGACTATCTGGTTGATGGCGATCACTCCGAACGCTGCGAACAGGGTGATCCCCTGGACCACCGGGAAGTCTCGGGTCGAGATGGCGTTCACCAGCAGTTGGCCGATCCCTGGCCACCCGAACACGGCCTCGGTGATCACGGCCCCACCGAGGAGGTAGCCGAACTGCAGCCCGAGAACGGTCACGATCGGGATCATCGCGTTCCGCATCACGTGGATGGTGAGGACCCGCGTGGGACTCAGGCCCTTGGCGCGGGCGGTACGGATGAAGTCCTGCTGCTGCTGCTCGAGGATGCTGCTGCGGGTGACCCGCAGCAGCAGCGGGATCACGAACAGTGACATCGAGGAGGCCGGCAGCACCAGGTGTTCCCAGCCCCCGGTGCCGACGGTGGGCAGGAGACCCAACTGCACTCCGAACACGAAGATCAGCAGTGTGCCCGAGTAGAAGACCGGGACCGACTGGCCGAGCACGGCCAGCCAGCGCCCGAGATTGTCGATCAGTGATCCCGGCCGGAGCGCGCCGAGGATTCCGAGCGGGAGCGCGACAGCGGCCCCCATGGCAAGGGCGGTCAGACCCAACTCGAGCGTCGCGCCGGCTCGTTCGAAGATGAGCGAGGTGACCGGCGTCTGATAGCGGATCGAGTCTCCCAGCTGGCCGTGGACGATGTCCCCGAGGTAGGCGATGAACGAGCCGATCAAGCCTCGATCGAGCCCGTGCGCCTCTCGGAAGTGCGCGATCACCTCCGGCGGAGTGTTGATCGGCAGCAGGATGGCAGCGGGGTCACCGGTCTGGCGAACGATCAGGAACACGGCGATCGTGACCCCGAGCAGCGTGAGCGCCATCCGGGCGACTGCCCGGACGCTGGACATCACCAGGGGTAGATATGTGCTTCTCATCGCACCTCCCCCTGTGTCTGCAATGCCGCGGCCTCGACGAAGTGACACGCCACCGCGTGCCCGGCGTCGATGGCGCCCAACTCGGGCTTCTCCGTCCTGCACCGTTCCGGCGCGCCCAACTGCTCATAGAGAGGGCAGCGAGACCAGAACGGGCAGCTGTTCGTGTCCGGAGTCTCTCCTGGAGCCGGCAGCGGGCCCGGAGCGTGGGTGAGCTCGGGGTCGATCTGCTGGTGGTTTCCCGGAACCGCCGCCAGGAGACGGCGGGTGTAGGGATGCAGAGGGGAGGCGAAGAACTCGTCTCGTGATCCGATCTCCACCAGGGTGCCGGCGTACATCACCGCGATCCGGTGGGACATCCGACGAACGACGGCCAGGTTGTGGGAGACGAACAGGTACGTCAGGGTTCGCTGCTCCCTCATCGACTTCAGCAGGTGCAGCATCTGAGCTTGGACTGAGACATCCAGAGCACTGGTCGGTTCATCGCAGACGATGAAGTCCGGCTCGGAGGCCAGCGCTCGGGCGATGGCGACGCGCTGCTGTTGCCCCCCGGACAGTTCCCGAGGGAAGCGCTTGGACCAATCCGGGTCGAGGCCGACCTGCCGCAACAGGTCGCGAACCCGAGATCGCACCTCACCTCCGGTGGCGAGTCTGTGCGCCACGATCGGCTCGCTCACGATCGCCTCGAGCTGCATGCGCGGGTTCAGGGACGCGTACGGATCCTGGAAGACCATCTGCATCCGCCGCCGGGCGTCACGGCGTTCCCCACGCGGGGCCGTGGTCATCGAGACCCCGTCGAAGACGATCTCCCCGGATGTCGCGGGCTGCAGTCCGATCAAGGCCCGCCCGAGGGTGCTCTTCCCGGATCCGGACTCACCGACCAGTCCGAGAGTCTCGCCGCGCCGGATCGTCAACGACACCTCGGCAACTGCGCGCTTCGATCCCGATCCGCGTCGTCCCCCGAAGTCGACAACGACGTCGCGAGCCTCCACCAGCGTTTCCCTGCTGGATTGATTCACAACCAGCCTCCCGCCTGTGCTCCGATACATCGCGCCAGGTGCCCCTGTGCGAACTCGGAGAGTTCCGGCACTCCGTCATTGCATTCGTCTCGCGCCGCCGTGCAACGCGGTTGGAACGAGCACCCCGGCGGCAACGCGAGCAGGTTCGGAGGACTGCCCTGAACCGGAGCAGCCAGGGCCTCGAGGTCCTCGTCCAGTCGCGGGATGCAGTCCAGCAGCGCCTGGGTGTACGGCATTCGTGCTCCGCGCTCGACGACCCGAGCGGGTGCCATCTCGACGATCCGACCGGCATACATGACGGCGATCCGATCGCAGAAGTCCGCCGCGGCAGCAAGATCGTGCGTGATCAGCAGAACCGCCGCGTCGGTGTCGCTGACGAGCTCGGACAGCAAGCTCAAGATCTGGCCCTGCACGCTGACGTCGAGCGCAGTGGTCGGCTCGTCGGCGATGATCAGCTTCGGCTTGCAGGCGATCGCCATGGCGATCGCGACTCGCTGCCGTTGCCCACCGGACAACTGGTGCGGATAGGAGCCGAACCTCCGAGCGGGCTCCGGGAGCCCGACCCGGTCCAGGAGATCGATCGTCTCCGCCCGCGCCGTGCGCTTGCTGCGCCCGCGATGGATCCGCAAGCTCTCGGCCACCTGGTACCCCACAGTGAGCGTTGGATTCAGGCTGGTGGTGGAGTCCTGGAAGACGAAGCCGATCCGGCCCCCCCGAAGACGCCGCATCTCCGCTTCGGTGAGAGTCAGCAGGTCCGTCCCCTCGAACAACACCTCGCCAGATCGCACTCGTGCCGGCGGCGGAAGGAGCCGCGCCAGGCTGAGCGCGGTAATGCTCTTGCCTGACCCGGACTCCCCCACCAATCCCAGTCTTTCTCCGGGCCGCAATGCGAAGGACAGTCCGTTGGAGGGCCGGATCTGACCATCAGCCGTGTTGATGCTCACGGTCAGATCCCGCACATCCAGCAGCGGCATATCATCGCTCGACGCCATCGGAACGACCTCAGCTCGTAGTCGGGCTGGGCAGCCATTGAGCCGAGCTCTCCTCGGCCAACCCGAACGCGAAGCACCCTGGGCGCACGGGATAGGACCGAGCGGTCCAGTACAGCCACCCGCCGACGGGCGCGGTCAAGGTCTCCAGGACCTCGAAGGTCTGCGGACACACCACCACACCGAGCTTCTGACCCGGCTCGACTCGCGGCAGGAGGTCGATCACCTCGGGCTCGGGCAGGAGCAGGCCTCCCACCGACGGATGCACCCTCGTGGTCTTGCTGAAGTGCAGCAGTTGATCGGGGAGCTTCATCGGCTCGGTTCGCATCCCGAGCTGGGTCATCACATTGAGCACACCGGTGGTGTTGGCCTCGATCCACCGCTGCTCCTCGGCCAGTCCGAAGCCTGCTCCGCCGATCCCTCCCGAGATGCAGGGGATCCCCAACCCGATTCCGGCGTATGCGGCCAGCGTTCCGGATCCAGGATGCTTCAGGCCCGCGCGCCTCTGCACCGAGCTGCCGAATGCGATGCACATGTCGCGCCCCTGCTGGGTGACCTTGTCGTCCGGCAGGTCCTCACTCCACCACGCGTTGGCCATCAGCACGCCCCACTGACCAAAGTGCAGGTCTATCAGCGCGTCACAGCTCTCCACGAAGGGAACCAACGCCTTGACCAGCAGGTCCGTGATCCAGGTGAAGCTCCCCGGCCAGACCCGGTTCATGTCCGGCGCGTCCGACTCGATCTGGGTGTTGCGAACCCCGTCTCGCAACGAGACCGGGTTCGCCACCGGAATGACGATGACCTTGCCGCGGAACTCCTCCTTTCCCAGCTGCTCGACGGTATGACGCAAGGCGGAGACCGTGAGCCACTCGTCTCCGTGCTGGGTGCCGATGACACCGAGCGTCGGGCCGGGTTCGCTCCCGATGAACTCATGCACCCAGATCCGGACGTCGGAACCGTCGAGGTCCCGCATCACGGTTACTTCCTTGATGTTGTGTTCCATCACTTGATCTCCAGCTCGTAAGGCACGATCAGTTGGGTGGCGTGCGGCGTGAATCCCGTGATGCGCTTCGACACGCCGTAGTTGTCAGCGCTCTGGAACAAGGGCACCCAGGGCGGATCCTCCCGGAGGCGATCCACGAGCTGCTCGAAGACCTTCTGCCGCTTGTCGGGGTCCGCCACGCTGTAGGTCTCATCGAGCAACCGGCCGAACTCGGCATCCTGGTACACAGCGTCCGGCCCGGGACGCCACACGTCATACATGAAGCTCGCGTCCGGTGGCGGCAGGTAGCCGACCATGTACATGTCTCGCAGCGTGTGTGCGTTGTGCTCGGTCAGAAAGGCCCCGGCCTCGAGCCCCGTCTGCTTGACCTTGATGCCGACCTTCTCCAACTGGCCGGCGATCACCTGAGCGATTTCCTTGTCCTGCGGGAAGAGTCCGATCGCATACTTGAAATCGATCGTGAAACCGTCGGGATACCCGGCTTCTGCAAGCATCTGCTTGGTCTTGTCCGGATCGAAGTCGTAGACCGAGGCCGGCGTGTCCGGGACGTAGCCGGTGAAGTTGGGCGTCACCATCTGCCCCTCGAGCAGCTCACCCTTGCCGCCCAGCTGCTGATCGATCAGCGACCGGACATCGATCGCGTGCCAGAGCGCCTGTCGCACCTTGGGGTTGCTCAGCGGAGACTTGTACCTCTGGTTGAAGACCAGCGCGACACAGCGCATTCCCGGCCGACTCACGAGGGTCGAGTTCGATCCCGACGCCACCGCATCGAACGAGCCGACCTCCACCTTGGCGACGAGATCGACCTCACCGCTCTGCAAGGCCGCGATCTGCGAGGACGGGTCCGGAATGATCTTGAAGTCCAACTCGTCGTACTTGGCCTTGCCGGCCCAGTAGTCCGGATTGGCGGTCATCTGGATGCTCTCGCCGCGGTTCCACTTCTTCAGAACGAACGGCCCGGTGCCGATCGGCTCCACCCCGAACTTCTCTCCACCGACCTCGGTGTAGTACTTCTTCGGGAACTGATAGCTGCTGTAGGCGAGTCCGTTCATCACCAGCGGCGACGGCCGCTGGGTCTTCACGCGAATCGTGTAGTCGTCGACTGCCTCGACTGTGGTGATCGGTTGCAGCATCGACTTGTACGGATTCGCGTTCCGCACCAGGTCGAGGCTGTAGACGGCACTCTCGGCGTTGAACGGCTCTCCGTTGGTGAACTTCACACCCTCGCGCAGCTTCAGTTCCACGGTGAGGGGGTCGATCTGCTTCCAACTGGTGGCCAACACGGGTTCGAAGCCCGTCGCCTCCGGGTCGAAGCGCAGCAACCTCTCGGTGACGTTCTCCGAGACGTTCATCTCCGCGCGGTTGTCGCGAACGGTCACGTTGAGGCTGCCCGGATCGCTCGACTGGGCGATCACGATCCGGTTCTCAGCACCGGATCCCGAGGAGGATCCGGCACCACACCCGGCAGCGGCCACGGCGATCACCGTCACCGCGGCGACTTGCCCGAGAACCCTTCTGCCGACGAACCGGCGGACGCCTGCCGGTCCGCCCCCTTGCGGGACTGATTCTCGTGTCACTGCACACCTCCGGTGCCGTCGTTCCTCAGCTCCTGGAAACTGTTTGGTATATGAAGTACCATGCCGGAACCGTAGCGACATAGGTCACACCCCGCAAGCCCCAATGAAAGGGCCGAAAGCATGCCCACCGAACCTGAGTCCGATTCCTCAGGCACTCCTGCGCTCGATCACGGGTCCCCCGGCGAGCTCGCGGGCGACGGCGCGTTCGCCTGGTCCGTCGCAGACTCGCCCCGGTTCCTCCTCCACAGCCACGTCCTCCGGGGCATCGGATGGGGCGCCATCGGAGTGGACCGAGGCCAGATCGGTCCGTCCCGAGCGTGCCGTGCGGACGCCACCGAGGACGGGTGGGCGATCGTCGCCGAGAACACCACCTACGGACTCAGCACAGCCTCCGCCACCGCCCAGGGAGTCCTCCACGGCGCGGCCACGCGCGCCGCGCGAGACTCGTTCCCCGAGTCTGTCCTCGTGCACGCCGCCTCCGGCGAAGCGAGAGCCTCCGCTGCTGAAGCCGGCGCGACGCCCACGAACGGAGGAAGGCCCGGGAGGGGGACCTTCGACCCCACCGCGCTCGCTCTTCTCGATCACCTCCAACTCGCGCAGCTGCTCACCCGCCACCACGGGATCCCGTATGAGCTCCGGCCGGAGCTCAGTCGCGTCGTCCACCGCCAGTGGTTCGACGAGATCCTCGTGCTCGACGCTGTCGTCACCTACGGCGTGAGCGCCGAGGTGCCCCCGGAAGGTCCGGTCGGCACCTTGGGGGAACCGGCTGCCGAGCCGACGAATCACGGCTACCCGGCCCCCGGGGATACCCTGTCGATCACCCAGCGGATCGCGTTGCGCCCACTGCCCGAGCCGGGGTTCTCACCGGTTCGCATGCACCCCAGGCAGGGATCGATCGGCGACGTGGAACTGTTCCGCTTCGACCGGATCGGAGAAGAGGACGCGCGCGAGGCCCTCGCGCCCGTATTCCGCCTCACGCCCGGTGCGGACAACCCACCGATCGTGTTCCGCCTGGACCCCGGGATACCGGAGCCGTATCGCTCCGCGATCCTCAACGGGGCGAACTGGTGGCGAGAGGTGTTCGAGGCCATCGGGCAGCCCGACTTCTACCGCGTGGAGGTGTGCCCCGAAGGGGAGGACCTCTTCGACCCGCGCTATGGAACGATCGCCTGGACGCATCGCCTTGACCGCGGGTGGGCGTTCGGTGCGATCCACACCGATCCGCGCACCGGCGAGATCATCAAGGGGTGCGTGTCGCTGGGATCCAAGCGCATCGAGGACGTCCGCACGCTCGCCCAGGCCATCCTCGGAGAAGCGGACGCTCGTCGTGACGAGGTGGAGGCGATCGTGCTGCAGCGAGTCGAGGAAGTCGCGGCACACGAGGTAGGACACACGTTCGGATTCCAACACAACCTCGCGTCGCACTGTCACTCGGTGCCGTCGGTGATGGACTATCTGAGCCCGGTATTCGATGTCACCGACGACGGCCGCGTGGTGTCCGGGGACGCTCAGTCTCCGGGCCAGTCGTACGGGAACAAGCTCGGACCGTGGGACCACTGGCTCGTCAAGGCGCTCTACGCGCCACAGCTCCTCGACTCAGCCACGGCTCCCGGCGGCGTCGACGACGTACTCACGTACACCTCGAACGAGGATTCGCGACACGACTACATGGCCGACGCAAGCGGTGGTAGATGGCATGCCCCGGGGCGCCCGCTGGAGTCGTTCGCGCGCATTGTAAGGGTGCGGCAGGTAGCGCTTGCCCGATTCTCCGCGTCGAGTGCGCCGGCCGGTGAGGACTCGAACGAGATCCAGCGAAGGTTCCGGTTGCTGTACCTCATCCACCGGTACCAGGTGGTGTCGGTCATCAAGGCAGTGGGCGGAACCGTCCGCAAGTACGCACAGGCCGGCGAGACGACGCCGGATGGCAGGTTCGCCGGCGAATGGTCGCCCGTGCCGGAGGAGGATCAGCTCGAGGCGCTACGTGCAGTGGTGGATCTGTTGTCGCCCGAGTTCCTCGAGGTGCCCGCTCATGTAGATCCACTACTGGTACCGCCGTCGGGTGGAGTGAGCGAGAAGCCGGGCGGATTCGAGAACCGGTTCGCCGGGATGGTGGACATTCCCTCGATCGTGCAGTCCGGCGCGGATGTGATCCTTGGCCCTCTGCTGACACCGGAACGGCTCGGCCGGGTGGTCGAGCAGTCGACGGTGGTGTTGCACGAGTTGCTGGATCAGACAGTGCGCAAGGCACTGCGGGTGCTCGACGATGCTGCTGCAAGGGTCGACGGGTCGAACGATGTCGCGACCTTGATCGCATGGGCGGTCATCGGACGGTTCAAGAACTCGATCACCTCACCGTTGCTGCACGCGCATGCTCGTTTCGCGATCCTCCTGCACCTGGAGGACGTGGAGGTCAGCTCGCGGCTGCTCCAGAAGAAGTGGGACGCGGTAATCGATGCCGCGCTGAACCTCGAGGACACACCGGTCGTCCCCCCGCCGGGAAAATTCATCCTATGACCGGCGAAGCCGCCCTCCGACCGGTTCACCCGGATCTCCAACCCCTGGCTCCGTGATAGGAGATATGGCCCCCCCGCACCCGCACCCGCTTCGCGAGGCGAAAGCGGCAGATACGCAGCCCCCACCCGGCTGGGCCTCCTGCCCGCCCCGTCCTCCCGGTCCGCGACGTCGCAGGCGGCCACAGTGACGGTGGCTCCCAGTGCGGTGAGTTCGTCCCGCAACCCTGGCGCGTCACCCCGGCGGCTGACCAGGACCAACTGTCGCACCCCGTGCACGGTGACCAGGTGACGGGCCAGCAGCCCGCCGAGCGTGCCGGTCCCACCGGTGATCAGCACGGTGTCCTCAGCTCCGGCGAACTTCGCCGGCCCATGTGGGAAGGCCCGCACCAGGCGGCGCGCCAGCAGCTGCCCGCCCCGCACGACGACCTCCGGTTCGTTCGAGGCCAGGGTAGCGCTGATCGTCAGTGGGGTGATCTCGTCGGCGTCCAGCAGGACGAACCGGCCGGGTTCCTCGGTCTGCGCCGACCGAATCAGGCCGATGACGGCCGCGCCGGCCAGGTCGCTGACGTCGTCGCCGGTCCTGGCCGCCACCGCGCCCGACTCGCCGCTGAGTCCGAGAGCGTGCAGAGCGGAATCCAGAAGTGCCGGGTGGACTTGGCGACTGGCTGGTGTTACTGGTGCTGGGGTGGAAGGGCGGACTCCAGCCGAGAACGGTTGAACGCCCCGGTCGATCTCCCCTTTCCAACGCCGGTCGAGCAGCGGGCGCCGTTGGTGAAAATCTCCGAGATACCCCGATCGGGGGCTACCGGTGCTCTCCGGAAGCCGGTCCCCGGAGTCGCGGCATTTCAGAAGTGCCGTTGACGTCGGCGGTTCAGTCGGTGCCGAACTCCATCGCGGCGTGGTCGAGCATCTCGTCGTCGCCGGAGACCTCGCCGCGTGAGGCGATGACCTCGGCTCCGCCCTGCGGCATCGCGCCGATCAGTTCGGTCGAGGCCGCCTGGACGGCGCCGATGAGCGCGGCATGGGCGGTGCCGACCATGCCGAGGCTGGCGTACTGTTCGAGCTTGGCACGCGAGTCGGCGATGTCGAGGTTGCGCATGGTGAGCTGGCCGATCCGGTCCACCGGGCCGAACGCCGAGTCCTCGGTGCGCTCCATCGACAGCTTGTCCGGGTGGTAGCTGAAGGCCGGGCCTGAGGTGTCCAGAATCGAGTAGTCCTCACCGCGCCGCAGCCGCAGCGTCACCTCGCCGATGACCGCCGTGCCGACCCAGCGCTGCAGCGACTCTCGCAGCATCAGCGCCTGCGGGTCGAGCCAGCGGCCCTCGTACATCAACCGGCCGAGCCGCCGGCCCTCGGCGTGGTAGCTCGCCAGGGTGTCCTCGTTGTGGATCGCGTTGACCAGCCGTTCGTACGCCGCGTGCAGCAACGCCATCCCAGGCGCCTCGTAGATGCCCCGGCTCTTGGCCTCGATCACCCGGTTCTCGATCTGGTCCGACATGCCCAGGCCGTGCCGCCCGCCGATCGTGTTCGCCTCCATCACCAGGTCGACCGGGCTGGCGAACTCCTTGCCGTTGATCGTCACGGGGCGGCCCTGGTCGAAGCCGATGGTCACGTCCTCGGCGGCGATCTCGACCGCGGGATCCCAGAATCGCACGCCCATGATCGGGTCCACGGTCTCGATGCCGGTGTCAAGGTGTTCCAGGGTCTTGGCCTCGTGGGTGGCGCCCCAGATGTTGGCGTCGGTCGAGTAGGCCTTCTCGGTGCTGTCGCGGTAGGGCAGGCCGTGGGCGAGCAGCCACTCCGACATCTCCTTGCGGCCGCCGAGTTCGGACACGAAGTCCGCGTCGAGCCAGGGCTTGTAGATGCGCAGGTGGGGGTTGGCGAGCAGGCCGTACCGGTAGAACCGTTCGATGTCGTTGCCCTTGAACGTCGAGCCGTCGCCCCAGATCTGCACGTCGTCCTCGATCATCGCCCGGACCAGCAGGGTCCCGGTGACGGCACGACCTAGCGGCGTGGTGTTGAAGTAGGCGCGCCCGCCCGAGCGGATGTGGAACGCACCGCAGGTGAGCGCGGCCAGGCCCTCCTCGACCAGCGCCGCGCGGCAGTCGACCAGGCGCGCGATCTCGGCGCCGTACGTCAACGCGCGGCCGGGTACCGAGGCGATGTCGGGCTCGTCGTACTGGCCGATGTCGGCGGTGTAGGTGCACGGAACGGCACCCTTGTCGCGCATCCACGCGACGGCGACCGAGGTGTCGAGGCCGCCTGAGAAGGCGATGCCGACGCGCTCGCCGGCGGGCAAGGAGGTGAGAACCTTGGACATAAAACAAGATTATGCACCGTGTTGCATGGTCATGCAAAATCGCGACCCGCGGCTCGCGATCTTACGCGGAGGCCATGGCCATCCGCGCTGTTCACCGAACGCCACCCACCCGTGGAAGTACGGACTCCCCGCCCGGCGCGAGTCGGTCACCCGGAGAAAGAAAGACGGCCCCGAGCCGGTGCGACCAACACCGTCCCAGGGCCTTGATCAATCCACCCTGCCGGACCAGGGGAAAGATCCGTGTCGACCGGGGGAGACACGATCGCCCGGCCTACACGCTCGATGCCGTCTTTGCGGGCTCCGGTGGCCCGTGGGTGGTCGTCCGTCCAGCGCACGACCTTGTCCATCCAGGTGCCGGGGGCGCGACCGGCCGTCCGGGCCTGACGTTCGACTTCTTCAGGCCGGTCCCGGCCGACCCGGCCACGTCAATCAAGATCACATAAATGCGACCGAGTGAGGCCTTGATCAGCTTTCTGAATTGTGATGAAAGGTTCTCCGGAACCTTTGATCCAGCGGACGCTCTCATCGGATAATCCTGACATGATCGGCTCTCGATGGGTACTTGTGATCACTGGTCTGGTAGTGGCGGCACTCGGTGTAGCTCTCGCTGTGACCAGCGCAGAGAGCGCAAATAGATTGTCTGGAGCGGTGGGCGGGATCGCCGGGGTCGCAGCTCTTGGATTCTCGATCTGGGTGTGGGTGGAGGAACGATCCTCACGGCCCCATGACGGCCCTCGTCGCGAATCTGCACCTCTGCGCATCGGTCATACTTTGCCTCCTTCCGGGAATACTCTGGCAGAGCGGCTGAGCCTTAGAACTCCCCGTCTGGCCACCATCTGGGGCATTCCTGTAGGAATAGTTGTCGCGATCGATGATGGAATGCCGGTAAGCCTGATAGTTGGATTTATATTCGTGCTACCCTACGCGCTGTTGTGGCTGTATGGACTTCGCAGAAAATCCAAGTCTGGTCGCTGGATAATTGATGCCGTGGTCGGCCTCATGGTTTTCGGTTGGACTATTTTGATTAGCGGCCTGCCATTTGAGACATCCGGCCCGAATCACCTTTGGATCACCCCTCCAACCCTTCTCGTTTTGGCCGGAATCGGCTGGGTAGCGACCGGAAGTTGGCTCGCGCGCATAATTAGAGATCTTCGCAAATAGGGGGCGCTTTGCGCCGGCAGGGCAGCCCTCGAGCCGATCGGCGGCGGGTAGGCGTCGGTGGTGTCGCTCATGACCGATTCCCCGGTGTGCAACCCGCCCACGCCGCGCGCAGAAGGGTCTCGATGGATTCCTGGGAAACGGGTGCGGGATTGGACGGCGGTACGACCTTCATGACCCGGGCCGCCGTGTCGGGGATGTCGAACTCCGCCATTGGGAGATACGGCCCCCCGGCCCGACTCCGCGAATGGACCGAACATCACCCACCCGCAGAACGTCCGATTCCAGCCGAGACCGGTTGAACACCGTTCGCCCTACGCGGCCCGCGCAGACGAGGGGCAACATCACCGGGCACTTGGTCGTGGTGGACGAAGCACACTCGCTCCGCAACGCCAACACCCGGCGGGCCGAGGCGCTACGCAGACTGCCCCCGGGTAGCCCCCCGAAGCGGCTGGTGATGCTCACCGCGACCCCGGTCAACAACAGCCTCTACGACCTGTACGACCTGATCTCCTATGCCTTGTCGGCCAGTTCACCTCGTCGCACCATGAACGATAATCCAACTGCACCTGGGATGATCATTTATAGACAGGCCCCAGGGGGACCGGTCGTCCCGAGGTGGTGGAAACGAGCAGATGGTCGAGACCGGCTTCGGAGAAGGCGGCGTGCACGTCCGCCTGGTCCTCGGTGAAGTGGGTCCAGCCCTCGACATGGAGCGGCACGACGTGCCGGGCTTTCAGCAGGCGCGCGGCGATCACCATCTCGGTGGCGTTCAGGGTGAGCCGCCCGTCGATCATGGGCGTGCGGACGGCGCCGCCGAACAGCAACGCGATGTCGACGGCCGGGAACCGCCCGGCGATGAGCTCCACGTACTCCAGCGAGGCGTTGTCCCCGCTGATGTAGACGGTGGGCAGCCCGTCGCCGGTGAGCACGAAGCCGGTGACCTGACCGACGATGGGCTCGCATCCCGGCGGGCCGTGCAGGGCGGGAACGGCGGTGACGCGAACCCGGCCGACGTCATGGTGCTGCCAGGGGTGCATCGGGGTGACCCCGATGCGCGCGGCGGCCTCGGGCGTGCTCAGGGTCAGCGGTGCGGCGGACATCATCTGGCGCCCCAGCCTGTCCAGGTTGTCGGGATGCTGGTCGTGGCTGAGCAGCACCAGGTCCACCCGGCCGACGTCGGCCGGGGAAAGGGCCGGGCCGATGGTCTTGGTGAGCGTGAGCGGCCCGACGGGGTGATCTCCCGGCGGATCGAAGGTCGGATCGGTGAGGATGCGCAGCCCGCCGAGTTCCAGCAAGGCCGTCGGGCCGCCGATCACGGTGATGGTGGTCGTCATGGGCGGGTCCGTTCGCTGCGCGGTCGGGCATCGTCTGGATCATGCTAGCCCTGTTTTCCGCCGATGACCCCGATTGACGTGGGGTGATTACCCGCTGCACCGGATCAGATGCGGCTGCCGACCTGCAACGACGATCGGCCGCGCGCCGGTCGGTCATGGTCGCCGCCCGGCGGCGACCATGACCTCCACCTCCGCCTTCACCGCACCGCGCTCGCGGCCCCGGAGACCGTCAGACGGGCATTACCCGCAGGGCGGGATAGCGGGCCGAGTTCAGGTACAGCTTGTCGGTGCCGTGTTCCTTCTCAAGCTCCAGGACGAACCGATAGCGGTAGAGCCCCGGCCGGGCGTCGCTCATCACCGCCCCGGCCCAGTAGTAGTAGACGGCGGTGTACTGGTCGCGCATCCGGTCGGGAGCGCCGTAGATCTTGAGCTCGGTCATGATCCGGCGTTCGGCGACGTCGTCCTCGTCGCCCTTCTCGATGTCGAGGAAGACCAGGTTGTTGATCTTCGGCATCGGCGGCCAGGTGCCGTCCGGACGGCGGTGCATGTCGATCGGGCGGATGATCCAGTTGATCACCTGCCCCTGCTTGCAGATGGTCTCCAGGTGGTCGGTGCCCTGCCCGACCCCGCCGACGCTGTTGTCCATCATGTAGAGGCAGCCGTCCAGGGACTTCGTCGCGGCGGCCTTCTCCATGTCGACGAGGGTCACCACGTTCAGCTGGACGGAGTTGAGCTGGCCGCGATCGGCGAAGTCCGCAGCCGCGTATTCCTGGGTCATCGGCCTCCCTTTCCCTCGTTGGCGGGACCGGCCAGGACCGGCCGGGCGGTGGGGGTGAACGGCGTGCTCACGGTGCCGAGCAGGAACGAGAGCCGGTACGGGACCGGTTCGGTGAGGTCCTGCTTGACCTCGGCGGTCCAGAACACGATGTCGGTGCCTGGATACACCTTTCGCGTGGGCTCGGCGATCCGCTGGTCGATCTCGATGTCGATGAGGGCCGCGTAGGTCTCGCACTCCAGCGGGATCACGTTCCACAGCAGGGTGTCGCCCTTGCGTACCCGGCTGTACAGCTCGGGGGTGCCGAAACCGGTGGACCCTGCGGCCCTGTTGGTGTCATAGAGATAGAGGTTGTCGTCCAGGTTCTCCGACGCGAGCGCGGCCACGGGGTCGACCACCGCGGTGATCGTCACGGGCCGGACCGGCCGGGCGGGCCGGCGTTCGGGCTGTCTGTTCCTCGGGGGCATGCGGCTCCTTCACTCGAAAGTGCTTCGGCTCGGACCTGGTCAGCCGGCGGCCGGGACGGGCGGGAGGGGGAGCACGCCCACTCCGGCGCCGGTGAACCCGTTGCGCTTCGGGTCGTTGATGATCTTGAGGCTGGACTCGCAGGTCAGGTCCACGGACTCCCAGACCAGCTCGTCGTTCTGCTCGACCAGCTCGTGCAGCTGGACGTGCACCGTGTACGGGTAGACCCCGGGCCGGCTCGTGTCCACGGTCGCGGCCCAGTACCAGCCGTCGTAGATCATGTCGGGTGACCCGTACTGGGCCGGGTACATGATCTTCTCGGTGACGGCCGGGCCGGTGATATCGGTGATCACCGGAGCCGGGTAGTTGTACGCGCCGGGGCTGCTCGTGGTCTCACCGGTGACGTCCAGCAGCTTGGCCTCGGTGAGGCCGCGCCCGCCGCCCGACTTGCGGGCGTGCCTGCCGACCCGCTGCTGCAGCCGCTTGAGATCGTCGTCGCTCACGCCGCCCTCACCGCTGAGCGCGGCCAGTTCCTCCAGCGTGCGCCGGTCGTCGGCGCGTTCCTGCTCGGCCAGGTAGTTGCGCGGCACCGTCGGGGGGATCGACCCCAGCGCCGCGGGCAGCCAGTTCAGCACCTGCTCGGTCGCCTGCGACCCGTCGAGGAAATGGGTGCCGGGCACGATCGTCACCAGTTGCTCGGTGCCCACCCCGACCGAGCCGAGCAACTTCATGTTGTCGAACCAGTACGTGTTGCCGTCGAGCGACCGCGTCCGGAGCGCGTTCTCGACGTCGAAGAGCACGATGATCCCGTGTTGCTGGGCCATGAAACCGCCTTTCGCAGAACGTGACTCACACGCGCAGCAGCGCGGGCGAGTCGATGTGCAGCACGCTGTTGGGTCCTTCGTGGAGCTTGAGGGTGAGCCGGTACCGGTACGGGACACCGGGCGTCATGTCGTAGGGCACGACGCCCTCCCACACCAGTAGGTCGTGGTTCTCGTGCCCGTTGGAGTCCATGGCGTCGGCCCCGGTCCCGGGCACGGCATCGGGTGCCGGAACGGTGGAGGGCTCCACCGGGTACGGCGGCACGGTCTGGTCGGCCGGGTACGGCACGGTCTGGTCGGCCGGGGGCGGGACGGTCGCACCGGCCAGGAACTCGATGGCCTGGATCTCGACCGGAGTCTGCACGTCCACGTGGATGGGCGTCCAATGGACGACCTGTCCCGGGACCACCACCGTGACGAGGTCGGGGGTCCCCTGGTGCTTACTCCCCGCCTCGCTGTCGTCGATCAGCGAGAGGTTGCCGTTGTGCAGCGTCCGGTCGGACAACGCCCCGACGGCGTCGACCATCACGACGATGCTGATCTTATCTTTCATCGATCCTCCCTTGTCGGATGTCATTCGGGCGTACGGGCCACCACGTGCTCAGCCTCGGTCCCTGACCAGCGGCGTCTTGCCGACGGTGGTCCGCTCGATCTGCGGTGAGGAACGTGGCACGAACACCAGCCGGAACCCGTATCCGGTCTGCTCGATGGCCGCCGCGTTGGCCTCCCGGTCGTTGAAGAGCGACAGGGAGCTCGGCAGCGCCTGGGTGAACAGCTGCCGCGTCCCGCTCGGGCCGAGGCCGAGCTCGACGACCGCGGCCATGCCCTCGGCGTCGTCCACCGCCGCCAGCAGGGTGAGGGTCCGGTCCTCACGGTGGTTGTGGAACTGGACCTCGTGCGCGACCAGGTCCAGGTCGACGCCGGTCGTCGAGCGCAGCCGCCCGCGCAGGGCCGCGTAGGCCAGCGTCGCCGAATACTGGCTGTCGTTGAGGTGCAGCACGTCGGCGGTGCGCCCGGCGAACTCGAATCGCTCGGTGCGCAGCCCGGCCCCGTTCAGGGCGGGGCGGCGGATCATCCGATCGCCGAGCTTGAGCCGGAGCAGCGGCGTCTCTTCGGCGTGCAGCCGGGTGACGACCAGCTCGCCCTCCTCGCCTTCGGCGACGGCACGGCCGTGCTCGTCCACGATCTCCACCAGGTGCAGCCCCGGCACGGCGGAGAGTGCCTGCGAGGTGTGGTCGAGCTGGAGCCCGACGCACTCGGCCTGGGTCGCGGCGAAGTAGCTGAGGATCGACACGTTGGGAAAGAACGCCTGCAGCTCGTCGCGCTTGCGCTGCGGCAGGGACCCGCTGCCGTACATGGCGACCCGGAAGCTCGCCCTGGCATGCGGGGGCAGGGCCGCGCCCAGCTCGGGCAGGAGCCCGATGCCGGCGGTGATGCCCATCAGCGCCTTGTGGCCCGGGTAGGAGAACATGTGCTCCAGCACCGGCGCGCTCACCGGCCCCGCGCCGATGTAGTTGACCCCCGGGACGTGGGACAGGACGCCGCCGACCATGGTCCCGCTGCTCCACATCTGGTAGTCGGCCAGGGTGGTGAACAGCCAGCGCGGCGCGGGGCCGCGCAGGTAGCGGCCGAGCTGGTAGGCGCCCATGAACGCCCCGGCGATGCGGTAGGTGTCGCGCAGCTCCCGCAGGGAGTACACGATCTCCAGGGGCATGCCGTCCCCGGTGCCGCCGCTGGCCACCACCTCGAACCCGCCGCGGTCGAGCGGCACGACCATCCCGGCCCGCGCGCCCATGAACATGTCCCGCTGCACGGCCTTGTCCGAGAGAGGGATCCGCTCCCACTCGGACATGTCGGCGGGGGCGCCGCGGATTCCGAAGTAGTGCAGCCGCTCGCGCCACAGCGGGTTGAGCAGGGCGACGCCGACGAGTTGCTGAAGCCGGCGGAACACCAGCGCGTTCTGGAGGTCGAGCGGCGACTCGCAGTACGGGACTCCGGCGAGCCGCCCGCACTCCTCCAGCTTCCCCGCGAACGACGGCAGCCGGGTGACGTCGTCCACCGAGCGGGGCCGCAGCTCCTCCTCGGGGATCAGTCGTGCCGCCAGCTCCGCCGAGGCGGCGATGTCCAAATCCATCATGGTCATGAATGACTCCCATTCCGCTGGTCGTGCCGGGCCGCGGCGCTCGCGCGCAGCACCCGTTGCCCGATGTCCCTGATCTCAGCGATGAGCATGGCCAGGTGGTCGGCGTCGATCAGGTGGTTCATCACCACCACGCGCAGCGCCGCCACCCCGTCGATGTCGACCTTGGAGATGAAGAAGCGCCCGCCGCCCCGGATCCGGTTGCGGATCTCCAGCTGCAACCGGTGCACGGTCGCCGGTTCCAGGCCGTCCGGCCGGTACCGGAAGCACAGGATGTTGGACTCCGGCTCGTGCGCCACGGCGAAGTCCGGCTCGGCGGCGAGCATCCGGTACGCCTGCCGGGCCACCGCGCACAGCCGGTCGATCCGCTGCGCGAACAGCGCCGGGCCGTAGACCGACCAGACCGTCCAGAGCGGCATGATCATCGGACGTTTCGTGCACTCGAAGCTCTTGTCCGCGCTGTCGTAGGCGCTGTAGACGTCCGGTTCCTCATCGAAGACGTAGCTGGCGCGCTGCCGGAACGCGCCGCGCGCCGCCGCGCCGTCGCGGTAGAAGAGCAGCGTGCACGGCGCCGGCATGAACAGCATCTTGTGGGCGTCCCAGGTCAGCGAGTCGGCCTGCTCGATGCCGCGCAGCCTGTCCCGGTGCCGCTCCGACAGCAGCAGGCTCGCCCCGTGCGCCCCGTCCACATGAAGCCAGAGCCCATACCGGCGTGCCACGGCCGCGAGCTCCTCCAGCGGGTCGAAGGCGCCCATCGACGTGGTCCCGGCCGAGGCCACCAGGCAGAACAGTCGCAGACCGCGCCGACGCGCCTCGTCCAGTATCGGGCCGGCCAGATCGGGGCGGATCCGCCCGGCCCGGTCGACCGGGAGCCGGACGATCTGCCGTTCCCCGATGCCGAGCACCCCGGCCGCCCGGGTCACGCTGTAGTGGGCCTCCTCGCTGACCGCGATGGCCGGGGGACCCGACATGCCGCCGGCGCCGCGCGTCCAGATCTGTGGGAAGGCACGGTTGCGGGCGGCCAGCAGCGCGGTCAGGTTGGCCAGGGAGCCCCCCGAGGTCGTCACCATGGCGAACCGGTCGCGGTCCCAGCCGATGAACCGGTTGAGCTCCTCGGCCATGAGCCGCTCGGCGACGCTGGGGAGCTGCCCGGCCTCATAGAAGGAGGAGGGCTGGTTGACCACCGAGCCGACCAGGTCGATAAGGCTGGCCAGCGGCACCACGCCGGAGAACTGCCGTCCCATGTAGCCGGGTGAGTAGACCGGGATGCCGGTCCCCGTATACAGGTCGACGATCTGGTTCACCCGGTCGGCGTCGAAGTCGGCGATGCGCCGCCGTTCCGGGGTCATCAGTTCCCGCGCGGCCTTCAGCAGCACCGCCGGGTCGAGGAGGTCGAGTCCCCGGACCGACCGGTCGCCTAGATACGTCGTCAGGCGGCTGACGATGTCCACGGCGCCGTCGTGGAAACGTTCGGGGTCGAAGGCCGCGGTGAGGCCCGGCGTGGGTGACCGGGAGCCTTCGCCGGTCGTCGGCTCTGGAAAGGAACTTTGGACATCGGAAAGCGAACTCGTCACGGAGGAGACTCCAAACGATCCGGCGTCGAGAACGCCCATATGGTCGCGCCTGGACGAGAATTCGGACATGGTGAATTGAACTCTCGGGCGATCACATGAAGGTTCTCGCGAATAAATGCGTGATCTACGGTGATGCGTCGATCTAGAAAGAGATCCCCGGCATCCGGGGAAACGAGGCGGCATTCGTGCCACCGCTGGGCCGTGCCGGCGGTTTGGAACGGTCCAGACTTGGGGGGGTGTCGATCGATGATAGTGGGAGATGGCACGAGAGGGTCTCGTTGCCCCTTGTTAACACCCTGTTCGAGCAGTTCGGATCGGTCCGGCGAGGATGTCGCCGACGATCAGGATCTGAAGGGGACCCGGTGCGGCCGGATCGCGATTAATTCGACCTGAATTTCACCTGATGTATGCGTGGGCACGCCCGTCATGTAAGTGAGCTAATCATTGATGACAGGGGGGCGCAAGACCTCGAATGCAGGTGGAGTGGCAGATTCCGGCCACTGTTACTTACGCGCGGCGATTGAGATGGGGGATGTTCGGTGAGTCTTGACCGTTTTGCGGTTTATGAGTTTTTCTCACAAACCTGGATTAAGCTCGGAATTCGAGGCCGTCGCCTCGGCGGGCGATCCCGTTAACAGAACATTCTTATTGCATGTGGTTGTATTCTCAAAAATGCGACAGAAGCCTCAACGAGGCGTTGAACCAGTCTTTCCCGGCATATCGACACTAAAAGAGGAAATCCCTAACGTTTTCGGGCGGTGCCAGGCCCGCCCGTCGGCTCTGGCCGGCGAGTGTCGATCCAACCGGCGAGGAGCTTGCCGACCGCCTGGTGGGAGACTCCGAGCAGCAGGCCGATGTCCCGATGGGGAAGCCCCTGATCGTGCAGACGGCGCGCGGCCTCGCGTGAACGACCTGGCGTGACTGCCACCATGCACATCTGGCGTCTTCGAGAACTCGAAGCCGTACCGCTTGGCCAGGCAAGCCATCCGGCCAAGCAGATCGTTCCGTTTCCTCAGTCGGGGAGGACCGAGAGGCCGGACCGGGCGACGATGGCCTGGAGCGCGGCGACGTGGCCGGTGTAGGCCGCGCGCCCTTCGCGAGTGAGGCTGAACCACGTCCTGGGGCGCTTGCCGACGTGTCCCTTGCGGATCTTCAGGTAGCCGGCCGCCTCCAGTGCGCTCGCGTGTTTGGACAGCACCGAGTCACTGATGCCCAGGTTGTCGCGTACGAAGGCGAACTCGGCCTCCTCGGCGGCGGCCAGCAGGGAGACGATCTGCAGCCGGGCCGGCGCGTGGATCGCCGGGTCGAGTCGCGACGTCATCGCTTCGGCGTCTCCGCCCGCCGAACGGTCCGCGCGGACATCCACCGGGCCAGGACGGACGCGGTGACCGCCACGACCACCGTCATGATCACGCCCATGACGGTGCGCGGATAGGCGACGCCGAGTTCCTTGAGCCACAACGCCAGCGCGTAGCCCGCGAGAACGGTGGTGATAAGCCAGACGGCGAAGCCGGCCCATGCCCATGGATCCGTCATGGAGGAGTGCGGGCGCAGGTTCGCGTTCCTGATGTCGCTCACGAACTTGAGGACGGCGACGGCGAGGCCGGCCGACAGGGCCGTCACGGCGATCCAGAGCCACCAGGGGGGTGTGATCTCGGTGACGAACTGCATTCCGGTGACGACGATCCAAACCGCCACCGGGTACCAGGTGGGGAACATCGGCGGTGCGGCGCGCAGGACCCTGTGCTGTGTCTCGTGGACCTGAGCCAGCGACCGCGCGGCTTCTTCGGGAGTGATCTCCATGGGCTGCCCCTCCTTCTTTCCAATTTGGAAAGTACTTTCAAGTTTCCATATCGTCAAGTACTTTCCAAAGCCCGTCGGAACGGATCGGCGTCCGCCGTCCGCCACAACCGCTCCACCGAACGCCGCCTGGAGTGGTCGAGCAGCACCCGGCTCCGGATCCCGAACCTGGCGCGGCCTTCGGCCAGCCCGTCGAGCACCGCCTCCAGCGGCATCTCGGGCTGTCCGACCCGCTCCCCGTATGAGGCGGCGGTGAAGGTCACCTCGACGTAACGAGTGCCCTGAGCGGCCTAATCCTCGCAGAACTCCACGGCGATCCGGCGGAAGTGCTCGAGGGAAACGCCTCACCCTCAGGAGCACGGGGGGTCGTAAGGAAGACCCGGAACGTACTTCTCCCATTCGGCCGCGGTGATCGGGCTGCCCGCCGTGGCGCAGACGCGCCGCGAGACCTGCGCGATGTCGGTGTCCCACAGCCGGATCGTCGCGTCCTCGGAGGCCGTGGCGATGATGTCGCCCCCGGGCTGGAAGGACACGTCGGTGATGGGAGCGGTGTGACCGCTCAGTTCCGCCTCCAGGACGGGACGACGGGGATCGACGACCGAGTAGAGGTGAACGATGCGATCGCCACCCACCGCGGCCAGGACGGTGCCGTCACCGCTGAACGCCACCCGGGCCGCGACCCCCGTGGTGGGCGGGATGACGGCGAGGGGTTGCCCGCCGTGGTTCCAGAGACGGACCGTACCATCCTCCGAGGCGCTCGCCAGAATCCTTCCCGAGGGGTGGAAGGCGACGCCGGTGACGGCACCGGTGTGGCCGGCCAGGTAGGCGCTCTCCCCGGGGCGTCCGGGGTCGGAGACGTCCCACAGCCGGATCGTGTGGTCGTCGAGGCCGCCGGCGAGGAGCGTGCCGGACGGGTTGAACGTCAGCGCGTTCGGGGCGACGAGGGTATCGGGCCCGGCGAGCGACCACGCCGAGGCGGGTGACCGCTTCCCGGTGGCGTCGAGATGCCACACGGCGACTCCGATGCCACCGGAGTCCGGCGCGAGCCCCAGCGCCAGCAACCGGCCCTGCCGCGACAGGGCGACGCCGAAGTGGTTTCTGGAGATCCCCTCTCCCATTTGCACGGTGATTGGCTTGCGTGGATTTTTCACGTTCCACAGCTGGCCGGAAGACGCGAGAACGGAATTCGTCAGGAACGGCCGGTCGACAGAGAACGACAGACTGTTGGTGCTCGCATTGGTGGCGCCCCCCTCCAGCGAGGCCGCCGCCTGGAGACGGGTCCTGTCGGTGATCTGCCACAGTCTGGATCCGTCGAGTCCGGCCGATGCGAGCACGCCCCCGTCCGGAGAGAACGCCACAGCGTTGATCCCGGCCTTGTGGGTGGCCGCGCTGGAACCCGGTAACGGCCAGACCCGGACCGCCCCGTCACCTCCGGCCGTGGCGACCGAGGTGCCATCCCGGGTGATGTCCACCGACCGAACCGGGCCGGTGTGCGGCAGTGTGACGACGATCTTACGGGCGCCGACATCCCAGACGCGGACGGTGTTCTCATTCGCATAGGCCGCCGCGAGCGTTCCGGCGTCGGAGGTGAAGCTGAGAACCGAGGGAATCGACTGCTGCGGCAGAGCGAGCTTGATTGGCTCGCCCTCCTTGCCGGACTTCTTTATGGGCGTGACCACGATTGCGTTCTCGACGCTGGCCCTGGCGATGACGTCGCGCTCTGGGGCGATCACGCTATCGAAGTACGAGTCGCTCACCACCGACCAGTCACGCACCCGCCCAGAGTCCTCCAGGCTCCACAGCCGCGAGTGGAACACCCCCCAAAGCGACTCCAGCAGAAAACGCCCGTCCGAGGAGAAGGACAGGGTGTCGGATCTACCGAAGGCCGGGGTGAGGGCCGCCACTCTTCTGGGCTTGCCGTCGAGTTCCCACAGGACCACCAGGCCGTCGCTCCCGCTGACAGCGAAGATCCTGCCGTTGGGGTGTACGGCCACCGTCCATCCCTGGCCCTTCTCGCCCAGGGGAGTGATCAGGACCGGGTTGCGCGGGTCGGCCACATTCCACAACGACGCCCTCGCGGTGCTCCCGGCGTTCACCAGCAGCGAGTGTCCGTCCGGGCTCCACGCGACCTCCGTCGCCTCGCCGTGTCCCAGGGCTCCGGCGTCGATTCTTCCCGTCTCCCGCTGCGCCGCCACGTCCCAGAAGCGGACGGTATGGTCCGCCCCGACGCTTGCCAGGACCTTCCCGTCGGGGCGGAACCGTACAAAGGTGACCAACCCCTGATGCCCCAGGAGGCGGGTGGCATAAGGAGAGCCGAACGACGACAGAAGACTGCCGCGCGCCTCGACCGTGGGCGAGATCCGGTAGGAGACCAGGCCCAGTTGCATGGCCAGGGCGGGGTCGACGCCCCGCAGCGCGTCGGCCCGCGCGGCGGCCTGCTGCGACGATGCGACGATCTTGGCCTGGTCGGCTTGGTCACGCAGATTCAACGCGAAGGCTCCCCCGGTGACGGCGAGTACCAGCAGGGTGGCCAGCGCCACGATCACCACGCGGCGTACCCGCCCACGACGCCGTTCGGCCAGCAGGTCGGCCTTCTCCGCCCGGTCGCTCGCCTCGACGAACTCCTTCGCCAGATCACTCAGATCCCGGTCGCCCTCCCCGAGCCAGGTGAGGGTGGCCTCCAGCCGCGGGCCACGGTCCAGAAGCGTGGGGTGCCTTCCCTCCTGCTTCCAGACCGCCGCCGAGCCCTCCACCCGCTGGCTGACGAGCAGCCCCGCCTGGTCCTCCCGCAGCCAGGTGGCCAACCTCGGCCAGTGACGCAGCAGGGCCTCGTGCGTGATCTGCGCCACGTTCTCCCCCACCATGACCAGCCGGGCGGCGACGAACCTGTCGAGCACCTGCTCGCTCTGATCATCCGCGGGCAGCAGCTCGGCCGGCGGCACCTGTCTGCGGACGGCTTCCACTCCCTCGCCGACCCAGAGCAGACGGAGCAGGATGCGCCGTGCGAGTCGCCGCCCTCGCTCGTTCAGGCTCTCGAAGGTGTTGTCGGCGGTGGTGGCGATCGCGCGGCTGATTCCTCCCGTCGCCCGGTAGGCCGCCACCGTCAGCACACCGTTCTCCCGGTACTGCCAGGTGACCAGGAGGGCGTGGGACAGCAGCGGCAGGACTCCGCCGGGGTCGGCGGCCGAGTGCGCCCCCATGTCCTCAAGTAAGAGCTCCATCAGCCCGTCCTGCAGGCGCAACCCCATCATCTCCGCGGGCCGTCGGATCACCGTCTCGAGCTGCTCCGGAGACATCGGTCCGACGATCTGCGGGCGTTCCTGCGCGGCGGCCAGATCGGGAAAGCCCGCGCAGTGCCCGAAGAAGTCGGCGCGTAGACCGATCACCACCGTCGCGGGAGGGGGACCGCCGGACGGCGTGCAGGCCCGGGCGAGCGCCGCGACGAAGGCCCGGCGATGGGTCTCCTCCTCGCACCGGCTGAAGGTTTCCTCGAACTGGTCGACCACGATGAGCAGCCCGTTGGGCTCCACGCCCGCGGCCACCTCGCGCAGAGCCTCCGGATCGAGCAGCAGGCGCGTCCGCAGTCCTTCGCGGTCCACGTCGTCGATCGGCGCGAGACGGTCCGCGAGGGCGCCCAGCGGGTCGGCCCCCGGCGTCAGCAGGAGGCAGGCCGGATCGTCCCGGCCACCGTGGGACAGCGCGGCGAGCAGTCCGGCTCTCAGCAGGGAGGACTTCCCCGCTCCCGACGGCCCGGTGACCATCAGCAGGCCGCCGCGCGACCGGTGCTCGCGGACCCGCTCCAGCAGCCTCGCCGTGAGTTCCTCACGACCGTAGAAGTACTTCGCGTCGCCCTGCCCGAACGCGGCCAGTCCCCGGTACGGGCTCTCCTCGTCATCGGCTCCAGAGGACCTGGGAGGCGATGGCTCCGCAGGCGGCAGGTAGGCACGATTGCCCGTCACGACGTGACGGCCGCCGAGATCGATGCTCTGCCGCTTCGGCAGTGGCAGATGACGCTCACGCATGACCCGTTCCAGGTATTCGTGGACGTAGTCGAGCGTCAGCCATCTCGGACCTGCCGGGTCTCCCCTTTCCAGCAGCCGGATCAATTCACCGGTGAACGCGGTGTGCCGTTCGTCCGGCAGTTCCCAGGACAGGCTGGACCCGCCGGCGGAGGTGAGGAGGAACGAACCGTTGAAACGTGTGTTGTCGAAAGCCGAGTCTGCGGCCGAGCGGATCGCGACGACTCCACGACCGGAAAAACAGCAGTCGAGTACCAGGACGACCACCTTCGCCCTGCACACATCCTGGATGATCTCAGGGACGGCCGAATAACGCAGGGCCCGGAAGTCCGCGTTGCTCCTGGTCAGCCCGCCGGTCGACCGGGTGACCAGGAGGAGTTCGTTGTCCGCGCCGATCTCCCCGTGACCGACGTAGTAGAGCACGAACGCGTCGGTGGCCTCCCTTGCCACCTCTGTCACGACGTCGAACAACTCGGTCGGATGGGCCGGATCCAGACACACCGTGAGCCGGGCCGGATCCAGCCCCGCCTGCTCGACCAGGGTCCGGCCAAGGTCGGTGACCGTGTCGGTGACCGTGCGCAGGGGCGGCAGGCTCTGCGGGTCTGCGCCTTCGCTCGACCCAACCAGTAGGACCCTGGTCCCCGGTGAGGTCAGGAAAGCCGGCTCATCCACGGTCATCGGAAGGCAGGGACTTGGCAGCGATCTCCGTGACCCTCTCGGTGAGCTCCCGAAGGCTCTGTGCGTCCAGAGCCTTCACCCCCTTACCGGTGAGCTCGATCTCGTCCGTTCCACGCTTGATCTTCAAGATCACCTCACCCGGACGCGTTCTGAGCCAGGCGATGACCACACCGGCAAGCGCCGCGACAGCGCCGCCCGAGCCCAGGGCGACCTGGACGCCCTCGACCACGGCGCCCATGGCACCCTCCGGCACCACCTCGTGAACGTACGTCACCCCGCCACGCAGATCCCGCTCCTCCAGCAACCAGGTGCCGAGCTCGCGGGCGAGGTCGTGATCCTTGGGGTGCACGGTCAACAGGACGCTCACATGACTCATCTCCTCGGAGGGGCAGCAGCGGAATCAGTGCTTTACATAGATCTCCCACCGGCCGCCAGATGTTTCATAATCGACCGCTTTCTTCCATGAAATATCAGCACGATGATCAACAACCCGCTCTCGCAGTTATTTTGTCCCTATATAGCTAG
The DNA here is from genome assembly GCF_035917995.1 of Streptosporangium sp. NBC_01755. Taxonomy (NCBI): domain Bacteria; kingdom Bacillati; phylum Actinomycetota; class Actinomycetes; order Streptosporangiales; family Streptosporangiaceae; genus Streptosporangium; species Streptosporangium sp. NBC_01755. The sequence goes on along the minus strand of NZ_CP109131.1, from coordinate 7,402,020 downwards.
ATAGGCACCATTCGCGACCTAAACGAAATTTAGTGCTATCGAACATGATCTACAGATATTAAGCGAGATCATGCCACCGAGGTCGAAAGGCGGAAATCATCGGTGAACCCCCTCCGACTGCGACACCACGCGGCGGCTGGTGCGCGTCCGGACGTCGATCCCGCCGAGATGGCAGTGGGACACCATTTCCCCGTGATCAGACGCCGGCCCTGTTCATGGCCGCCTCGATGCCGTCCAGGAGGACGGCGAGCCCGGCCGCGAAGGTCTCCCTCGCCTCCTGTTCCAGGTAGGGAACGCTCTCGTCCTCGGACTGGTAGGCGCCCTCGCTGTCGAGCCAGGTCAACGTCGGGAACCGCTCGGCGAAGTCGGGGGCGACCTCCTCCAGCATGGCCGAGCGGGCGTACCACCACTCCTCGTCGGACACCCCGGTCGCCGCCGGGGCCTGGCGCGACTCCGCGACCGTCTGCGCCGCCCCGCGCACGAAGTGGAACAGCGTCCCGACGAGGCGCCGCAGCATCCCGGCCTCAAGGCCGGTCTCACGGAGGATCCGCAGCGCGGTCTCCAGCATCACGTACTCGTTGGGGCCCAGCACCGGGCGCGCCTGCGAGACCTGCAGCACCCACGGGTGGCGCAGGTAGAACGCCCAGGAATCCCCGGCCCAGGAGGTCATGGCCGCCCGCCAACCGGCCCCCAGCTCGTAGTCGACGGGCAGCTCGGCGAGGGCCCGGTCGTACATCAGGTCGACCAGCTCGCTCTTGCTGGGCACGTAGGTGTAGAGCGCCATGGCGGTGCGTCCGAGCCGTTCGCCCACCGCGCGCATGGAGAGCGCGGCCATTCCCTCGGAGTCGGCGACGGCAATGGCCGCATCCACGATCTCATCCACACTCAGGCCGGGTTTGGGGCCTGGTCGCACCTCCCCCGACCTCGGGGTACGCCACAGCAGGGCCATCGAACGGCGCGCGTCGCCCTGTCCGGCGAAGACGACCAACTTGCCACTCCTTACGGCATAAACTAACTTTGTCGGGCTATCTCTTTACGCGATAAGGATATCAAGGGAGAAGGTCCGTGTTCCCCTCCAGCCCCACCCCCACCGACGACCACGGCGCACGGCACGGCCAGGCCGCCGCGGACAGCCACGACGTGATCGAGGTCCGCGGCGCCAGGGAGAACAACCTGGCCGACATCTCACTGGACATTCCCAAGCGACGGCTCACCGTCTTCACCGGGGTCTCCGGCTCCGGGAAGTCCTCCCTCGTCTTCGGCACCATCGCCGCGGAGTCACAGCGGCTGATCAACGAGACCTACACGGCCTTCATCCAGTCGTTCATGCCCAGCCTCGGCCGGCCCGACGTCGACGCCCTGCGCAACCTGAGCGCGGCGATCGTCGTCGACCAGGAGCGGATGGGCGCCAACTCCCGTTCCACGGTCGGTACGGCGACCGACGCGCAGACGATGCTGCGGATCGTCTTCAGCCGGATCGGCACCCCCCACGTCGGCACCTCGACCGCGTTCAGCTTCAACAGCGCCGAGGGCATGTGCCCGAAGTGCGAGGGGCTCGGCCGGGTGTCGGATGTCGACGTCTCCCAGCTGGTCGACGTCGACCTCTCGCTCAACGAGGGAGCGATCACCGCCCCGAACTTCAATGTGGACTCGTGGTACTGGCAGTCGATCGCACACTCCGGGTTCTTCGACCGCGACGTCAAGCTGAGGGACTACACCCCCACCCAGTGGGAGGACTTCCTGCACCGGCCGGCCACCAAGGTCAAGATCGGCACCATGAACACCACCTACGAGGGGCTCCTGGTCAAGGTGCGGCGGCTCTACCTCGCCAAGGATCGCGAGTCGCTGCAGCCGCACATCAGGGCGTTCGTGGACCGGGCCGTGACGTTCACCAGCTGCCACGCGTGCGGCGGCACCAGGCTCAACCCCGCCGCGCTGGGCTCGAAGATCGACGGCCGTAACATCGCCGACTGCGCCACCATGCAGATCAGTGACCTGGCCGAGTTCGTCCGGGGCATCGAGGACGAGTCGGTAGGGCCGTTGATCGCCACCCTGAGCAACACCCTGGACTCGCTGGTCGAGATCGGCCTCGGCTACCTGAGCCTGGACCGCGAATCCGGCACCCTGTCCGGGGGTGAGGCCCAGCGGGTGAAGATGGTCCGGCATCTCGGCTCCAGCCTGACCGACGTCACCTACGTCTTCGACGAGCCCACGGTGGGGCTGCACCCGCACGACATCGAACGGATGAACGGCCTGCTGCTCCGGCTGCGCGACAAGGGCAACACGGTCCTGGTCGTCGAGCACAAGCCGGAGACGATCGAGATCGCCGACCACGTGGTCGACCTCGGTCCCGGGGCCGGCTCGTCCGGCGGGCGGATCTGCTTCACCGGCGACGTGGCCGGGCTGCGCGCGTCGGACTCCCTGACCGGCCGCCACCTGGACCACCGGACCCGCCTGCGTGAGAAGGTACGGCAGCCCAGCGGGCAGCTGTCCATCACCGGCGCCGACTTGCACAACCTCAAGGACGTGAGCGTCGACATCCCGCTGGGCGTGCTGACCGTGGTCACCGGCGTCGCCGGTTCGGGCAAGAGTTCGCTGATCCACGGCTCGCTCCCCCGCCGGGACGACGTCGCGGTGGTCGACCAGGCCCCGATCCGGGGGTCGCGCCGCAGTAACCCGGCCACCTACAGCGGGCTGCTCGATGCGATCCGTACCGCCTTCGCCAAGGCCAACGGGGTCAGGGCCGCCCTGTTCAGCGCGAACTCCGAGGGGGCGTGCCAGAACTGCAAGGGCATCGGCCTGGTCTACACCGACCTGGCGATGATGGCCGGGGTGGCCTCGGTGTGCGAGCAGTGCGAGGGGAAGCGGTTCACCCCCGAGGTGCTCACCCACAAGCTGCGCGGCAAGGACATCAGCGAGGTGCTGGCCATGTCGGTGACCGAGGCCCGCGACTTCTTCGGCTCCGGCCCGGCCCGCGCCGTCCTGAACCGGCTCGCCGACGTGGGCCTGGGCTACCTCGGCCTGGGTCAGCCGCTCACCACCCTGTCCGGCGGCGAGCGGCAGCGGCTCAAGCTGGCCATCCGGATGGCGGAGAAGGCCACCACGTACGTGCTGGACGAGCCGACCACCGGCCTGCACCTGGCGGACGTGGACCAGCTCCTGGCCCTGCTGGACCGGCTCGTCGACGACGGCAACACGGTCATCGTCATCGAGCACCACCAGGCGGTGATGGCCCACGCCGACTGGATCATCGACCTCGGCCCGGGGGCCGGCCACGACGGCGGCCGGGTGGTCTTCACCGGCACTCCCGCGGACCTGGTCTCCACGGGGGACTCGCTCACCGCCCGGCACCTGCGTACCTACCTGGGGAAAAACGGCGCGTAGCTGCTGAACCCGAAAAAATCACTTTTTTGGAGCTTTAAGCGGCGCCCCGCCAGTGGTACTTCCGTTCTAGTGGTCGTCGCAACACCCCAGCTCGGGGACCGAGATCCGCGAGCACCATGGCCGCGTGCGGAGCCGGCCCCAGCCCTGCGAGTTCCGGGACGCGCAAGCCCGTCAGCGGACCGCCCCTGCCGGCATCAGTGGTCACGGTGTTGTCCTCCGCACGTTGGCCGGCTCCTTCGGATCGGCCGTCAGGCTGGTCATGACCAGGTCGGCGAGTTGGCGGTACGCTTCGGCGGCGTCGAGCCCGGTGGTCGCCTGGATCGTCCCGTGCTGGATCGCGCCCATGACCTGGGCCGCGGCGGCCCCCACGAACGACGCGTGAACCGGGCGCAGCGCTCCGGTCTTCACTCCCTCGGTCACGAGAGCCTGGACCCGCCGAGCCGCGTACTGAGTGTTCTCCTGGTACACGTCGTTGGCCGGACCGAAGTCGGCCACATCCGCGAAGAACATGGCCGAGGCCGGCTGAAGTTCCGAGGCGACGGCCTCCAGGTAGATCGCCAGCCGCCTCGCCGGATCATCGGAGGCCACGACCCGGGCCTCGATATGTTCCGCCGCGGTCTTGAAGAACGAGCGCACGGCTGCGACAACGATCTGCTCCTTGCTCGGTGCCACGGCGTACAAGGTGGTTCTCGAACACCGCAGCCGTTCCGCCAGATCTCCGATGTTGAACGAAGAGAATCCCTCGGTCAGGAACAGCTCTCGGAGCTGAACCAGCATCTCCTCGCGGCGCGCGCGAGCCTTCCCTGGAAGTGGCATGACGTCGACCTTATGGCAGAGTACCAGAGCCGATACCGTGGTACTCGTTCCGGTTCTCGGAGGATTGTCCATGCCCGCATCACGTGTCATGCCCACCGGCGAGAGTGCCGACCTGATCACCCTCGTCCGGGACCTCGCCGACAAGGAACTCGCGCCCCGGGCCGCCCGGGCCGAGGCCGACGAGGAGTTCCCGCGCGAGGTCTTCAGGACCCTCGGCGCGGTCGGCCTCCTCGGCCTCCCCTACCCCGAGGAGTGCGGCGGCGGAGGCCAGCCGTACGAGGTGTACCTGCAGGTACTTGAGGAGATCGCGGCGATCTGGTCGAGCATCGGCGTCGGTGCCAGCGTGCATACCCTGGCGTGCTTCGGGCTCGTCAACTTCGGCACGGAAGAGCAGCGGCGGGCGTGGCTGCCCGACATGCTCGGCGGCGACCTCCTCGGCGCGTACTGCCTGAGCGAGCCGCACGCGGGCTCTGATCCCGCCGCCATGAGGACCCGCGCCGTCCGGGACGGGGACGACTACGTGCTCGACGGCGCGAAGGCATGGACGACCCACGGTGGGCATGCCGACTTCTACCAGGTGATGGCGCGGACCTCGGACGATCGCAAGGGCATCTCCTGCTTCCTGGTCCCGGCCGACGCGGAAGGCCTGAGCGCGGACCCGCCCGAGCGCAAGATGGGCCTGACCGGATCCGCGACCGCCACCATGCGGCTGGACCACGTCCGTGTTCCCGCCTGGCGCAGGATCGGCGAGGAGGGCGATGGCCTCAAGATCGCACTGGCCGGTCTCGACTCCGGCCGGCTGGGAATCGCGGCGGTCGCCACCGGCCTGGCCCAAGGGGCACTCGCCGGGAACACCGGCGAAACGATCACCACCTACAGCAAGGAACAGGACTGATGGAAGTCCGCGACATCGCGGCGGTCGTCACCGGCGAACACGAGGTCAGGACGGCATCCGCGTCAACACCATCGCGCCGGGCATCGTCGAAACGCCGATGCTGGAAACCGTCTCCGCGGAGTTCCGTTCGGGCTGGCCTCCGGTGTGCCCTTCCCGAAGCGCCTTGCCCGGCCCGATGAGTACGCCCGGCTCGCGCCGGCGATCATCCATCACGACTATCTCATCAGCACACCCCACCACCTCGGCCGCCCGCCCCGAGACGCCCGGTTCTCGGGCTGCCCATGATCGCGATAATCGGGCTCGCTCTTCTCGCGGCGCCCCGGGTCGTGCTTCACGACCTGGATGTCATCCACGAGGGCACCTTCGTGAACGCCCTGTTCGTCTTCGTACCGGGCTGCTGCTACCGCGTGAGCGCGACAAGACGCTGACCTGCCTGGCCGGGGCCGAGCCCGTGGTCTGGGCCCCGGAATGCGGCGGCGTGGCGGCTGGGACGGCACCGGTGGAAGATTGAGAGGTCCCTTGCCTGGCTGTTCGGCTACCGTGCCGTTTCCCCGTCCGATACATAATGCAAGGGCAGCCACCTCTCGCCTTCCCCGGCCTCTCCGCCGCGCTGACCTGCTGCAGGAAACTCGCCAAGCTCACCAGGTGAGGCATCGTCCAAGGGAGTGTCTCGGGTCTGGTGGGCGGTGCGCCAGCCGGAGGGGATGCGGTAAGGGCCCATCCACGGTTCGAGGGGGACGCCCCAGCTATTCAGCGCGAAGGAGACCTTGTGGTACTCGCCGATCAGGGTGACGAGTTCGATCAGTTCACGCTCGCCATAGGTTTCCGACAGGATCGCCCAGGTGCGGTCGGAGACCACTGACTCGGTGTGCAGTTCGTCCACGGCGGTCAGCACCGCCCGCTCGTGCCGGGTCCATGCTCCCAGGGAGATGTCCCGGGAAATCAGGTCGATCTCCTCTTGAGTGAGGCCGACGCCGAGGGCGACATGGTAGTGGTGATTCCACTGGTAGATCGCCGAACACGCCCACGCGCCGCGCAAGATCGCCATTTCGCGCTGCCGTGGCGGTAGGACGCCGTCGATCACGCCATGGGCCAGGGGCATACTATCCTTGTACAGCTTGGTGTGCCGCACAAAGGTGGTCATGACGTTCGGTATGTTCACACTGTGCAGCTCGAAGATCGAGTTCTCTCCCCCGACGAGGCCCAACGCGTCCAGTGTTTCCTGGTCACGCTCACCGGGGGCGACGGGTGCGATCCGCGGCCGTCGGCGGATGCCCTCGGCGATCTCGGCGGCGGTGGCCAGAACCCCGCTGACCGTGCGCTCGGTGCTGTCGCCCAGGGAGTCGTAGACGGTGGCCAAGGTGATCGCCAGGTTCTCCCGGCAGGCCCACTGCTCCCAGCGGCCGAGCGGCAGGTCGACCGCGGCTTCCTCGACCGGCATTCCCTTGCGGTAGCGCACCTCCGCCTCGCTGTGCAGGTGCTCGAGATAGTCCCGCAGATCGATGATCCCGGTGATGTCGGTGACCGGCCCGTACCCGGGAACCACCACAGCCGGCCGTAGCGCCACGAGCTGGACGCACGCCGCACGCCACTGCTCGATCGAGCCCGACCACGACGCGGGATGCACACCGTTGACGACAGCGGCACCGGTGATCAGCACCGCCTCGTCAGGAAGCCACACGATCGTGTCGGCGGCGCTGTAGGCGCGCCCGATGTTTTGAACCTCGACCAGTGTGTGGCCGACCTTGAGGTCGGTCGCACCGCTGAAGGTTTGATCAGGTGTCAATCGCCGGGCCGCGATTCCGTGGGTGCGCTGGGATCTCCCGAGATAGGCATCGAGGGGAGAACCCCGCTCCACCTCGACGGCGTCGAGCAGAGGGCAGCCGGCGAGTGCGGTCGCCGTCTCCACCGAGGTGAGTGTCGTGGCGCCCTCCGGGATGTGCTGCCCGGAGTCGGTGTCGGTGAGCACCACCGTCTTCGCCGCGCCTTCGCCGTGACTGAGCAGCTGTCTCGTGGCGTCCGCACTGTCGAGAGTGCCGACGAGCATGCCCCCGCTCATGTCACCTCGCACGTACGTCGCGTTGCGAGTGGTTCCGTCGTAGGCGATCCACACGGACTCGCTCAGGTGTTCGTAGTACATGTCCAAGCTTCCTCTCACTGCCTTTTGTTCAACACCGTGCGTTCGAGCCAGCCCGTCACGCGGCCACCGGTCTCCACGACGTGCTGCTCAAGCATCGACAGATGGTCGCCGGGGCCGTCGATGACGTCGGTCATCCCGGGCAGCGTCGATCGCCAGGCGTCGTCGTGCACGGTGCCCAGCGGCACAGAGGCGCGTACCAGCAGCGATGGCACGCGCGTCGGCCGAGGACGCCACGACGACAACAGGTCCACATACCAGACGGTGGCCGACAACCGGATCCAGTCGAGCCCGTCGACCACCGATTCCCGGGCATGCAACGCCGGCCACAGCCTGGGCCGCAACACCTCGGCGGCTTTCGAGTCGAGCAAGTGGGTATCCAACAGGACAACCGCGTCGACGGCAAGGCCGCGATCTTCAAGCCAGGCGGCGACCTCGTGGGCGAGCAACCCGCCCGAAGATGTCCCGAGCAGGACAAGCGGACCCGCCACGGTGCGGTCCACGACCGCGGTCGCCAGTTGCTCGATCAACGCGGTCCGGGAGCTGGGCAACGGCTCGCCGGCGGTGAACCCGCCGGGCGTGACCACGCTGACATCCCACTGGCCGCCAAGAGCGGTGGCCAGACCATAGTAGACATGCTCGCCGGTGGTGGGAACGACGGGCGCGACACAGACCAGCTGACGCCCGGTTCCACTGTCCCTCAACGGCGTCAGGCGCAGGGCCGGCGGCTCGGCCGACTTCTCACGCACTTCGGCCACCCCGCGCAGCAACGCGTCCGCCTGGTCCAGCATGCCGGCGTCGACCGACTGCCGGTACAGGTCCGCGATGACGTCCGGCGGGCTCTGTGGCGCGCTTGGCGCAGTGTCCACCGCGACCCCGCGGACAAACAGCTCGGCCGCCGAAAGCACCACCCTGTCCATGCCACCCTCGTCGCGGCGCAACGTCCCGACGACCACCGCGGTGACCCCCGCCTCGTCCACCGCCTGCTCGATCCCCAGCGCCAGCAGCGGATGCGGGCCGACCTCGACGAACGCCCGATACCGCTCCTCCAGCAACCGCTCGATCGCCGACGCGAACTCCACCGTCCGCCGTACGTTCTCGTACCAGTAGCCGGAGTCCAACTCGGAGCCGTTCAGCCATTGCCCGGTCGCCGTCGACAACATCGGCACCCGCACCGTACGCGGCGCCACCTCGGCCAGATCGGCCAACAGCTCGTCCCGGAGCCCCTCGACCTGAGGCGAGTGCGCAGCGAAGTCCGCTCCGGCCAGCTGCCAGCGCATCACCCCATCGGCTGACAACCGCCGCTCCAGCACCCGCATCGCATCCGGATCACCGGCCACCGTCACCACCTGGGGACCGTTGACCGCCGCGATCGAGACCCGGTCCAGCAGCCCGGCATCGGCGAGCATCCCGCGAACCCGCTCCGCCGGAGCCATCACCGACAGCATCATCCCGCCTCCGGACAGCCGCTCAGCGATCAGGCGGCTGCGCAACGCCACCACCCGGGCGCCATCGGACAACGACAGCCCGCCCGCCGCGACCGCGGCGGCGATCTCGCCCTGCGAATGGCCCACCACCGCGTCCGGGCGCAGCCCCAGCGACTCCCATACGGCTGCCAGCGACACCATCACCGCGAACGACGCCGACTGGACCACATCCACCCGATCCAGCCCCGGAGCACCCTCCACCCGGCGGATCACATCCAGCAGCGACCAGTCCACGAACGGCTCCAACGCCGCCGCGCACTCCGCCATCCGGCGGGCGAACACCGGCGACTCCTCCAGCAGCCGCGCACCCATCCCCGCCCACTGCGCCCCCTGCCCCGGGAACACCCACACCATCCGGCCATCCACGTCGGCCACACCCCGCACCACACCCGCCGCCGAGTCACCGGAAGCGACCGCGGCCAACCCCGCCAGCAACTCCTCGCGATCCCCGCTGACCACCACCGCCCGATGCGCGAACGCCGACCGTGACGTGGCCGGCGAGAACATCACATCGGCCGGCCCCAGCTCGTTACCCTCCTCCACATACACCGCCAGACGGCCCGCCTGCGCCCGCAACTCCCCACCCGACCTGCCCGAGATCACGTACGGCATCACACCCGCCGGCAGCGCCGCGTCCGCCACGCCCGGCTCGGCCTGCGGCCCCTGGTCGAGCTCGTCCAGATAGTGGGCGAGAGCCTCGGAGGTCGAGTGCCGGAACACCGCGCTTGCTTCGATCTTCTTGCCGGTGCGGGCGCGCAGCCTGGCGCGCAAGTCAATCAAGGCCAACGAGTCCAGGCCGAGCTGGGTGAACTCACGGTCCGGCGCCACCGCTTGCATATCAGGCAGGCCGAGGGCCCTGGCCACCTCGGTCCGGACGAGATCCACCGCCGACAGCGGCTCGGTCCGGGCATCGGCATCGGCTTCGATGGGGCCGGGGGGCATGGTGTGGGCCACCCGCGGCCAGAACCGCTGCCGTTGGAAGGCATACGTGGGCACGGCGCACCGCCCGCCCGGAATCACGGCCGCCCAGTCCACCGCGACGCCGCGCACATGGAGTCCTGCCAGCGCGTTGACCAGGCCGGACAGTGAACCACAGGTTCCCGGTTCGACGACGACGTCGTCCTGCCCGAACGGCCGGACCCGGTAGTCGGCGACACGAGGGTCCTGGGCCTTGGCGGTGACCAGTTCGTAGGCGTCGTCCAGCGACAACGCCCCGGCCACGTACGCGGCGGCGACCTCGCCCCCCGAATGGCCGCGGACCTCTGCCTGCACTCCCCAGGACTCCAGCAACCTGAACAACGCCACCTCGAACGCGAAACCGCTCTCCTCCCCGAACCGGCCGCCGATCTCGGCCGGCGCTGCCGCGAACACCGGGAACCGGGCCAGCTCACGGCCCATCTCTGTGCACGCGGTCGCGCCGGCGAACACGATCGTCGGTACCACCGGCTTCCCAACCACACCACGGGCGACCAGCTCATGGTCCTCGCCTCTCGCGAGAGCGGCGAGGGCGTCAAGGCTGCCGTCCAGCACCGCCGCGCGGTACTCGAAGTGCGTGCGAGACACCGCAAGCGGTCGAGCCGCACGCGCGTCAGGGTCGGCCGCCAGGAGGCGTTCCGCCTGTACGCCAAGGGCATCGGCGGTGCGGCCGGACAGCAACCAAGGCGGCTCCCCCGGGCCGGACGGATTTTCGGACCGTTCGCCTTCTTCAGGAATGGACCGTTCGGCTTCTTCGAGAATGACGTGTGCGTTGGTCCCGCTGATTCCGAAGGCGGACACCGCACCGCGTCGTGGGCGCCCGTTGGTCGCCCACGGCACCGCCTCGGTCGCCAGCCTGACCGAACCGGCCGACCAGTCCACATGAGACGAAGGCTCGTCCACATGGAGCGTCCGCGGCAGAGTTCCGTGCCGCATGGCGAGGATCAGCTTCACCACGCCTGCCACCCCCGCGGCCGCCTGGGTGTGCCCCAGGTTCGACTTCACCGAACCGAGCCACAACGGCCGGTCCCGGTCCTGACCGTAGGTCGACAGCAACGCGTCGGCCTCAATCGGGTCTCCCAGCCTGGTTCCGGTGCCGTGTGCCTCCACCACGTCCACATCGGACACCGACAGGCCTGCGGAGGCCAACGCCTGGCGAATGACACGTTGCTGCGCGACGCCGTTCGGTGCGGTGAGCCCGTTCGAGGCGCCGTCCTGGTTGACGGCACTGCCCCGGAGCACTGCCAACACCTCATGGCCCTTCGCCCGCGCGTCCGACAGCCGCTCGACCACAAGCATGCCCACGCCTTCAGCCCACCCTGTCCCGTCGGCCGCGTCGGCGAAAGCCTTGCAACGCCCGTCGCCGGCCAGCACTCCTTGCCGAGTTAACTCGACGAACCCTTCTGGCGTCGTCATCACCGTGACGGCACCGACCAGGGCGAGCGAGCACTCCCCGGACCGGAGTGACCGAGCGGCCAGATGCAGAGCGACCAACGACGAGGAGCACGCGGTGTCCACGGTGAGCGCCGGACCGGTGAAGCCGTACGTGTAGGAGAGCCGCCCGGACGCCACGCTCGCCGCGCTGCCAATGCCGACATAGCCCCCGAAGTCGTCTTCAGACTGGGCCAGCAGCGTCGGGTAGTCCTGACCGTTGGTCCCGATGAACACGCCCACGTCATTACCACGCAGGGTCGCGGGCACGATGCCGGTTTGTTCCAGTGCCTCCCACGACGTCTCCAACAGCAGTCGCTGCTGGGGGTCCATCGCCAGGGCCTCGCGGTGGTTGATCCCGAAGAATCCCGGGTCGAAGTCGGCGACTCCGGCGAGGAACCCGCCGGATGTGGTGGCACTGCGGCTCGTCAAGGTCGTCAGATCCCAGCCGCGGTCCTCCGGGAAAGAGGACAGCACCTCACCTCCATCGGCCAGCAATCGCCACAGTTGCTCAGGAGTGTCGATCTCACCTGGAAAACGGCACGCCATACCAACAATCGCGATCGGGTCGTCGTCGTGGTCGGCCCTCGTCTGAGGCCGGCTGACATCCGGAGCGGCGCCTTCGATCCGCGACCAGAGATAGGTGATCAGCTCATCAGCCGTCGGATGGTCGAACACCATGGTCACGGGTAGCGCCAGCCCGATGCGTTTCGCCAGGCCGTTGCGCAGCTCCACAGTGGTGAGCGAGTCGAAGCCCAGGTCCTTGAAGGCGCGGTCACCACCGATGTTCACACCGTCCGCGTGGCCGAGGACAGCCGCGATCTGGTGGCGTACCAGCTCGGCCAAGGCGTCCTTGCTGTGCAGGCGCCGACGTTCGCCCGCGTCTTCGCCGCCACCGGCGGCCGCACGAGCCACCCGCCTCGCCGGTACCAGCCCTCGCAGCAACGCCGGCACCTCGCCGGCGCGGCCCCGCAACGCCTCCACCTCCACCCGCAGCGGCACCGTCATCGCCGCATCCGTCCGCACACTCACATCGAACAGCCGCAACCCCTCGGCCGCGGACAGGGCCGGCAACCCGATCCGGGCCAGCCGCTCGCGGCCGGCGTCGGACAGCTCGGCGCTCATCCCGGTGTCCACATCCCACAGCCCATACGCCAGCGACGTCGCCACCAGCCCTCGCGACCGCCGATAGGCCGCCAGCGCGTCCAGGAACACGTTGGCCGCCGCGTAGTTGCCCTGACCCTCCGCCAGGACCAGCCCACCGGCCGAGGACACCAGCACGAACATCGCCAGCGGCAGATCCCGGGTCAGCTCATGCAGATGCCAGGCCGCGTCCGCCTTGGGACGCAGCACCGCATCCAACCGGCTTGGCGACAACGCCTCCACCACACCGTTGTCCGCCACTCCCGCCGCGTGCACCACACCCACCAGCGGGGCCGAATCCGGAACCGACCCCACGACCTGTGCCAGCGCGTCCCGATCCCCGACATCGCACGCCATCACGCGGACGTCGGCCCCCAGCCCGGTCAGCTCCTGCACCAGCGTCTCGGCACCCTGCGCCGTCAGCCCGCGCCGGCTCACCAGCAGCAAGGAACGCACACCGTGATCGGTCACCAGGCGACGAGCCAGCAACGCCCCCAACCCGCCCGTACCGCCGGTCACCAGCACCGTCCCCGCGGCCACCTCAACCGAGCCGCCGGACCGCTCGGCGAAGCCCAGGTCCGGCTCCGCCTCCGAGTCGTCGGCGACCACGGTGACGGGCCGCTCAGGCTGCGCCATCCTGACCAGCCGGGGGACCAGGAACGCCCCGGAGCGCACCGCCAGCTCCGGTTCACCGCAGGCCACCGCCACACCCACCGCCGCGTCCCGTTCCTGGCCCTCGTCCAGATCCAGCAGCACGAACCGTCCCGGGTGCTCGGCCTGCGCCGCCCGCACCAACCCCCATACCGGCGCGACCGCCACATCCACATCCACGTCCGTGCCATCGCCCACCGCCACCGCGCCCCGGGTCACCACCACCAAAGGTGCCGAACCCTGGCTCTCCCGCTCCAGCCAGGCCTGCAGCGCCTCAAGCACGCCGCCGACCACCGAACGCACCACCTCCGGCGTCTCACCGGCCGGCCGCGCCTCACAGTCCACCACCACCGAATCGACAGCCACCTCAAGAGAGCGGTCGGCGGCGAGCTCGGACCATTCGGTCACCGCTGCCGCACCGGCCGCGAGCGTCTCGATCGGGTTCCACGCCACCTGGAACAGGGACTGCTCTGCCGCTGCCGCGCCCAACTGCTGCGCCGACACCGGACGCCCCACCATCGCCCCCGCCGACAGCACCGGACGGCCGTTCTCATCGGCCACGTCCAAGGTCAACGTGTGCTCACCCGAATGCCGCACCCGCACCCGCAGCGTCGAAGCACCCGAGGCGTGCAGCGCCACCTGCCGCCACACGAACGGCAACACCGCCCGCCCGCCGCTCGCCACACCCGAGGGATCGATCAGCGACACGTGCATCGCCGCGTCCAGCAACGCCGGATGCACCCCGAACCGCGCCGCCTCCGCAGCCACCCGCTCATCCAGCACGACCTCGGCGAACAACTCCTCCCCCCGCCGCCACGCCGCGCGCAACGCCTGAAACGCCGGCCCGTAGCCGTAGCCGACCTCGGCCAGCCGCTCATACGCCCCCGCCACCTCCACCTCGGCCGCCCCCGCCGGCGGCCACTGCACCAGATCGAATCCCGGCTCGGCCGCCCGCTCCGCGAGCACTCCCTGGGCGTGCAGCGTCCACTCACCGCCCGCTCGCTCATCGGCTCGGGAGTACACCCGGACCGCGCGCCGGCCGGCCTCACCGGGGCCGTCGACGACCACCTGGACCCGCACCCCGCCGGTCTCGGGCAGCACCAACGGCGCCTGCAGCGCCAGCTCCTCCACCACCGCACAGCCGACCTCATCGCCCGCGCGGACCACCAGCTCCACGAACCCGGTCCCGGGCATCAGCACCCGTCCCAGAACCTGGTAATCACCCATCCACGGCTGCTCCGACGCCGACAACCGCCCGGTCAGGACCACCCCACCGGACTCCGGCGACACCACCACCGCCCCCAGCAACGGATGGAGCACCGTTCCCAGCCCCAGACCTCGCGCGTCCCCGCCCCGCCGACCGGTCGGCCAGAACCGCTCCTTTTGGAAGGCATAGGTGGGCAACTCCACCCGGCGGGCAGCGGGGAGCACTGCCGGCCAGCTCACCGGCACCCCACGCACGTGCAGGGCGGCCAACGCCGTCACGATCGTCTTCTGCTCGTCCTGGCCCCCGCGCAGTGCCGGCACCAACACCGCAACCGGATCAGAACCGGCTTCGGCTTCCGCGGCGAGGGTGTCCTGCGCCATCGCGGTCAGTACGCCGTCGGGGCCCAGTTCCAGGTAGGCCCGCACCCCCTGAGCGTGCAGCGCCCGGACGCCGTCGGAGAACCGCACCGCGCCACGCACCTGATCCACCCAGTAATCCGGCGAGCACAGCTGCTCGGCGGTGGCCGCCTGCCCGGTCACCGTGGACACGAGAGGAATCTGTGGCGGGCTGTAGGTCAGCGTGCCCGCCACCGCCCGGAAGTCCTCCAGCATCGGATCCATCAACGGCGAATGGAAGGCGTGCGACACCCGCAACCGCTTCGTCCTGACCCCCCGAGACTCCAACTCGGCGGCGATGGCCAGCACCGCCTCCTCCACCCCGGCGATCACCACCGAGGCCGGACCGTTCACCGCCGCGACCGACACCTCGCTCTCACGCCCCGCCAGCAGCCCGGCGACCTCCTCCTCAGAGGCCCGCACCGCGACCATCGCCCCACCGGCAGGGAGCGCCTGCATCAACCGCGCCCGGCCCGCCACCAGCACACACGCATCCGACAGGGACAACACCCCCGCCACATGCGCCGCGGTGATCTCCCCGATCGAATGGCCCGCCAGCACACCCGGCCGCACCCCCCAGGACTCCACCAACCGGAACAGCGCCGTCTCCACCGCGAACAGGGCCGGCTGCGCCCACCCCGTCCGATCCAGCAACCCGGCCTGCGCACCACCCGGCTCGGCGAACAGCACCTCACGCAACGACCCATCCAGCAGCGGGTCCAGCTCCGCGATCACCGCATCCAACGCCGCCGCGAACACCGGGAACCGCTCATACAACTCCCGGCCCATCCCCGCCCGCTGACTGCCCTGACCGGTGAACAGCACCGCCGGCTTGGCCGCGCCCCGCGCCGAACCGGTCACCACACCGGCGGCCGGCGCACCCTCGGCCACCGCGGCCAGACCCCGCACCAACTCCGCCCGCTCAGCACCCACCACCGCCGCCCGATACTCAAACGCCGATCGAGCCGTCGCCAGCGACACCCCCACCTCGGCCAACCCCAGACCAGGCGAACCCTCCACATGCGACAACAACCGGGCCGCCTGCGCCCGCAACGCCACCTCACTGCGCGCCGACACCACCCACGCCACGGCCCCGCCATCAGCCCCGTCGACCCTGGCCGCCGCGACCTCCGCCACCCCGGAAGGCTGCTCCAAGATCACATGCGCGTTGGTACCGCTGATCCCGAACGACGACACCGCAGCCCGACGCGACCGCTCCACCCGAGGCCACGACCGCGCTTCGGTCACCAGCTCGACCGCGCCCTCGCTCCAGTCCACATGCGACGACGGCGCATCCACATGCAATGTGCGCGGCACCACGCCCTCACGCATCGCCATGACCATCTTGATGATCCCCGCCACACCGGCGGCCGTCTGGGTGTGACCGATGTTCGACTTGATCGAGCCGAGCAGCAACGGCTGTGCGGCATCGCGGCCCTGTCCGTAGGTGGACATCAGAGCCCGCGCCTCGATGGGATCACCCAACCGCGTTCCGGTGCCGTGCGCCTCGACCACATCGACATCCGACGCCGACAGCCCGGCACCGGCCAGCGCCTGGCGGATCACCCGCTGCTGCGACGGACCGTTCGGCGCCGTCAACCCGTTCGACGCCCCGTCCTGGTTGACCGCCGACCCGCGCAGCACCGCCAGCACCTGATGACCGTTGCGCCGCGCGTCCGACAACCGCTCCAGCACCAGCACCCCGACACCCTCGGCCCAGCCGACCCCGTCGGCCGACTCGGAGAACGACCGGCACCGGCCATCCACCGACAGACCACGCTGCCGGGCGAACCCGATGAAGGTGTTCGGAGTGGACATCACGGTCGCCCCACCCGCCAACGCCAGCGAACAGTCCCCCGCCCGCAGCGCCTGCGCCGCCAGATGCACCGCCACCAGCGACGACGAACACGCCGTGTCCACCGTCACCGCCGGACCCTCCAACCCCAGCGTGTACGACACCCGGCCCGAGGCCACACTCGGCGCGGTCCCGATACCTTCGTAGCCCTCGACGGCGTCACGCCGACCGAGCCCCTCATCGGCCGTGGCCTGGTGTACCCGGCCGGCGGCGTTGCCCAGCGCCAGACCGTAATCGTTGTACGTCAGACCGGTGAACACCCCGGTCTCGCTGCCCCGCAACGTCCCCGGCTCGATCCCGGCCCGCTCGACCGCCTCCCAGGACACCTCCAGCAGCAACCGCTGCTGCGGATCAACCGCCAGAGCCTCACGCGGCGAGATCCCGAAGAACCCCGGATCGAACTCATCGGCATCGTGCAGGAACCCGCCATGACGCGTATACGACGTCCCCACCCGACCAGGATCCGGATCATAGATACCCTCCAGATCCCAACCGCGATTGGTCGGGAAACCAGTGATCGCGTCGCTCTCCTCGATCACCAGGCGCCACAGATCCTCCGGAGAGGAAACCCCACCTGGATAGCGGCACGCCATCCCCACGATCACGATCGGATCGTCGGCCACCGAACGCACCACCGGCAGATCCGCGACCTGCTCGGAGTCCACCGAGCCGAACAGCTCCCCGTATAGGAATTCCGCCACGCGGTACGAGGTCGGGTAGTCGAAGACCAGCGTTGCGGGCAACGACAACCCCGTCGCCGCGGCCAGCTGGTTGCGCAACTCCACCGCGGCCAGCGAATCCAGCCCCATCGTGCTGAAGGCCCGGTCGGGCTCCACCGCATCCCCCGACGCGTGACCCAGCACCACCGCCACCTGCCGCCGTACCAGCTCTTCCAGCACCCGCCCCCGCTCGCCCACCTCCAGGCCGGCCAAGCGCCGCCGCAACCCGTCTTCTTGGCCGCCGCCGGCGGCCACCCGGACCGTTCGCCTCGCCGGTACCAGCCCCCGCAGCAACGCCGGCACCTCACCGCCGCGGCCCCGCAACACCTCCACCTCCACCCGCAGCGGCACCGTCATCGCCGCATCCGTCCGCACACTCACGTCGAACAGCCGCAACCCCTCGGCCGCGGACAGGGCCGGCAACCCGATCCGGGCCAGCCGCTCGCGGTCGGCGTCGGACAGCTCGGCGCTCATCCCGGTGGCCGCATCCCACAGCCCGTACGCCAGCGACGTCGCCACCAGCCCTCGCGATCGCCGATAGGCCGCCAACCCGTCCAGGAACACGTTGGCCGCCGCGTAGTTGCCCTGACCCTCCGCCAGGACCAGCCCACCGGCCGAGGACACCAGCACGAACATCGCCAGCGGCAGATCCCGGGTCAGCTCATGCAGATGCCAGGCCGCGTCCGCCTTGGGACGCAGCACCGCATCCAACCGGCTTGGCGACAACGCCTCCACCACACCGTTGTCCGCCACTCCCGCCGCGTGCACCACGCCCACCAGCGGGGCCGAATCCGGAACCGACCCCACGACCTGTGCCAGCGCGTCCCGATCCCCGACATCGCACGCCATCACGCGGACGTCGGCCCCCAGCCCGGTCAGCTCCTCCACCAGCGTCTCGGCACCCTGCGCCGTCAGCCCGCGTCGGCTCACCAGCAGCAAGGAACGCACACCGTGATCGGTCACCAGGCGACGAGCCAGCAACGCCCCCAACCCGCCCGTACCGCCGGTCACCAGCACCGTCCCCGCGGCCACCTCAACCGAGCCGCCGGACCGCTCGGCGAAGCCCAGGTCCGGCTCCGCCTCCGAGTCGTCGGCGACCACGGTGACGGGCCGCTCAGGCTGCGCCATCCTGACCAGCCGGGGGACCAGGAACGCCCCGGAGCGCACCGCCAGCTCCGGTTCACCGCAGGCCACCGCCACACCCACCGCCGCGTCCCGTTCCTGGCCCTCGTCCAGATCCAGCAGCACGAACCGCCCCGGGTGCTCGGCCTGCGCCGCCCGCACCAACCCCCATACCGGCGCGACCGCCACCTCCACGTCCGCGCCCTCACCCACCGCCACCGCGCCCCTGGTCACCACGACCAAAGGCGCCGACGTCGGATCCTCCCGCTCCAACCACGCCTGCAGCGCCTCAAGCACGCCGCCGGCCACCGAACGCACCACCTCCGGCGTCTCACCGGCCGGCCGCGCCGCGCAGTCCACCACCACAATCGAATCGGCGGCATCGACAGCCGCATCAGGAGAAGCGGACCACTCCCTCACCTGCGCCGCACCGGCGGTCGCGGGCGTCTCGATCGGGTTCCACGCCACCTGGAACAGGGACTGCTCCCCTCCCGCCGCGCCCAGCTGCCGCGCCGACACCGGACGCCCCACCATCGCCCCCGCCGACAGCACCGGACGGCCGTTCTCATCGGCCACGTCCAAGCTCAGCGTGTGCTCACCCGAATGCCGCACCCGCACCCGCAGCATCGAGGCGCCCGAGGCGTGCAGCGCCACCTGCCGCCACACGAACGGCAACACCGCCCGCCCGCCGCTCGCCACACCCGAGGGATCGATCAGCGACACGTGCATCGCCGCGTCCAGCAACGCCGGATGCACCCCGAACCGCGCCGCCTCCGCAGCCACCCGCTCATCCAGCACGACCTCGGCGAACAACTCCTCCCCCCGCCGCCAGGCCGCGCGCAACGCCTGAAACGCCGGCCCGTAGCCATAGCCGATCTCGGCCAGCCGCTCGTAGGCCCCCGCCACGTCCACCTCGGCCGCCCCCGCCGGCGGCCACCGCACCAGATCGAATCCCGGCTCCGCCGCCCGCTCCGCGAGCACTCCCTGGGCGTGCAGCGTCCACTCACCGCCCTCGTGCTCATCCGCCCGGGAATACACCCGCACCGCGCGCCGGCCGGCCTCACCGGGGCCGTCGACGACCACCTGGACCCGCACCCCGCCGGTCTCGGGCAGTATCAGCGGCGCCTGCAGCGCCAGCTCCTCCAGCACCGCGCAGCCGACCTCGTCACCCGCGCGGACCACCAGCTCCACGAATCCGGTCCCGGGCAGCAGTACCCGGCCCAGAACCTCGTGGTCGCAGATCCACGGATGGGTCGATGCCGACAACCGCCCGGTCAGGACCACCCCGTCCGACTCCGGCGACACCATCACCGCCCCCAGCAGCGGGTGCAGCACCGTCTCAAGCCCCAGACCTCGCGCGTCCCCGCCCCGTCGGCCGGTCGGCCAGAACCGCTCCTTCTGGAAGGCATAGGTGGGCAGCTCCACCCGCCGCCCACCCGGCAACACCGCACGCCAATCAAGGGGAACCCCGCGCACGTGCAACCCGGCCAACGCCATCACGATCGTCGTCTGCTCGTCCTGGCCCCCGCGCAGTGCCGGCACCAACACCGCAACCGGATCAGAACCGGCTTCGGCTTCCGCGGCGAGGGTGTCTTGGGCCATCGCGGTCAGCACCCCGTCCGGGCCCAGCTCCAGATAGGCCCGCACCCCCTGAGCGTGCAACGTCCGGACACCGTCGGAGAACCTCACAGCCCGACGCACCTGCTCCACCCAGTAATCCGGCGAGCACAACTGCTCCGCCATGGCCGCCTCCCCAGTCAGGGTGGACACGATGGCGATGCGCGGCGAGTTGTAGGTGAGCGTCCCGGCGATCGCGCGGAAGTCCTCCAGTATCGGATCCATCAACGGCGAATGGAACGCATGCGACACCCGCAACCGCCGCGTCCTGACCCCGCGCTCCTCCAGGGCGGCGGCGATGTCGAGAACCGGCTGCTCGATCCCGGCGATCACCACCGAGGCCGGGCCGTTCACCGCCGCGACCGACACCTCACTCTCACGCCCCGCCAGCAGAGTGGCGACCTCCTCCTCGGACGCCCGCACCGACACCATCGCCCCACCGGCAGGTAGCGCCTGCATCAACCGCGCCCGACCCGCCACCAGCACACACGCATCCGACAGGGACAACACCCCCGCCACATGCGCCGCGGTGATCTCCCCGATCGAATGCCCCGCCAGCACACCCGGCCGCACCCCCCAGGACTCCACCAACCGGAACAGCGCCGTCTCCACCGCGAACAACGCCGGCTGCGCCCACCCCGTCCGATCCAGCAACCCCGCCTCGACCGACCCCGGCTCGGCGAACAGCACCCCTCGCAGCGACCCGCCGTCCAGTTGCCCGGCCGGCTCCCGCTCCAACCGCTCCAGCAGCGGGTCCAGCTCCGCGATCACCGTATCCAACGCCGCCGCGAACACCGGGAACCGCGCATACAACTCCCGGCCCATCCCCGCCCGCTGACTACCCTGACCGGTGAACAGCACCGCCGGCTTGGCCGCGCCCCGCGCCGAACCGGTCACCACACCGGCGGCCGGCGCACCCTCGGCCACCGCGGCCAGACCCCGCACCAACTCCGCCCGCTCAGCACCCACCACCGCCGCCCGATACTCAAACGCCGATCGAGCCGTCGCCAGCGACACCCCCACCTCGGCCAACCCCAGACCGGGGAAGCTCTCCACATGCGACAACAACCGCGCCGCCTGCGCCCGCAACGCCACCTCACTGCGCGCCGACACCACCCACGCCACGGCCCCGGACTCGGCGACCTCGACCTCGACCTCGGCCGCCGCGACCTCCGCCACCCCGGAAGGCTGCTCCAAGATCACATGCGCGTTGGTACCGCTGATCCCGAACGACGACACCGCAGCCCGGCGCGGACGCCCGGCCTCCGGCCACGACCGCGCTTCGGTCACCAGCTCGACCGCGCCCTCGCTCCAGTCCACATGCGACGACGGCGCATCCACATGCAACGTGCGCGGCACCACACCCTCACGCATCGCCATGACCATCTTGATGATCCCCGCCACCCCGGCGGCCGTCTGGGTGTGACCGATGTTCGACTTGATCGACCCCAGCAGCAGCGGCCGGTCGGCCGACCTGTCCTGCCCGTACGTCGCCAGCAGCGCCTGCGCCTCGATCGGGTCACCCAACGTCGTCCCCGTGCCGTGCGCCTCCACCGCGTCCACCTCGGACGCCGACAACCCGGCGCTCGCCAGCGCCTGGCGGATCACCCGCTGCTGCGACGGACCGTTCGGCGCCGTCAAACCATTCGACGCCCCGTCCTGGTTCACCGCCGAACCGCGCAGCACCGCCAGCACCTGATGACCGCTACGTTGCGCGTCCGACAACCGCTCCAGCACCAGCACCCCGACACCCTCGGCCCAGCCGACCCCATCGGCCGACTCGGAGAACGACCGGCACCGGCCATCCACCGACAGACCACGCTGCCGGGCGAACCCGATGAAGGTGTTCGGAGTGGACATCACCGTCGCCCCACCCGCCAACGCCAGCGAACAATCCCCCGCCCGCAGCGCCTGCGCCGCCAGATGCACCGCCACCAGCGACGACGAACACGCCGTGTCCACCGTCACCGCCGGACCCTCCAACCCCAGCGTGTACGACACCCGGCCCGAGGCCACACTCGGCGCGGTCCCGGTACCTTCGTACCCCTCGACGGCGTCACGCCGGCCGAGCCCTTCGACCACCTCGCCGACGGCGGCGTTGCCCAGAACCAGGCCATAGTCGTTGTACATCACTCCGGTGAACACACCGGTCTGGCTGCCCCGCAACGACTCCGGCTCGATCCCGGCCCGCTCGACCGCCTCCCACGACACCTCCAGCAACAACCGCTGCTGCGGATCAACCGCCAACGCCTCACGCGGCGAGATCCCGAAGAACCCCGGATCGAACTCATCGGCGTCATGCAGGAACCCGCCATGTCGGGTGTACGACGTCCCCACCCGGCCGGGATCCGGATCGTAAATACCTTCCAGATCCCAACCGCGATTGGTCGGGAAACCGGTGATCGCGTCGCTCTCCTCGATCACCAGGCGCCACAGATCCTCCGGAGAGGAAACCCCGCCCGGATAGCGGCACGCCATCCCCACGATCACGATCGGATCGTCCGCCACCGAACGCACCACCGGCGACAGCACAGCCGAATCGGCCCGCTCACCCAGCAACTCGCCCAGCAGGAACTCCGCCAGCACGACCGGTGTCGGGTAGTCGAACACCAGCGTCGCCGGCAACCGCAAGCCCGTCGCACTGTTCAGCCGGTTACGCAACTCCACCGTGGTGAGACTGTCAAATCCCAGGTCACGGAACTCCCGCCGCACCTCCACCGCATCGGGCGACGCATGCCCCAGCACCATCGCCGCCTGCGCGCGTACCAACTCCAGCACGAACCGAACCCGATCAGCCTCACCCATCCCGGCCAACCGTCCACCCAGTGCCCCGTCACCCGCCGGCACCAACGCCGAGGCCGCCGACCGGCGGACCCCCCGCACCAACCCCCGCAGCAGGTGCAGCACCTCACCACCCGCCCGCACCACCGCCGACGCATCCAACCGCGCCGCCACCACCACCGCAGGACCCGCCACAGCAGCCGCGTCGAACAACGCCAGCCCCTGCTCGACCGTCAAGGCCGAAATCCCCGCCCGCTCAATCCGCCGCATATCCGCCTGGCCCAGCGTGCCCGTCATCCCCGCGTCCCGCACCCAAGCACCCCACGCAACCGACACCCCAGCCAGGCCCAGCGCACGCCGATGCTCGGCCAGCGCATCCAAAAACGTGTTCGCCGCCGCGTAGTTGCCCTGCCCCTGCCCACCGAACGTCCCGGCCACCGACGAAAACAGCACAAACCCCGCCAGATCCATGTCCTGGGTCAGCTCATGCAGATGCCACGCCGCATCCACCTTCGGCCGCAGCACGGTGTCCAGCCGCTCCTTCGACAGCGACGCGATCGTCCCGTCATCCAGCACACCCGCCGCATGAACCACCGCGGTGAGCGGATGCTCTGCCGGGACCTGCGCCAGCAACGCCGCCACCTGCTCCCGATCCGCCACATCACACGCCACGACCGCGACCTCGACCCCATGCGCGATCAGCTCGGCCTGCAACTCCACCGCACCCGGAGCCTCCAACCCCCGGCGACCGGCCAAAAGCAGGTGCCGCACCCCGTGCTCGGCCACCACATGCCGGGCCACCTCCGCACCCAGACCACCGGTGCCACCGGTGATCAGCACCGTGCCCTCCGGGTTCCAGACCTGGGGCATGGTCAGCACGATCTTGCCGGTGTGCCTGGCCTGGCTCATGAACCGGAACGCCTCCCGGCCCCGCCGCACATCCCACGCCGTGAACGGCAACGGCCGCAACTCACCCGAGGCGAACAATCCCATCAACTCGCCCAGCATCTGCTCCAGCCGCTCGGGGCCGGTCTCCCCCAGGTCGAACCACCGGTAGGTCAGCCCCTCCGGGAACTGCTCCTGGTCGCGGATGTCCAGCTTGCCGATCTCTATGAACCGGCCCCCTGGGGCCAGCAGCCGCGTCGAGGCGTCGATGAACTCACCCGTCAGCGAGTTCAGCACCACATCGATCCCCCGCTCCCCGCACACCTTCCGGAAGCGCTCCTCGAACTCCAGATCCCGGGAGGAGGCGATGTGATCCTCGGGGATGCCCAGCGAACGCAGCACCTCCCACTTGGCCGGGCTGGCTGTGGCGAACACCTCCACCCCAAGCCGCTGAGCCAGCTGAATCGCCGCCATCCCCACACCACCGGCACCCGCGTGCACCAGCAGCGACTCGCCCGCCCGCAAAGCGGCCAGGTCCATCAGCCCGTAATAGGCCGTCAGGAACGCCACCGGGATCGTCGCCGCCTGCTCGAAAGAGCAGTGATCGGGAATTTTGGCCACGGCTGTAGCGTCGGTGATCATCACCGGGCCGAAGGCGCCCTCGGCCAGACCCGTCACCCGATCCCCGGGGTGCAGACTCTCCACCCCGAGGCCGACCTCCAGCACCACCCCGGCGGCCTCGCTGCCCATCAGGCCGACCTTGTCCTGCCACCAGCCCAGCGCGTTCAACCCGTCCAGCAGGTCGCGGAAGTTCACGCCCGCCGCATGCACCGCCACCCGCACCTGACCGGCCCCCAACGCCTCGGCCGCCTCCGGGAACGGCAGCAGTTCCAGCGCGTCCAGGCTGCCCTTGGCCCGGCTGCCCAGCCGCCACGGCACCCCACCGCCTGGAGGCAGCAACCCCGCTCCCGAACCCAGCGACGCCAGCCGAGCCACCCGCACCTCGCCGTGGCGCACCACCGCCTGCGGCTCGCCCGAGGACATGAGCGCGGGCAACACCGCCGGCAACACCGACAGCGAGGACTCCTGCCCGTCCACATCCACCAGCACGAACCGGCCCGGATTCTCCGACTGCGCCGACCGCACCAGCCCCCACACCGCGGCAGCCACCGGATCGGGGGACTCCCCCTCACCGGTCGCCACCGCACCACATGTCGTCACCACCAGGCAGGAGTCGCGGTACCGCTCATCGGCCAGCCACCCCTGCAACAAGCCCAGCACTCCGGCGGTGACCTCATGCGCCGACTCCACCACGTCCACGGCTCCGCACGCCGCCGTGGCCACCTCGGCCAGCACCACAGCCGGCACCGGACCCGCCTCAACCAACGCCGACAGATCCCGATGAACCGCGATCGACCGCCCGGCCGCATCCCACACATCCGTGAGCCCCAGCGTGTCAGGCTCAAGCACCGCGCACCCGACCGCTGCCGCCGCCGTCGGATCGGTCACCTGCAGATCGGGCAGCACAGTCCACTCCAGCCGGAACAGCGCGTCCCGATCCACCCCGCGGCCGCCGTCGGCGGCAGCCAGCCGGTCGCGCGAGATCGGCCGCAACGCCAGGGAGCGCACCGACAACACCGGTTCCCCCGCGGCGTCCACCGCCGTCAGCGACACCGCCTCATCGCCCGTCTTGACCAGCCGAACCCGCAGCGCCGACGCCCCGGACGCGTGCAGACACACCTCACCCCAGAAGAACGGCAACCGGCCACCCTCGACCTGCTCCAGTCCTATGAACGCCAGGGCGTGCAGCACCGCGTCCAGCAACGCCGGATGCATCCCGAACGCGCCCGCGCTCAAGGCCGCCTGTTCAGGAAGGGCGACCTCGGCGAAGATCTCCTCCTCACCCTGCCAGGCCGCCCGCAGCCCCTGGAACACCGGACCATAGTCGAAGCCACCCGCGGCCAGCCCCTCATACAACCCGTCCAGCTCGATCGCGGTCGCCGCAGCCGGCGGCCACACACTCGCGTCGAACATCTCGGCCATCCGGCCACTGCCTGCCAGCACACCGGTCGCATGCTGTATCCACGGCTGATCATCCGGGGCGTCGGCAGCCCGGGCATACACGTTCACCGTCCGGCGGCCCGGCTCCTGGGGCGCACCCACCGACACCTGCACCACGACCGCTTCCCGCTCATCCAGCACCAGCGGCGCGATCAGGGTCAGCTCCTCCACCATGTCACAGCCGACCTGGTCACCCGCCCGGATCGCCAGCTCCAGGAATCCGGTACCCGGGAAAATCACCGTTCCGGCCACCATGTGATCGGCCAGCCATGGATGCGATCGCAGGGACAACCGCCCGCTCAGCACCACCCCATCCGAATCGGCCAGACTCACCGCCGCACCCAGCAGCGGGTGATACGTCGCGGCCAGGCCCACCTCCGCCACATTCCCCATACCGGCGCCGGTGTTCTCGGGCCAGTACCGCCGATGCTCGAAGGCGTACGTGGGCAGTTCAACCCGGTGCCTGCCCGGCAGCACCGCACGCCAATCGACCGGCACCCCGTGCACGTGCAACTCGGCCAGCGCCGACATCACCGTGCTCTGCTCATCCCGGTCCCTGCGCAACACCGGCACCAGCACGGTGGCCGACTCGTGCACGTTGGCGTCCGAGCCGGCGAGCGTGGCAAGGGTGTCCTGGGCCATCGCGCTCAGCACCCCATCGGGGCCCAGCTCCAGGTAGGCCCGCACGCCCAGACCATGCAACGCACGGACGCCGTCGGCGAAGCGGACCGCGTCACGCACCTGGTCGACCCAGTAGTCCGGCGAGCACACCTGCTCGGCCGTCGCCTGCTCCCCGGTCAGGGTGGACACCACCGGGATTCGCGGCGGGTTGTAGGTGAGCGTCCCGGCGATCGCGCGGAAGTCCTCCAGCATCGGATCCATCAACGGCGAATGGAACGCATGCGACACCTGCAACCGCCGCGTCTTGACCCCCCGCTGCTCCAGGGCGGCCGCCACCTCAAGAACCGGCTCCTCAACTCCGGAGATCACCACCGAGGCCGGGCCGTTGACAGCGGCGATCGACACCTCACCCTTACGCCCCGCCAGCAGAGCGGCGACCTCATCCTCGGACACCGCCACCGCCGCCATCGCCCCACCGGCAGGAAGCGCCTGCATCAACCGCGCCCGCGCCGCCACCAACACGCACGCATCACTCAGCGACAACACCCCGGCCACATGCGCCGCCGTGATCTCCCCGATCGAGTGCCCGGCCAGCACGTCCGGCCGCACCCCCCATGAGGACACCAGACGGAACAGCGCCGTCTCCACCGCGAACAACGCCGGCTGCGCCCATCCGGTCTGATCCAGCGCCTCAGCCTCGGCCGTACCCGGCTCGGCGAACAGCACCTCCCGCAGCGACCCACCCGACTGCCCGTCAAGCAGCGGGTCCAGCTCGTCGATCACCTCATCCAACGCCCCCGCGAACACCCGGAACCGGTCATACAACTCCCGGCCCATCCCCACCCGCTGACTACCCTGACCGGTGAACAACACCGCCAGCCTCGGCTCCACCGCCGCCACCCCGCGCACCACACCCGCACCGGCGCGGTCCTCGGCGAGCG
The DNA here is from genome assembly GCF_035917995.1 of Streptosporangium sp. NBC_01755. NCBI lineage: Bacteria > Bacillati > Actinomycetota > Actinomycetes > Streptosporangiales > Streptosporangiaceae > Streptosporangium > Streptosporangium sp. NBC_01755. Next base: position 7,374,897 of record NZ_CP109131.1, on the reverse strand, counting down.
CGCCCAAACCGGCCAGCACACCCTCATGGTCGCTCGCCAGCACCACCGCCCGATGCTCGAACGCCGACCGGGTCGTGGCCAGCGAGAACGCCACATCGGCCAAGGCCAACTCATCGTGGCCCTCCACATGCGCGGCCAGCCGCCCGGCCTGCGCCCGCAACGCCCCAGCCGTACGGCCCGACACCACCACCGGCAGCACACCCGCACCCGCGGCCGGCGCATCGTCCCGCGCCGCCGTTCCGGCCTCGATCCGCGGAGCCTCCGGCCCCTGTTCGAGGATGACGTGCGCGTTGGTGCCACTGATTCCGAACGACGACACACCTGCCCGGCGCGGACGACCCGTCTGCGGCCACTCGGCCGCCTCGGTCAGCAACTCCACCGCACCCGAGGCCCAGTCCACATGCGAGGACGGGGTATCGACGTGCAGCGTCTTGGGCAGCACGCCGTGCCGCATCGCCAGCACCATCTTGATCACACCGGCCACGCCCGCGGCGGCCTGGGGGTGACCGAGGTTCGACTTGATCGCGCCCAGTAGCAGCGGCCGGTCCTCCGGCCGGTCCTTGCCGTACGTGGCCAGCAGCGCCTGGGCCTCGATCGGGTCACCCAGCCTGGTGCCCGTACCGTGCGCCTCCACCGCGTCCACCTCGGACGGCGACAGCCCCGCACCGGCCAGCGCCTGACGGATCACCCGCTGCTGCGAAGGACCGTTCGGCGCGGTCAACCCGTTCGACGCCCCGTCCTGGTTGATCGCCGACCCGCGCACGATCGCCAGCACCTGATGACCGTTACGGCGGGCATCCGACAACCGCTCCAGCACCAGCATGCCCAAGCCCTCAGACCAGGTGGTGCCGTCCGCGGTGTCGGCGAACGCCTTACACCGCCCATCAGGCGACAGCCCACCCTGCGCGCTGAACTCGATGAACCCAAACGGGGTGGTCATCACCGTGGCACCGCCGGCCAGCGCCAGGCTGCACTCGCCCGAGCGCAGCGCCTGCGCCGCCATGTGCATCGCCACCAGCGACGACGAACACGCGGTGTCCACCGTCACCGCCGGACCCTCCAACCCCAGCGTGTAGGACAGCCGGCCCGACAGCACACTGGCCGCCATACCGGTGATGGCGTGGCCTTCCACATCCGCCCGGGCGTTCACGACGAGGCTCGCGTAGTCCTGACCGTTGGTGCCCACGAACACCCCGGTCGGACTGCCCTTCAGCGAAACCGGGTCGATCCCGGCCCGCTCGACCGCCTCCCACACCCCCTCCAGCAGCAACCGCTGCTGCGGGTCCATCGCCAGCGCCTCACGCGGCGAGATCCCGAAGAACCCCGCGTCGAACCCCGCCACATCCGCCAGGAACCCACCCTGGACGTCGAGGCCCGTCCCGGACAGCGTCTCCAGGTTCCAGCCCCGATCGGCCGGGACCGGCGAGATCGCGTCCTCGCCCTCGGACAGCAACCGCCACAGCTCTTCCGGCGAGTTCACCCCACCGGGGAACCGGCAGCTCATCCCCACGATCACGATCGGATCCTCGGCCGTCGACGCCCTCGGCCCGGCCACCACACCCGAGACCGCCGCCTGGTCCTGCCGGCCCAACAGCTCCGACACCAGGAACCGCGCCAGCACGGTCGGCGTCGGATAGTCGAACACCAGCGTCGCAGGCAACCGCAACCCGACGGCGATGTTGAGCCGGTTACGCAGGTCCACCGCGGTCAGGGAGTCGAAGCCCAGCTCACGGAACTCACGTCCGGGCTGGACGTCCTCCCCCGAGGCGTGCCCCAGCACCACCGCCGCCTGAGCGCGCACCAGCTCCACCACCAGCCGAACCTGCTCGGCCTCCTCCAGCCCCGCCAGCCGCCGCACCAGCTCCGAATCCCCGCCCGCCAGAACGGAGACCGCCGACCGGCGCCCCACCCGGACCAGGCCACGCATCAGATGCGGCACCTCGGGGACCAGCACCGACAGATCCAGCCGCGCCGCCACCACCGCCGCGTGATCCGACGCGGCCGCCAGCTCGAACATCGCGAGCCCCTGCTCGGCCGACAGCGCCGGCATCCCCGCCCGCGCCATCCGCTGCAGATCGATCGTCCCGAGGCTGCCGGTCATCCCGGTCTCCTGCGCCCACAAGCCCCAGGCCAGCGACAACCCGGGCAGCCCTTCGGCCCGGCGCAGCTGGACCAGCGCGTCGAGGAACGCGTTCGCCGCCGCGTAGTTGCCCTGACCGGCGTTGCCCATCACCCCCGCCATCGAGGAGAACACGACAAACGCCGCAAGGTCCCGGTCCTGGGTGAGTTCGTGCAGATGCCAGGCCGCGTCCGCCTTGGGACGCAGCACCGCATCCAGCCGCTCCGGCGTCAGCGACGGAATCGTGCCATCGGCCAGCACACCGGCGGTGTGGATCACCGCGGTCAGCGGGTGCTCGTCGTCCACCCGCGTCAGCAGCGCCGCCACCTGGTCGCGGTCGGCCATGTCGCAGGCCGCGATGGTGACCTCAACGCCGTGTGCGATCAGCTCGGCCTGCAGTTCCACCGCGCCGGGGGCGTCCAGGCCCCGGCGGCTGGTCAGCAGCAGATGCCGCACACCCCGCTCGGCCACCACATGCCGCGCGAACAGCGCGCCCAGACCACCGGTACCACCGGTGATCAACACCGTCCCCTCCGGATCCCAGGCCCGATCCTCATCCAGACCAGAGCCGGGCGTCACCCGCGCCAGACGCGGCACCCACACCTCGCCCCCGCGCACTGCCACCTGCGGCTCACCCGACGCCAACACCCCCGGCAGCACATCGAGCGAGGACTCCTGCCCGTCCACATCGACCAACCCGAACCGGCCCGGGTTCTCCGACTGGGCGCTGCGGACAAGCCCTCGCACCGCCGCCACGACCGGGTCCGGCGCCGCTTCATCCTGCACACCGGCACCGGTCGCCACCGCGCCCCGGGTGAGGAACACCAGCCGCGAATCGGCGAACCGCTCCTCGGCCAGCCACCCCTGCAACAGGTCCAGCACCCGGGCGGTCAGCGCATGCGCCGACTCCACCACCCCACCCACCGGATCCGAGACCACCTCCGCCAGCACCACAGCCGGCACCGCACCCACCTCCGCCAGCGACGCCAGCTCCGCGTGCACCTCCACCGCAAGGCCACCCGGCTCCCCGGCCACCCGCAACGCGGGAGCAACACCCAACACGTCCGCACCGAGCACCGCCACCGACATTCCGCCGACCTCCGGCAGAGCAGCCGCGGGCGCCCACTCCACCCGGAACAACGGGTCCCGACCGGCCCCGCGACCATCAGAGGCGCCTCCCAGCCGCTCAGCCGAGACCGGCCGCAACACCACCGAGCGCGCCGACACCACCGGCTCCCCGGCCGCGTCCACCGCGCTCAGCGACACCGCGTCCGGCCCCGTCCTGACCAGCCGCACCCGCAACACCGACGCCCCACCCGCGTGCAGACACACCTGTCCCCACGAAGACGGCAACCGGCCACCTTCCGCCGGCTCCAGTCCGACGAACGGCACCACGTGCAGCGCCGCGTCCAGCAATGCCGGATGCAGCCCGAACGAAGCGGCCCCACCGGTCTGCTCCGGCAGCCTCAGCTCGGCGAACACCTCACCGTCGCGTCGCCAGGCCGCCCGCAGCCCTTGGAACGCCGGGCCGTAGGCGATGCCGTCCTCGGCCAGTTCCTCGTACAGCCCCTCCAGCTCGATCGCGGTCGCCCCGGCCGGCGGCCACACCGCCACATCGAACGGCACGGCTTCCGGAACACCGGTCGCGAGCGTACCGGTCGCGTACCGTACCCACGGCACTTCATCAGCCGCATTCGCCGAACGGCCGTACGCATTCAAGGTTCGGCGGCCGGTCTCCTCCGGCGCACCCACCGCGATCTGGATCACGACCGCGTCGTCCCCGCCCAGCACCAGCGGCGAGTCCAGCGTCAACTCCTCCACAAGGTCACAGCCGACCTGGTCACCGGCCCGTACCGCCAGCTCCACGAACGCCGAACCCGGCACCACCACCGAGCCCGCCACCACGTAATCGGCCAGCCACGGCTGCGCACTCACCGACACGCGGCCGGTCAGCAGCGCGCCGTCCGAGTCGGCCAGACCCACCACCGCACCCAGCAGCGGATGATCCGTCGCGGCCAGACCCAGCACCCGAGCATCACCGCTCTGCTTGGCGTTCGGCCAGAACCGCTGGTGCTGGAAGGCGTAAGCCGGCAGGTCGACGAGGCGCCCGCCCGGCAGCATCTGCCGCCAGTCCACCGCCACGCCACGGACGAACAGCTCGGCCGCCGAGACCAGCACCCGATCCAGGCCGCCGTCCTCACGCCGCAACGTCCCGGCGATCACCGTGACAGCGTCCGTCTCGTCCACACATTCACCGATACCGACCGTCAGCACCGGATGCGGGCTCACCTCCACGAACACCCGATACCGCTGCTCCAGCAACACCCCCACCGCCGGAGCGAAGCCCACCGTGCGCCGCAGATTCTCACACCAATACCCGGCCCCCAGCTCCGTACCCTCCACCCACTGACCGGTCACCGTCGACAGCATCGGCACCCGCACCGGCCCCGGCGCCACCCCCGCCAGCACCTCAGCCAGCTCCTGCCCGATCAGATCCACCTGCGCCGAATGCGAGGCGTAATCCACCGCGATCCGCCGCACCCGCACCCCGTCCTCGGTCAGCCGCTCGACCAGCTCCTCCACGGCTTGGACCTCACCGGCCACCACCACCGAGTTCGGACCGTTGACCGCAGCCACCGAGATCCGCCCGTCCCAAGCCGCCAACCACTCCCGCACCTGCTCGACCGACAACGCCACCGACGCCATCGCCCCCAGCCCCGCCAACCGGTCAGCGATCAACCGGCTGCGCAACGCCACCACCCGCGCACCGTCCTGCAACGACAAGCCACCGGCCACCACCGCCGCCGCGATCTCCCCCTGCGAATGGCCCACCACCGCGTCCGGGCGAACCCCCAGCGACTCCCACACCGCCGCCAACGACACCATCACCGCGAACGAGGCCGGCTGCACCACATCCACCCGATCCAGCCCCGGAGCACCCTCCACCTGCCGCACCACATCCAGCAACGACCACTCCACGAACGGCTCCAACGCCGCCGCACACTCCGCCATCCGAGCCGCGAACACCGCCGACTCCTCCAGCAGCGCCGCGCCCATCCCCACCCACTGCGCCCCCTGACCCGGGAACACCCACACCGACTTCCCATCCACATCGGCCACACCCGCAACCACGCGCGGCGCCGACTCACCGGAAGCCACCGCCGCCAGCCCCGCCAGCAGACCCTCATGGCCACCGCCGACCACCACGGCCCGGTGCTCGAACACTGACCGCGTCGCGGCCAGCGAGAACGCCACATCGGTCAAGGCCAGCTCATCGTGGCCCTCCACGTGCGCGGCCAGACGCTCGGCCTGCGCCCGCAGCGCCCCAGCCGTACGGCCCGACACCAGCACCGGCACCACACCGGTAGCCGACGCCTGGTCCTCCGCGCCCGGCTCCGCCCCGATTCGTGAAGCCTCCGGTCCTTGCGGAGCCTCCTCGGTTGCGACCTCCAGGACCTGTTCGATGATCACGTGGGCGTTGGTGCCGCTGACCCCGAACGACGAGACACCCGCCCGGCGTGGACGACCTGCCTCCGGCCACTCCACCGGCTCGGTCAGCAGCTCGACCGCACCCTTGCTCCAGTCCACGTGCGAGGACGGCGCGTCCACGTGCAGCGTCTTGGGCAGCACCCCATGCCGCATCGCCATGACCATCTTGATCACACCGGCGACACCGGCTGCGGCCTGTGTGTGACCGATGTTCGACTTCACCGACCCCAGCAGCAGCGGCCGTGCGGCCTCGCGGCCCTGCCCGTAGGTGGCCAGCAACGCCTGCGCCTCGATCGGGTCGCCCAGCGTGGTTCCGGTCCCGTGCGCCTCGACCACATCCACCTCGGCCGACGACAAACCGGCACTGGCCAGCGCCTGGCGAATCACCCGCTGCTGCGACGGACCGTTCGGCGCGGTCAACCCGTTCGACGCGCCGTCCTGATTCACCGCCGAGCCACGCACCACCGCCAGCACCTGATGGCCGCTACGCCGCGCGTCCGACAACCGCTCCAGCACCAGCACCCCGACACCCTCGGCCCAGCCGACCCCATCGGCGCTGTCGGAGAACGCCTTGCACCGCCCGTCGGGAGCGAGCCCCCGCTGTCGCGAGAACTCCGTGAAGGAGAGGGGGGTGGACATCACCGTGACTCCGCCGGCCAGGGCGAGGTCCGATTCTCCCGAGCGGAGCGACTGTAGGGCCAGGTGGAGGGCGACCAGTGAGGAGGAGCAGGCGGTGTCGACGGTGACGGCCGGTCCTTCGAAGCCGAAGGTGTAGGCGATGCGTCCTGACGCGACGCTGCCCAGGTTGCCGATGGTGAAGTACCCCTCCAGTTCCTGGGGCACGTGGGGGAGTCGTGAGCTGTAGGTGTGGTCGAAGAGTCCCACATACACCGAGGTTCTGCTGCCGCGGAGCGGCGCCGGGTCGATGCCGGCTCGTTCGAGGGATTCCCAGGCGGTTTCGAGGAGGAGTCGTTGCTGGGGGTCGCTGGCGAGGGCTTCGCGTCGGGAGATGCCGAAGAAGTCGGCGTCGAAGCCGGCGATGTCGTCCAGGAATCCGCCGTGGCGGGTGTAGCTGGTGCCGGGGTGGTCGGGGTCGGGGTCGTAGAGTTGGTCGAGGTTCCAGCCGCGGTCGGCGGGGAACTCGGTGATGACGTCGCGGCCGGAGGCGACCAGGTCCCACAGTTGCTCGGGGGTGCTCACCCCGCCCGGCAGCCGGCACGCCATGCCCACGATCGCGATCGGCTCGCGGGACTTTGCCTCGATCTGGCGCAGCTGCCTTTGGGCCTGCTTGGTCTCGGCGATGGAACGCTTGAGGTATTCGCGTAGCTTGTCGTCGTTCGCCATCGCGGATCAGCCCCTGTCCAGGAGGTCGAAGAGTTCGTCATCGGTGGCGGAGTCGAGGTCGAACTCCTCCTCCTGCAGCTCGTCGCCGGGGACGGCGGTGTCGAACCGGGCCGCCAGGGCGCGTAGCCTGGCGGCGATCTCGGCCCGGTCGTCCGGGGTGGCGGACAAGCTCGCCTCCAGATGTCGTAGCGCGGCCAGCGGGTCGGGTGGCCCGCTGCCGGAGTCCGGGTCGGCTTGCCAGAGGGCCGAGAGGATGTGGTCGGTGACCGCGGCCGGGGTCGGATAGTCGAAGATCAATGTCGCGGGCAGGCGCAGCCCGGCGGCCACGTTGAGCCGGTTGCGCAGCTCGATCGCGGTCAGCGAGTCGAAACCCAGCTCGCGGAAGTCCCGCCGGACGTCCACCGCCGCGGGGTCGGAGTGTCCAAGGACGGCGGCGGTCTGAGTGCGGACCAGGTCGACCACGAAGCGGGGCCGCTCGGCCTGTGGCAGGCCGGCCAGTTGCCGTACCAGCCCTCCTTCATCGGCCGCGTGCGCCGACGCCGCCGTACGGCGGGTGCCTCGCAGCAGACCGCGCAGCAGCGGCGGCACCAGCTGAGCGGGCATCGCCTCCGGCATGTTCAGCGGGACCGGGACCACCAGCGACGCATCCGACGCCAGGGCCGCATCGAACAACGCCAATCCCTGCTCGGTGGTGATCGGCAGCAGCCCGGTGGCGGTCATTCGCTGAACGTCGGTCTGTGACATGCCCCCGGTCATCCCGGTGGCCTGCGACCACAATCCCCAGGCCAGCGACAACCCCGGCAACCCCTGCGCCCGGCGGTGGGCCATCAACCCGTCCAGCCACACATTGGCCGCCGCGTAGTTACCCTGACCTGCGGTGCCCATCACCCCGGCCATCGACGAGAACACCACGAACCCGGCCAGATCAAGATCTGCGGTGAGCTCGTGCAGATGCCAGGCGGCGTCCACCTTCGGCCGCAGGACCGCGTCCAGCCGCTCCGGCGTCAGCGAGGCGATGATCCCGTCGTCCAGGACACCCGCGGCGTGGATCACCGCGGTCAGCGGATGACCGGCATCAACCTGCGCCAGTAGCGCCGCCGCCTGATCCCGGTCGGCCACATCGCAGGCGGCGATGGTCACGTGCGCGCCTTGCGCGGCCAGTTCCCGCTCCAGCTCACGTGCCCCGGCCGCTTCCAGGCCCCGACGGCTGGCCAGCAGCAGGTGCCGTACGTCGTGCTCGGCCACCAGATGCCGGGCCACCTCCGCACCCAGACCACCCGTGCCGCCGGTGATCAGGACCGTGCCGTCCGGGTTCCACCGCCGGGGCATGGTCAGGACGATCTTGCCGGTGTGCTTGGCCTGGCTCATGAACCGGAACGCCTCCCGGCCCCGCCGCACATCCCACGCCGTCACCGGCAACGGCCGCAACTCACCGGCCGCGAACAACCCCTCCAACTCGCCCAGCATCTGCCGCAACCGCTCAGGCCCCGCGTCCAGCACGTCGAACCAGCGATACACCACCCCCGGGAACTGGTCCTGGTCGCGGATGTCCAGCTTGCCCATCTCAATGAACCGGCCGCCCGGGCGCAGCAGCCGCGCGGAAGCGTCGATGAAGTCCCCGGTCAGCGAGTTGAGGACCACATCGATCCCCCGCCCGCCACACACCGCGCGGACCCGCTCCTCGAACTCCAGACTCCGTGAGGAGGCGATGTGATCATCGGGGATGCCCAGCGAGCGCAGCACGTCCCACTTGGCCGGGCTGGCGGTGGCGAACACCTCCACCCCCAGCCTCTGGGCCAGCTGGATCGCGGCCATGCCGGTCCCGCCGGCACCCGCGTGCACCAGCAGCGACTCGCCCTCCCGCAGCCCGGCCAGATCCATCAGCCCGTAGTAGGTCGTCAGGAACGCCACCGGGATCGTGGCCGCCTGCTCGAAGGAGACCCCGTCGGGGACCTTCACCAAGGCCGTGGCCTCGGTGACGACCACCGGGCCGAACGCGCCCGCGGCCAGACCCATCACCCGGTCGCCCGGACGCAGGCCGTCGACTTCGGGGCCGACCTCCAGGACCACCCCGGCGGCCTCGATGCCCATCAGGCCGACCTTGTCCTGGAACCAGCCCAGCGCGTTGAGTCCGTCCGGCAGGTCCCGGAAGTTGATTCCCGCGGCGTGCACCGCGACTCGCGCCTGCCGAGCCCCCAGCGGTTCCGCCACCGCCGGGAAGGGGAGCAGCTCCAGGGCGTCCAAACTGTCCTTGTTGCGGCTGCCCAGTCGCCACGGCACCCCAGCCAGAGGCAGCAAGCCCGCCCCCGACCCCAGCGACGCCAACCGCGCCACCCGCACCCCACCCTCGCGCACCGCCACCTGCGGCTCGTCCGAAGCCAGCACCCCGGCCAGCACCGGCGCGGAGATCTCCTGCCCGTCCACATCCACCAGCACGAACCGGCCCGGGTTCTCCGACTGCGCCGACCGCACCAGACCCCACACCGCAGCGGCCGCCAGATCAGTGACCGACTCACCCTCACCCGCGGACACCGCACCCCGCGTCACAAACACCAACCGCGAATCGCCATACCGCTCATCGGCCAGCCACCCCTGCAGCAGACCCAGCACCCCAGCGGTCACCCCATGCGCCGCCGCCACCGCATCCACCATCGGCTCGGTGACAACCTCGACCAGCACCACCCCCGGCACCGGACCGGCCTCGGCCAGCGCCGACAGATCACGATGAACCTCAACCGACTCCCACATCCCCGCAAGACCCAGCGCATCCGGCTCGAACCCGGCAAAACCAACCACCGCCATCGACACCGGATCGACCACGGGGACCTCCGGCAGCGGAGTCCAGTCCAACCGGAACAACCCGTCCCGCATCGTCGCCGGCCCCCCACCCACAGCGACCTGATCAGGCGAGAACGGGCGCAGTACCAGCGAACGCGCCGACAGCACCGGCTCCCCGGCGGCGTCCACCGCGCTCAGCGACACCGCGTCTTCGGCCACCTTGGCCAGCCGGACGCGCAGCAGCGCCGCTCCGGTGGCGTGCAGGCTCACCTCCTGCCAGGAGAACGGCAACCGCGTACCCGCCGCGACGTCCAGCCCGGCGAACGTCGACGCGTGCAACGCCGCGTCCAGCAATGCCGGATGCACCCCGAACGCACCCGCGTCCGACTGCGCCTGCTCAGGCAGTGCGACCTCGGCGAACACCTCGCCGCCCTCGCCCCACCAGGCCGCCCGCAACCCCTGGAACACCGGGCCGTAGACGAGCAAACCCTCGGCCAGCTGCTTGTAGAGACCGTCCAGCTCGATCGCGGTCGCACCGGCCGGAGGCCACACCGCCGCATCGAACGACACGGCAGGGGAAGCAGCGGCCATGCGGGTGCCCATGGCCAGCGTGCCGGTGGCGTGCCGTACCCACTTCACCTCATCGGCCGCGTCAGCGGGCCGGGTGTAGATGCTCACGCTTCGCCTGCCGGTCTCCTCCGGCGCACCCACCGCGATCTGGACCACGACCGCCTCATCCTCACCCAGCACCAGCGGCGCGACCAGGGTCAGCTCCTCGACCACCTCGCAGCCGACCTGGTCACCCGCCCGGACCGCCAGCTCCAGGAACCCGGTACCCGGGAAGAACACCATCCCGGCCACCATGTGATCGGCCAGCCACGGATGCGACCTCACCGACAGGCAGCCGGTCAACAGCACGCCGTCCGAGTCGGCCAGACTCACCGCCGCCCCCAGCAGAGGGTGCCTTGTCGCGGACAGACCCAGAACGCGGGCATCACCGCTCTGCCTGGCATTCGGCCAGAACCGCCGGTGCTGGAAGGCATAGGTCGGCAGATCGACCCGGCGTCCACCAGTCAGTACGGCCCGCCAGTCCACCCGCACACCGCGGACGAACAGCTCGGCCGCCGAAACCAGGACCCGATCGAGCCCGCCGTCGTCACGACGCAATGTGCCCGCGATCACCGCGATCGCATCACCCTCGTCCACGCATTCACCGATGCCGACCGTCAGCACCGGATGCGGACTCACCTCCACAAACACCTGATACCGCTGCTCCAGCAACTGCCCCACCGCCGGAGCGAAGGCCACCGTGTTGCGCAGGTTGTCACACCAATACCCGCCGTCGAGTTCCGGCCCCTCCACCCACTGACCGGTCACCGTCGACAACATCGGCACCCGCACCGCACGCCCTGCCACCCCCGTCAGAACCTGCGCCAGCTCCTCACCGATCAGATCGACCTGCGCCGAATGCGAGGCGTAATCCACCGCGATCCGCCGCACCCGCACCCCCTCACCCGACCACCGCTCCACCAACTCCTCGACGGCTTGGACCTCACCGGCCACCACCACCGAATTCGGGCCGTTGACCGCCGCGACCGACACCCGCCCATCCCAAACTGACAACCGCTCACGCACCTGCTCGACCGGCGACGCCACCGACGCCATCGCCCCCAGCCCCGCCAGCCGGTCGGCGATCAGACGACTGCGCAACGCCACCACCCGCGCACCGTCCTGCAACGACAAGCCACCGGCCACCACCGCCGCCGCGATCTCCCCCTGCGAATGGCCCACCACCGCGTCCGGGCGAACCCCCAGCGACTCCCACACCGCCGCCAACGACACCATCACCGCGAACGAGGCCGGCTGCACCACATCCACCCGATCCAGCCCCGGAGCCCCCTCCACACCCCGCACCACATCCAGCAACGACCAGTCCACGAACGGCTCCAACGCCGCCGCACACTCCGCCATCCGAGCCGCAAACACCGGCGACTCCCCCAGCAAGGCAGCGCCCATACCCACCCACTGCGCCCCCTGACCCGGGAACACCCACACCGACTTCCCGACGACATCGGCCACACCCGCGACCACGCCACCCGCCGCAGGCTCACCCGAGGCAACCGCACCCAGCCCCGCCACCAGCTCGCCGCGCCCCCCGCCGACCACCACCGCACGGTGCTCGAACACCGACCGCGACACCACCAGCGACAACCCCACATCCACCGGGTCAAGCTCGCCGGCCTCCACATGCGCGCCCAGACGACGAGCCTGCCCACGCAACGACTCCCCGGTCTTCGCCGACACCACCCACGGCACCACACCCGGCGCCCGCTCCTGCGGAGTGTCCTCCCCTTCCGGTGTTTCCGGTCCTTGTTCGAGAATCACGTGCGCGTTGGTACCGCTGATCCCGAACGACGACACACCGGCCCGCATCGGACAACCGTTGTCCGGCCACGGTCGGCTGCTGGTCAGTAACTCGACCTGACCACCACTCCAGTCCACTCTGGACGATGGCTCGTCGATGTGCAGCGTGCGCGGCAGGGTCTGCTGCCGCATCGCCAGCACCATCTTGATCACGCCCGCGACGCCGGCCGCCGCCTGGGCATGGCCGATGACGGATTTCAGTGATCCCAGCAGAAGTGGTGTGCTCCGGTTCTGGCCATAGGTCGCGAGGATGGCCTCGGCCTCGATCGGGTCGCCCAGACGAGTCCCGGTGCCATGCGCCTCGACCGCATCGATGTCTTCGGCGCATAGGCCGGCATCGTCCAGGGCCTGTTCGATGACCCGCTGCTGGGCGAGGCCGTTCGGTGCGGTCAGCCCGTTGGAGGCGCCGTCGGAGTTCACCGCCGAGCCCCGCAGAATCGCCAGCACCTGATGGCCGTTGCGGCGGGCGTCCGACAGGCGTTCCAGCACCAGCACGCCGACGCCCTCGGCCCAGCCCGTGCCGTCGGCGGCGTCGGCGAACGCCTTGCACCGCCCGTCCGGAGAGAGGCCGCCCTGCTTGGCGAACTCCAGGAAGATGCCCGGCGTCGACATGACGGTGACCCCGCCCGCCAGCGCCAGCGAGCACTCCCCGGCCCGCAGCCCCTGCGCGGCCAGGTGCAGGCCGACCAGCGACGACGAGCACGCGGTGTCCACCGTGATCGCGGGACCTTCCAGCCCCAGGGTGTACGCCACCCGGCCGGACAGAACACTCGGCGAGGTGCCCGTCAACGTGTAGCCCTCGGCGTCACCGGACGCCTCGTGCATCCGGGCGCCGTAGTCCTGCGCCATCGCACCGAGATACACGCCGGTCCGGGTGCCGTGCAGCGACGACGGCGGGATTCCGGCCCGCTCCATCGCCTCCCAGGTGACCTCAAGCAGCACTCGCTGCTGCGGGTCCATCGCCAGCGCCTCACGCGGGCTGATCCCGAAGAAGTCGCTGTCGAACCCGGCCGCATCGGCCAGGAACCCGCCTCGCTGCGGCACCGTCGACAACGCGTCGAAATCCCAGCCACGGTCGACCGGGAAACCGGAGATCGCGTCGGCACCGGAGTCCATCAGACGCCAGAGCGCGGCCGGCGAGTCCACTCCACCCGGCAGACGGCACGCCATTCCCACGATCACCACGGGATCGTCGTCGCCGGCCACCCGCTCCTGGGTCACACGGGCCGACTCTGACGATCCGTCGGCAAGAGCGTCCAGATGAGACGTCAACGCCGCCGGAGTCGGATGGTTGTAGATCACCGTGGTGGACAGCGAAAGCCCGGTCGCGGCGACGAGTCTGGCCCGCAGGTCGGCTGCGGTGACCGATTCGATGCCGAGTTCTTTGAACGTGGCAGTGGGGTCGAGGTCGGTGTGGCCGAGCACGGCGCCGATCTCGGCGGCGACGATTCCGGCCATGTCCACGGCGGCCGGCCGCTCGGCTTTCTCCGGCTCGTCAAGCCAGTACCGCCGGCGCTGGAAGACATAGCCCGGCAACCGGACGCGGCGCGCGGCATCGAACACCGCGTGCCAGTCCACGGTGACGCCGTGGGTGTACGCGGTCGCCAAGGACAGCAGGAACCTGTCAAGTCCTCCGTCGTCGCGACGCAATGTGCCCACTGCCGAGACATCACCCTCTATCGAGGGTGTCAGCACCGGATGCGGGCTCATCTCCAGGAAGACCTCGTGCCCGGCGGCCTTCAGCGCGTCCGTCGCCGCCTCGAACTCAACCCTCTGGCGCAGGTTGCGCACCCAGTAGTCGCCGTCCAGCACTTCGCTATCGTCCACCGTGGACTGGATGGGAATCCGAGGTTCCTGTGGTCGTATCGGAGCGAGCAGCTCGGCCAGCTCCGCCATGACAGGTTCGACCTGTGCCGTGTGGGAGGCGTAGTCGACATCGATCAGTTTGATCCTGACATCAGCCTGCGTAAGTTCGTCGACGAGCTGCCGCATCGGACCAGGTTCACCTGCCACGACGACGGATTTGGGGCCGTTGACCGCCGCGACCGAGATTCCCGACCGGAGCAACGGTCGCAGCTCGTCGAGGGACATCGTGACCGATGCCATCCTCCCGCGACCGGCAAGTCGCTCACCGATGACCTTGCTGCGCATGGCGACGACACGCGCACCATCCTCTAGGGACAATGCGCCGGCCACGTTCGCCGCGGCGATCTCGCCCTGGGAGTGACCGACGAGCGCTGCGGGCTCGACACCGTAGGAACGCCAAAGCGCGGCGGCGGAGACCATGAACGCCCACAGCACCGGCTGCACGACGTCCACTCGGGCGAGCGCGGCCTCGTCGTCGAGCACGCTGAACGGATCCCAGGTCACGAACGGTTTCAACGCCTTCGCGCAGGCGGTGTACTGCTCGCGGAAGACCGGTGAGGTGTCAAGGAGTTCGGTCCCCATACCGACCCATTGCGTCCCTTGCCCAGGGAACACGAAGACCGGTTTCACCTCGGCGCGGGCCTTGGCGCTGACCACGTTCGGTCCGGTAAGGGTGTCGAGAGCCCCCAGAAACTCGGTCCGGCTGGTTGCGCCGATCACCGTCCGATGCGGGAACACGGTGCGGGTCGTCGCCAACGAGAAGCCGACGTCCGCGGGACTCAAGTCGGGACGGGACAGCAGCTCCGCGTGCAGGACGCGGGCTTGGTCGCGGACCGCGCCCGCCGTCTTGCCCGACATCGGCCACAACAGCGGTGCCTCGACGGGGTTCTCCGGTGCGTCGACCTCGCGCCCGGTCGACGAAAGCACGACGTGACAGTTGGTCCCGCCGACTCCGAACGACGAGACACCCGCCACCGCACCGTCTGGCAGCGGGGTGTTGTCTTGGACGACCTGGAGGCGCCAGGCGTCGAAGTCGATCTCGGGGTTGGGTTCGGCGAAGTTCAGGCTGGGCGGAATCACCCGGTGCCGCAGCGAAAGCACGGCCTTCAGGAAACCTGCCAGCCCGGCCGCGCCTTCCAGGTGACCGATGTTCGTCTTGACCGACCCGACCAGCAACGGCGAGTCCCGGCCCGGGGCGAAGACCGCGCCGAGCGCCGCCGCCTCGATCCGGTCGCCGACCGCCGTGCCGGTCCCGTGCAATTCCACGTAGTGCAGATCGCTCGGCGCCACCCCGGCCCGGCGACAAGTGGCCCGAATCACCGCCTGCTGCGCCTCGCCGCGCGGCACCGCGAGCGAGTCACCGCCACCGTCGTTGTTCAGCGCGGTTCCCCGTATGACGGCGTACGCGTCGTCGCCGTCCTCCCACCGTTTGAGCACGACACAGACGCCGCCCTCACCGCGCACGTAACCGTTGGCGCGAGCGTCGAAGGTGAAGCATCGCCCGTCGGCGGACAGCCCACCGAACTCCTCGACGATATTGGTGCTCTCCTCGGCCATGATGAGGTTCACGCCGCCGACCAGGGCGATCTCGCTCTCGCCGCTCCGCAGGCTTTCGCACGCCAGGTGCAAGGCGGCCAATGACGAGGACTGCCCGGTGTCGACGGTCAGACTCGGCCCGTTGACACCCAGGAAGTACGAGAGGCGGTTGGCAATGATCCCACGGCCGATTCCAGTCAGCGAGTAGTGGCCGATGTGCCCGGCGCGGTGGCTCAGATACGCATAGTCATCGGCCATCGCACCAATGAAAACACCGGTCGGCGTCCCTTTAAGGACACCCGGGACAATGCCGGCGTCTTCCAGCGCCGCCCAGCCGAGTTCGAGCATGATCCGCTGCTGCGGATCGGTGTACCGGGCCTCTCGTGGGGAGAGCCCGAAGAAGGCCGCGTCGAAAGCCGCCTTGTCCGCCAACCGTCCCGCCCACCTCGGCCCACCGTCACCGGTCCGTTCGGTGACCGCGTCGACCCCACCGGTCAACAAGTCCCAGAATGCCGCTGGGCCGTCGGCCTGAGGCAACCGACAAGCAAGCCCCACAACAGCTACATCCGCCGAAGTCGCCAGTTTACTCATGGGAGTGTCTCCAAGGGGCTGGCCTCAGTTCGTCCCCGAGATCCTAGGGACAATCTATCTAGGGCAACGCCTAGTTCTCATCGGTCCTGAATACCGACCCGAGTGCGACAGACAATTGCTCTGCCGGGGTCATGATTGGCTCATTTGCGCAGCTCAGCGCGTGAGGGCCTATCGGGATAGGCGAATTCTCCCAGGGGCACACTTCGGCCGGAAAAGCTGCGTCGGCATAGGTTTTCCCTGTATGCACTCTAGTGCTACGTTCGTCTTTGTCTGGGTAGATTCACGCTTGCCGCCCGAGAGTGTGCGCCGGCGCCGCACCCGCTCGTGGATCACGAGCAAGGACCCGGACTTCGCCCCAAAAGAACGCGGATCGTCGGCCTCTACCCCGACCCGCCCGAGGACACCACGGTGATCTGCGCCGACGAACTCGGCCCGGTGATCCCCCCACACCTTCCCGCCCGCGCCCACGATGACATTGCCGCCGGTGGAAGTCTCGGCGAAGAGACCTTCTTTCCTGGCCGGCCGAATGGCCATGACAATAGCCTCTTCCGTGGAAACCTTCTCAATACGGTCAGTTATCTTCTCCTGCCAGAGTGGCACGACGAAGCCCGCTCCGACGCCGTCGATTTTGTGGGCGCCTTTCTGCCCGCCGGACAGAACCGGGGATTTGGAAGGCTCCACCGCGCAACCAACTCGCCCGCTCTTTGGGATTACTCGTCGCCACCCGGGACCACTCGATCAGGTCCCAGAGCTCGCCTCTCTCCATGGTCAGAAGATATGCCAAGGGTGCCATCCAAAAAGGGGAGCGACGGCGACAAAACAGGGTGATCCAGTGTGGCGGAGGGACGACATGTGCGGCTCGCTACAAACCTGATGATGTGGATCGACCGGGCGACGCTGATCTATCAGTACACGACACGGGACGCTGATCAGAAGATCGCCGACGCGCTGAGCGCTCGGGTGGAGCGGGACGGCCACGCAGGCCTGAGGCAGGCCGCGGACGGCGCATTGCAGTTAGCGGGTATGCCGGGATTGTCGTTGGCATGGGGCCCGAATGGGTGCTGACGGCGCAGACAACGGGCGTCGGGCGCGGCATCGTAGAGAGCGAAAGCAGCTCACCGGACCGGAACGCCGGCGATGACCGTCAAGCCGGAGCCGATGGCTCTCCTGCGATCGTCAAGGATCGAGGTAACGGTCATGTGTCAGCACAAGCCTCCGTGCCCGCCCGCAAACGCGCCTGACCACAACGCGGCCCGCCTCGTGTCGTTCCACCCGGAACAGGGGTGGGGGCTGCTCTGCAACGGCGTGGTGCTGTTCGACGACACCGGCGAGCTTCTGCCCGATGGGCGCAGCATCCCCGCTCACCGGGGTTCCTACGTGCAGGCGGCCTGAACTCGCGTGCCGCCGGGGTCCCGCGGCGCCCGGCCGGTCCGCTTCCCCGGCCCAGCCGGGGCACGGCTGTCCGGGAGGATGGCGCCGGCTACGGCGGCTCTGGCCTTGAGGGAACCTCAGTCGGTATTGGCCGGAGTTGCCCATTGACCGACAGTTACGTGCCGGTCATTGTCGAAACGGGTGGCCGAGGAAACAAAGAGGCCGGGGGATGCTATGCCTGACAACGGAGACTGCCAGGCGTTCCTGCGTGAACTGCGCAGGGATTCCGTCAACTCCGGTCTGGATACCGGCCAGTTGGGTACACCGGTCGTGGTTCCCGATCACGTGTTCAGCTGCCTATGGCGTGAGGTTCTGGGTCGTGACGGCACCGTGAACGGTTGGTGCGTCTGGCAGCGTGACGGTTCCGAAGTGGCCCTGCATGTCGTGGAGAGCCGGACCGCGCTGCGTGAAGGTCTTGTCCTTGCCGCTTTGCGCCTGATGTGTGATCAGGAACCCCGGGCCGGCGAGCTGGTGGTGCCGCTGGCCACCGGCAGCGAGGCCGAACCGGCGGGACTGCTCACGGCGGCCGAGACACGAGCCAGAGGGAAGCCGCTGCTGGTGGAGGCGTGGGGTGAGACCGCCGTGGCGGTGTGCTTCGCGGCCATGCTGGAGATCGCCGCCACCGTGGCGGCCGCCACCGGCACGGATCGGGCAGGACGTCCGCTGCTGCCGGGCGCCGTCCGTGCCGAGCACGACGAGTTCATGGTGTTCCCGCAGGCGGCCCACTCGATCGACCGGTGGTGGCGATGAGCGTGTCAGCCGGGGTCTTCGCCCCGGAACTGGCCCAGCTCGGTGTCACGCTGGGTGTGCTGCTGCCCCGTGCGGACGGCGGTTTCGATTTCAATGACGCCTTCTTCGCCGACCCGATCGGGGCGCTGCGCGGGGTCGTCTCCGATCCCGTGCGACTGGACGCGCTGCTCAGCCTGCTGGACTTCGGCGACGGCCCGCCCACGGTCGGCGAGCGGACCAGGATCAGGCTGCAGCGTTTCGGGGCCGCGTCGATCTACCTGACGATCGACCGCACCGCCGGGGGCGTCGATCTGGGCGTCGCGGGTACGGCCGCGTACCAGAAGGGTGGCGTCGGCCTGGCCGGCGAGGTGTGGTTGCCACTGCTGCGGATCGGCGAGGGCATGCCGCCTCGACTGTTGCCCGGCGGTCCGGATGGCCCGTTGGGCGTGCGGTTCACCGTGTTGTCGCCGGCCGGAGGATCCGTCTCGATCGGCTCTGTCGCGGGCGAGTTCCACTGCCCCACCGATGGCGGTGATCCCGGCTTCGGCCTGGACGTGCGCGGCCTCCAGTTGCCCGGCTGGCCGCAGGCCCGCGATCTGACGCTGACGGGGGGCCAGAACTTCCTGGCCGACGAACTGCCTGAGCTGCTGTCGCTGCTGCTCGACCTGGCCTCGGCCGCCGCGGGGCTGGACCCGGCGACCGCCCGGCACCTGTCGCTGTTGCTCACCTTGATCGGGCTTGGCGACGAGGGCCGGGTGCCCCGCCTGCGGCTGGACGATGTCGCCGCCCGCGGTGGCGTGGCGCTGCGCGACTGGGCGCTGACCGTGCTGGCTGACAGCGCGACCCAGGGCGCCTGGCTCCTGGTTTTGGCCGAACTCGCCGGCGTGCCCGGCGAGGTGGCCGGTTCCGGGCCTGACGGGTTGCGCGTGCGGCTCACCGGGCCGGGCACGACCGTCGTCTACGCCACCTTGGCCGTCACGGCGGGCGAGATCGGGACGCGGGTCCTGTTCGGGATCGCGGCCGAGACCGAAGCGCCGCCACTGGGGGAGGTTCCGGTCACCGCCCGGCTGGGCTGCCAGTTGCTCCGCCTGGAGTTCACGCCGGGACCCGCCGCCCGCTGGCTGCCGTGGCTGCGAGCCGAGGTGGTCTGCGGCACACCGGGCAGGCCACTCTCCGCTCCGCTGGTGGGGGTGCTCCGGCTCGGCCTGAGCCTGACCGAGGCGCACGGACTCGTCCCGATCGCCGAGGCCGTGGACGTTCGGGTAGGCGACGGTGTCTACCCCGTGCTGGATCTCACCTCGGTCGACGCGGTCACCCAGATCGCGGGCGACGCGGCCGTGGCGGGCCTGGCCGGGCTGCTGGAACCACTGTTCGGGGACGAGGCCGCCGCCCGGGTTCGCGCCCTGATGGTGCTGCTCGGTCTGCGCGAACCCGGGGTGCGGCCGGAGGGCTGGCCGGAGTTGCCCGTGGCGGCGGCGTTCTTCGCCGACCCACTCGTCGCGGTGGCGTTCTACCACGCCGCCGCCTTGGGCGCCGGGGGCTACCGTGTCATGATCGACGCGGCGCGGACCCTGTTCGCGGTGTCCAGCGACCTCGCCGGTTCGGGGACATCCGCCGAACCCTGGGCCACCGCGTTCGGATCGCCGGTTCCCGACGCCCGCCTGGAGCTGCTGATCTGGGGGGACGGCGGGGCGGCCGCCCCCGTCCTCACGATCGCCGCGCGGGTCGTCCTCGGTCCTCGTGAACTCGTCGACGGAACCCTGGTCAGCGTGATCGGCCTGCACGAGCTGGCCCGAGTGGCGCTCCCGGTCGAACATGGACGCTCACCGGCGTTCGCCTTCTGCGAGCGGCATGAGATCAGCCTGGCGCTGGAAGCGGGCTACCCCATCGGCACCTTCCTCGATGAACCCGAACCCGACGAACCCGAATCCGAACCCGACGGACCCGAATCCGACGAACCCGAACCCGACGCGCCCGAGGAGATGGAGGAACCGGCAACGGGCGTGGAATCGCCGTTGGACGACCATCTGCCGCCGGCCAGGCTGGAGCTGCGCGCCGGACCGGTGACGGCGAGTTGCCGCTCGCTCCAGGGGCTGGTCTGGTGGCGGCGCGACACCGGTTGGGGCGGCAATGTCCACGTCCATGACGCCGCGCTGGACGTCGCGGGCGTCCACCTGGAACCGCCCACCCCCTTCAGCCTGGACTGGCCTGACGGCGACCTCGACCTGGAACTGGCCTGGCCGCTGATCCGGCCGCTGTTGGGCCTGCGGCTGGCGTTGCCCCGGCTGGACCTGCCGGAGCCACCGCACCTGTCACTGCCCGAACTGCTCGCGGCCATGCTGGGCTGGCTACCGACGCTCCGCCCGTTCGCGCTGCGCCTCCCCGAACTCGGCGACTCCGAGTTCGACTGGCCCCGGTTCGACCTGCCCGACTTCGGCGGCGACTGGCCCGTGCTGAGCCTGCCCAAACTGGTCGTGGACCCGCTCGGCGCCCTGCGCCTGTGGCTGGGCGACCTGTTCGGCGGCCCGCTCGCGCTGCCCGCCGTCAGCCTGACCGCTCTCCTCACCGGCCTACCGGAACTCACCGGATCCGGCCGGTACGACGACCCGTGGGCGATCAGGCTCGGCCCTGACGGCCCCGAGGCGCTGATCTGGCTGGACCCTGACGGCCCGACGCTCTCCGGCCTGGACGAGGTGTTCGCCGAACTCGTGCCCGCCGACCTGCGTACGGCCCACCTGGACCCGGCCGAACTGCTGGACGCCCTGGACGCGGTGTCGGGCCTGGACACCCACCTTGGTGACCTCCTCGCCGGGCGTGCGGACCTGGCCGCCTCCCTGGCCACGTTGACGGCCGCCTTCCAGGAGGGCGACGGCCTGCTCCCGGCGTCGGCGCAGGCCGGCCCGGCCGACCGCCGGTCCCCGATCACGGCCACACACCTCGACGCCCCCGCCAGGTTCCACCTGGGCGACCACAGCACCGCTCAGCAGGAGCGGACCGTCTACCTGTGCGCTCCGCTGCCCGGCGTCCGCCCTTGGCCCGGGCAGGAAGCGGGCACCATCATCGATCTGACCACCCCGACGGCCGTCGTGGCATCGGAGCGCGGGCCCTGGTTCGTCCTGATGCCGCCTCGTACGGCCGGAGGGCATGCCGAGGCGGTCGAGCGACTGCGCACCGTGATAGAGAGGGTGACCGTCGCGTCGGGCGGAGCGCCTGTCGTGGTGGCGCACTCGGTCACCGCGTACCCGGCCCGGGCGCTGCACCGCGAGCATCCGTTCGCCGAGCTGATCACCGTGTGCGGGCCGCATGCCTCGCCCCCCTTGACCGGCGGCGGGGACGCGGCCCGGTTCCTGGACGGCCTGGCCGCCCGGTTGCCGGTGATCCCCGATGCGCTGCGGCATATGCTCGCGACCCTGGACGACGGCCTCCCGCTCGCCGAGTTCACACCTCCGCCCACCGCACCCGACGGCGAACCCGCTGCACCCGACGGCGAACCTGCTGCGCCCGACGGCGAACCTGCTGCGCCCGACGGCGAACCTGCCGTGACCGCGGTCATCGCCACCCTCCCGGACGCCGGCCAGATCCTGGCGGACCTCGTCGCCGATGTCATCGCGGCCGGACCGCCGGGAGGCGCGAACCGCCGCCCGGTGACCCACCTCGGCCTCGGTCTCCGCGTGACGCTTCCCCAGGACGGGACGGTGCCGGGCGAGGTGGCCGTCACCACGTCGCTCCGCGCCGACCTGCACCAGATCCGGCTGCGGGACGGAGACGTCCGGCCCTGTCCCCGGCTGCGGACGCAAACCATCGTGGAACGCCCTGGCGGCTGGTTGCTGGAGGGCCCGGCCCGGTTCCGGCGCGCCGAGATCTGGCTGGACGCGGCCGGCCCGGCCGGAGCCGTGGAGGTGGTGCTGCATGACGCTGCCCTGCCGGGATCGCCGCTGGGCCGCCACCGCGTCACCCGCGAGACGCTCGACGCCGGTGGCCGTACCCTGCTGGGCGAGCTGGGCCGCGAACTGGCCGGGACGCCGCTGGCCGGGACGCTGCGCGCGCTCGGGCTGGCCCGCGCCGACCTGACCCTGGACGCCGACGCGATCGAGCGGCTCTTCTGGGACCCGCGCCGCTACCTGTCCGATCGGGTGGCCGATCAGATGCCGGCGGCCGATCTGGGGGGCGGGCTCCGCCTGGAGGCCGACTTCGGGGCCGGCACGGTCGTGCTGGTGATCGGCACGCCCGTCGTGCTGGCGGGTGTCGTCGGCCTGTCCGGAGCCGTCACCGTGACGCTGGCCGACCCGTCGGCGGCCACCGGCCGATTCACCCTGACCGCCGGCGACCTCGTGGTCACCTGTGACGAGGACGGCGTACGCGTCGGCGAAGCGGCGCTCCTGCCCAGCCCTGACGTGGCCGGGCTGACCGTCCAGGCGGCCGAACTCGCTCTCGGCCAGTTGCTGCGAATGCTGATACAGGCCGTCGTCGCGGAGGCGCCGCGGGTGAGCGCCGTGCTCAAGACCATCGGCCTGCTGGACGAGCACGGCGCGGCACGCGACCCCCTGGGCTTGCTCACCGCCCCCGGCCGCTGGTTCACCCGTCCGGAATCGCTGGGATCGGCCGACGGGCTCGGGGGGATCAGCCCGGCCAAGCTGACCACGCTGCTCACGGCGATCGCCGAACTGGTCACGGACGAGGATGCGGGAACCGGTCTGCCGCTGCCTATGGGTGGACGCGTGACCGCCACGGCAGACGGCGACGACGTGCTGCTGACCTTGGCGTTCCTGCGAGGTGTCGGCGCGACGATCCGGATCGGCCCCGCCCCGAAGGTCACCCTCAACGCGGTCGCCCGGGTCAGCGCTCCACCCGACCTGACCGGGATCAGCCTCGCAGCCGCCGAGGTGGAACTGAACGGCGAGCGCGTCACCCTGCGGTTGTGGCGCGACCCCGCCCTTCCGCCCACCGTCGTACGGCTGACACCCGACCCCAGCGGACTCGGCGAACTGGCCGCGCTGGCGGCCGAGGCCGCGACCGAGTACGTGCTGCCGTTGCTCCTGGACGAACTGGCCGATCTCGGCGGCGCGGCGGCCGCCCTCGGCGCGGCCATCACCGGCGTCGGCGGTGCGCTCGCCCTGGTCGACCAGGCGGGCAGGTTCGACATCGTCCAGCTCCGCACGCTGGCCGCCGATCCGGGGGCCGAGCTCGCCCGCCGGTTCCGCGCCGCGCCCGCCGCCGTCGTACGCGCGCTCGTCAACGCGGCCACGCCGGCCGGCCCGCCCGCCCCCGACGCCCCGCCCGACCAGCTCTGGGCGGGCGCGCACGTACGGCTGCTGCTGAACGCCGACCCCGACGGTGTCCCCGAACTGACAGTGGTGCTGGCCGGGATGCGCCCGTTGAACGGTGTCGCCCTGGACGGCCGGATCAGCGCGGGACCGGGCGGGCTCGGCCCTACCCGGCTGACGCTCACCGCGATCCCACCCGACCTCGCCGCCCCCGATCCGGTCGTCCTACTGCGTACCGCATGGCCGTACCTCGAACTGCGGGCCGGGGGCGACACGCCCGGCCTGCACTGCGGCCTGTGGCTGGACCGGCCCGGCACACCGGAGGCGGACGCGCTGACCGTCGTCGTGCCGCCGGGAGGCCCGCCGGGCCTGTGGCACCGGGGCGGCGAGACCTTCGACGGTGATCTCGCGGCGGCGTTCGCCGAATTCGTCCTCGACGTGATGGCGCCCCTGGTGCTCGATCCGGTCCTGGCCCTGGACGGCACGCGCGCCCTGCTGCGGGACACGACGATCGGCGGAACGGCCCTCGGCGAGATCCTCGTGAACGCGGGCCTGCTCACCCCGGCGGCGCCGGCCCACCAGCTCGACACCCGCGCGCTGGCCGACCCGCTGGACACGCTGATCCGCGCCGTGGTGGCGCTGCTGGACGTCGCGCTCGCCGAGGCGCCGACCAGCCCGCTGCGACTGCGGCTGATCGGCGAGCAGGCCGGCGACGGCCGTCGGTACCTGCTGGGCCTGGCCCTCCCCCAGCCGTTACCGCTGCCGGCGGCCGGACCTGTCACGTTCGCCCTGCGCGCGGGCGAGGAGGACGAACCCGTCATCCAGATCGGGCTGGTCGAGATCGGCACCGATGTGACGTTCACCCCGGGGTTGCGCGTACGCGGGCTCGGCTTCACCGCCACCGGCACCGACGGCCCGCTGGTGCCCGGCCCGGTCCGGGTCGAGGCCATCACCCTGTACGGCACCTACGAGCACGCCACGACCGGCTTCGTCGAAGGCGGCGCCCGCCTGGAGATCACCGGTCTGGAGCTGCCGATCGGTGAGTCGGCCGACGGCGACAACCCGGTGGCGGCGAAGGTGCTGCGGCCCGGCGAGGAGGGCGGCCCCGCTCCCGGGCTCAGCCCTTACGTGGAGATCCACAAGACCGGGGCGCAGAACGCGGAGTTCCGGCTCGGCGTGGCGGGCGACGGCTGGGTGCCGATCCGCCGCTCGTTCGGGCCCGTCTACATCGAGCAGATCGGCTACGACCTCACCGATCCGGCCGCGTTCGTCCTGCTCGTCGACGGCGGCGTGGAACTCGGCCCGCTGCACGCGCAGATCGACGAACTCGCAGTGATCATCCCGCTGGCGACCCCGGCCAACCCGCTGGCCTGGCGGCTCGACCTGGCCGGGCTGGCCGTCTCCTTCGACGGCGACGGAGTCTCGATCGCGGGCGGGCTGCGCCGGATGCGCCGTGACGGCGGCGTGGAGTACATCGGCATGCTGGAGGTGAAGGCCGGCGGCTACGGCCTGACCGCCATGGGCTCCTACGGCATGTTCCCCATCCCGAACCAGCCTGAGAAGTACGCCTCGCTGTTCGTCGTCGCGGCCCTCCTGGCACCGCTCGGCGGGCCTCCTGCCTTCTTCCTGCTCGGCCTGGGCGGCGGTATCGGCCTCAACCGGGAGCTCAGAGCACCGGACGACATGACGAAGGTCAAGGATTTCCCGCTGATCGCCGCGCTCCGTCCGGACAGCGCGCCGGCCCGTGATCCGATGGCGGTGCTGGGGCAGCTCGGCCAGACGTTCCCGCCCAGGCACGGCGCGTTCTGGCTGGCCGCCGGTGTCCGGTTCACCAGCTTCACGCTGGTCGAGTCCATCGCGGTGCTCACGGTCGCCATCGGGGACGGGCTGGAGATCATGGTGCTCGGGCTGGCCAGGGCCGGGCTGCCCAACCCCGACGCCCCGGCCGTCTATCTCGAACTCGCCCTGTGCGCGCGGTTCTCCACGTCCGAAGGCGTGTTGTCGGTGCAGGCCCAGCTCACGGACAACTCCTGGGTGATCAACCCGTCCTGCCGGGTCTTCGGCGGGTTCGCGTTCGTCATCTGGTTCAGGACGGGCGAGTTCCTGGTCTCCATCGGCGGCTATCACCCCCGGTTCAAGCGGGCGCCGCACCACCCGGCGGTTCCGCGCGTCGGGTTCGCGTGGTCGGTGTCCGAAGCGATCATGATCAAGGGCGAGGCGTACTTCACTCTCACGTCCACATGCGTCATGACCGGCGGGCGGCTGGAGGCCGCCGCCGACTTCGGCTTCGCGGGCGCGTGGTTCGCGGTGGGGCTCGACATTCTCATTTCCTGGGACCCGTTCTTCTACGACTTCTCGGTGTACGTGTCGGTCGGCGTGTGGATCCTCATCGAGGTGAAGATCTGGTTCATCCACATCTCCCTCAGGCTCAGCCTGTCGATCGGCGTCGAACTACTCATCACCGGCCCGGAGTTGCGCGGCCTCGCCAAGCTCGACCTGGGCGTCGCCGTCGTCACGGTGCCGTTCGGCGCCGCGGCCGACACCGCGCCCAAGGCGTGGCTGGGCTGGGCGGCCTTCCACGACAAGTACCTTGTGGCGGGCGACCCGTCGAAACGGCCCATGAGCATGGGCGTGACCCGGGGCGCGCACACCGACGACCCCGGAGCACCGCCGCCGGAGGCCGGTTCCCCGCCGGAAAGGACGCGCGTGCTGCCCGAGTTCTCGCTCCGGACGGCCGTACGGGCGGCGGGCGAGGTCAACGGGGCGCGGCTGCCGGGGCCCGCGCTCAGCGCCGCGCCGATGGGGCGGGCCACCGTCGTGGCGCGGCACCGCGTGACGATCCGGGACTCCGCGGGGAGTGTCACGCCGGGTACGTGGACACCCGTACGGGGTCAGGTGCCCGAGGCCGTCTGGGGCATGCCCCGGCCGAACGGCGCCGGGGGCATGCGCGAGGCGTACGTGGGCGCCGACTTCGTGGCGGACGTGACCATCACCGGCACGACACCGCAGATCTCCGTGCACCAGATCGAGGTGAGCGAACCCCTGCCGCTGCCGCTACCGCTGCCGCTGCTGGACGACCGGGATCCCGATGGCGAGCTGAGCGCGGCCGACGAAGCCGCCGCGGCCTGGGCGGCGTCAGTCGCGGGCGCGGACGCGTTCGAACTGGCCGGGTGGTTCATGGCGAACGCGACGCAGGCTCTCGCCCGCTGCCTCGGACCGCGTGCGGTGGCGGCCACCGCCGCCGGGCCGAGCGCCTTCGAGCGGGCGCTGCTCGGCGGGGAACGGTCGGCCGCGCCTCGCCCGGCCCGGATCACGGCGGGCGTGTTCACACCGGCCCGGCTGTACGAGCCCGCCGTGATCCGGGAGCTGCCGGTACGCCCGGAGCCGACGCCTCCCCCGGTGCCCGTGCCGGTGCTGCTGGCCGTGTTGCGGCCGGAGGCCCGGCCGGCGCGCCGGCAGCGACCCCGTACGAGTGTCGGCAAATGGGGCGACAGCTACCCACGTACGAGTCCGCCGACGGTGGCCTCCGTGTCGGCCCGCCACCCCGCCGTGGCGGCCGCGCTGATCACCACCGACCCCGTGGACACGAAGCTGCTCCCGCAAGGAGACCGGCGGACGCACGCCGCACCCGGCGGAGCGATCGAAGTGGTCCGCGGCCTGTTCAGCTACGAGCGGCTCGCGCACGATCCCTCCTTCGGCGTGCGGCTGCCGGCCGGGGACGTCCAGGTCTGGCACGTCCCCGGCGCCCACGACGACTGGGCGGACGCCCGTCCGTGGCTGGAGGTCGGCGGACGGCAGCTGGTCCGCGTGTGCGTGCTCGACCTGGCCGGGCGCGTGCTGGCGGACGTGACCATGAGTCACGGGACGATCCCGGTGCCGGTCGGCGCGCACCGCGTCGTGGTGGTGGGCAGCGGGTTCGAACACGACCTCGGCGGTCTGAGCGGCTGGCACAGCGGCGTCCCCGTGGCCCGCGTCGGCGAGCACGCCTGCGTGGTGGCGGGCGGAGTACTGCGCACGCCCGGGGCGACCACGCGCCGCGCCCGGCGCCCGACCGACATCGCACTGGCCGACCCGGCCGACATCGTGCGCGGTCAGGGCCTGTCCGAGACCACGCTGCCGCGCTCACGATCTGTCGTGATCACGCTGCGACCCCTCACCCCGCCCCCTGGGGAGCTCCTGATCGGCCTGGACGGCGCCAAGTGGACAGGCGCTCCCGACCGGCTGTTCACCTTCGGCGAGGAGATCGTCATGCTGCGCGAGGTCCTGCCGGGAAGCTCCGGCTGCACGGTGAGCGTCGCACACGACGGCTCCTTCGCACTCCGCGCCGTGCTGGGCAGCCCGGACCCCGCCGGCGTCCTGGCCGCCCGGCTGATGGCGGCCGAGGGAGACCCCGGGCTCGCCGGCCGGCTCCCCGGCCTGGTGACCGGCCCGGTCGCGGGCCCCGTCCAGAACTCGACGATCACCTGGAGGCCCGCCACGTGAGCGTTTCCCCCGGTCACATCCGGCTGCACAGCGCGGCCAGGCCCGCGCTCACGGCCGGCACGTACACCGTGCTCCTGGAGCACAGCATCGACGGCGACGCGGCCACCGCCGTGGCCGAGGAAATCGAGGTCCTCTCCCCCCGGTTCGCGATCGCCGGCACCGAGGTCGCCTCGGTCTTCCCGCCGCCGACCGCGCGTGGCGCGTTCGACACACGGCTGCCGGAGATCGTGCTGAAACGGCGCACGCTGCCGTGGGAGCGGCGGCTCGGCGAGGCGGTCGCGGACGCGCCCTGGCTGGCGCTGGTGCTGCTCACCGAGGACGAGGGCGAGTACCTGCCCTCCGTCCCGGTGACCGAGGTGATCCCGCCCGCCCTGCACGCGACGCTCAACGTCGGCCCTGGCTCCGGGTCGTGCGCCTGCTTGGCGACCACCGCCAACGTCGTGCACGCCGTCTTTCCCAGCGCCGCCGAACTGGGGCTGCTCTGCCACGTCCGCGAGGTCGCGCTCGACGACACCGAACTGGCCGGAGGCGATCTGGACGGCTTCTTCTCGGTGGTGCTGTCGGCCCGGCTGCCGCGGCCGGGCCTGGCGTACCAGGCCTGCCTGATCTCGCTGGAGGGACGCGCCGACGCGCTGCCGGGCCGCGCGGGCACCGCGCCGGAGCCCGGCCCGGCCGAGATCGTCCCGGCGGGGCCGCGCGACCGGCGTTTTCCCGTGCTGGCCCGGTGGACGTTCTCCGTGGCCGAGGGGGGCGACTTCCAGAGCCTCGCCGGGAACCTGGACAGCGGCTCGTTCGGGACGGCGACGGACGGCTGCCCCGGCGTGACCCCGACCGGCCATGTCGCCACCCGGCACCGTTCGCGGCGCGGCGAGGACCGCGCCGCCTGGTACCGGGGGCCGCTCGTCCCCCGCGAGACCGCGCGCCGCCCCCCGGCCCCGACCTTCGCTGCCGACCAGGCCCGCCGCATCGCCTCCGACGGCTTGGAGGACCTGTCGGAGGCGGCGGCCTTCGAGATCGGGCGGCTGCTCGCCCTGGCAGACCCCGAGTTCGTGGCCGCGCTGCGCGAATGGCGACGCGCCGACTTCGCGGCCGCCGCCACCGCTGAGACGACCCGGTTCGTGCCCGGATACACCGACCTCGGCCTCGGCGCCCCTGACTCCTACGCGCTCGGCGCCCTGCGGGACCTGAAGGACCGGCTCGGCCCGCCACGGCCCCGTGCGGAAGTGGTGATCACCGAGAAGGTGATCCAGGTCATCGCGGACGGGCTCGGCCTGGACGTCAAGGACATCCTGGTCGTCCTGGAGGGCGGGCCGCCGGCCCACCGCGAGCTGCCCGACCCGTCCGGCGCCGACCCGCTGGAGACGAGCTTCGACCGGCTGCGGGACGAGGCCCCCACGTTGCTGGCCCACCTGCGCCGGGCCCTGGCGACGCGCGTGGCGGCCACCCTCGACGAGGCCGGGGTGCGTCCCGCGGACGGCTACGATCCGGCCGCCCCGGCGGCGACCATAGACGAGGTGTTCTCATGAAAAGCCCGGAGTCAAGCCGCCTCACGGCCAGAGCCGCCTCCAGCAGGGCCGCCACGACCGGGCCGTCGCCGCGTTCGATGGCGACCTCGCATGTTCCGGCCTTGGCCAACGTGATCGGCGCCGACCCAATCGAAACGAGGATGGTGCACCGGTGAGCGACGCGGACCTGTTTCCCTCGGCCTCGGCCCTCGCGACGCTCCGCGACGCCGCCGCCCAGGTCCGGCCGGAACCGCCGCCTGGCCAGGTGGTCTCCTGGCTGGCCCGGCTGCGGCTGCTGATCGGCGTGCCATTCCCGTACCTGGTGGTGGACGACGCGCTGCTGCCGCCACCCGAGTCGATCCGGTTCTTCTTCCTGGACCGCAACTGGACCGACGCGGCCTGCGACGGCGCGCTCAGCGTCGCCGCCGACGCGCGGGAACGGGCGCACCTGCGGGGCCGGCACGCCGAGCTCCGCGACACCGTGGACCGCGCGGAACGCAACGACCGCCACAGTCGAGTCCGGCCGGGGCAGGTGCTCGACGGCGCGGCCGACATGCCGGTGACCGGCTTCCTGCTGCGCTCCCGGCTGGTGTCCGGCTGGCCGGGCCTGCAGGTCAGGGCCTCGCGCGACGGCTCGGCCGTGCCCACGGTCCGGCTGGAGCGGCTGGCGCCCGCCGTGCTGCTGGCCATGTTCGACGGGCTGCCCGACACGGTCACGCTGGAGGAACCCCACCAGGGTGTGCAGTTCGGCTTCAACGCCGCGGCCGGCGGCCGGTACGCCGTGCCCGGCCGTGACGGACAGCCCGCCGCCGGGCCCGTCCCGTTCCGTCCTGGCGGGGGCGGGGTCGTGGACATGGTGGCGCTCGCCGAGCTGCTGCACGCCACCGAGGCCGCGCCGCTGGCCCGCCGCCTCCTGCAGTTCCCGTTCCGCCAGGACTTCACCGGCCCGCCGGAACCCGGCACCGCCTTCCGGCCGTCGATCACCCTCGCCGACCTCGGCGCGGCCTTCGAGGAGGAGGCGTGACCGAGGACACCGTCTTCCATCCCGCGTACGCGCTTGGCGTCCGCGACGCCCTGGTCCGCGGCGTGGCACGCACCCGCGGCACCATCGCGCCGGCGCTCCGGCTGCTCGTCCCGGTCGACGTGCGGGCGCTCGTCGTACGGCCGGGGCACGCGGGCGGTGCCGCCGACCACGTCCCGATCGCCGATGTGACCACGCTCGCGCTGAACACGGACACGTTCAAGGGACCGGCGAGCACGCCGCCGTTCACCGATCTGGCCACCCCCCGGGCGCCGGGCGTGCACCTGCACTGGGCACTGCCTGACGGGCTCACGACGACCCGGGCCGACGGCACGTACCGGCCGCTGCCGGATCGCTGGCTGGTGACCCGGCTCAGCGAGCAGCCACCGCGCGCGGTTCGCTCCTGGGTCGTGGAGGCCGACCGGGCCAACGTCACCGACCTGGCCGCCTGGCGCGAGCCTGGACCAGGAAACCCGCCGTTCACGCACCCGCACATACCCGCCGGTCAGCTCACGGCCGTGGCGGGCGGCGAGCCCGGCTGGGCCGCCGTGTACGACAACGTGGCGAACCGGTTCGGCTTCCACGACCCCTGGCTCCCGGGGCAGACCCCGATGGGGCCGCTGACCTATGTGGTCACCGGCTGGTACTCCCAGCCCGGGCTCGACCCGCTGCGGGACGCCGAGGACCCCGAGACGTTGCTCGCGTGGTTCGGCTGGGCGCTGTCGCCGGAACGAATCGCCGCCGCCCGCGAGCGGGCCGCCCGCGCCGTGTCTGCCGCCGTACGGCTCGGCGTGCTGCCGGCGACGGCGGTCGAGCAGCACACGCCCGCCCGCCCCGACGGCCTGGCCGCCCCGGACGCGCCGATCGTCTCCGACCCGCGCCCCTGGTGGCCCCGCCAGTCGGTCTACCACGGCGTCGTCTACGGTGTGCCCCGTGACCCGGACACCACGAACCCGCTCCCCGACGACCGGCCGGACGCAGCGACCCTGGCCGTGAGCGTCGGCGCCACCTCGGTCGACGCGGCCGCCGCGCTCATCGCCGACCGCCTGGCCGACCCTGCGGCCGAGGTACGGTACGCCGCGTTCGCGTACGGCGTCACCGACGCCCTCATCGAGCCGACCGGGGTCACCCGCCTGGCCGAGGAACTGCACGCCCGGGCCTTCGACGCCGCGCCCGGCGGGGAACGCACCGAGAAGACGATCCTCGGCGACCCGTTCGAGGTCATGCGCGACCCGGAGCAGCCGACCCCGGCGACGGACGAGCTGCGCGCCAGGTTCCCGGCCGGGCAGGTGCGGCTGGCCTTCACCGGAACCGGCGCGCAGGCCGCCGACCTGCTGGCGGCGCGCACCCAGCCGGCCAGGATCAGCCCGCCGCCCGACCCTCGCCGCGTCGGCGACCGCACCATCCCGTTGCCCCGCCTGTACCAGCCGCAGGACCCGGTGGTGCTGGTGCGCGGCCTGCGCCGGTGCCTGCGGCACGGCCACGACGGCCGGTTCTCCCTCGACGACCGGCTGGCCTGCCGCCTCACCGGCGACACCGTACGCACGATCGCCGGCATCGACGGGCGGCGGCTGCTCACCGAGGTGCCCGCCCACGGGGAGATTCCCCGCGAAGCGGCCGACCTCGTCGTCGAGGCCGCGACCCAGGACCCGTTCACCTCCTTCGACGAACGCCTGCTCAACCGGATCGATGTCGACTTCGCGGCGGCGCGCACGGCGATGGAGACCCAGCACGCCCTGTTCCTCGCCTGGCTGGCCCGCCCGGCCGAAGCCGCGCCGCTCCTGCGCTACTCCCTGTACGACGGCGTCACCGGCTCCCCCGCCGGGATCACCATCTGGCAGCGGCAGCCCTGGGTCCCCCTCTACCTGGAATGGCAGGCGGAGACCACGCTCAGCCCCGAGCTGGGCGGCTGGACCCTGGACGAACTCGACTTCACCGGAGTCACCGGACCGGACGCCGTCCCCCAGGTTGTCACCAACCGGTCCCTGCTCACCCCGGCCACCGCCAGGTCCCTGGCTTCCGCCGTGTCCGCCTTCTGCGCGGCCGAGGACGTCCTGGACCGGGACGGCCAAGGCAGGCTCGGCGAACAGGACCAGGCAGCGCTGCGGCGGCTGGCCGCGGAAGCCGGGTACACCGACTTCCTGAGCGCCGCGCTCGGCGACCTGCGCGCAGCTCTGCTCGGCTACGCCGACACTGTCACCCGGGACGGGATCCCGCCGGAGCCGACCGGTCCCGCGCTGCTGCTGCGCGCCGGTCAGGCCCGCCTGCCGCGGTTGCGCGCCGTCGACGCGTTCGGCCGCTCCGTCGATCTGCTCGCCGCCGGCGCCCCCGTGACCGGCCGGGGCCTGCAAGGTCCCGGGAACGCGCTGACCCTGCGCCCGCGCCTCAACCCGCCGTCCCGGCTGATGGTGCGGCTGGTCGACGCGGCCGACGACAGCGTCGAGGCGAACACGGATCCCACCCTCGCCAAGCCACCGAATCCGGTCGCGGGCTGGCTGCTGGCCGACCACGCCGACGACGCGGTGGAGTTCTTCGACCCGGGCGGTGTCCCCCTCGGCCAGCTCCGGCACGACCCGATCGCCGACGCGGTCGTGTGGGAGGGCCCGCCGGGCGACCGGGGCCCCATCGGCCTGGCCCCCGGCTGGACGGAACCGGAACGGCGGCACCTGACGGCGCTCGCCCGCGGCCTGCTCGACGCCGACACCGCCGAACGCGCCGACGCCACGCCCCGCACCGACACCCCGCTGCGGGCGCTGCTACGGGTGATCGAGACCACCGGGCAGACCGTGGCCTGGCCGGGGCGCGGCGAGCACCTGGCCCAGCTCGTCGCCCGCCCGGTCGCGCTCGTCCGCGCCACGCTGCGGCTCGACATCGTGGGCGAATCCTTCCCCGCCATGCCCGAGGCCCGCCGCGCCGCCTGGCGCCGCCTCGCGGCGAGCACGTTCCCGGTACGGCTGGGCGCGCTCACCCGGATCGACGACGGCCTTTACGGATTCGTCGTCGACGACGACTACCGCCGGTTGTGGACACTCGACCCGTCGATCTCCGCGTCCGCCGTGGACAGCGGCGCCCGCCGCGGCGACCTGGCGGGAAAGCCCGCCGGAACCCGGCGCCTGGAGTCGCCGATGCTGCGATCCGGCACGATCTGGCTGCGCCCCGGCCAGACCGTACGGCTCACGCTGCTGCTGGACGCCGCCGCGAAAGTCCACGCCACCAGCGGGATCCTGCCGCGCAAGTCGATCGAGCTGCTCCGGGACTGGACGGCCCCCGCGCTGGCGCGGATCATGCCATCGTTCCGTGCCGGCCCCGTACTGGTGGACGCCGACCAGGTGCGCCTGCCGATCAGCTCGCTGCTCGGCGGGGCACAGAGCTGGGCACGGCGCGACGGCGAGACGTCCTGGCGCGACGACCCCATCGTCGCGGCCACCCAGCAGGCGCTGCTGCCGGTGGACGCGGCCGTGCTCGAAGAGGGCTACCTGCGCCTGCGCATGGAGGAACAGCCATGACAGGCCGTCACCCCGGCTCCCGCCGGGTTCCACCAACAAGCACCATATGGGGGCCTGTGAGAAGGATGGTGCCCTAGTGACCAGCACCGGCCTGAACCAGCTCACCGCCACCGTCCTGAGTAGACGCGGCACAAAGCCCAGACGAGCCCCCGTACGCCGTTTCGCCCGTTTCGTCATTGACACCCGGCTGGTGGACGGCGACCTGACCGTCACCGACGCGCCCTACTCCCCCACGCCCACCGTGTCCGCCCCGTACCCGCAGTCGCTGCTGCTGCGCGGGCGGGTGCGCGCCGGCGCAGGGCCGCTGCGGTGCCGGCCGCTGTTTCCCGGGCGGGTGCTCTTTCTGGCGGATCAGGGCGGGGTGGTGCCCACTCCCGGCCAGGTGACCCGGGAGGCGTACCCGAACTGGACCACGACCGGCCTGCTGCTGGTCGACTCCGGTGATCTCGCCGACCCCCGGCTCAAGCGGCAGATCAACGCGCTGACCGGCACGGACGATGAGGCCAGACCGAGCCGCATGTGGTATGGCACCGTCCGTATCCCCGCGGCGTTCCTGTTCGACGCGCTGCCGCTGCTCGCCCCGGACGAGGCGCCCCCCGGCCCCGGCTGCGCGCTCTCCGCGGAGCACCGGGCGCGGATCGTGGCGTTCCTCCGCGGCGAGTGGGGCCCGCGCCTGCGCGTGAACCGGCGTTCCCCGACGGCGTCCGGAGACGACGCGGCGGCCGGATGGATGCCGGAATTCGTCGTCGGCGCCGACAACAGGTTCCTCATCTCTGTGAGCGCGGCGGCCCTGGTCGCCCCGTACGACGGGAAGGACAGCGCGTTCGACCTGGCCGCGCCCGCCGGGGCCGGGAGGCTGCATCCGGCGCATCCGGCGAACGCCGCGATCCCCGCCCGCCGCGTCTACCAACTGGCCGGGCAGACCGGACACCTCGTCGACCCGCTCCCAGCACCCGTGACCTCCGGGCCGAGATATGGCCTGCTGAAGTTCACCCGGATCTGGCTGGCCCAGCCGGACTGCTCCATCCTCTTCCCTTTCCAGCAGGTACGGCTTCGCGACCGGGACGGCAACGTCCTCGGCCAGCGCCTGGCCGCCAACGGCCTGCTGTTCCACCCGCTGCCGCCGGGGGCACGGACCCGGTTCTCGGTGTCGCTGGCGCCGGGGGTGGCGAACGCTGTCGTCCGGGTGCGCTGGCTGTCCGGCGCGGCCGAAGAGGACGCGGAGGGAAGGAAGATCGAGTGCTGGCAGCGGCCGGGGACCGATGATCCGCTGGACGTCGATCTGGCGGGGGACCGCGTGCACATCGTCATCCGCCGCCTAATGAACCACATCATGACCGACGGGCCGTACCCGGTCACTCACGCGCTCAGGGGGGAGGGGAGGAACTGGCGATGCACCTTTGTGTCC
Organism: Streptosporangium sp. NBC_01755; assembly: GCF_035917995.1. Lineage (NCBI taxonomy): Bacteria > Bacillati > Actinomycetota > Actinomycetes > Streptosporangiales > Streptosporangiaceae > Streptosporangium > Streptosporangium sp. NBC_01755. The sequence goes on along the minus strand of NZ_CP109131.1, from coordinate 7,339,404 downwards.
ATGCGCCGAGTGATCCGCGCTCTCGTCGACAACCGCATCGCGGGAGGCCGGCTCAACGACGTACGGTCAAATGAGATCACCGACGAGGACGAGCGGCTGCGCTTCGACGCGAGGATCCTCCAGATCGTCGACCTGGCGATGCAGCCCTACCGGAACCCCTTCGGAACGCACCTGAGGGATGCCGCCGGGTTCCTGCCGAAACCCAAGGGCGGGTGGAGCCCGGGAGCGCTTCTGATCGGCGGCCGGCCCGATCCCCAACTGCCCGGAAGCTACGCGAGGTGGTTCCTGCCTTTCCTGAACGCGTTCTTTCCCACGCTCATGCCGGCCACGAACGTGCGCGGATCCTCGTGCCATCGCACCCGGCTGTCGCTCGGCCACACCGCCTACCTCGTCTGGCAGTCCAGGGATTTCGCCAAGAACGACGTCACACGCAACTTCCCCGACCGGGTGCTGGGCCGGGGCGGGCCTGGCGCGCTCGTGCTCACCGGCCTGGCCGGCGACTTCCACCTGGACGCGAGTCCGCCACCCGGCGACGAGGCGCCCGACGACTACATCAACGCGTCCATAGCCCGATTGACCGACGGCGGGCTACTGCCCGGCGCCCTGCTGCAGTTCTGGGAGAACTCCAAGGATTTTCATCGGGTCATCAACCGGCGCGTGGCCCGCACGGCGAACGGTCACTCCCCCGTTTTCGCCGGGGTCATCGACGAGGAAAACGTAGGCATCATCGACCAGGGCGGCCGAAAGCATGCTGTTGTTTTGCCGACACCGAGCCTCAGCGGATACCGCATCCTCATCGCCGCCGACTGGATTGAATGACCACCCGAGGCAGGGGCGCAGGAAACCTGGTCTTCGAACAGGTCACGAAAGGCGGTGCTACCCGTCGCGCGTCACCCGGTAGCTCAGCCGCGGACTCACCCGGTGCAGCGCGTTGAGCAGCCTGATCCTGCCCACATAGACGTGGTCGCGATTTCGGTCGATGGCGCGGGCGATGGCCCGGGCGGCGTCCTGCGGGCTGATCTTTCCCCTGCCGCGGCCCGCGGTCATGTCGGTGTCGATGAGCGGCAGCATCGCCTCGGTGACCGCGACTCCCGATGCCGCGGCCTGTTCCTGGTAGCGCAGGCTCCGGGTGAAGGTGCGCAGGCCCGATTTCGTCGCACAGTACACCGCGGCACCGCGCTTGGGCGCGATGGCCAGCCCCGAGGTCACGTTGACGATCCGAGAGCCCGGCCGGGCCCGTAGCAACGGCAGGCAGTGCGCCGTCAACTGCAGGGGGCCGGTCAGGTTGATCGCGATCTCCCGGCTGATGCGATCGCAGCCCTGGTCCGGTGTCAGATCTCCGAGTTCGTAGACGTCCTGGACAGCGGCATTGTTGACCAGCAGCGACAGCTCGCCCAGGCGGGTCGCCGCCTCGGTGAGAAGACGCAGTTGCGTCACATCGGCGAGATCGCACGGGACTGCCGTGACCTGCGGCAGGGCGGCCGCGACACGGGCCAGGGCATCGGCGTCCCTGCCGCACAGCAGCAGCCGATATCCGCGCCGTGCCAGCTCGTGCGCCAGCGCGGCACCCACTCCGCGCGACCCTCCTGTGATCAACGCCAGGGGCATGACACGCTCCTCTCATCCCAATCCGTTACGTCTGCGTATCGTAACGTATCTAGGTGAGAAGATAAGCCCATGCGTGACATCGACCGGCCGCGCGGCGGCAGACCCCTCGACAGTGACGCCTCTCAGCGCATCCTGCGGGCCACGCTCGAAATCGTCGCGGAGAACGGGCTGGGCAAGACGACCATCGAGGCCATCGCGCGCCGCGCGGGCGTGGGCCGCCCCACCGTGTACCGACGCTGGCCCGACATCGCCCCGCTGATCTCCGACGCGGTGGACATGGCCTTCGCCCAGGTGAGCGAGACCACCGAGAAGACCGACGACGTCGCCGCCGCCCTGGAAACCCTGCTCCGCAAAAAGATCACCGTGCTGACGACCACTCTCGCCGGAGAGTTGATCAGACAACTCGCACCGCATTTCGCGGCCGACGACGCCCTGGGAAAGGCCCTGTCGCAAGCCCATCGGCACCAGCAGGCATCCTTGGCACCCATCATGGAAAGAGCCCAGCGAGAAGATCGGCTGAACCTGCCGAGCGTCGCACTGGCCACCGAGGCCGTACTGGGCATCATCTACCTGCGCCTGCTGACCGCGCTGCCCCCGCTCCACCCCGAACAGGCAGCGGAGCTGGCCGCACTGGCCATACACCCGCGTTCACCGTCGACACCGGCATAGATCACGCAAGCCTGGTCGCCACGTGAGACCCGCAGGCCCAGGTCCGGCCGTCACCCGTCCCGCACCACAGCCTCGAAGCGCCTGCGGAGGATGGCATGCTGACAGTGTGAGCGAATCTGACATCCGCCTGCGTATCGCCGCCGAGCTGCTACTGTTCCTGCCCGCGCGCCGGCGAGGCGAGTGGCAGCGGGTGGCGCCCGACGGGACATCGACGCTGGGACACGTCGTGGAGTCGCTTGGCATTCCGCTGCCGGAGGTGGGGCCCTTGACCGTCGAAGGCGCGGAGGTCGGCCCGTCCTACCAGCCCGCCGCCGGTGACGTGATCCATGTTCACGCCGTGCCCCGTCCCCAGCGAGTGCCACTCGAACCGGGACAGCACGCGCCCAGGTTCCTGCTCGACGTCCATCTGGGCACCCTCGCGCGACGGCTCCGGCTGCTGGGCGTGGACGCGACCTACCACAACGACATGGACGACCCCTCCCTGGTCGTCGAGGCGAACCGGGAACGCCGCGTGCTGCTGACCCAGGACCACGGCCTGCTCTGCCGCCGGGCGCTCTGGCTCGGCGCCTACGTACGAGGCATCAAGGCGAATGATCAGCTCCGCGACCTGCTGGAGCGATTCGCGCCACCGCTGCGGCCGTGGACCCGCTGCACGGCCTGCAACGGGGAGTTGATACCCGTCGAAAAACACGAGATCGACCGCCTGCTGGAGCCCGGGACCAAGCGTTCCTACGACGTCTACGGCCGATGCTCGGAATGCGGCCAGATCTACTGGCGCGGCGCGCACAGCGAACACCTGGAAGAGATCGTACAGTCGGCCATGCGCACGCCCTCTTAGCCGGACAGATCGGCGGCACGCAGCCGTACCTGTTCCCGCTCGGCCCGTTCTTCGGCGGTCGGTCCGCCGCCCTGGGCGCCCGAGCTTGAGGGACCGCTCCGCGTGTCGTCGCTGCAGACCGGCGTCTTCGCCGGGTCGGCGGGGAACAGGATCGGCCAGCATGGGCGCGGTTCCAAAGCCATCGTGCGTGAGGCCCAGCGCAACGTCCGGCTCTACACCTCGCAGTACGGGCTGATCGAAATGCGTGCCAGGGCGACCGACGATCCGAAATGCATGGTCGCGTTATGGATGATCGGCTATCAGGACGAGCCGGAGCGCTCCGCCGAGATATGCATATGTGAGATCTTCGGCCGTGACGCCGGATCGGACAGCGCGAAGATCGGGATGGGTGTTCACCCCGCAGCACTACCCCAGGACCAGGGTGATGCCTCGACCGCCGAAAAAGGAGCCGAACACCTCGGCGGGCAGCGTGGCCCGCCGGGCGTTCGGCGTGTGGCCGGACGGGTTGAGAAAGTGCACGGTGCCGTGGTCATAGCCGGTGACGAGCACCAGGTGCCCGCCCTGGCCGGGGGCGGGCCGGTCAGGGCGCCGGATTTCCTTGTGGACCGAGACCATCACCAGATTTCCGGCCACCAGCAGGTCGGGGACCTCCTGCATAGTCAGGTGCGGGTGAACGGTCGCGTCCAGGCCGTGCTCGGCGCGGGCGTAGTCGGCGAACGGCTGGTAGTACAGGCCCTTGATCGCGCCCTGACCGTCTTCGACGTAGCCGCCATAGGGCACACAGCCGCGTAGTAGCTCCAGCATCGGCGGCGCGTGACCATCACGGTGGTCGAGGACCATCTGGAGGCCGGCCATCCCGCAGCAGTGCCGGGCCCAGGTCCCGTACTCGGTGCGGGTGCTGGCTCCGGACTCGGCCCACCGGAGGTCGTCGGCCGGGTCAGCGCCCTGGTAGGCGATGGCCTCGATGAGGTCCGGGGTCATGTACTGGGTGTAGACGGCGACGCCGTCATGAAGCGTCTGCTCGCGACCTCCCGTCGTCGTCTGCTCGCACGCCAGGCAACCCATCGTCTCTCCTTATGTCGGTGCGGCCGATCAGCGTCCTGAACGTCGACCAGTCGACGTTCCCCCCGGACAAGACCACACCTAGATCAGTGCGCTCGTGCTCGCGGTCAGGTCCGCAGGGCAGTGGTTGGAGAACATCGCGGGGTTGTTCTTCGTCGGGTAGTCGTAGAACTCGCCGGTGGGCCGTGTCTCCAGGGCCGGTAGTGTCTGCAGGTCATCGCCGTCGGCCAGCACGCCCAGGGTGACCGAGCGGCCCGGACAGTACTGCTCGGCGAACAGGGCCTGCCCACTCGTTCGCAGCTCCTCGATCAGGCCGGTAAGATCGTGCTCGGTGTGACCCACGTGCATGTCGATGGAGCCGCCCTCCGACACCGGCTTGATCATGATCGGCAGGTTCAGGGAGTCCGCCAAAATCTTGGCAGTCAGCTCGGCGGGCTCCCTGTCGTCGATATCGCGCCCAGGCAGAACGTTCACGCCGTGAGCACTCACCGTTCTCTTAGCTGCGGTTTTGTGCATCGCCAGGGCGCTGGCCAGCACTCCGGACCCCGTGTAGGGGATGCCTCTGTGCTCCAGTAGTCCTTGGAGCTTGCCGTCTTCGGCGTACTGCCCGGCGATGGCCAGGAAGGCCACATCTACCTCGCGCAGACGGTCGAGGAAGTTGGGCACGGCCGTGTCGATCAGGACAGCGAAAAAGCCCTGCCGGGTCAACGACGCATGGGCGGCCTCCTGAAAGGAGCGACCGGGCGCGCTCGCGGGAGCTGCCGCCGGTCAGTACACCGATTCGGCCACTACCTGGAAGGTCGAGTAGGGCGGCGTCAATCGGAAACGGCACGGGAGCCTCCTGACCTGCTGTTGGGGCGCCGAATCGGCGGATGCGAAGAATGGGTACAGATCCTCGGATTTCCCTCGCTGTCCGTCCAAACGCTAGTTCCACCGCATTTGGGACATGCCGAAGACAACATGACCTCCTTCAAGTTGTCGCGCGTGAAGCCACGGCCTTCTCGCGTTTTGGTGTGGAGCCCCCGGTAGGGCAGGGTCAGGCAGGGGCTGACCGGCCGGGGAAGGCTGGCCCTACCGGGGGAGTTTCAGGGGTTACGCCGGCCCCAGCGCCATGGCCGCCAGCCGTTGCGCCAGGCCCTCATAAACGACTCGACGATGAAGGCCGCGATGGCGAGCCGGAGGGATACTGAGCCTGGATCCACGGCGTGAATTCTGGTGATCATTCTTCGGTTCGATTCCTTCACCAGGACCGTTTTGCCTGACGGGGGTCTGATTTGGGGTGTGGAGAACCCGCCGTGCGCGGGTCACGGATTGTCCAGGCGTTCACGGGCTCGGGGGCGGGGTTCGTGCGCGAGGGCGCGGGTGACCGTGGAGGTCGAGGGAAGAGTGGTGGCAGGGCGGGGACGGGTCAAGCCGCGCGGATCGGTGGCAGCCGGTGGACGGCTTGGAAGAGGTTCATCCATGCGTGCCGCCAGTGCCAATACCGGGGAAGATGCAGGGTGAGGTGGCCCCGGCCGTGCCGGGCGATGCGGGCGGGCACGCCGATGAGATGGCGGCGCAGGGTGGCGCCGCGCGCCTTGGCGTGAAAGGTTCCGGCCAGGCAGCCGGCCGCGCGCAGCAGGTTGTGGCAGATCGCCGCCAAGGTCAGCCAGGCGGCGTTGGCGGTGAACACGCCCGAGGGCAGGTGCGCTAATGGCCCGTCGATCAAGTCCGCGTTGACCTGCTCGATGACCGCGTGATCACGGTGTTGTTCCTCGGCCTGCCCGAGGGCGTACGGACTGTCGGTGAAGATCGCGTGATAGCGGTAGAGCGGGAACGGTTCCTCTGGCCGGAGCCCGGTCTGCGAGTTGAGCCGTTTGACCCGGCGCACGATCAGCCGGGCGGTGATGGCCTGGCCCTTCTTCGCGGCGAATGCCGTGTAGGCGACCTCCGCGATCTCGGCGTCGGAGATCCAGCCCCCTGCTTGTTCGTCGAAGATGGCGTTGGGGTATTTGATCGCTGTCCAGGCGGTTTCGTCGATCGCCGCGATCGCGGCTTTGATCTTGGGGTCCATTTTGGCGGTGACGGAGAAGCGCACGTCGTTCGTGTGGCAGGCGTTGATCACGCCTGCGGTGTAGAACGCCGAGTCCCCGCGCATCATCAGGGTGGCGCTCGCGCCCGCTGATCGTGCCGCGCCGATCGACTCACGCACGAACCAGGCCGCGCCGCGGGCGGAGTTCGCGCTTCCGCCGCGCAGCCGGGTGCCGGTCACCACCGGGGCGGCCAGCGGTGTGGACAGTGTGGAGGCCAGCACGTTCAGCTCGCGCACCAGCACGCCCTTGCCGCCGATCTTGGTGTGGCCGAACCCCGATCCTTGCTTCTTGTAGCCGTAGGTACGTCGTTGCATCGAGTCCACATCGAGGAAGGCGAGCACGTCCGCGCCGGGCAGCAACGGCGTATGGGCGGCCGGCCGGGCCGGCAGCAGGCGGGCCACTTTCTCGATCTGCCGGACGTTGCCCCAGGCCAGGCACCGCAGGAACGATCCCAGCGTGGACGGTGCGCGGATACCGGTAAACAACGTGTCCATGCCGCCGTGGCGCAGTGCGTCCAGATCATCGATGCTGTCGGCCCCGCAGGCCATCCCGGCTACGATCGAGCCGATCTTCGCCGCCGGGTTCACGCCGTCTCGGCCGGTGGGGGTGACGTGCTCGCCTGCCAGGTCGCTCAGGCCGCACCGCTCGGCCAGCCGCATCACCGGCCCCAGCCCGCCGTACGCGACTACACGCTCCTCATCGAAGATCGCATGGGTTTTGGCAGAGTCGTGGAACAATTGCACTTGAGAGGTGTCCTCTCGATCAAGGTGGCGGAAGCCTGAAGAACTCCCATCATCCCAGGTCGGAGGGCACCTCCTCTCATTTCAGGATCTTCAGTTCAGAATCGGCTCGGTGGATCCAGGCTCAGTCGGTCATGCCGAAAAACTCGATGAGGGCCTTCTGTTCGGCGTTCAGTTTCCTTTTCGCCGTGCTGACAAGTTCCCTCGTCGCGTCCCGTCCGGGCTGCTGATAGCGCAGCCACTCCGACGCTACATCAAGGGCTGAACACTGTGGACCGGCCCGCTCTTGGATCTGCCCAGTGAGCTGCGGCAGACCAAGAGCGGGGCCTTCCCCCCGAACTCGACGACATCCGCAAGGAAACCCGTGTCGAGATCGCCATTCTTGCCGCTGGCCACGGTTTCTGTCGCGCCTGCGGAGCCACGTCGGCGACGAAGCGGTCCACCCGGACCGAACCGAACGCTTAACCCACAGGATCTACTGCTGATATCGCGAGGACGCTCGGGTGGGACGACTCCAAGAGGTACCGGACCGGTACACCGCGCCCTGGGCGCGGACGAGGTGACCGTGGTCGGTCACGACTTGCGGCCCCGTGGCCCTCATTCTCACCGCGCAGCGCTCCTCCCGCGTCACCCGGCTCGCACTGCTGGCGACCAACACCTTCGTCGACACGCCGATACCGCCGCCGCTGTCCATGGTGACCTGGCCGCTACTCGGCCCCCTCTCGCCGCAGCGGTTTCGGCCCTGCGTAAACTGCCGAGTGGCCGTGGGACGTACCTGGTGCCGCTCACCGTCATCGCGCTGACTGCAGGAAGCCGCCGAGCCCACGTCCGTGGTGCGCTGCTCGGGGCGGCGACGGCCGCCAAGTTCCTGCCCGCGGCAACCGTACCGGGGGCGCTGTCCGGGATCCTGGCCAGGGAAGCGGTATCGGTGCGGCGCCGTGTCGGAGTCGTCGCCGTCGTCCTGCTGTCCGCCGGAGCGGTGGTGGGGCTCGCCTATCTTCCGTATTTGCTCACCTCCCGTGCCCCCGTCCTCGGTTATCTTTCCGATTACGTGGCCGAAGAGGGCTACGACGATGCCTCCGCGGCCAACCGTTATACGGTATTGCGCCTTTTCCTGCCAGAGTAACGTCAGACCATGATCGCCGATAGTCATCTTAACAATTCGCCGGAATTACATTCCGGGTACGCGGTATTCAGAGGAAATATCGTACGACTCAATGAGTTTTCCAGTGTTTTCCGTGGGAGCGGGAAAATCGCGTGATCGGCGCCTTCTATGAGGATTCTCTGAGAGGAGGAAGCGTGGACATCGAGTATGCCGACGGCCGCGTCCAGCCGCTCGCCTCTGAGCGCTGGCTGCGACCGATCGAGGGCGATGAGCACATCCTGGCCCGATGCGGCGGACCCACCCTTGATGTCGGTTCGGGACCCGGAAGGCTGACCGTGGCGCTCACCCGGATGGGGGTTCCCGTCCTGGGCATCGACGTCACTCCGCTGGCCGTCAACCTCCCGAGGCGGTCATCCATATCGACATCCACGACCTGGACCCGCTGCCCACCTACGTCCATGGCCGGGTGGCGCTGCTCGGCGACGCCGCCCACGCCATGAGCCCCGACCGCAGCCAGGGTGCCGGCCAGTCGATCGAAGACGCCGTAGTCCTGGCCGCAGCCCTGCGCCGCTACGACACCGAACGCCGCCCGCGTACCCAGGCCACCGTCCGCGGGGCCCGCAAGGACGGCGCCCGCGCCACCTCGCCTGCCGCCAACCGCCTCGTCGTGCCGATGCTCCGCTTGATGCTCGCCGCTCTCTGGCGCAAGGGCCTGTCGCCCAACGGCAACTCGATCTGGCGGTGGCAGCCGCCCCGGCTCCCTGTGCGAAAGCCGTAAGGGAGCCTCTGGTGCGCCGGATCCGGGGCTGTTAACGTCAGTGATGGAGCGCCGGGAAGCCTGGTCGGCAACGTCATATCGGATCGGCTTCAGGGAGGCGCCCATGCTGGGCAACCCTGCCGTGCTCGTCAGCGGCCTCACCAAATCCTTTGGCGCCGTCCGCGCCCTGGACGACCTCGACCTGGCCGTGGCCACCGGCGAGGTCCACGGCTTCCTCGGCCCCAACGGCGCGGGCAAGACCACCACCTTGCGCATCCTCCTCGGCCTGCTGCGTGCCGACTCCGGCCACGCCGAACTGCTTGGCGGCCACCCCTGGCACGACGCGGTCGAGCTGCACAAGCGGCTCGCCTACGTGCCCGGCGACGTCGTCCTGTGGCCGACCCTGTCCGGCGGCGAAGCCATCGACCTGCTCGGACGGCTGCGCGGCGGGCTCGACCGAGGGCGCAAACAGACTCTGCTGGAGCGCTTCGACCTGGACCCGACCAAGAAGGGCCGCGCCTACTCCAAGGGCAATCGGCAGAAGGTCGCCCTCATCGCCGCGCTCGCCTCCGACGTCGAACTGCTGCTCCTGGACGAGCCGACCGCCGGACTCGACCCACTCATGGAAGCCGCCTTCCGCGAGTGCATCACCGAGGAACGCGGCAACGGCCGCACGGTCCTGCTGTCCAGCCACATCCTGTCCGAGGTCGAAGCCCTCTGCGACCGGGTGAGCATCATCCGCGCCGGACACATCGTGGAAAGCGGCACCCTGGCCCAGCTGCGGCATCTCACCAGGACAACGGTGACCGCCGAGCTCGACCGCGTCCCAGAGTGCGTGCCCGGCGCGCACAACCTGGCCGTCGACGGCTCCCGGATCACCTTCGAGGTCGAGCCCGACCGGCTCCGCGAGGTGCTGCCACTGCTCACCGATGCGGGCGTGCGCGGCCTGACCTGCCGGCCGGCCACCCTGGAGGAGCTGTTCCTGCGGCACTACCAGGTCACCCCATGACCGGCACGCCGGCGCTGGTACGGCTGGCGCTGCGCCGTGACCGCCTCCTGCTCCCGGTGTGGATCCTCCTCATCGTCGGTGCCGTCGCGGGTACTGCCTCGGCCATCGCCGAGCTGTATCCCGGCATGGCGCAGCGGGTCGCCCTGGGCGTCACCATCGGCTCCACCCCCGCCCTGCAGGCGATCACCGGCCCGGTCTACGACTCGACCTCGGTCGGCGGGCTGACCGCCTGGCGAGCCACCACGATCACCACTGTCCTGACCGCGCTGATGAACCTGCTGCTGATCACCCGGCACACCCGCGCAGAAGAGGAGAGCGGCCGGGCCGAACTCATCGGCGCATGCGCCATCGGCCGGCACGCCCTTCCGGCCGCCGCTCTCGTCGTGGCCGCAGGCGCGAACCTGCTGATCGGCCTGCTGCTCACAGCCGCATTGGCCGGACAGGGCCTGCCCGTCTCAGGCGCGCTCGCCTTCGGGCTCGGCATCGCCTGCACCGGGTGGCTCTTCGCCGGCGTCGCCTCGGTCACGGCGCAACTGACCGAGCACGCCCGCACCGCCAACGGCCTCGCGGTCGCGGTGCTCGGTCTGGCCTTTCTGCTGCGTGCCGGGGGCGATGCCGCGCAGATCGACGCGCTGTCGTGGGCCTCGCCGCTCGGCTGGGCACAGCGGGTGCGGGCCTTCGCCGACGAGCGCTGGTGGGTACTCGGCCTCGCCACCCTCACCGGGCTGGCGCTGGTCGCCATCGCCGCGGCGCTGACCAGGCGTCGAGACCTGGGCGCCGGAGCGCTGCCACCCCGGCATGGGCCTGCCGACGCCCCGCCGTACCTGGAAAGCCCGCTAGGCCTGGCCTGGCGCCTGCACCGTGGTGGCGTGCTCGCCTGGACCGTCGGCTTCGCCGTCATGGGGACGCTGTTCGGGACACTGGCGCAAAGCGCAGGACAGATCCTGCGAGACAACCCACAGCTCGCCGCCATCCTGGACCAGCTGGGCGGGGAGGGCGCGCTGACCGACACCTTCCTGGCCACCGTGCTGGGGATGATGGGCCTGGTCGCAGGCGGCTTCGCCGTCCAGGCCATGCTGCGACTGCAGACCGAGGAGGCCGCACTGCGCACCGAGACGGTGCTTGCCACAGCCGTGTCGCGCACCCGCTGGACACTCGGCCACCTGATCATGGCCTTCGCCGGCGCTGCGGTGATCCTCACCGCCGGCGGGCTCGCCATCGGGCTGGCCCACGGGGCGCGCACCGGCGACGCGGGCGAGCAGATGCTCCGCCTGGCCGCAGCGGCGTGGGTGCAGCTGCCCGCGGTCTGGGTGGTGGCCGGACTGGCGATGCTGCTGTACGGCATGCTTCCCCGGCTGACCGCACTCGCCTGGGCGGCGCTGATCGCCTTCGCCCTGCTCGGACAGCTGGGCGAGGTCCTCCAGCTACCCGAGTGGATGCAGAGCCTGTCTCCTTACGCCCATCTGCCGCAGGCACCCCGCGAAGAGCTGGAAGCCACACCGCTGCTGTGGCTCGGCGCGCTCGCCGCAGCACTCGCCACAGCCGGGATGACCACTTTCCGCCGTCGCGACCTGATCGGAAACTGACCAGCTCCCTCTCAGCTCGTGTGCGGTCTCGGCCTGGTCGTCCCGCGCTCACCGTTGACCCCCTGATGCTCGGCCGAGCGGCTACGCGTCCGGCGCAGGGGCCTGCCAGCGGCGTAGCGGCAAAGATCGCCAACCGTCCCGATAACCCGAGTAGTGGATCTCCGGCCCGTCCCCGGCGGTCCAGCCGAGATCAGTGGCGATCAGCCGTACGCGCTGGTTCCGGTGCGGATGTGGTGCGCACCCATCAGGCCACCGACCCGGGCGCGGCCAGGCTGGGCGAGCCGGCGCTCGTGGACGGCTCCTCCCCCGTCGGGCAGTCGGGCGTCACCTACCTTGAGACGCTGCTTGACGAGAATGCCACCTGCCACCTGGCCTGGGGGGCGGGGCTGCCGCCCGGCGTGCCCGCACACCTGCGCACCCTGGACGCCGCGGCGCGCGCCGAGGCCGGGGTCAATGTCTCCAGCGTGCACGTCGACTTCATGGTGGGCGGCCCCGACGTCACCGTCACCGGGATCGGGCACGACGGCGGCACGATCGAGCTGCTGCGCGACGACGAGTGGCAGGTATGACGGCATGAAGCATGGCACGGGGACCGGCCCTCGGCGGCAGGTGTGGCTCGATCAAGGCTCACTCATCGTCGGTGAGGTCAACACGCGCCATACCCTGCGGACCGACAGGGCCGGAGGACACCACGCAGGAGAATCCGCAACCTCATGATCCGAATCCCGAACAGGCACTGGTCGTGTTCAGACAGTTCAGGTGAGGTGGTCGAATTCGCCGTCCCTGGCTCCGGACAACCACGCGTTCCACTCTCCGGGGGTGAACACGAGCGTCTCCGCCGTAGGGAGGAGACGCATCGCAATGTGATCGTCAACGAACGCGATCGACAGGCGGAGATCGCCCGGGTTGGGAGTGGGCAACCACTCGGCTGTGGCCAGGTCGAGGTCTCCGGCTACCGGTTTGGGCAGGTGAGCCCCTGTTTCGGGGAGGTGTCCGGGCAGGTCGTAGGAGCCGTTCCGTGCTTCGGTCACCAGGGATTTCCAGGCGTCGGGGGGGCACAGCAGCCTGGGACCATTCGGGTTCTTGGAGTCGCGGATGGCGATCCCGGACGAGGTTGATTTCATCTGGACGCACTGCTGACCGCTGCCGCTATAGCTGCTGGTGATCCAATCCTGCTCGTCGGTCATTGAATCGCCTTCCTCACGTCCTTGATCAGCGTCACCGACTCGTCGGGGGCGAGGGCTTTGCCGCGTGCGGTCTCGGCGGCCCGGTAATACCGGGCGACGTCATCGGGTGCTTCCACGAAGATATCTCCGCAAAAACCTTCCTGATAGGCCACGGGTGGGTCTTCTTTGTCGGGAAAGTCCAGGATGGTGAATTCACCGTCCAAGCCGGGGTGACCGCCTGCGGCGAGAGGGATGATCTGAAGGGTGACCGCCGGGTGCGCGGCGACGTCGATCAGGTGGTCGAGTTGGGTACGGGCGATCTGGGTGCCGCCGATCTGTCGCCACAGGATGGCTTCGTCGAGGATGGCGGTTATCTGAGGCGGTTCGGCACGGGTGAGAAGTCGGTGCCGGGTGATCCGCGCTTCGACTCGTCGGCGTATCTCCTGCTCGGAACCGTCCAGCAGGGTCGCTGCGATCAGGGCATGGGCGTAGTCGGGTGTTTGCAGCAGGCCAGGGATGTTGTGGACAACGAAGGTGATCACTGAGGCGTCGTCTTCCAGGACGAAGTACGACCCGCCCTTGTACATGTCGCTGTAGGCCAGCCACCAGCCGCGCTTCCATGCCTCCCGGCAGAGTTTTCCGAGCGCTTCGGCCTGTGGAGAGGGGACGCCGTAGACATTGAGAAGCAGTTCGAGATCTTCGAGGATGAGGCGGCTTTCCCCGTTTTCGACCCGGTAGATCTTCGAGCGGGACCAGCCGAGCCGCTTGGCCACCTGTTCAGGTGAAAGGCCGCATGACTCGCGAATGGCGCGTAGTTCTCGCAATAGTCGGCGGCCGCGGACCGACAGGCTGTACCGCATTTCGTCACCTCTATGTCCGTTATTGGGATGACTTCTCCAGAATTCTGGCCGACACCTCAGCCATGAATTTGGGATTTCTCATCAACGAGCGGTTACGGATTAAGGAAGTCTCGCATAACGATAGCCACACAGCACGCTCCGTAGCGATTGAGTCACGCTACGCCCCGGCAGGCTTGATCGCAGGACTGCCTCCGTTCCCACCCGTTAGGAGCAACGATGCTCATCGAGCACGTTCCCGTCCCGGACCCTACGAGCTCCGCCTCCTGCACGACCAGGGCCTGCCGGTCAGAACCGAGGTCGTCGACGCCGGAGCCGGAACCACCCTGATCGAACACCTCCTACACCGCCCCCCACCCATTCCCGAGCGCCTCGACGACCTCGAACTCGGCGGCCGGGGCCTGCGCATCGTCACCGAACTCACCCACGGCCACTGCGGCACCCAATGGACCCGGCTGTGCGGCACCGGCCAACTCGGCACCGCCGTCTGATTTGACCTGCCCGCCCGACCCCGACCTCCCCGACCTCCGGGCAGACGGGATCCCCCCGATCCCCGCTGACCCCGGAGCCGGTCCACGCCGACTCCCCCGCACCAGGCGCGGACCGTACAGGGGGCCGGCGTCCACGGACCTGATCCCATCCTCGTCCGGGACGCCGGCCTCCCCACCCCAACTACGACGGAAAGCGACGGTTCCCATGGTCACCCCGGCAAACGAGCCTCTCCGCCCCAGAGGCCGCCGCCGTCGCGGAGCGGCCCCCGTGCGTACCGCCCCCCCACGCCGCGAGCACGGACAGCGCCACCGACTTGGCCCGCGACCTGGAGGCCCGCTACCCCGGCTGGGTCATCCTCTGGCGCCGCTGGGCCCGCCGCTACTGGGCCTTCCCACTCTGGCTCGCCAGCGCCCCCTGCCCCATCGAAGCCAGAAACGCCCAGGACCTATTGGCCCAGATGAGCGAAGCCGAACTTCAGCTACCGACTGGCGGCGCAGACTCCTTCTCGCAGGCGCACCGCGAGAGCTTCACCGGCGTTGTTCAGGAAGCGAGCCGGTGCAGGTCTCGGGGAAAGAGGTGACCTCGCGGATGTTCGGCACGTTGAGCAGGCGTGCCATGAACCTCTCCAGCCTGAATGCGAAGCCACCGTGCGGCGGCAATCGCCGGGACTCTCAGTCCGTCCCAGTTCAACGTGATGACGCGGGCCCGCTGGATCCAGCTTCCGGGCACATGCCACGCCCCGACCAGCTTACGGATCTTCTTTTCCTCCGCCGCGTCCTCGGCTGGACAAGCACAAAGGATCTTCGGCACGGCAACTCGCCTCCGAGCGGTCGACAACATGGGTCACGCCCGCCCAGCTCAATCCAGGGCGATTCACAGCCGCGCTCAGCAAGCATCATGGAAAACTCACCGACCTCGGCCAGTAGCTGCTAGTAGCCACGTCGCCCCCTTACTCGCTCCACGCACCCGGTGCTCACGGAAACCACCTTTCACGTTACCGAAAAGGATCTTTACTTAGATCGTGACATATGTGATGATCACTTCGTTTTGCCACATATGTTCGAAAGACTGAAGTGAACGCATCACGAACAGCGTCGGGCTTATCCATCCGGACGCGCCGCCGCGCTGCCCTGCTCGTGGCTCTGACGCTGCCGATCTCGCTGATGAGCGTGCCCGCGATCGCCCAAGAGCCCACTCCCACCCCCACAACGCCGTCGAGCGCCCCTGCCGCACCCACCGGCAAAGCGCTGGCGCAGGCCAAGAAGGACAACCGGCGCGTCGAGATCAAGTCGATGCGCTCGGAACGCGCCACCTTCTACGCCAACCCGGACGGCAAGACGGTCCGGATGGAAATGCATACCCAGCCGATCCGCGTCAAGAACGCCGACGGTAAGGGCTTCACGCCGATCGACACCACCCTCGTCGAGGTGGACGGCGGCATGGACACCTGGATCAACCACGTCGACTACCAGGAAAGCTGGAACACCTTCAACCAGGACCAGATCGTGGTCGGCAAGTCGTACGCCAGCAACATCGCCAAGCGCTGGCGCGGCTATCTCCAGTTCCCGAACATCCCCGCCGAGTTCGCGGGCAGCACGGTGCAAAACGCCGACATGCACCTGTGGAACTACCAGTCCAACGAGTGCGGCATCTCGGTCGGCTCCGGCATCACGGCCCGGCGGATCACCTCGTTCTGGGATGACCTGGAGCTGACCTGGAACACCCAGCCGACGGTCTCCAACACGGGCGCGGACACCGAGTTCGGCGCCTACAGCGAAGACTGCACCGGCTCCATGAACTACGCCTGGGACTTGACCCACTCCCTCAATGGCATTGTTCAGGAGTGGGTCAACGGCGCCACCAACTACGGCATCCGGCTCACCGTCGGCAACGAGTCCGAGTTGCGTAACTGGCGGCGCTACCGCTCCGAGGACGCCGGCGGCTGCCGGACCACGCCGCTGGAGGAGTGCAAGGGGCAGACGCACCCGCCCATCCTCACCGTGGACTTCGAACTTCCCGAGCCACCGGTCGTCGACGGCTTCACCTTCATGTCACCCGACCCCATCACGAGCCTTCCGACGTACGAGGAAGCCCGCGCCAGGTCGATCTATGAGCCGACCGGCAGTGAGCGGACCACCATCGACAACACGTTCGCCGGTCAGATCGCTGGACAGCGCGAGGGGGAGGCATTTGAGGTAGCGGCGGATGAGCTTGATCTCGATCCCGAGGGCAGTGACGGCGACAATGGAACCGGCGAGGACACCGGCGCGCCTCAGGTGGTCAGCGTCGAGCCTGTGAACGGTGCCGTAGATGTCCCTTTGGATGCGAAGCTGAAGGCGGTATGTGTCAAGTCAAAGGGGACATCGATGCGGTAATCGCTAAGCTGCCGCCTCCCCGGTCTGGTCGTCCTGGTTTTCGTCAGGCTTGTTGATCCACGCGACGGCGGGGATCTTGGGCAGGGACGGCGTGCGGGTGAACCGATGAGGGTTGGCGGCCCGGAACCGCTCGATGGTCGTGGCGCGCTTGTCCTGGACGGCCTGAGCGGTGCCGATATGCACGCTGAACGGCGTGTGCAGGCCGATCCCGGAATGGTAGTGTTCGTGGTTGTAATACTCAAAGAAGCGTCGGCAGAAACTACGAGCGTCAGCGAATGACCCGAACCTCTCGGGAAACACCGGGCAGTAATTCATGGTCTTAAACTGCGCCTCGCTGTAGGGATTGTCGTTACTGACCTTCGGCCGGCTATGGGATTTGACGATGCCGAGGTCGGACAGCAGTTCGGTGACCGAGATCGAGGTCATCGCGGTGCCGCGATCGGAATGTATGGTGTTAGGC
Source organism: Streptosporangium sp. NBC_01755 (assembly GCF_035917995.1). Lineage (NCBI taxonomy): Bacteria > Bacillati > Actinomycetota > Actinomycetes > Streptosporangiales > Streptosporangiaceae > Streptosporangium > Streptosporangium sp. NBC_01755. The sequence goes on along the minus strand of NZ_CP109131.1, from coordinate 7,322,608 downwards.
GCGATGCCGCCATTGGCGCGGATCGCGTTCTCGATGAACACCTGAGCCAGTTCACCGGATTCACGGGTGTGAAGCTCCCAGTGCACCACGCATCGCGAGTAAATGTCGATCATCACGTACAGGTCGAAGAACCGGCCGCGCACCGGTCCCTGGAGCTTCGTGATATCCCATGACCAGACTTCGTTGGGATTGCGGGCGATGAGCTGAGGCTTTTTCTTCGCCTCGTGACGGGCCTGGGCGCGCCGCTCCCGGACCTGCCCGCGGGTCCGCAGCTCCCGGTACATCGTGGAGGGCGACGCCAGGTAGACACCGCGGTCCAGCAGTGCCGCCCATACTTGTCGGGGCGACTTGTCCGCGAACTCCTCGCTATTGAGAACTCCGATCAGCTCATCGGCTTCTTCTTTGGACAGCGCGTTCGGTGGGGACGGCCTCACCATTTCCGATTTACCGTTCTTCGGCTCGCGCCGCCGATACAGCGTGGATCGGTTAACGCCGGTCAGCTTGCATGATCGCTGAATACCGACACGGGGTTCGAGTTGTTGCCGGGCTTCATCGCGAAGCTCGGTCACGAGTTCTCCGAGTCCGCGCTCTCGGACATCATCTCCAGTCGGGTCGCCGGGAGGAATCGCACCTCCCGGCTCCCACAGTTCCGTACGTGAGCCTCTCGGCTCATACGGCTCTTACCGTCCAGCGAACTCGATTCCTCTACCGGTGATCCAAGCCCAGTGCGCAAACAGCGTCGGCTCGTTTTCCACGAGCCTCGCCCACCACGCTTCGAGCTTCTTCCGGTTGCGGAGCCGCCGATACTTCTTACGGGCCCAGCGCATCAGGTAGGCATTGATGCGCCGCAGCAGGCCATACATATGGGACCGATGGAAATGGCCCCAGTACGTCATCCAGCCTCGAACGATCGGATTGATCGCTTCGGCGAGGCCGGCCAGATCGTGTCCGGTCCGTAGATGAAGACGCCAGGCCCGGACTTCTTCTCCCTTAGCGGTCAGCTTGTCCCGGCTGATCGCCGGGGCGAACGAGGTGAACACCACCCCGTTACGCGGGTTGATCGCCGCCCGAGGACGAAACCCGTATCCGAGGAAATCGAACGCGACGTCCGTATGACGGTTTCGCCGGTTGCTATCCGCGCAGTACACGATTTTCGTCTTGTCCGGGTGGAGTTTCAGCCCTACCTGCTCTATCCGTCTCCCGATCGCCTCTTTCACCTCAAGCGCCTGGCGCTCGCTGACGCAATGCACGACCACGTCATCCACATACCGTTCGAAGCGGACGGACGGGAACTCCCGCGCCATCCATGAATCGAACGCGTAGTGCAGGAAGAGGTTAGCCAGGCACGGAGAAACCGCAGACCCTTGCGGGGTTCCCCGGTTCCGCGCCTCCAAGGTTCCATCCCGGTGCTGCAACGGCGCGACCAGCCACCGTTTGACATACAGCACGATCCAGCGCTGATCGGTATTCGCTTCCACCGCTTTGACGATCAGGTCGTGCGGACAACTGTCGAAGAACTTCTGAATATCCAAATCGATTACCCAGTCATACTTCCAGCACCGCTCCCGGCATTTCCGTACCGCTTGAATCGCCGACCGTCTCACTCGATAGCCGTAGGAATCCTCATGGAAGATCTCTTCCATACGAGGTTCCAGCCGTCGGGCAACAACGGTCTGCGCAATCCGATCCGCGATCGTCGGAATTCCGAGAATCCTGACCCCGCCTTTCTTCGGTATCGGCACCGCCAGCACCGGAGGTGGAAAGTAAGTCCCCGAAGACATCCTGTTCCAGATCCGATACAGATTGTTCTTCAGATCCTTCTCGAACGCCTCCAGAGCCTGCCCGTCCACTCCGGGTGCCCCTTTATTGGCCGCGACTTTCTGGTACGCCTGCCACACCTCCCGCTTCGAAATCTCGAACGGTTTCTCATTCGGCATTGGCTTGCCCACTCGATCCCTCCCAGGTCTCCCCTGGTTGCCCGAACGAACTTCACCCGAACGGTCCGGCCCCTTCGCTCCACCCCCATTACAGGGATTTCATCACTACTATGAGCCGGTCCGACTGCACGCCCTGCAACGGTACTCAACGCCTCACGGTTTCTGCCGCTCGACGCTCTCCCTCTCGCTCCAACCATTCCGGAGCTGTTTCAGGGCCTGCCCTCTCACGTTCCGCATGGAAGCCGCAGATCGGACTCGTGCCACCTTCACACCGGACACCGCCTGGCCAGTAAACGGGTTTCCGCCAGGCTGATCCGAGGGCGCACTCTATACCCCCGTTTTGGTGCCAGCTTGTATTTCGATGCTTCAACAGTGGAGAGCTCAGCTCACCTTTCCGATCCCCAGCTGACGCATCGCGTGCGCCTTTTCCTCAACGCTCCCGACCGCAGTCTTCAGCTAAGGCCGCTTGAGGTGCTTTGAAGCCTCCCCCCGCAGGGCGGCTTCGGAGGGCCACAAAACCTCCATCTTCCATACGGTTACACGTCTCGCGAGCCCGCCCCACCTACCGGAACGACCCACTCAACGTTCGTGACACACAGAGCGCGTGCCATTTTCCCACGATCTCCAGGGCGGCCTCGGTTTGCGTGAGCTTCTTCTTCAGCCGGGCGTTCTCCCGTTCCAGCCTCTCCCTTTCGGCCTTCTCTTTCGCCCGCTGTCTCGCCGCTTCGTTCGACGCGACCTGCTTTTCTCCGGACACGCCCTTCAAAGCGCCTTCATCGCGCTGCTTACGCCACAGCTGGATGCTGGAGTCGTAGAGGCCCTCCCGCCGGAGAATAGCCCCCTTCTCGCCCGCCGGAGCCGCGTCGTACTCCGTGATCATTCGCAGTTTGTACTCCGCCGAGAAGTGCCGGCGCTTGGGTCGATCAGCCCGAGGCCCTCCGGCCTGCAGGTCACGCTTCGTCATTGTCACAGTCTGCTACACCACGTCTCGCCCTACTCGTGCCATGTTACTGAGCCGATCGTAAGTTTTGGTACGTGTTGGGTAGCGGTGGGAGATCGAGTTCCGGCAGGCGCATGCTGGGGGTATGGCGAGAAAAGGTCGCAGAGCGACGTTCGAGGAGAAGGTTTTCGCCCTCCGGTTGCTGGAGGAGGGCATGTCACCGGATCGGGTGGCCGAGGCGCTGGGGGTGGGCCGTGAGTCGGTGTTTCGGTGGAAACGCCAGGCCCGGGCAGGTGGTGACGAGGCGCTGCGGATCAAGAAGGCGCCGGGTCGGCCGCGGCGGCTGACGCCTGGGCAGGAGCAGAGCGTCAAGGCGGTGGTGCGTGATGTCACCCCCCGTCAGGTACTGGGGACGGCGGTGGCATTGTGGACGCGGGCGCTGGTGGCGTTGGTGATCGCGGCCTGGTTCGGGATCGGTTTGTCGGTGGCGGCGGCCGGGAGGTTGCTGCGCGGGCTGGGCCTGTCGCCGCAACGCCCGGCCTATCGGGCATGGCGGCGTGATCCGGCGGCCGTCACCCGGTGGACGACGGTGCTGTTGCCGCAGATCTGTCGCCTGGCCCGGGCACGGGGGGCGCTGGTGTTGTTCGCCGATGAGATGAGCATGCGCGTCGATCACCGCGCCGGGACCACCTGGGGACTGATCGGACAGACCCCGGTGGTGTGCGCCGGGGCGCAGCGCCGGTCGGTGAAGATGTTCTCGGCGGTCGCCGCGGACGGCACGCTGCGCTACCGGCTGTGGCACGGCTCGATGGACCGCTGGGCGTTTCTCGGGTTCTGCGCGCAGCTGCTGCGCACCGTCATCGGGCCGATCTTCCTGGTCGTCGACGGCTCCTCGATCCACACCGCCGCCGCGGTGCGTGATTTCATCGCACGTACCGGCGGCCGGTTGCGCTTGTTCTTCCTGCCCGCCTACGCCCCCGATCTCAACCCTGATGAGTGGGTCAACCAAAACATCAAGGCCCGGGTGGCTCGTGAGGCGGTCGCCGATGAACACGAACTGGCCGCGGCCATGCACAGCGGCATGCACCGGCTACAGAAACGCCCCGACATCGTCCGGGCCTTCTTCACCGACCCGCACCTGACCTACATCGGCGCATAACGCCGATAGTCCCAAAACTTGTAGGGTCGGGGGCTGGCGCGGTGGCTTCTCCTGGCGGGAGGGCCTGGGGCCTTCCTTCCGTCGGTTTCCCGGACGGGTGTGCCACCCCAGTGGCCGTGACCAGGTTCTTCGCTCCGTTTCCAACCCCCGCCACCTCGATCCGTGCATGCGGTTCTCCCGCACACGGCTCACCGACGTCGTTCACCGCCGGCATTCGGCCTTTCCCGCCAGGGCTTGCCCGCCCTGGGCGCGACGACGATTCCATACAGGCTGATCAAGCCGAGATCGCTGAGCGAGCGTTTCAGCACGCCCCGGCCGTAGCTCCGGCTGCGCCGGTGTTTTCGGCTGAGGAACAGCGCCAGGCGCATCCAGGCGAACTCTCTGATCTTGCTAAAGCGCCGGGCAGAATGCCCGTACCGGAAATAGCCAGCCCATCCCCGCAGGAACAGGTTGACCTCCTTGGTGATCGCTTCGGTGCGAAGCAGCAGCCTGCGGCCGTCCGTGAGGTCACGGATCCGGTCGCGGGCGTGTTGCATCGCCCTGTCTGAGGGCCAGCGAGCGAGGAAAACGAACGGCCGTTTCCCGTTGAACCCGCGTGAGCGCACCAGCCGGTGGTGAAAGCCCAGGAAGTCCAGGCCTTCCCCACCGACCTCCAGGTGCACGATGCGGGTCTTGGCGGCCTTCGGCTCCAAACCGAGTGCCGCCAGCAGCTCCGTCAGGCGGGCCAGGGCCCGCTCGGCTTGACCGCGGGACCAGCACATCACGATCGCGTCGTCGGCATAGCGGGCCAGCACGCCGTCCGCCTCGTCCCACGCCCGATCCAATCGGTGCAGGTAGACGTTACAGAGGACGGGTGAAACCACGCCGCCTTGTGGCGTGCCGGTGACCTCTCGCCGGATCTGTCCGTCCTCCATCACCCCGGCGCGCAGAATCACCCGCAGGAGCTTCAGGAGCGACTGATCGCAGACGCGTTCCTCGATCGCACGCATCAACTCATCGTGCGGAATCGCCGAAAAGCAGTTGGCGATGTCCGTCTCGACCACCCACCGGCGGCCCCGCGCCTGCTCCTCAATGAGCACTTGCAGAGCATCGTGTGCTGAGCGCTTCGGGCGAAACCCGAATGAGCAATCAGCCATGTCCGCCTCGAAGACCGGTTCGAACACGATCTTCACAGCGGCCTGCACGATCCGATCCCGAACAGCGGGAATCGACAACGGCCGGTACTCGTCCTTCAGCCCAGGCTTGGGGATCATCACCCGGCGCGCGGGCAATGGCCGATACCGGCCCTGCCGAAGTTCCGCGGCCAACTCCTCAAGAAGCCGGACGATCCCGTACTCCTCGATGTCGGCCAGCGTGGTCGCGTCGATGCCCGGTGCGCCGTTGTTGCTGCGCACCATGACCCACCCGCGCTCCAGAACGTCTCTGCGATAGACCTTGTCCATGAGCGCGTGGAACCGACGTCCGGGATCGGCCTTGGCCGCCCGGTAGAGCACATGCTGCAAGGCGCGGACCGGATCACGCGGAACACGCGGCCCCACGGCGGCGGGAATAGCCAAAACGGCACTCACCGAGCCCCTCCTCCACCTCAATATGCATCGACGAAGTAGCGGCCCTTCCCTCACCGCCGGTTATGTTGTCCGGTCGGCTCAAGCAGTACTACGGCCGCCTCCGACGCCCACCCGGCCAGCAATCCACTTCCCGGCGTTGACCGGTTATAGGACGCCACGCTCCGGTAACACCTTCCGCAGGTCACCGGGCCGGGGAGGGCCTCCCCAGTTCCCGCCGTCACTATCGATACGTTCCGCGCCCCATACGCCGGGGAGTTCTTCGCGGCTGCAATTTCCAGGCTCTTCGCCGCTTCCATGGCCTTCACCCCGATCACGAGGGGCTCGGCTCTCCCTTGTCCCGTCCGAAGACGGCTGAGTAACGACGCCGCAGGCTTCGCGTCATGCTACGGACCGCATCGTCGCTCCCCCTTAAGGGCTTTTGACGCTGGGCTTCGACCCCGCCCGTTTCCAGACGAAGCCGCCAGCCTGCTACCGGGCCTCCTGGCAGCTACCCGGACCGGACTTTCACCGGCAAGCGACGACGAGCTTACGAACATGCAGATCAGCCGCTATGTCACGGCTTCACCTCCAGTTCTACTGGGCGCACATGATCGGCTCAGTAGGAACTTCATCCCCGCGTGTCCCGCTTGAGCTTGGCACAGAGGGTACGGGGGAATGTCCGTTACGCCGGTAAGCGGGACAGCGACTTCTTCGCCTGGTTCGCCGACAACGTGGCGATGTGGCTACGGCTACGGCTACGGCTACGAGCGTTCACCGATTCCGATACCGAGGAATCATGAGCCATGACGCCGATCAGCACCTGATTAATTCGGGTAGGGCGGGTGAGGGCTTGGGACCGCTCATCAGCACCGGTCCGTGCACGACGGTGCGGTGGTGGCTGGTGTCAGGAGTGGACGTCGGGGATTCAGCGAGGGGTCGAAGCGGGGCATAGTGGGCGCTGAGTGGGGGCGCAGGGGTGGCGATCGGCGGTTTTCCTTGATCTGGGTGATACGGCACACCACCAGCGTGCCGTATCACCCAGATCAAGGAGGCTGTCGTTCCTGCCCCTCAGGTGAGTTGCTTTTCGTGGCGATAGGACCGATTTGTCCCCGCTCCCGATCGGAGATAACCCGTTACCGCACCGCCCTGTGGACCTCGGCAGCCGCCCACCCGGCAAGGGCCTCGCGCGGCCCGATACCGCTGAGCGGCCCCGAATCCCCCACTCGCCCTCGGCGTGCTTTTGACCTCCCGCCCCGCACGAGACCCGCACCAATGAGTGGCGCTAAGCGCTCTACTTGTCCGAGAAACTAGTTGGACGTCCGCCTCCACTACCACCTGCACCACCTTAACGAGTCCCTCTTTCCCACACGAGAATGATCGACATGCGGAACTGGTTGAGGGACTACGCGGAGCTCGTACGCGAGAAGCTCCCAGATCCCCTGCGCCGCGTGGGCGGCTACTCCGTCGCCTTCCAGAACCCGGTCGAAGCGGAGGCGGCCCACAACGCGGGCGCCGGCTGGTACGGCGACCCCACGTTCCACGCCGAGGCGAGCCAATGGGTCACCCTCCTGCAACTCGGCGAGGACACCGACGCCGACATGATCTGGGGCGACGTCGCCTTCGTGATCTGGGCCATCCGCACGGACGCACTGGCATCCCGCGACTTTACGAAGACCTACTTCTACGTACAGGGTCACTGACTGTTCGCCGCGGGCATCGCGGTCTTCCTGGTGGCAAGCCTGCTGGCGGCGATCGCGGGGAGCGGCGCGATACTGATCGGGGCCAGAGGGATCCAGGGAGTGGGCGCCGCGATGGCCATCCCCATGACGCTCGCGATCATCAACTCCACCTACTTCGGCAGGCAACGGGTGATCGGATTCGCGATCTGGGGCTCGATCGTCGGCGGCATGACCGCCATCGGGCCGCTGCTCGGTGGCTGGCTGGTCACCGACTACGGCTGGCGCGCGGCGTTCTGGATCAACCTGCCCATCGGCGCGCTGGTCCTGCTCGGCGCACTGCGCATCCCCGCCTCCCGCAAGGATCGGGCCACCGGTCACGACCCTCTGGGCATCGTGCTGATCGTGCTGGGCATGTTCTCCATCGTCTTCGGCCTCATCGAGGGTCAGAAGTACGGCTGGCTCACTCCCCTGCGGACCGCCGAACTCTTCGGACTGCGGTTCGAGGGGGTCTCCCCGGTGCCCTTCGCGTTCGGCATCGGCATCCTGGCCGTGGCCGCCTTCATTCTGCTGGAGCGGCGACGCGAGCGGGCCGGGCGCCCCGTGCTGATCGACCTGACGCTGTTCACGCTGCCCGGCTTCCGCTACGGCGCGATAGCCGCGATGATCGTGACACTGGGCGAGTTCGGCGTGATCCTGGTGCTGCCGCTGTTCCTGCAGTCGGCGCTCGGCCACAGCGCGTTCACGGCCGGCCTCATCATCGCCACCCTCGTCATCGGCGCCTTCCTGGCCGGCGGCGTGGTCCCCAGTCTGACCAAGAAGTCGAGCTCACGGACGGTCGTGCAGATCGGCCTCGCCCTGGAGGTCGTGGGCGCCATCGGCATCGGCCTCTCCCGCGAGGCCGGCATGAGCCTGTGGCGGCTCGTGCCCTGGATGCTCGTCTACGGCATAGGCATCGGCTTCGCCACGGCCCAGCTCACGAGTGTGCTGATGGCCGACGTGCCCGCCCGGCAGTCGGGTCAGGCCTCCGGGTTGCAGAGCGCGATCCGCCAGTTCGGTGCGGGGCTGGGAGTCGCCGTCCTGGGCGGGGTGCTGGTCACCGGACTCGGCTCGTCGGTCGAGAAGAACATGGCGGCCTACCCGGAGCAGGTCCGCACGAGCGTGGCGAACGCCGTGCAGGAGAGCGGTGGTGCGGCCATCCCGGGGCTGAGCGATCCAGCCGTCCACGCGGCGGCGGTCGCGGGCGCTGCGGAGGCGACCCGCAGGGTGCCGGTCATCACCGGGCTGCTCCTGCTGGCCGGGCTCGGCCTCACGTTCCTGCTCCCGCGCACTGCCGCTCCCACCCTGGACCGCGAGGACGGGGACGGGGACGGGGACGGGGACAATGACGGGGACGGAGCAGGGACGCCCGAGCCGGATACTGGAGGGCGCCACCAGGAGGTGTAGATGCCAAGGATCAGCGCGGCGACCGTCGCCGACCATCGGGCCAACCAGCATGCCGCCCTGCTGGAGGCGGCGCGCGAGATCTTGGCCGCGCAGGGTGTGCACGCGCTCACCCCGGCGGCGGTGGGCGCCAGGATCGGCCTGGCCCGATCGAGCGTCTACCGCTACTTCTCCTCCACCGCCGACATCCTCGCCCAGCTCACCGAGGAGGCCTTCCCACGCTGGGCCGGCCGCCTGCGCGCCACCGTGGCGGAGCCCACGTCCGACGGGCCCGCCATGTCGCTCGACGAGCGGGTCCGGGCGTACGGCAGGATCGCGCTGGAGTTCGTCGGCAGCCCCGACTACGCGCTGGTCCCGGCGACGCAGACGCTCGGACTGCCGCCCGAGTGCCAGGCCCGGCTGAACGAGCTGCACGAGTCGCTCATCGAGCCGCTCGGCGACGTGCTCCGCGAAGCGGGATGTGACCATCCCGCGCTGCGGGCCGAACTCGCGTGGGGCGTGCTCCGTGCGGGCACCCGGCGCCTCGTGTCGGAGTCCTCCGGCGGCCCCGGCGCGGAAGACACGACCGAGATCATCGAGATCACCCTCGACATGTTCTGCCGGACTCTGCGCTGACCTACCACCGGTCAAAATGACGGCACTTTCCGAGTCCCCGCCCCACCCCGGCCTCGGCGCTCAGGAGAACAGGGCTCGGCCCCAGTAGTCGCCCGCGTCGCGTACGCCGGGCGGGCAGGCGAACAGGGCGCTGGAGACGTGCTTGATGTACTCGTTGAGGGAGTCCTTGCCCGCCAGGGAGCGCTGCACGGTGACGAACTGGCGGTGGGGGTCTCGCTGGTAGGCCATGAAGAACAGCCCGGCGTCCAGCCGGCCCAGGCCGTCGGAGCCGTCCACGTAGTTGTAGCCGCGGCGCAGCAGGTGCGCGCCGCCGTTGTGGGACGGGTGGGCGAGCCGTACGTGCGCGTCGTCGAAGATCAGGGCCTGCCCGTCGGGGCCCTTGACCTCGAAGTCGATCGCCTCGAACTCGCCCTTCTTGCCCAGTGGCGCCCCCTCCCCCTTGTCCCGGCCGAAGATCTGCTCCTGCTCGGCCAGCGGCGCCCGGTCCCAGGTCTCGACCAGCATCCGGATCTTGCGGGTGACCAGGTAACTGCCGCCGGTCATCCAGTCGGGGCCGTCACCGGACCCCGCCCAGAGCTGCTCCTTCAGCAGCGCCACGTCCTCCAGCTTGAGGTTGGCCGTGCCGTCCTTGAACCCCATCAGGTTGCGCGGCGTCGCCTGCGCGCGCGAGGTCGACGAGGTGCGGCCGAAGCCGAGCTGGGACCAGCGCACCGAGACCCGGCCGAAGCCGATGCGCGCCAGGTTACGGATGGCGTGCACCGCCACCTGCGGGTCGTGCGCGCACGCCTGCACGCACAGGTCACCGCCGGAGATCTCCGGCAGCAGCGCGTCGCCGGGCAGGTGCGGCAGGTCGGCCAGCCCGGCCGGTCTGCGCGAGGCCAGCCCGAACCGGTCGTCGAACAGTGAGCCGCCGAAGCCGACGGTCAGCGTCAGCCCCGAGGCGGGCAGGCCGAGGGCCTCGCCGGTGTCGTCCGGCGGCGCCTCCGGCTGGCCGCCGACCGCGCCGAACGTGCCTGCCTCCTGGCCCTGCGTCATCCTGGCCGCGGCGGCGGTCCACTCCTGGAGCAGCTCGGCCAACTCCGCCTTCTTCTCGGTGATGACGTCAAAGGAGACGAAGTGCAGCCGGTCCTGCGCCGGGGTGACGATGCCCGCCTGATGCTCGCCGTAGAAGGGGATCGCGTCGGAGACGGAGGCGACCGTGGTGGGCGTCGGCTCGTCGCCGACCCCTCGCACCGCGATCACGCCCGCTCCGGCGACCGCCACGCCGGCCGCGCCGGCCGCGCCCATGCCGAACAGCTTCCTGCGGCTGATCCGCTCGCTCATCGCACCCCTCCCCTACCTGGGACGATCGTTACTTTGCCACCACCGCGGCGATCTTACTGATCGGCTCGGCGAGCGCGTTGATCGCATCTGACAGCTTCTTGAGGTCGTCCTTGGACAGCTCGGTGTGCAGCTTCCAGCCGTCGCCCTTCTGGTGCGCGCCGAGCGCGGCCTCGGCCCCGGCGAACTTCTCGTCCAGCGTCTTCACCAGTTCGGGGGCGCGCTCCTCAAGGACGGGCCGGAGCGACTGAACCGCGGCCTTGGACCCCTGCAGGTTGGCGTCGAAGTCCCACAGGTCGGTGTGCGAGTAGCGGTCCTCCTCACCGGTGATCTTCCCGGAGGCCACCTCGTCGAGCAGGCCCTTGGCACCGTTGGCCAGCAGCACCGGCGACAGCTCTGCGGAGTTGGACTGCTCCACGATGGTCTTGATGTCGGCCATCAGCTTGTCGGCGATCGGGCTGTCCTCGCTGACGTCCTTCTTGACCCAGAGGTCCTTCTCGATCCGGTGGAAACCGGTCCACTCCTCGCCCTCGGCCACGTCGTTCTCCCGGGCGTCGATGGCCGGGTCGAGGTCGCCGAAGATCTCCGCGACCGGCTCGATCCGCTCCCAGTAGGTGCGGGAGACCGGGAAGAGCGCCTTGGCCTTCTCGATGTCCTCGGCCTTGACCGCGTCGACGAACTCCTGCGCCTTGATCAGCAGCGTGTCGCTCTGCGACTTGATGTAGCGCTTGTAGCCGGCGGTCGCCTTGGCGAGCTGGGCGTCGTCGCTGAGCGGCTTGTGCTCGCCGGTGACCTTGAGCGGACCGCGGACGCCCTTGCCGACCATGCCGGGCTTGCAGGCGGTCTCGTAGGTGCCGGCCGGCAGTTCGACGATCACCTCGCGGGTCAGGCCCGGCACGATGTTCTCCACCTCGCCCATGACCCGGTCGCCGGGTGCGTAGACGTAGAACTCGGTCACCTTGGTTCCGCCGTTGGTGATCGCGAACGTCGAGGTGCCCGCGGCCACCTCGGTGACGGCGACCTTGCACTCGGTGTCGGTGGCGGCAACCGCGACGGGGCCGCCCTTGGCCGGGGCGGCGGAGGCTCCCGCACCCGCGGTCGCCGTGGTCGCGGTGGGCTCCGAGGAGCAGGCCACGAGGCCGGTGAAGGCGATTGCACCCGCGGCGATGGCAAGGGAAGTACGCATGATCGTCCTGTTCAGGCGGTTTCAGCCCGCGGGCTGCGGGTCGGTCGAAGAAGTGGCGGGTGAGGGGGTCGGGCGACTACGCCACGGCCGCAGGAAGAGAATAAGCGTGGGCACCGCGTATACGGCCCACGCCACCATCTCCAGCGCACTCGGCTGCGGGGTGATGTTGAACATTCCGGACAGCAGGGTGCCGTACCAGGAGTCGGCGGGTAGCACGCCGCTGATGTCGAAGGCGTAGGTGGACAGGCCCGGCAGGATGGCGGCCTCCTGCAGGTCGTGCACGCCGTACTTGAAGATTCCGGCGGCGACCAGGATCAGCAGGAGGCCGGTCCAGGTGAAGAACCTGGTCAGGTTGATCCGCATCGCGCTGCGGTAGATCGCCCAGCCCAGCAGGACCGCGGTGATCAGGCCCAGGCTGATTCCGATCAGCGGGACGGCGGTGGTGGTGGCGCCCTGCACCGAGGCGAAGAACAGCAGCGCGGTCTCCAGGCCCTCGCGCGCCACGGCGAGGAAGGCCATCACGACCACCGCGATCGCACCGACCTCCAGGGCCTCGCTCAGCTTGGCGCGCAGGTCGCCGGAGATCGTACGGGCGGCCCGCCGCATCCAGAAGATCATCCAGGTGACGAACACGGTGGCCAGCAGCGAGGTGACCGCCTCGAACAACTCCTGCTGCCGGTATTCCAGATGGGCGACGGTGAAGGTGAGCAGCGCGCCGAACGCGATCGACAGCACGAGAGCGGCACCGACCCCGGCCCAGACGAGGGGAAGCCGATCACGCCGATCGCTCTTGACGAGGAGGGCGACGAGCACGGAGACGACGAGCGCGGCCTCCAAGCCTTCGCGTAATCCGATGAGATAGCTGGCGAACACCGTCACTCCGTGAGTTGGAAAGCCTTACCTAAATTAGGGCAGGGCAACCTTACTCCCTATAAGGAGGTAATTCCCACAGAGGTACGAAAGATATGAACAGGGCGGCGATAATGCCGTATGCGTATGATCAAGCGATTCACGCCATCTTGGGGCGTTCCACGCTTGGCACCTCGTACCCTCTCCTACCTCGTCACCGACGCCTCGGCGGCCCGCAGGGATCGCCAGATCCTCTCGGGAAGCAGTCGGGACGCCTCGTCCAGGTCGATGCCGGGGGCCCCGGCCAGCCAGCGGCGGGCCGTCTCCGCGACCGGGCCGATGACCAGCATCTCGATCAGCTCGTCGGGCAGCTCCACGACCAGCCCCGCCTCGACGTACGGTCGCAGCCAGCCCAGGATCCCGGCCGGCCTGGGCTCTTTCTCCGCCGCGATCAGATCCGCGTGCGCGGCCAGGAAGTCGGCGTAGGCGGAGGCGTGGACGAAGCGCGCGGCGGCCCTGTGCTCGCGGGCGAAGCCGAGATATCCGGTGACCACGGCCCGGACACCGGCGGCGGCCCGCGCCTCCGTGACGTCGCGGGGACCTCCCTCCTCCCCCTGCGGCACCGCGTCGAGTGCGGCGATGACGGCGTCGAGCAGGTCGGACAGGCAGCGCGCGTAGAGGGCGGCCGCCAGCCCGTCGAAGCTGCCGAAGTGGTGGTAGAGGCTTCCGACGCTGACGCCGCTCGTAGCGGTCACCGCCGTCATGGTGAAGCCGTCGGCGCCCTTCTCCGCGTAGAGGTCCAGTGCCACCGCCAGCAGCCGCTCCCGGGTCTCCTCGCCACGCCGCTGTCTAGGCGACACCGGTCAGCTCCGCGGCCTGCGCCCACAGTTTCCCCGCCGGCTCGGGGTCGGCGGCCACGGAGGCGAGCGGCAGTTCACGGCCGACGTCGAAGTACCGTCCGGTACCGGTCTGGTCGAGCGCCAGCCGTACGACCGGAGCCGCGCCGTCGGCCGGCGCCTTCCACAGCAGCTTCGCGGTCTTCAGCAGCACCCCCACCGGGCCGCCCCGGTCGCCGAGCCCGGTCCTGATCACTCCGGGGTGGACGGCGTCGATCGTGATGCCCCGCGGCTTCCAGCGCGCGGCCCACAGCGGCATCAGCGCCAGGTTGCAGAGCTTGGTGTCGGCGTAGGTGCGCAGGGGAGAGAAGTCCGCGCCGGCCGGGGTGCGCACGAGGTCGGCACGCCCCTTGACGTACAGACCCGCGGTGACCTGGACGACCCTGGTCAGGCGATCCTCCAGCAGGTGATTGAGCAGGAAGGGCGCCAGGTGGTTGACGGCGAAGGACTCCTCGAAACCGTCCTCGGTGAGCCGCCGCGCCGATGGCCAGATCCCGGCGTTGTGGACCAGCACGTCGAGTCGCGGGCAGGTCCCGGCCAGCGCCTCGGCGACGGCCCGGATCCCCTTCAGGGTCGAAAGATCTCCGGTGACCAGTTCGGCGCCGAGCCGGGCGGCCTCACCCGCCGCGGCGGGATTCCTGGCCACGATCATCACTCGGTGATCGCGGCGGGCGAACTCCTCGGCCGTGGCCAGGCCGATCCCGCGGTTGCCCCCGGTGATGACGACAGTGGGTCTCATGTCGAAATCGTAGCCGATTCTAGAGAGACTCTCTAGAATCCGGAAGCCGTTGAGCAGCACCCCGGGCAAGAACCCGTCCCGGAGAAGGGACGGGTTCGATCAGAGGTATCCCCGGTCGGCGGACCATGCGATCGGCGCCGCACGGCCCGGCCGTCCTCAGGTACGGAACGGGCCGGTCACGCAGTAGGTGATGCCCCCGGATGAGGAACCTGACGTGCCGCGCTGGGAGGAGAAGTACAGGCGGTCGCCTGCGGGGGTGAAGGCCGGACCGGTGATCTCCGAGGACCCCTGGCCGTTGATGCGCAGGAACGGGGAGATGGTGTCGTTGGGGGTGATCAGGCAGATCTCCATGTTGCCACCGTCCTCGGCGACGTAGAGGTCGCCGAAGGTCGAGCCGGTGACGTTGTCCACGCCGGTCAGCGGCGCGGTGCCGGGGCTGACGAGGCTGTCGTCGTAGGCGAGCTCGTAGGTGCCGGCGGCGACGTTGACCTGCCAGACCCTGTTGTCGCCCTTGGTGGTGAACCACACGGTGTCGCTCGCGTAGTGACATCCCTCGCCGCCGTTGAAGGCCTTCGATCCGGAGACCTGGCTGCGGGTCGCGGTCGGGGAGCCATCGGGATCGGGAACGTTCGCCCAGGTGAAGGAGCCCGAGGTGGCCGAGCCCGCGCGCAGCACCTGCAGCGTTCCCGATGACAGGTCACCCCAGGTGGTGGGGATGAACCGGTAGAACCGCCCGTTGCTCTCGTCCTCGGTGAGGTAGATGACCTTGCGGACCGGGTCGGCGGCGGCCGCCTCGTGTTTGAAGCGACCCATGGCCGGGCGCTGTGTCGCCGCGCCGCCGAAGGGCCGGGTTTCGTAGACGTAGCCGCGGTTGACCTCCTCGCACGACAGCCAGGTGTTCCACGGTGTCGCGCCGCCCGCGCAGTTCTGCCGGGTGCCCGACAGGATCGAGGTGGCCGAGACGGCGTTGCCCGCGGAGTCGAAGCGGATCGCCGAGGCGCCGCCGCCGGGGTTGATCTCCGAGTTGGACACGTAGATCCAGCCGCCGCCGTCGGCGAAGCAGGCGCCGCCGTCGGGGGCGCTGTGCCAGGTGTAGGAGGTGCCGGGGACCACCTGGCCGGATTGGGCGATCACTTGGCTGGTGAATCCGGCGGGGAGTTGGATGCCGTTGGCGTCGGCGGCCAGCAGGGGGCCATAGGGACCTGCGGCGTTCTGGGCCGGAGCCGCGAGGGCGTCCTGCCAGAGGCTTCCGGTGAGGGCCAGGGTGCTCGTGCCGAGCACCGAAGCACGAAGGAATGTGCGGCGTTCCATCGACGAACCTCCAAAGCGAGGATCAGCAGAACCACTTCCCTGAGCAATCCCAACGGTAGGAGCGCCGGTGAACACCCGCTAGTTAATGCGGTTAACGGCATATGGACTGCATGTGCTGATTGGGCGGGAAATCGAGGGGCGGCGTCCCCCGCTCACCCTGCGACGCCCGGCCGGTCACCGAGGGTCACGCGGGGCGTCGCGCACGCCCTGACCACCTCGCGGCCCCCGGCCACCTCGGCGACACGGCCCGGGACGCCGCTCAAACCATCCGCTCAAACCATCCGCTCAAACCATCCGCTCAAAGCGCCCCCTCAAAGCGCCCCTTCAAACCGCTCGGGAAATTTTCCGGTCCGGGGTGAAACAATCCGCCGGATCCGGACACGTGCGGAGTGAAAGAGTCCCCGACAAGAAGGAGCAGCGTGGGCCCCCTGACCCCAGGCAGTGCTTCGAAGAGATCTACACCGCGCACTACCCCGACATCCTCGCCTACCTTCGGCGGCGTACCGAATCCTCCGACGACGCCGCGGACGCCCTCGCCGAGACCTTCACCATCGCCTGGCGCCGCGTGGAGGACATCCCCGGCGGCCATGCGGCCCGCCTGTGGCTGTACGGCGTGGCCCGTCGTGTCCTGGCCAACGGCCGTCGGTGAGGATGGCACGGCCCTCCTCATGCCCGGACACCACCACGCCTCGCCGCCGCTGACCAGGCGGACCTTGCTGATCGGCGCCTGCTCGCGCAGTCGCTCGTAGGCGGCAGGCGGAGCGAACGGGCAGCCACGCTCGACCGGCAGCTCCAGGCCGGCGAGTTCGCCGGCAACGCTCTTCGGCATGAATGACCTCCCAGTAATAGATCTGGCTGAGTTGTTCCGGCCGTTCAAGGTCGGCGTTCATCCGCGCGCCGCGCCGACCGCCGCCTACGTGGGGACAAAGATGGCTTCGAAACGTGTCACCTCGGCCCTTTGCGGGGTCGCCGGCAAGGTGCCGAGGGTGGTTGCGCGTCGGTCACCAGGCGATGGGGCCAAGGCGATCGATGAAGATCCCGGTCGGTCCGTCGGCGTCGATCGTCGCGAGTTTGACGATCGGGTCGGTGCCCTCGGTGACGGTCAGCTGGCCGGTGTGACGGTTCATGTCGGTGGCGGCGAACTTGCGATTGGCGACTTCTCCGGGAGTGATCATGTTGAATTTGATGTTCGGGAGCGCGTTGGCGTACCGGACGGTGATCATGTTCAGCGCCGTTTTCGACGAGCTGTAGGCGAGCTCGTGCATTTTCGAGGCGGGCTGGTCCGGATCGGTCACGACCGCGAAGGAGCCGACAGCGCTGGAGACCATCACCACCCGCGGATTGTCCGCCGCTTGCAGCAGGGGAAGGAACGCGTGCGTGACCCGGACCGGTCCGTACACATTGGTGTCGTAGACGGAATGGATCTCCTCCGCCGTCGCGTCCGCGGGCGCGACGGCCCGCCCTGACGCGCCGGCGTTGTTGATCAGCACATCGAGCTGGTCGGTGTGCTTGCGGACGAGCCGTACCGCGTCGGTCACCGACTCGTCCGAGGTCACGTCCAGCGGGACCATGACCACGTTCGCGCCGCCGTCGGTCAGCTTGTCGGCAGCCGCCTGTCCTCGCCCTTCGTCGCGCGAGCCGAGGAAGATCGTCCAGCCGAGTTCGCCGAGCCGCCGGGCCGTTTCAAGGCCGAGTCCTTTGTTGCCTCCGGTGATCAGTACCGAGGTCTGTTCCGAGTTCGTCATGCCCTCTAAGACGAGATACCCCGACCGGCTGTGACACGGCATGAGCGGCCTCACAGTCGAGACCTTCTGGGCTGGTACGACGAATGTCACTGGCGGGACCGCTGTCTCGTCTAGGAGGTGCAGGCAATTCTCGATCAAGGAGTAGCTGATGAACCTCGCGTTGTGGATCGCTGCCGGGCTGCTGGCCGCGGGGTTCTGGGGCAGCGGCTGGTGTCGCAGCTCGTGGCGCGAGGTCACCAGGTGACGGCCACGACCACGAGTGAGGCAAAGTTGGGGTTGCTGGCGGAGCTGGGCGCGGAGGGGGTGGTGATGGACAGCCTGGATGCGATGTCGGTCGGTGAGGTGGTGGCTGTGGCTCGGCCGGAGGCGATCGTGCATCAGATGACCGCGATTTCGATGGCGCACGCGGGTAAGCCCGATGTGAAGCGCCTCGACCGGTGGTTCGCCCAGACCAACCGGCTTCGCACGGAGGGGACGGACCACCTGCTGGCCGCTGCTGAGGCCACCGGGGTCTCCCACGTCGTCGCGCAGAGCAACGCCTCGTGGAACGGTATTCGGCCGGACGGATGGGTGACGGCCGAGGAAGGTATGGTGGCGCGCGCTGGGGCGGCGGCGATCAGCCATGTCGAGGGGGTGGTCGTCGCGGCCGGCGGTGCGGCCCTACGCTATGGCGGGCTGTACGGACCTGGCGCCACCGACGACCAGGTCGAGCTCATCCGCAGGCGGCAGTTCCCGCTGGTAGTGGGCGGTACCGGCTACTCTTCCTGGGTGCATCTGGACGACGCGGCGAGCGCCACAGTCCTGGCGGTGGAGCAGAAGGCCAAAGGGGTGTTCAACATCGTGGACGACGAACCGGCCACCGCCAGCGAATGGCTGCCGTATCTGGCGGAGTGCGCCGGAGCCAAGCGGCCGAAGCGGGTGCCCACATGGCTGGCCCGGCTGCTGGCCGGACAGGTGACGATGACGACCGAGGGGCGCGGCTTGTCCAACGCCAGGGCCAAGCGGGAGCTCGGCTGGCAGCTGCGCTACCCCTCGTGGAGGCAGGGCTTCAAGGAGGTGCACCAGTGAGCGGTGCTGAGGAGTTTCAGGAGCTTCGGCCGCTGTTGTTCTCGATCGCCTACCGGATTCTGGGCAGCGTGAGCGAGGCCGAAGACGTGGTCCAGGAGACCTGGCTGCGCTTCGAGGCCGCCCCGGCCCAGCCCCGGTCGGCCAAGGCGTTCCTGTCGGCGACGGTGACCCGGATCTCGATCGACGTGCTGCGCTCGGCCCGCGTCCGGCGAGAGCAGTACATCGGGCCGTGGCTCCCCGAGCCGCTGCTCGCCGACCCTTACCAGGACCCGGAGCGGTCAGCGGAGCTGGCTGACTCGTTGTCGATGGCGGCCCTGGTGTTGCTGGAACGGCTGTCCCCGCTCGAGAGGGCGGTCTTCGTCCTGCGCGAGGTGTTCGACTTCGACTTTCCCGAGGTCGCCTTGGCCGTGGCGCGCTCGGAGACGGCGTGCCGCCAACTGGCGGTGCGAGCGCGACGCCATATGGCCGCAGGCCGGCCCCGCTTCGAGGCGGACCGAAAAGAGCGGCAAGAACTGGCGTCGCGGTTCTTCGACGCCCTGCGTGAAGGCGACGTCGCCGCCCTGCAGAACCTGCTGGCTGCCGACGTATCGATGGTCGGCGACGGCGGCGGCAAGGCCCCGCAGCTGACCAACGCGGTGATCGGAGCGCAGAACGTGGCCCGGCTGCTCGCCTCCGTCTTCCCCCAGATGGCCCTGATCGGTGTGACAGGCGAGCCGCACGAGATCAACGGCCAACCGGGCGCGATCTTCCGCGACCGGGACGGCAAGGTGCTCCACACCCTGGCGCTCGATGTACTCGACGGGCAGATCCAGACGATCCGCGCGGTGATCAACCCTGACAAGCTCGGGCACGTGGGCTCAGTGGCAGACGCCTGGGCAATCGACCGCGAAGTGCGACAAGCACGCCGACCCACGCAATAACCGCAAGAGCCGACTGCGCCTCGGACTCCGGCTCCAAGGGCGTTCTCAAGTGGGCCTGAGTTGGAGGTGGGCCCTCCACGAGTACGGCTGAGCTGGATGGATACGCGGGGGCACATCGGCCACCGTAATGCCCGGCTGCTGTTCCCTCGCCCGCCCGAAGTCAGACGCTGCCCTCCGCTGGCGGCCGCCGCACGACGCCAGCCACATCACCTTCCTCGACGTTGCCGGGCGCCGATCCTGGCCGCATCCGAGGTCGACGGGTTGAGCACGTCGTAGAAATGCCAGCCTGCGACCAGCATGGCCTGCTCGATGTAGCCCGCCAGCCGTAAAGGTAGGAAGGCGCGCTGTCAAGTGACGGCATGCTCGTCTTCCACTCCACGGGCAGCCCGCTGATCACTTTCATGCCGTCGTAGGCCCGTGGCGGGTTGCCGACGCCCTCGAAGAGATGCAACAGGGCGAGATCCCTGTCGCCGCAGAAGATCGCACGGGACCTGTTGCGGGAGGTCACCGATCCATCGCCGAAAACGAAGCCCCTTGCGGCTCCATCGTTGCCCACGACCATCCCATCTGGCCTCTTGGCGAAGGTCCAAGCGAGACGGTTCCCCTGCTGCAGCTCGGCCGTGGTCACCTCGACAGGCCGCTTCTCCCAGTAGCGTGTGCCACCGCTGGAGTGCGTGCGTAGGAGCCAGCGGTGGCCAGGCGTCGCGTAGACGATCTTCTCGACACCGTTTCGGGACAGCCGCACACGCATGAGCTTCTGACGGCCGAACGACTGGACCGGGGCCTTGACCCATTCACCGTCCGTGGTGAGCAGCTCATGGACGCCCCCGGACAGCTCGGCGATGGGCCGTACACCTGAACTCGTCATCACTGGGGTCTCACCAGCGAAGCAATTGATCGTTCGAGTCCGATCGCCCTTGCCGACGACGCCGAACAGGGCTGCGCTGAGGACCCTGTCCATGCGGGCACGGGAGCCCATGGCGTACCGCTGCGACCACAGCATGTCGCGGATGTAGGCAGTGAACTGCGGGGTGCCCTGCACCAGGTAGGCAAGGTCCGGGTCATCCAGGGTGATGAAGTACTGCGCCATCAGCTTCTTCGCCTCGGCGATGTGCTTGGTGGCGAGCTGGTTGCCAATGCCGCGGGATCCGGAGTGCAGGACAGTCCACACGTGGTCACGCTCGTCGAGGCAGACCTCGACGAAGTGGTTGCCGGAGCCGAGGGTGCCGAACTGGGCGGCGACGGTCTCCTCCTGCTTCGCCGTGAGCTCAGTGTGCGGCTTGTTCAGCGCGGACAGTGCCTCATCGACGGCGGGGTCATCGTGTCCCTTGCCTACGCCGGCGGGGATCTGCTGCTCGACCAACGGCATGAGCTCGGACAGGTCGTCGGGCAGGTCGGAAGCGGTGAGGTTGGTTTCGGTTGCGATCATGCCGCAGCCGATGTCCACACCAACCGCGGACGGGATGATCGCGCCTCGGGTGGGGATGACGGAGCCGACCGTGGCACCCATGCCGACGTGGGCGTCGGGCATGAGGGCAACGTGTCCCTCGATGAACGGGAGGCGTGCGGTACGGGCGGCCTGCTTGATCGTCTCAGGCTCGATGTCACTCGCCCACGAGATGAGCCGGTTTGCTACCTGCTTCGGCATAGGGGTCTACGATCTGGAAAGGGTCGATACCGCGCCGTGCTGGCAGCGTAGGACGCTTCACGGCGCGGGTCGTACTGGTTTTCGCCGCTCAGGCGCGGCGAGCTTCGATGTCGTCGAAGGAGCCCGGTGCGGCGAGGCTGCGCCGGCGAACACCAGCTCGGCGGATCATGTCTCCGGTCGCGGCGACAAGGTCCCGGTACTCCTGCGCCGTGTACACGACACCGCACTGACGGCATTTCGCGCCGTCGAAGATGCCACGGCAGGAGTCGCAGTAGGCGCGCGGGGTGAAGGCGCCGCGGCGGACCGTCTTGCCGGCCACGACCTCGAGGCGGGCGTCGGAGCATCGTCCGGCGCGGGCGCACTCCCGCAGGCCGTCGTCGAGGTCGTCAGGTGCGGAGTGAATCCAGTAAGGCATCGTGGTCTCCCCGAGGTCGTACGCTTGCGGGAGACACGCGGGGGGTTGCGGGTCTGATGTGGCGAAAGTCTCGGGCGGTCTCCGTGGGTGCGGAGGCCGCCTTTCGCGTTTCAGCGTTCAGACACCAGAGATCATTCCAGGGATGCGTTATTAAATTGCCCCCTTTAAGCGAGATCGCGCAGGCCCAGAAAACCCACAGAACGCAGACATGTCCCGGCTATAAGGTGCATCCGTGGACACTATGGAAAGCCTCGTCATCGCCCGGCGGCTGCGCGTCCCCATCGGCGACACTCCCGCCGGCTCCCACCCGAGCTGGGGAGAGGTGGCCGCCCGCCAACTCGACGCCGCACTGCTGAGCGTCGGCTTCAAGTGCTCGGCGGCCCTGCTCGACCGCCTGGCGAGGCTGCGCGGCGAAACCGTGGTCGATCTCGGCGTGCGGGTCCTGGCCGCCGTCCGCCACCTGGTCGGCGACCACGTGCAGCACAACGCCTACTTCCTCAACTTCCCCAAGAACGTCCCCGACACCATCGAGTTCTGGGCCGGGCTCCTGCGGGAGGCGCTGCTCGACCCGGTCGCCGCCACGCGCGTCCAGCCGGCGACGCTCAACCTGCTCGTGCTGCCCGGCTACGGCCGTTACCAGCACACCTACGCCGACCTGCTGGCCGCGCACGCCGAGCTGATCCCGCTGGCCGGCGACCGGGTGACCATGCTGGAGCTGGGCGGAAGCCTGGAGTCGGAGGCGCGCGAGCTGTACTTCTCGCTGGCGGGCTCGGAAGTGCCGCTGTCCGCCGAAGACCTGGCGGCGCTCCGCATACTGGCCGCGTTCTGCGCCGACGAGCCCGAACGCATCCCGGTGCGCGAGAACCGCGCCGTCATCAACGAGGTGCGCCTGGCCGCCGGTCGCCCGCTGCTCGTGGACACGGTGACCGACGTGCTGCGTCTCGCCTGCGGCTGCTCCGGCGGAGACGTCACGCTGGCCACCCCCACCAGGTTCCGCTCGTTTCCTCGGGCTGAGCGCCGGACTCTCCTGCAGGCCCTGGACACGGTCGCCTCCCCGGCCAAGCTCGGCGACGTGCCGCGGTACCGGGAGCAGTGGAAGCGGCTCGGTGAACGGCTCCACCCCGGCGAGTATCCGAGCTTCCCGCGCGCCGCACACGTCTTCGAGGTCGCCAGAGGGGTACGCCAGGCGCGTGGTCTCGACAGCCGGGTGGAGGCGGCCCTGTCGGAGGGCCGCACCGACGACGCGGTCGACCTGCTGGAGAAGGCGCCCGGCGCGCTGCTGCGCCGTCTCGATCACCTGCTGCGGACCGGCATGTCGGCCTCGGCCGTGCTGGACGCCGCAGAGAAGGCCGCGGTGGGCGCCTCCTGCCGGGTCCTGCTGTCGTTGCGTGAGCACCTGCAGAACCGGCTCGTCCCCGTCGCAGGGCGTGTCTTCGCCAACCGGCACGGCAGAGCATGGACGGCAGCCGATGCACGCTCCCCGATCGAGGAGGATGTCGTGTCGCGGGCAGTGTCCATCTTGGACGAGGAGATCACCCGGAGGCTTCCCGACCCCGGCGAGCTGATCGTCGATCCCGACGCGCTCGACATCGCCCTGCCGCTGTCGGGCAAGGCCGTCGCGCCCGGACTTGGAATGCTGCCGCGCGGCTCGCTGTCGGCGGTGGACGGGGAGCTGCTGCGGTTCTTCGTCTACTGGCGGCAGGCCGAGCGGCGCACCGACTACGACCTGTCGGCCCTGATGCTGGACGCCTCCTACGGCAATCCCGAGCACATCTCGTGGACGAGCTACAGCAACGGCTTCGCTGAATACTCCGGTGACCTCACCGACGCCGCCGACGGCGCGACCGAGTTCGTCAACATCCGCCTCGCCCAGGCGACCAAGTCAATCATCATCCCTCAGGTCAACATCTACAGCGGCGAGGCGTTCGACGAAGCGGCTGAGGCGTTCTTCGGATACATGAGCAGGGACGCCGAGCAGGAGGGCATGCCGTTCGAGCCTCGCACCGTGCGGATGAAGTCCGACCTGCGCGGGTCAGGGCGGGTCGCCCTGCCGCTCGTCTTCCTGCGCGGCGACGACGGCGCCTGGCGGGTGAAGTGGCTGCACCTCTACCTGAAGGGGCACCCTGGCTTCAACCAGGTGGAAGGCAACCGCGTCACGGCCTCTCTCCTG
This sequence comes from Streptosporangium sp. NBC_01755, assembly GCF_035917995.1. Classification (NCBI taxonomy): domain Bacteria; kingdom Bacillati; phylum Actinomycetota; class Actinomycetes; order Streptosporangiales; family Streptosporangiaceae; genus Streptosporangium; species Streptosporangium sp. NBC_01755. The sequence continues at coordinate 7,299,024 of NZ_CP109131.1, read as the reverse complement.
GTGCGTTCGATCGTTGAACGTGACCACCTGCGCGTCCGGTACCTGGCCGACCTGCTGCGGCGGAAGGGCTCGCAGGGTGAGCACGCCACCTACATCGGCTTGCAGGCGCCGGCTGATCTACCGGAGGGTGCACGGGTGTACACGCCTGGGACGCTGCACGAGCTGATTCCCGCCTGATAGTGTGGAGATCGCGAGGCCATGGGAGGGCTTCCTTCTCACCTTCTTAAAAAAGTTCTAGCCTTCCCGCTTTCCTCGTTTTTCGGTCGTGAGGCCATTCGAGAGCTTCCTTCTATCCTGGTTCGATTCCAGGTAGACCCCAGTGGGTCTACTGGCATATCTAGCTCTCGGGCCTTCCTCACGACCGGTCGGATACACACTGCTTGCATGGCTTTTTGCCTGCTGCGCGGGCGTCCGCCTCGCTCATTTCCAGAATGTCGTGGAGCGTATATCCGGCCTGTTCGCTGCCGCGGCGACCTGCCTGGAACCCTGGACATTCGGTCAGGTGGTAGTAGTCGCTGGCTTTGGTTGTGATGAACAACGTCATTCCCGGATCCTAGAAAAGTTTGTCCGCTGCGGCGCGGGCTGTGGCGAGTCTCGCCTCCACCTCATGGCCGAGCCAGGACAGCATGTCGTCGGTCAACGGTCCTCCTGGGGGTCGGGCTTCCACCCTGCCGCCTCGCACGAATCGAGGATCGCGAGCGCCTTCTCGTATCGGTGGGCGAGGCTCTCGGCCTTCTTCGGCTCCAGCGCGGCGAGGCGCTCGGGATCGGAGTTGTGGCCGATGTCTGCCCGCTTCACGAGCCTGCCCGGTGTGGGCACGTTTGGCGAGCTTGTAGGCGTCGTCAAGAGTGAAAGGTCATTGGGTCTCCTCGGGGTTCTTCGGGATGCTTTTGATTTCCAGCGGGACGGCAGTGAAGGTGAAGCCGAACCGGGTCCATGTCAACGTCATAGCGTTAGTCCTCCGGGAGTGTCGATTGATCGCCTCCACGCGAGGTACTCGATTTCGCGTTCCTTGAGCTGGGCGAGGTCTTCATCGCTGATCAGCCCTGCTGGTATCGGCTCGTTGACGACGTTCCACCGGGTGTGGGCGTAAGCGGAACCGATGCGGGTGTGGAATGCACCTCCTTCGATCTCGTGCGTGATGATCGCCATGTGATCAAGGCCGATCAGGAGCGTGCCATCTGATTGCCGGCCGATGACGTGAGGTTCGAGCGTGGACATGCAGTGTCTCCGATCTTGTACGGGCTCACCGGGTGGGGGGAGTGTTTTTCGGCTCTGTCTCGTATCGGTGGTAGCTGTGCGTCACCTCGTGTCAGGGTGAGGGGTGCTGGAGGCTGACGTTCTTGCGAGCGTGGTGTTTGCCGGGCTGTCCGCGCTGATCATTGAGGGTGTGGCGGATGAGGGTGATCTCATCCGCGTGGTGGCACGGACGCGGGATGATCCGGTGCCGTGTCCAGGGTGTGCGACGCTGACGAAGCGGGTGCACGGCTGGTGTCGGCGGACGGTCACTGATGTGCCGATGGATGGTCGGCGGGTGGTCGTGGTGGTCAGGATACGGCGGATGGCCTGTCCGGTTTGGAGTTGCCCGCGGCGGACGTTCCGGGAGCAGGTTCCTGGGCTTCTGGAGCGTTGTCAACGGCGGACGAGGCGGCTCACCGATCAGCTGGGCGCGTTGGCCAGGGAGCCGGCGGGCCGGGCGGGCGCTCGTCTGTCTCGTGCTCTAGCTGTTGCTGGTATCGCATGCGACCGCGCTGCGAACGCCGGCACCAAGTCCACGACCTCCTGGACAAGGGCGTCGGCCTACTCGAATGCGCCCGTCGCCTCAACCTGGGCCTCAATCAGGAAGTCGGCGCTGTGGTCGGTCCGGTAGTCGTCCTCGAGCAGTTCCGCCACGCGCCCGGCGACGCCCGCCGTACCCCGGCTCCCCGCCCGGAACCGCGGGCCCCTCGCGACGGGACCACTGAGGGCCGCGCGGCGGACCAGGGCGGGGATGACCGCGTCCAGCAGCTCGTCGGCGATCAGGGCGGGGGCTCCGCCGAGGAGTGCGGCGTGCAGGCGGCCCAGCCCTCCGGCGAGCACCGGGTCGTGGACGACCGGCGCGGCGAACAGCGGCAGCCCGGCCGCGCGGCCCGCGAACCCGGCCAGCGCACGGGCTGGAGGTGGCCCTGTACACGGAGGAGCTGTTCAAGACCGACAACGACGAGGACAACCGGGCCGCGGTGCGCGCCGTGCCCTCCGATGAGCTTCGCCTGGTCGGGCTCGCGGTGCACGGGCCGCGCAACGGGGTCGACAAGGTGCTCAAGGGGCTCGCCCTCCACCCCTGAACCGGACGTCCCATCGCCCGAGCGGGGACGGAGCCGCTCGGCGGCGCGCCCTGGTGCTGTTTCTGCAACGTGCCTTAGCGTGGCCGGTTGGCGACGGTCTCGGCGCGGATGACGTCGACACGGCGGTGCGAGGTGCTGCGCTTCCCGTGGCCGCCCGAGCATCTGCCCGGACGGCCACCCGGCGCACCGCAGGAACCCTCGCGGTGCGCTTTCCCCAGCGTGGACGGCACGACCGCGCGTACCCGGTCCACGACCTCACGGCTCCGCCGGTCAGGGCCTGGTGATCTGGGCGGGAGGTGTCCCCTCGGGCTTGGGAACACGAACGGTCTCGGAAGGCTTCTCTCCCTTGTTACGCGCGGCCAGGGTTGGATAGCAGTCGTAGTAGCAGTAGTAACGGTCGCAGTACCGCAGGAAGCAGATCCAGCCGTCCGCGGCCGTGTGCGAGCAGGCAACCGCCGGTGCGGCCTGGGACGACTCGGCGTGGGCACCGGTCACGGGAAGTACGCCGAGCAGGCCGACGCCGGCCAGAACCGCCCCTGCCAGGCCGATGCGGGCACTGCGGATGAAGGTGTTCATGATCCTCCTCGGTTACCTACGGAATACAACGACACCAAAGGTAATCAAGTGAACACGTAGAGTCACGTAACCGATCGCTCCGTGTCGAGACGTCACGGGGCCGCGAGTGAGGACGGTCCGCGCCCGAGCGGGCCGAGGGTCCGGTTACGGCTCGGCCCCCTGGGGGACCCCCGCCGAGCGCCGGGCGATGGAGCGCACGATCTCTCCGGTGCGGACGGCGGTCATGGACAGCAGCGAGGAGGCGATCCCGTGGGTGTCCTCGGTGGCCCCCTGCAGGTAGACGCCCCACCTCTGCCCGGGATCGGTGACGACCCGATAGTCGCGCTCCACCAGCAGCTCGCCCATCTCACCCGTACGGCAGTGCTCGCGTGCCTCGCCGAGCAGGTCGCGCGGGTCGCGCTCGCGGTAGCCGGTCGCGCAGACGACCGCGTCGGCCTCGATCGTGCTCACCTCGCCCGTGGGCAGGAAGCACATCCGGACGCGGGCGCTGTCACCGTCGTCGTCCATGTCGAGCAGGCGGGAGACGTTCAGCATGCGCAGCCGCTCGACGCCCGCGACCTTCTCCGCGTAGGAACGCCGGTAGAGCTCGTCGATGAGGTCGAGGTCCACCACCGAGTAGTTGGTGTTTCTGGAGTAGGCGAGCAGCATGCGCTTCACCTCCCCGGGGGCGGCGAAGAAGTGGTCGACTGCCTGCGGGTCGAAGATACGGTTGGCGAACGGGCTGTCGTCGGCCGGTGAGTAGCCGTACCTGGTGAAGACGGCGCAGACCTCCGCGGACGGGTAGGTGCGGTGCAGGTGCTCGACCGCCTCGGCCGCGCTCTGCCCGGCGCCGACCACGACGAACCGTCCGGGGTCGCGCTCGCCGAGGGATTCGAGCCGGGCCAGCAGCTCCTCGGTGTGCCAGATCCGATCGCCCTGCCGCACGCCGTCGGGCAGCACGGGTTCGAGCCCGACCGCGATCACGAGGTTGCGCGTCAGGCAGGTGTGCAGCTCGTCACCGCGTTCCACGACGACTTCGAGGGTGTCGTCGTCGTACGGACGTACCGCGACGACCTCGGAGTCGTAGCGCACCAGGCCGGCGAAGGAGGAGGCGACCCATTCCAGGTAGTCGTGGAACTCCAGCCGGGTGGGGAACATGGTCTTGTGGTTGATGAAGTCGACCAGCCTCCCCCTGTCCTGGAGGTAGGACAGGAAGGAGTAGGAGCTTGCGGGATTGCGCAGAGTGACCAGGTCCTTGAGGAAGTGCACCTGCATCGTGGCGCCCTCGATGAGCATGTTGCGGTGCCAGCCGAAGGCGGGTTGCCTTTCGAAGAAGACCGCGTTCACACCGGAGCCGTACTCCTCTTCCAGGGCCACCGCGAGCGCGAGGTTGGAAGGACCAAAACCGATGCCCACGACGTCATAGACCGGGCTCGACATGTTCGCCTCTCACATGTTGAGGGGATGGTCCCCCCGCGACGGAGGCGGCGGGGGGAAGGGTGCGGGCGTGGTGTGTCAGGACGCGCCGACGGCCTTGGCCACCTCCGGCACGACCTGGTCGATCACGTAGGGGACCGCCAGCGGCGTCGGCGTGCGCAGCGGCCAGAACGCGGCGAGGTCCAGCGGCACGTAGGAGCCCCGCCTGACCACGTCGAGGCCGGCGAAGAGCTTGTTGGCCTCGATCTTCTTCTGGGTGGCGGCGTCGTCGTTGTAGTGGCTGAGCAGCAGGTCGACGTCGAGGACCTTGATCTTCTCCATGCTCAGCTCGGCCGCGAAGCCGTCACCGGGAAGCGTCCTGATCTCCTCGGGCAGTACCAGCCCGAACTGGTTGAAGAGCTGGACGCTGATGTCCGTGTCGGACTTCAGCACGCCGATGTTCCCCGAGGGGAAGACGCTGGTCAGCGCGAACTTCTTGCCGGCCAGCTCGGGGTAGGCGGTCTTGACCGAGTCGATCTTCGCTTCGACGTCGGTGACGAGCTTCTCGCCCTCGTCGGCCTTGCCGACCGCCTTGGCGACCTGGCGGGCCACCGTCTGCCACGAGTCCTCGGCGGGACCGGTCTCGTAGGCGGTGGTCGGTGCGAGCTGGGAGAGGTTGGCGTACTCCTTGTCGATGTAGTAGTCGCCGCCCGCGAGGATCAGGTCCGGCTTGAGTGCGGCGATCTGCTCCAGCGAGAAGCCCGACTCACCGGCCTTCAGCAGCGCCGGCTTGGCTCCGGAGATCCTGGGGGCGGTCCAGGGGGTGAGCCCGTCGGCCTGGATTCCGGTCAGCTCCGCCATGGCGACCGGCTGCACGCCCAGGGCGAGCAGGGTGTCCTGGTCGACCTCGCCGAGGGCGACGATGCGCTGAGGTGCGGATTCGATCGTGGTGGTGCCGAGTTTGTGCGTGATGGTGACCGGGAATCCGGAGGCGGCCTGGGTCGCCGAGGTGCTCGCGGCGGGTTGTTCGCCGTCACCGTCACCGGCGCACGCGCCCACCAGGCCGAGGCCCAGCAGCAGCGTTCCTGTCGCGGCCAGGCGGCGCATCGTGTCGCGCATAGATATGGATGTCCTCCCAGAGCCCCAAAGGGCACTAAATATTAGGTAAGCCTAACCTAACAATCTTTGCCGATTCTGTGAAGTCCCCCGTACGGGAATCCCGATCCGGGCGAGACCGGGTCCCCGGCTTCAGCCGTGGGGAGGAGGTCACTCCAGGCGGTTCACGAGTTCGGCGACGGTCTGGGCGGTCATGAGTGTCGCGATCCTCACTCCCGCACAGCCCGGTTCCCTCCGGATCCGGCGCACCAGCTCCATGGCGAGCAGCGAGTGGCCGCCCAGCTCGAAGAAGTTGTCGTGCGGCCCGACCGCGTCCACCTGGAGGACCTCGGCGAACGCCCGGCACAGCAGCGCCTCGCGATCGTCGTCGCGCCGGACGGCGTACCCGGTGCCGGCCTGAGTGACCGTACGGGCCTCAAGCGCCACCGGCAGGTCGCTCAGGCGCGTCTCCGGGTCGTCCGCGACGGTCTCCAGCACGTCCACGAGCGCGCGGAGCATCGTGTCGATCGTGGCCGGGTCGAACAGGTCCGCCGAGTAGTCGACGATGAGATGGAGCTCCTCAGCCCGCTCCCTGAAGATGAAGTCCAGGTCGAACTTCGCCGCGGGCGGGCTGAAGAGCGCCTCGCGCTGCCGCAGCCCGGGGAAGCGCACATCCCCCATGGCCTGGTTCTCGTAGCCGACCATCACCTGGAAGAGCGGGTTGCGGCCGGGCACCCGGGGTGGCCGCAGCGCCTCGACGAGCGCCTCGAACGGCAGGTCCTGGTTGGCCAGACCGGCCAGGTCGGTGTCGCGGACGCGGGCGAGCAGCTCGGCGAACGAAGGGTCACCCGAGGCGTCGGCGCGGAGCACGAGCGTGTTGACGAAGAAGCCGACCAGGTCACCGGCCGCCTCGTCGGTGCGGCCCGCGACGGGGCTGCCCAGCGGGATGTCCTCCCCCGCGCCCGCGCGGTGCAGCAGCGCGGCGACCGCGCTCTGGCAGACCATGAACATGCTCCCCTGGGCACCGCGCGCGAGCTCGCGGAGCCGTTCGGCCAGCGCCCCCGGCAGCTGCCTGGTCGCGGTCGCACCGCGCTGGCCGACGGTGGCCGGTCTGGGCCGGTCCACCGGCAGCGGGATCTCCGCCGGCATGCCCGACAGCGCCTTCGCCCAGTAGGCGAGCTGGCGGGCGTGCGGGCTGCCCGGGTCGGCGGGATCGCCGAGCAGCTCGCGCTGCCAGAGCGTGTAGTCGGCGTACTGCACCGCGGGGGGCTCGGTGGCCGGCGCCGCTCCCTCCAGCCGCGCGGCGTAGGCGCGCGCCACGTCCCTGGCGAACGGCCCGAAGGACCACTCGTCGAACGCGATGTGATGGAAGACCGCGAGCAGTAGGTGCTCGTTCTCCCCCTCGGGGATGAGCGCGACCCGCAGCGGGATCCGGGTGGCGAGGTCGAACGGGCGCGCGATCACCTCCTCGGGCGCGCAGGTCGCGATCTCCAGGACCGGGCGCGCCCGCTCCGGCGGCAGGACCCGCTGGTAGGGCACGCCCTCGTGCTCGGCGAAGACGGTCCGCAGGCTCTCGTGCCTGGCCGTCACGTCGCCGAGCGCGGCCTCCAGCGCGGCCAGGTCGATCTCACCGCTCAGGTGCACGGCCAGCGGCAGGTGGTACGCCTCGCGGGGGCCTTCGTCCTCGCGCAGGATCTGGTCGAGCAGCCAGAGCCGGCGCTGCGCGTACGACAGCGGGACGCGCTCGGGGCGCTGCCGGGGAGTCAGCGGGGGCCTGAGCGTGACACCGGCTCTGTCGTGCAGCCGGGTGGCGAGTTCGGCGACGTTCGGCGCCTCGAACAGGTCCCGGATCGCGAGCTCGACGCGCAGCACCGCGCGGACCCTGCCGACCAGCCGGGTCGCCAGCAGCGAGTGGCCGCCCAGCTCGAAGAAGTTGTCGTCGATGCCGACGCCGGCGATGTCGAGCACCTCGCCGAAGAGCGTGCACAGCAGCTGTTCCACGGCGGTCCTGGCGGCGCGGACACTGCCGCGCGGCCCCTGCCGGTCGGGGGCGGGCAGGGCCCGCCTGTCCAGCTTGCCGTTGACGGTCAGCGGGAGCGCGTCCAGCGTCATGACCGCGCTCGGCACCATGTAGCCGGGCAGCCGCCGCCTGAGCCCCTCGCGCACCCGGGCGGCGAGCACCCCGTGGTCGCGGGCGGCCGCCGGGTTGTTCGCGTACGACGCGGGCCCGCGGCCGGGGTCGGCCGGCAGGAAGGCTGCCCCGCCGCCGAATACGGCGTCGTAGTGGCCGATCTCGGCCGAGGGGGTGGTCACCACACCGGGGTCGAGCGCGTACAGCAGTTCGGGTTCGATGCCCTGCGGGGATGCCCGCAGCAGCTCGCGCGCCTCCCGCGCGGAGGCTCCGCCCTCGATCGCGCGCAGCGCGGCCAGCTCGGCCGAGAGCCTGGGGTCGGGGATGGCGCGCACCCTGAGCGGCCCGGGAAGGCGTCCGGCCAGGTCGTCGGGCCCGGCCCAGTCCACGATCGGGATCTCGGCGGCGAGCGATACGGCGGGCAGTGCTGCGAGCGATGCTGCGAGCGATACGGCGGGTGACTTCCGGAGCGTCACGTCGTAGCGGTGCCTGCTGAGCTCGTTGTGGTGGACGCCGCGCTTGGTACGGACCTCCACCCGTGCGTCCAGGTCGAGGGCGGCGAAGAACGCGGGGTCGAGGAGGAGCTCCTTCTCCATCCGCACCGCCCGGTCGATCGCCGCCGTACCGATGTCGCCGCCACCGGCGCCGCCGTCCCTGCCGAGCTGGATCGCCGTGTGCAGGCAGCGCACCGACCGCAGGTCGCGCACGTCGCCGACGAACAGCGCGCCGCCGGGGGCGAGCAGGTCCATCGCGGCGGCGATCACGCCGGCGAGGTATCCGGCACTCGGGAAGTACTGGATCACCGAGTTGATGACGACGGTGTCGAAGTAGCCGGCGGGCAGCCCGTCGGTATCGTGCGCGGGCCGGCAGCTCAGACGTACCGGCGAGTCGGGGCCGAGGTCGGCCTGGAGCTTGGCGATGACGGGGGCCGCGAAGTCGGTGCCCCAGTACTCCTCGCAACCGGGGGCCAGCCGCGACAGCAGCAGGCCGGTGCCGACGCCGATCTCCAGCACCCGCCGGGGGTTGAGGTCCCAGATCCGGGCCACCGTGGTGTCGCGCCACTCGCGCATGTGCTCCAGCGGGATGGGCAGCCCGTCGTAGCTGCTGTCCCAGCCCGCGAAGTCCTCGGTGTGGACCGCCGTGCCGATCTCGGTGTACTCGGCGTCGTAGATCTGCCGCCATTCGGCCAGGTGCTCGCGTTCGGCGTCGGGCCGCGCGGCGCCGTCGGGCACCACGTAGCCGATGAGACGCTTCACGCCGGGCACGTCGGTGCCGACCGCGATGACGGCCGCCTGCCCGACGCCGGGCTCGGCCGCCAGCGCGCTCTCGACCTCCTCCAGCTCGACCCGGTAGCCGCGGATCTTCACCTGCTCGTCGGTACGGCCCAGGAAGTCGATGTTGCCGTCCCGGCGGACCCGTACGAGGTCGCCGGTCCGGTACATCCGGCCGCCGCCGAACGGGTCGGCCACGAACCGTTCGGCGGTCAGGCCGGGCCGGTCGAGGTAGCCTCTGGCCAGGCCCGCGCCGGTGATGTAGAGCTCCCCCGGCGCGCCCGGCGGGACCGGCCGCAGCCAGCCGTCGAGCACGTAGCCCCGGGTGTTCCAGATCGGCCTGCCGACCGTGGGTGTGGCGCTGTCCTCGGTGCCGCCGCCCAGCGTGTTGATGGTGTACTCGGTCGGGCCGTAGAGGTTGTAGCCGAGCACCCCCTCGGCCTGCGCGAGCCGGTCCCAGACCGCCGCGGGGACGGCCTCGCCGCCCAGCAGCACGAGCGGCGGGCGGTGCTCCCCGTCGAGCAGCCCCTCCTCCAGGAGCTGCTGCGCGTACGTCGGCGTCACGTTGATCACGTCGATCCGGTGACGCCGCAGGTACTCGGTGAGCGCCTCGGCGTCGCGCCGCAGTTCCTCGTCGCAGACGTGCACCTCGTGGCCCTCGATGAGCCAGAGCAACTCCTCCCACGACATGTCGAAGGAGAACGACACGGTGTGCGCGATCCGCAGCCGGCGCCCGGCCGAGGCCACGACCGGGTCGAAGATGTTGGCCCGGTGGTTGAACTGCATGTTGGTCAGGCCCCGGTAGGGGGTGACCACGCCCTTGGGGCGCCCGGTGGAGCCGGAGGTGTAGATCACGTACGCCGGGTGGTCCAGCCGGCCCGGCACGTCCCTGCCGAAATCGGGCAGTTCCTCCCCCGCCAGTCCGGTGCCCGGCAGGGCTGCCAGCCTCTCCCGTACGGCCGGGTCGTCGAGCGGGATCGAGGCACCCGGGCAGGTCAGTCCGGCGGCGATGTCCCGGTGCGAGACGAGGCAGACGGGGGCGGCGTCGGCCAGCATGAAGTCGAGCCGCTCGGCCGGGTAGTCCAGCTCCAGGGGAAGGTAGGCGGCCCCCGTCTTGAGCACCGCGAACAGCGCGACGACCATCTCCGCCGACCGGGGCAATGCCAGGGCGACCACCCGCTCGGGGCCCGCTCCGTGTGCCCTGAGCAGCCTGGCCAGCCGGTTGGCCGCGGCGTCCAGCTCGGCGTAGCTGAGCCGCACGTCGGGCTGGGAGACCAGGGCGAGCTCGTGCGGAGTGCGCTCGGCCTGCTCGGCGAGCAGTTCGGCGATGGTGAGGCCGGGCACGGACCGTTCTGCCTCGGCCCAGTCGCGGCGCAGCCGGTCGTGCTCGTCCGGCAGGAGCAGGCCGAGCCGGTGGCAGGGGGTCTCGGGCACGGTGGCGAGGGTCTCCAGGACACGCACGTACCGGTCGGTGAGGCGTTCGGCCTCGGCCTCGGTGAAGGCGTCGCCCCGGTACATGACGCGCAGGCCCGCGCCGGGCTCGACGACCATGGTGATCGGGTAGTGGGTCGCGTCGCGGACCTGGCGGCCGAGCACCCGCACGTCGCCGGCGGGGCCGAAGCCTCGCTCGGTGGGCATGCCGGGGAAGTTCTGGAACACGAAGAGGGTGTCGAAGAGGGTCCCGAGGCCCGCCGCCCGCTGCACGTCGGCGAGCGCGACGTAGGAGTGGTCGAACAGCTCCGACTGGAAGGTCTGCGTCCGTTCCAGTACGGCGCGCAGCGGTTCTGCCGCACCGGCCCGCACCCGGACGGGGACCGTGTTGAACAGCAGCCCGACGACGGACTCGACGCCGTCGACGTCGGGGTGGCGGCCGGACACCGAGACGCCGAAGACCACGTCGTCGCGGCCGGTCAGGCCCGCCAGGAGCAGTCCCCAGGCGCTCTCGTACAGGGCGGCGAGGGTCAGGCCGGACTCCCGGGCGAGGGCGCCGAGCCGGTCGGCGAGGCCCTCGGGCAGCTCGCGGTGGATCTCCCCGGCACCGGCGAGGTCGGCGGGGCGGTCGGCCAGCTCGGGCCTGAGCAGGGTCGGCTCGTCGAGCCCGTCCAGAGCGCGGCCCCAGGACTTGATCGCGGCCTGCCGGTCCTGCCCGTTCACCCAGTCGAGGTAGGCGGGGAAACCGACCACGGGGCGGGCCCGCTCGGCGTCGGCGTCGGTGTAGAACTCCAGCAGCGAGGTGACCAGCAGGCCGCCCGACCAGCCGTCCAGCAGGATCAGCTCGGAGGTGAGCACCAGCCGGAAGTCGCCCTCGCCCACCCTGGCCAGCGCGAAGCGGATCAGCGGCGGGGAGTCGGGGACGAACGGCCGGGCGCGCTGGGCCTCGACGAACGCCTCCAGTGCCTCCGCCCCGCCGGTCTCGGCGTAGGTCCAGTCGACCTCGAACCGCTCCGGGACGAACTGCACGCTCCGGCCGGCGTCGGTGCGGAACCCGGCCCGCAGGTTGGGGAACTTCAGCAGCACCTGGCGCGCGGCCCCGGCGAGGCTGCCGGGGTCGACGGGCCCTGACAGGGTCACCACGGCCTGCTGGACGTAGACGTCCCGGTCCTCGCCGGCCAGCATCAGGTGGAAAAGCAGTCCTTCCTGCAGCGGCGAGAGCGGCAGCTCGGTCCGCGACTCGGATGCCCCGGCCGCCGCGACCTCGCCGGCCGGGCCGTCTGGACGGAGGCTCACGACCTCACCGGACAGCACGTCCGCGTGCTCGGCGGACAGCACGTCCGCGTGCTCGGCGGAGCCGGCCGTCTTGGCCTCGGCGGGCGGGGCCGCCGCGATCCGGGCCAGGGCCTCGACGGTACGTGACCGGAAGACGTCGCGGACCGTGAAGGAGAGGCCCGCGCGGCGGGCGCGTCCCACGAGCAGGGCCGCGCTGATGCTGTCGCCGCCGGTGCGGAAGAAGTCGTCGTCGGCGTTGACGCCGTCCCGCCCGAGGATCTCGGCGACGAGCCCGGCGAGGCCGCGCTCGGCGTCGGTCCGCGGCGCCCTGCCCTCGCGGGCGGCGGGCTCGGGCAGCGCCCTCCTGTCAAGCTTGCCGTTGGGAGTGAGCGGCAGCCGGTCGAGGCCGACCAGCACGGAGGGGACCAGATGGTCCGGCAGGATCTCGCCGAGCCGGTCGTGCAGCGCGTCGAGGTCGAGACCGATCTCACCCACGACGTAGCCGACGAGGCGCGGGCCCGAGCGAGCCGCCACGGCCGCCTGCCGCACGCCGGGCTGGGCGGCGAGCACCGCCTCGACCTCACCGGGTTCGACCCGGAAGCCACGGATCTTGATCTGGTCGTCGGCCCTGCCCAGGAAGTCCAGGGCGCCGTCGCGGCGGCGGCGCACCCGGTCGCCGGTGCGGTAGAGCCGCGATCCCGGCGGGCCGAAGGGGTTGGCGACGAACCGCTCGGCGGTGCGGCCCTGGTCGCCGAGATACCCGCGCGCCAGGCCGTCTCCGGCGAGGTAGAGCTCGCCGACCGGCACCTCGCGGAGCCCGGCGTCCAGGACGTACGCGGCGGTGTTGGCGATCGGGACCAGGCCGCCGCCCTCGGCGATCAGGCTGTCCCCGGCCGCCTCGGAGCAGCCGTACAGGTTGACCAGCCGGGCGGGTACCCGCTCGGCCAGGGCTGCGGGCAGGGCCTCGCCGCTGCTCACCCAGGTGGTCACCGAGCCGAGCTCCCCGGTCTCCAGGAGCGCGGCCAGCAGGCTCGGCACGACCGTCACCAGGTTCACCCCGTGGCCACGGATCAGCTCGGCCAGGGCGAGCGCGTCGGTGGCCGTGTCGTCGTCCGCGACGACGACGGTGTCACCGGCGATGAGACCGCCGAGCAGTTCGGTGCTGCCGTCGATGAAGGCCGGTGAGCTCTTGGCCACCCGCACGCCGACCGCGGCGAGCTCGGCACCCCAGGCGAGCCGGTTGGCCAGCGCCCGCTGGGTCCCGACGACGGCCTTGGGTGTCCCGGTGGACCCCGAGGTGAAGATCACGTACGCGGGGTGGTCGGGGTGGAGCCGGGGCCGGGCGCGGGGCGGCGCGTCCAGCGGCGGCTCGTCCACGCCGACGACCAGCAGGGGCCGGGCGACCTGCAGCATCATCTCGACGCGGGAGCGGGGGTAGGTCGTGTCGACGGGCAGGTAGGCCGCGCCGGTCTTGAGCACCGCGAGCAGGGCCACGACGAACTCGGCCGAGCGGGGCAACGCGATCGCGACGATTTTCTCGGGACCCGCTCCCGCCGCGGCGAGCCGGTCGGCGAGGGCCTCGGCGCGCTCGTCCAGTTCGGCGTAGCCGAGCGCGGTGCCGCCGCTGACGACGGCCGTGGCGTGCGGCGTGCGCGCCGCCTGTGCCTCGATGTGCTCGGCGACGGTGAGCGGGGGGAACTCGCGGGCGGTGTCGGGCCGCGCGACCGGGGCGCCGAGCGACGACAGACGCCGCGCAGGTTCCTCGGTGACCCGCTCCAGCAGCTCGCCCAGGTCGGCGAGCAGGCCGGTGACGGTTTCGGCGTCGAAGAGGTCGGTGGCGTAGGCGACGAACCCCTCGATGCGCTCCTCGCCCTCGGCGAAGTAGATGTCCAGGTCGAATTTGACGCCGCCGGTCTCGGGCAGGAACGGCTCGGCGCGCACGCCGGGCAGCCGCAGCCGCACGTCCTCCAGCCTCTGATGGACGATCATCACCTGGAACAGCGGGCTGCGGGCGAGCGAGCGCTCCGGCGCGAGCCGCTCCACGACCTGCTCGAACGGCACGTCGGAGTTGGAGAACGCGGCCAGGTCGGTGTGGCGGACCCGCTCAAGTAGTTCGGTGAAGGCCGGGTCTCCCGACAGGTCGGTGCGGAGCACGACGAGGTTGACGAACACCCCGACCAGGTCCGCGAGGTCTGCGTCCGCCCGGCCCGCGATGGGCGAGCCGAGCGCCACGTCGTCGCCCGCGCCCGCCCGGTGCAGGAGCGCGGCCACGGCGGCGTGCAGGACCATGAACACGCTGGTGCCGGTCTCCAGGGCCAGCCTGCGCGCGCCGGCCAGCGGCAGCTCGAACGACGCCGGCCCGCCCCGGTGACTCACCTCGGCGGGCCGGGGCCGGTCGGTCGGCGGCGTGCTCTCCTCGGGAAGCTTGCGGAGCGTCCGCTCCCAGAAGGCGAGCTGGTCGGCGAACTCGGCGGTCCGGCTCTGCCAGACGGCGTAGTCGGCGTACTGCACGGGCAGCGGGACCCAGTCGGGCGCGGTGCCCGCGCCGCGGGCGGTGTAGGCGCGAGACAGGTCGGCGAGCAGCGGCGTGAACGACCACTCGTCGGCGGCGGCGTGGTGCTGGAGCACGACCAGCACGGACTCCTCGGCGGAGACACGCAGCAGGGTCGCCCGGATCGGCAGGTCGGCGCCGAGGTCGAAGACGTGCGAGGCGGCCCGCGTCTCGGCGGCGCGCAGCCGCTCCCCGGTCCAGCCCCGCGCGTCCACCACGTCGAACGCGACCTCGCCAACCTCACCGACCTCCAGGACACGCTGGACCGGCAACCCGTCGGGACCCTCTACCAGCAGGGTGCGCAACGCCTCGTGCCGGGCGACGACGTCGCCGAACGCGGCGCGCAGCGCGTCGACGTCGACCGGGCCGCGCAGGCGCAGACCGAGCGGGAGCCCGTCGGCGGCCGAGGGGCCGCGCAGGCGCTCCTCGAACCAGAAGCCACGCTGGGCCGCCGAGGCGGGGACGATCTCGGGTCTGGTCACGTCGCGCACCCTCGGCCGGGTGCCCCGCACCAGCCTGGGCGCCAGCGCGGCGACGGTGGGTGCCTCGAAGACGTCGGCGATGGTGAGTTCGGCGTCGAGCGCGGCGCGTACCCGGCCGGCGAGGCGGGTGGCCAGCAGGGAGTGGCCGCCCAGCGCGAAGAAGTCGTCGTCGATTCCCACGTCGATTCCCAGCGTGTCCAGGCCGAGCGTCTCGGCGAAGACCGCGCAGAGCGCCGCCTCTCGGTCGTCGCGCGGCCCCCGGCTCGACACCTGGACCTCGGGGGCGGGCAGCGCGGCCCGGTCGAGCTTGCCGTTGACGGTCCGCGGCAGCTCCGCAAGGGTGACCATCGCGCCGGGCAGCATGTATTCGGGCAGTGCCCTGGCCGCGGCGGCCCGCAGGTCCGCCTCCAGGAAGCCGGGGCGCGGCACGACGTAGGCGACGAGTCTCCCCTCGCCCGGCGTGTCCTCGCGGACCACGACCGCGACCCGCGCGACACCGGGGTGGGCGGCGAGCACGGCCTGCACCTCATCGGGTTCGATCCGGAACCCGCGGATCTTCACCTGGTCGTCGCCGCGCCCCAGGTACTCCAGCGACCCGTCCCGACTCCAGCGGGCCAGGTCCCCGGTGCGGTACATGCGCTCGCCCGGCGTGCCGAAGGGGTCTGCGACGAAGCGTTCCGCGGTCAGACCCGGGCGGCCTGCGTAGCCTCGGGCCAGCTGCTCGCCCGCGAGATAGAGCTCCCCGGGGACGCCGATGGGCGCGAGGCGCAGTGCGGGATCCAGGACGTAGGCGCGGGTGTTGGGGAAGGGACGGCCGATCCCGGCCGCCGGCAGGTCCGCGGAGGTCGCCCAGATCGTCGCCTCGGTCGGCCCGTACACGTTGACCGCCGACGCCGCCACCGAGTGGAGGGTCTCGGCGAGTGCGGCCGGCAGGGCCTCGCCGCCGACGAGCACCCGCAGCCCGGCGAGCGCGGCCGGCTCCAGCGAACCCAGCAGCGACGGGGTGCCCTGCACGATGGTCGCGCCGCTGAGCAGCGCGCCCAGTGCCGCCGGTTCGCGTACGGTCTCGCGTCCGGCCAGCACGACGGTCGCGCCGCTGATCAGCGGTACGTACAGCTCCAGTGCCGCGATGTCGAAGGCGATCGTGGTCACCGCGACGAGCCGGTCATCGGCGCCCAGAGCGAGGCGCTCTCGCATGGTGAGGAGGAAGGCGGTGAGCGCGGTGTGCGGGATGGCCACGCCCTTGGGGCGGCCGGTCGAGCCCGAGGTGTAGATGACGTACGCCAGGTCACCGCCGCTCGCCGGGTGCGACGGCCCATGCTCGGGCAGCACCCCGGACGGCGCCCCGGGCAGCACCCCGGATGGTGCCAGCACCGCGGTGCCCTCGGGGAGGAGGGCCGCGGTCTCCGGGGTCGCGATCACGCAGAGCGGGTCCGCGTCCTGGATCATGTAGGCCAGCCGGTCGGCCGGGTGGTCTGTGTCCAGTGGCAGATAGGCGGCGCCGGACTTCAGCACGGCCAGCAGCGCGACCACCAGGTCCGGGGTACGGGGCAGGGCCAGCGCGACGAGCCGGTCGGGGCCCGCGCCGCGCTCGCGCAGCAGCCGGGCGAGATCCGAGGCCCGCCGGTCCAACTCTGCGTAGGTGAGCGTGCCGGACTCGCCGTCGACGGCGACCGCGTCCGGGGTGCGCGCGGCCTGCTCCTCGAACAGGGAGGTCACCGTCGTGTCCTGGCGGGGGCATGCGGTGTCGTTCCACTTGGCCAGCAGGGCCGGCTCGTCCGCGCCGAGCAACTCCAGGTCGGCGATCCGCAGGTCCGGGCGGCTCACCGCGCTGTCCAGCAGCGTCTCCAGATGGGCCAGCAGCGCGTCGATCCGCTCGTCGTCGAACAGCTCTCGCCGGAAGGTGGCCTCGACGGTCATGCCCCGCGGCCTGACGAACGCCTCAAGCGACAGGTCGAAGTGAGTGGTGCCGTTGTGGATGTGCGTCCAGCTCGTGGTGACGCCCGGCAGGTCCAGCTCACCGATCTCCTGGGTGAGGAAGAGCAGCATGGTGTCGAAGAACGGCGACCTGCCGCGCTGCCGGGCGGGCCGCAGCTCCCGAACGATCGTGTCGTAGGGCAGCGTCCGGTGCGCGAACCCCTCGGTGCAGGTGTCGCGGACCCGGTGCAGGACCTCGCGGAAGGTGGGCGCGCCGGACAGGTCGGTGCGGAGCACGAGGGTGTTGCCGAAGTTGCCGGCCAGCCGCTCGATCTCGGCGTGCTCGCGGTTCATGACCGCCGAGCCGACCGCGATGTCGGTGGCGCCGGTGTAGCGGTGCAGCAGCACCGCGTGGGCGGCGAGCATCACCATGTACGGGGTGACGTTCTCGGCGACGGCCAGTTCCCGCATCCCCTCGGTGACCGCGTCGTCGAAACGGCGTGCCCGGCGTCCGCCCCGCTCGGAGACGGTCGCGCCACGCGGACGGTCGGCGGGCAGGTCGAGGGGTGCGGGCGGCGGGTCGAGGCGCCGCCGCCAGTAGTCCATCTCCTCGGGAGAGTGCGGGCGGCCCTGCTCCCAGGCGGCGAAGTCCGGATACTGGACGGTCGGCGTGGGAAGGCCGTCGGGCTCGCCCAGGACGGAGGCCCGGTACAGCGCCGACAGGTCACGCGAGAGCGAACCCCAGGTCATGCCGTCCCAGGCGATGTGGTGCACGACCAGGACGAGGGCGTACCTCCGCGTGCCGAGCCGGAGCAGTTCCAGCCGGATCGGCCTCTCGGCGCGCAGGTCGAAGGGGAGCGCCGCGACGTACCCGGCGCGCGCCTCGGCGTCGGTGCAGTCGAGCACCGGCAGGTCGAGGGAGTCGTCGGCGGCGACGTGCTGCACCGGGCCGCCGTCGTCAGGGGCGTCGTCGTCAGGGCCGCCGCCGTCAGGGGCGTCGCCGTAGGTGGTGCGCAGCACCGCGTGGCGGCGGATGAGAGCCCGCAGCGCCTCGCGCAGCGCCTCCGGGTCGAGCTCACCCGACATGCGCACCAGCAGGCACACGTTGTAGGCCGGGCTGGTGGGAAACGTCCGGTGGTGCAGCCACATGCTCTGCTGCGCGTAGGACAGCGGGGCGGGGTCCCCGGATCCGCGTGGGGCGATCCGGTCCCTGCCGGGGCCGAGCCCCGCCTCGGCCATCATTCGCCGCATCAGTTCGCGCCGCCGTGTGACGTCCTGCTGTTCCCGCACGCTCAACTCTTTCTTCGTGGGTCCGGGGGCCAGGCAGTCGCCCGCCTAAAGGTTAGGTTAGCCTTGCCTATTAAATCAACACAAGGTTAGCCTTACCTAAATTGATCGGACTTTCCGGTCCCTCAGAGGGGTGGGTCTTGTGTCCTTTGGCATCAGCACAGATGAGATGCGCGCGGAGGTGGTCGTCGACAGCACGGTCGACCCGCTGCACCTGGTCGCCCGTCTGGCCGGCTCAGGACTGTTCGACGACTACACCGTGTACGAAAGACCGGGCCTGTGGACCTTCGCGGGCGGGGTGTCGGGCGAGGTGATCCTCGAATCCGGAGTCGTGCGCAGCCGCTGGCTGGACGGCCCCTCCGTGGACGAGGCGTGGTCGGGCCGGCCGGCCGCGGCGCTGAAGGCGGTGTTCGGCGCGGCCCCGTGGCCGGCCTGGAACGCCTACGGCTGGATCGCGTTCGAGTTCGCCGCGACCGGCCCCGCGGGCCGGCTCGCCCATCTGGTCGTGCCACGCACCGAGGTGCACATCGAGGCGGGACGCGCGCTGGTGGTGAGCGCCGACACCGGCGAGGCCGAGCGGGTCGCCGAACTGCTGGCCGCCCCCGGCGCGCCCCGAATCGCGGCACCGTCACCCGTCGACGTGCGCTCCGACGGCGACCACTACCGGTCGCGGGTCGCCCAGGCGATCTCCGAGATCACCGCCGGGCTCTACCAGAAGGTCATCGTCTCCCGCCGGCTGCCGATCCCGTTCCCCGTCGACGTCGTCGCGACGTACGTGTGCGGCCGGGCCGCCAACACCCCGGCCCGCTCGTTCCTCCTCGACCTGGACGGCTTCCAGGCCACCGGGTTCAGCCCCGAGGTGCTGGTGGGCGTCGACGGGCGCGGCACGGTCACGACCCAGCCGCTGGCCGGCACGCGAGCCTTCGGCCGAGGGGAGAGCACGGACTCACGGACCCGTCACGAACTGGAGAGCGACCCCAAGGAGATCTTCGAGCACGCGGTCTCGGTGCGCACCTCGCAGCAGGAGCTGTATCAGGTGTGCGCGCCCGACACGGTCAGGGTCACCGGCTTCATGGCGGTGAAGGAGCGCGGCAGCGTGCAGCACCTGGGCTCCAGCGTCAGCGGCGAACTGGCACCCGGCCGCACCTGCTGGGACGCGCTCGACGCGCTGTTTCCCGGCGTGACCGCCTCCGGCATCCCCAAGCCGGAGGCGATCGACGCGATCACCCGGCTTGAGGAGCGCCGCGGGCTCTACTCCGGAGCCGTCCTGACCGTCTCGCGGGACGGGGCGATGGACGCCGCCCTGGTTCTGCGCGCCCTCTACAGCGAGAACGGCCGGGCGTGGCTGCGGGCCGGCGCCGGCATCGTGTCCGCCTCGACGCCCGAGCGCGAGTACGAGGAGACCTGCGAGAAGCTCTCCAGCATCGCCCCGTATGTGGTCCAGCGCGCGTGAGAGGCGCGCTTGCCCTCACGCACGCCTTTCGCGCGCGTGAGGGCGCTCGGACCTAAAGCCGGGCGACCCGCTCACCCCCGAGCCGGACGAGCCGCTCGGACCTAAAGCCGGACGGCCCGCTCGACCCCGGAGTCCGTCCGCCGGTCACCTCCCCGCTGTCTGGGCCGCCGCACCGGCGACCGGCTCGGCCGGATCGGCGCCGAGCGCGACGACGCGGTTGCCGCCGTCCACGTGCACGACCTTGGGCCGGTGCGCCTCCGCCTCCGCGGCGTCGAACGCCCCGTAGGAGATGATGATGACCAGGTGCCCGGGGTGGATCAGGTGGGCCGCCGCGCCGTTGACACCGATGACCCCGCTGCCGGCCTCCCCCGTGATCGCGTAGGTGACGAGCCGGGCACCGTTGTCGATGTCGACGACGTGGACCTGCTCGCCCTCGACGATATCGGCGGCGGCCATCAGCTCGGCGTCGATCGTCAGGGAACCCACATAGTGCAGGTCCGCCTGGGTCACGGTGGCACGGTGGATTTTTCCATTCATAAGGACCCGCTGCACTGCTTCTATCCCCTTTCCTTAAGGTCAACTAAGGTTAGCCTCACCTTACTGATTCTGCCCGCTGAGGAGAACCCCGAAGATGTTGCGCCATCTGGCCATGGACATCAGCCCACTGAGAACCAGCAGGGCCTTTCGCGACGTGTTCATCGCACGTACCGTGTCGGTCTTCGGCATCGGCATGCTCCTGGTCGCGGTGCCCGTACAGGTCTACGCGATGACCGGATCGACGGTACACGTCGGCGCCGTCTCCTCCGCCGAGGGGTTCGCCCTGCTCGCCGGGTTCCTGTGGGGCGGGGTGCTGGCCGACCGGCAAGACCGGCGCCGGTTGATGCTCCTGGCACGCGGCGCGGCCGGCCTGGGCTTCGCACTGCTGGCGCTGAACGCCTTCCTGCCCTCCCCCTCGCTCGCGGCGATCTACGTGCTCGCGGCCTGGGACGGGCTGGCGACCGGGGTCAGCGTCACCGCGCTGCTGGCCGCGACTCCCGCCCTGGTCCCCCCGGACAAGCTCGTCGCGGCGGGCGCGATCAACGCGCTGACCGTACGGCTCGGCTCGATGATCTCTCCCGCGCTCGGTGGCCTGACCATCTCGGCGTTCGGCGTCGGCTGGAACTACACGGTCGCGGCCTTCGGCACCCTGGTCACCCTCGGCCTGCTGACCAGGCTCCCCACCCTGAGACCGGCCGTCGTGGCCACCGAGAACCCGTTGAGGGCGATCGGCTCGGGGCTGCGGTTCGTGGCCTCGCACCGCGTCATCGGCTCGCTCATGCTGCTCGGCCTGCTGTTCATGGTGGCGGGCGGCATCCCGGTGCTCATGCCCGCGTTCGCGACCCTGCAACTGGACGGCGGCCCGGCCACGATCGGCCTGCTCTACACCGCACCGGCCTGCGGCGCGGTGCTCGGCTCGCTCACCAGCGGATGGGTCGTGCACTCGCGCGCGCCGGGCAGGGCGCTGCTCGTCGCGTCGGTCTGCGGCTTCGTGCTCCTGGCCTGCCTGGGACTGGCCCGGCATCCCGCGCTCGCGGTCGCGATCCTCTTCGGGTACGGTCTCGTCGCGTCCATCGAGGAGATCCTCCGCTACGGCCTCATCCAGGCGCACACCCCCGACGGCTACCTCGGCCGGGTGAACGCCCTGTGGGCCGCCCAGGAGACCGGGGGCGAGGCCGTCGGCGCGCTCGGCGCGGGCGCGCTCGGCCGCTACCTGGCGCCCGGCGCCGCGATCGTCGTGTACGGAGCGGCCAGCGCCGCGCTGGCGCTGACCCTGGCCCTCACGCTCACCGGCCTGCGCGGCGCGGCCCTGGAGACCGAGCCTCAGGACGCCTAGCCGCGCCGCCACGCGGTGATGACCTGTCAGTCGCCCCCTCCCGCGGCCGGCAGCCGCGGTGGCTCCATCACGCCGGCGGCCACCATGTCGACGTCCAGGTGCGGCCGCTCGTCTCCCACCGGCCGCGCGCCCCGCTCACGCCCCCGCCCCCCTCATCTGTCACTCGACAGCAACCAGACCAGGTAGAGGCCGCCCAGCACGCCGGTGACCACGCCGACCGGCGGCGTGACCGGCAGATGCAGCGTCACCAGGTCACTGAAGACGAGCAGCGCCGCGCCCATCAGTGCGGCCGGCACGGGCTGCGTGCCCGGCCGGCGGGTGAGCCTCCGCACCAGCTGCGGCGCGGCCAGCGCGACGAACGGGACCGGTCCCACCGCCGCGGTCGCCACCGCCACCAGCCCCACGCCTGTCACCACGAGCGCGGCCCGCGTCCGCTGGACCGGCACACCGAGCGCCTGGGCCGCGTCGTCCCCGAGCTCACCCATCCGCAGCCGGCGCCCGAACGCCAGCGCGACCGGAACGAGCACGGCCATGGCGACGGCCAGCGGCCACGCGTGCTGCCAGCCCCTGCCGGTCAGGCTGCCGGTGAGCCAGAACGCCGCCTCGTACGCCTCGCGCAGCTCGGCCCGGGTGACGAGGTAGACGTTGAACGACTCGAGCATCGCGGCCGCGGCGACCCCGACCAGCACCAGCCGGTAGCCGTGCACCCCGCCGCGGTAGGCGACCAGGTAGACGGCGAGCGCGGTCAGCACCGCGCCGAGGACGGAACTGGCCGCGATGGCTGCGGTGCCGCCGCCGACGACCAGGATCTGCAGTAGCGCGCCGGTGGCCGAACCCGTGGTGAACCCGATGAGGTCGGGGCTGCCCAGCGGGTTGCGCGTGATGCTCTGGAAGATCGCACCGCTCAGGCCCAGTGCCGCTCCGGCGAGCAGGCCGGTGATGGCCCTGGGCAGGCGCAACGTGAGCACGATGAACTCCGTCGCGCGCTCCCCCCGCCCGGTCAGCGCTCCCACCACCTCGGTGACGGAGATGGGGAAGTCTCCACTGCCGACCACGAGCAGCGCCGCTCCCAGTGCGATGCCCGCCAGCGCGACGCACACCGCGACGGCCCGCGGCCGCCACCGCACCGACATGGCCCCGACGCGCAGCACACGATTCATGCTCACAGCTGAGGAACCCTTCCACGACGGACCATCAGTGCCAGGAGGGGAGCGCCCAGGAAGGCGGTGACGATGCCCGTCTCCAGCTCACCGGGCGCCGCGACCACGCGACCGACGATGTCCGCGCCGAGCAGCAGCACCGGCGCCAGCAGCAACGAGTACGGCAGCACCCAGCGCTGGTCCGGGCCGACCAGCACCCGGACCACGAAGGGCACCGCCAGCCCGATGAAGGCGATCGGCCCCACCGCCGCCGTCGCGGCACCACACAGCACCACGACCGCCAGCGCCCCGAGCGCGCGGGTCCGGCCCGCGCGTACGCCCAGCGCCTGCCCCGTGTCCTCTCCCAGGGCCAGCGCGTTGAGCGGGCGCGCCAGGCAGAGCGCCAGCACCGTCCCCACCAGCAGGAACGGGCCGAGCTGCGCGAAGACTCCGAGGTCGCGTCCGGACAGCGAGCCCACCTGCCAGAACCGGAAGCCGTTGAAGCCACGCGGGCTGAGCAGCATCACCCCCGCCGTCAGCGAGCTGAACACCGCGTTGATCCCGGCCCCGGCCAGGACCAGCCGCGCGGGGGTGGCACCGGAACGGCCGCGCGCCCCGATCGCGTAGACCAACAGCGCCGCCCCGGCGGCCCCGAGAAACGCCGCCCACACATAGACGAGAACCTCGTCCACCCGGAACAGACCGATCACCGTCACGACCGCCATCGCCGCGCCGCCGTTGACGCCGAGCAGGCCGGGCTCGGCCAGAGGATTACGGGTCAGCGCCTGCATGAGCGCGCCGGCCAGGCCCAGGGCCGCCCCGACGGCCACACCCAGCAGTGTGCGCGGCAGCCGCAACTCCTGAATGATCAGCGCGTTCTCCGAGCCGTCGGGGGTGAACACGCCCAAGAGGACCTGGTTCAACGGGATCTGCTTGGCACCGATCGCGATGCCTGCCAGCACGGTGAGCAGCAGCAGGCCGCCGAGCAGACAGAGACCGGCCAGCCGTCTTTGGACATGGCTCTTTGCGGGGGGAGGCACAGAGATTAAGTTAGCCTAACCTAACAATAATGGCGACGGGCGGCCCTGAGGGCACGCACGAATTCCACCGGCCGAATTCCGCCGCCTACATCGGCATCTTCAAAGTCGTTCAACAATCCGGCATGCCCACCGCAGGGTCTCACCGGCACCTTCGACTGTTCGCCCTCTGCCCGCCGGAGGCGCTCCAGCAGCGCCCCGACAGCGCCCCGACAGTGCTCCGACCAACCCGCCCGGTGTGGCGAATCTCGACACCGAGGGCCGGAACGGGCCGCCACGACCGGCTCCGTCCCCGCTCGTCGCGTCGAGTGGGGAGGGAGCCGGCCCCGCGGGCGATCAGCCGGCCGTCGACCTGTGCGCAGCGCCGAGGTGCGCAGGAATAGCGGGAGTCACCACCTCACGCCATGCCGAACCGGGTGGCGTTTCCATACGCGAGCAGATCCCCACGGTTTCGAGCGCCCTGCGATAGGCGTTCGTCTGCCTCTCCGGCGATCCGGCCCGCCCCCAGAGGTCACCGATCTCGCGCCAGAGCCTGGCCGACTGCCGGTCGGTGAAGGAGGCCGGCGTGGCGACCGGATCGGCGAGCGACTCCTGCGCCAGAGCCAGAGCCGGGCCGCCGTCTTTGGAGCGTGCCAAGGCGAGCTCGGCCAGGACCAGGTACGCCATGGCCGGCACCGTCCCGCGCGCACCGGCGAGCAGGCCAAGAGCGCGGTCCGACAGGTCGGCGGCGGCGTCCACGTCGCCGGAGCGCAGCCGCACGCGGGAGAGCACGATCAGGCTCCGGGCGTGCTCGACCGTCCCCGGTGACAGGCGCGTGAGGACCTCGGCCGCGGAGGCGGCGAACTCGCCCGCCCGGTCAAGGCCGGCGCCCTCGGGGCTCGCAGCGGTGATCCACGCCCAGCACATCGCGCTCCGGACGTAGTCGGAGGCCATCCGCGTGGGCCGACCGACGGCGATGGCGTCCTCCGCGAGCCGCAGGGCGAGCGCGGAGTCCTTCTCCGCCGCGGCCATACCGACCTGCCAGAGGCTGAGAACCTCCGGACCACGGTCGACGGCGTCGGGCATGCCGGACGCCGACAGCACCCGCTCGGCATATGCCAGGTCGATCTCCGTCTCGGCGAGCACCACGGCGAGGTCGAGGGCCAGAGCCCCCTGGTCGAGCCCGAGCCGGACGGCCTGGGCCAGAGCCTCCAACCCGAGATCCCGGGCGCGTAGCATGTCACCGGCTCGGTGATAGCAACGGCAGAGTGCCACGACGAGCGGTAGGTCCGCGAGACGCTCGGGATGCGCCGCGGCCTCGCGGCGAAGCCGCTCGTAGGCCTCGACCGCCTGAGCCGTGTGCCCCTGGGCCTCCAGCGTGCGAGCCTGGCCGAACCTCGCCTGCGCGGCCAGGGCGGCATTGTCGTCACCCGCGGCCCTGACCGCTTCCGCGAAACGATCGGCCGCCACGGCCGGGTCCCCGTGACACAACTCCAGCTCGGCGTGACGCAGGGCGAGCCCGATGTCGACGCGCTGGTGCGGCTCGATCCCGTGGAGCAGGAACTCGATGCCGCAGCCGAGCCGCTCGGCGAGCAGGCGTGTGACGTTCGGGGTGGGATTCCGCTTCCCTGACTCGATGAGCGAGACATAACTGTCGGACAGGTCGGGCCCGGCCAACTGCGCCTGGGACATGTGCCTGCTCAACCGCAATCCGCGGATGCGGTCACCGATGCTTGCTTGACCGGCCATCACCACACCCGTTCCACCGGCGGCACGATGAGATCCACGCCCCACTCCTTACGCACGGTTTATTGTCAATTACAGTAGATCGTACTGCCCTCTGTGGCCAGCATTGTCGCGCTCCAAATAAGATCACGAACAGTTCACGACCCCATCAGGCCCCGACGGTGAGATCGAAGCCGGGCACACGACCACGACGGCCGCGACCCGGCTCTGACAACGCCGTGAGGCCCCGGTACGGGCGAGCGGTCACGGCCACTCCTGACCACTTCCTGGCGCCACCATCGATGTCATCCGGCCGGCTCTCCAAAAGCGCGGCGGACCTGGCCGTCGTGCCAGGACGCCCGGACCAGTGCCCGTTCCGTGGCCGTGAGATGGACGGCGGCGGCGAGCCACGTCCAGGCGTACAGGTCGCCGCCGGGGTCGGCCAGGCGGCCGAACACGTCGCGGGTGCGGCGGTCGGCCTCCGCGGTGAGCACACCGACGAGGTCGGCGGCGGTCTCGAAGCCGGCGCGGCGGAGCCCGGCCCGCTGGGCGAGGGAGTCTCCGCGCGCGGACTCGGCGACCGCCCGCCGCCCGCCGGAGACGGCCAGCTCCACCAGGTGGCGCACCCGCCACAGGGGGGAGGCCGCCACCAGGTCCGTACCGGCCTCGGTCGCCTCCTCCCAGGGGCGGCACTCCTCGCGGGACGGGAGGTATGAGCCTCGCAGGCGGTCGTACCCGAGATCGGCCCGGTCCATCCACTCGGCGGGCAGGCGCAACGTCGGACCGGCTCCGGGAACCGGACCGATCGCGAGCGGGCGCAGGGTGGCGGCCCTGTCGGGGTCCAACCTGCCGACCGCCCGTACCCGCAGCCCCGGCCTGGACGCGAGCTGTCGCAGGTTGGCGACATGGGCCAGATCGGGATGGGAGTCGGCGGGCGCGAGCCGGATCAGCGGTCCCGCCTCCCCCGAGACCACCGGTCCCGGGAGAGGACACGCGGCGCCGGAAGGCCCGGCGGGCGCGGGGAACGATCCGGCTCCACCGTCCTGCTCCTCACGTGGCGGCAGCTCGCGGGCGAGCACCCGGTCTCCCTCGGCGCCGACGATCACCAGATCGCATCCGACCGGCTGTCCCGTTCCTCCGCCGTCCTGCGGATCCTCCCAGGGGTTCCCGGAGAACGTCACGTCGGCGGTCTCGGCGAGCGGCCTGGCGAACAGGGCCGCCAGCGGCGAGGCCGACCAGGACAGACCGGCGACGGGATTGGCCCGTACGCCGCGGCCCGCCCCGAGACGCCCTTCGGGGGAGATCGTCGCACCGGAGATCAGCAGCCCCCCTCTGGCCAGCCGGGCGTGGTCGAGAGCCGCGGCGCCGAGCGCGACCGTGGCGGTGGCGGCACCGCGGGCACGTGCCGATCCCCCGGGCCTGACGTCCGCGACGGAGAACCAGCGGCCGTCCTCGGCGACGAGGTGGGTGACCACCCCTCCATAGCCGGTGGCGCTGATCACCGGTTCCCGGCAGACCCCGTACACCCTCAGTCCCTCGCCCTGCCGGTAGGCACGGCGAGCGGTTCCCACCAGGGCTGGATCGGGGTCGGCCGCGGCGAGCCTGCCCGCGGTCAGCAGGAGCTCCCGGAGCGCGGAGACCAGGTCGGCGAGGCGGTGGCCGTCATGGCGTGCGCGGGCGGCACGCAGGCCCCGCACGACGCGCAGGGCGGCGGCGAGGAACCCGGGCATGCTCAGCCTGCCGTCCGCCATGCCGGACGGGTCGTGCTCGCGCCAGTGCTCGACGTCGCCGTCCCATGTCCAGAACGAGGTTCCGTCCCCGATCAGCCGGCGCCTGCGGGGCACCGCGGTGTCACCCGGGTACAGCACACCGGCGCCCGTGACCCTCCCGCCGCCGGGCAGGGGCAGGGTGACCGTGTCGGCGCCCAGCATCCACCTGTTGTCCGTCCCCTCCAGCATCAGGATCGTGCCCGCCGAGGAGTGCCAGTATCCGCGCAGCTCGTCGCCCGCGCCGTAGGTGTGCCAGTAGACGAGCAACTCGCCGTCGACGTGGTGGAAGCCGGGATCTCCCCAGGTGCCGTCCGGGGCGGGGCGCAGGTCGTGGGTAAGCACGGTCCCTTCCGGGCCGATCACCCTGGCCTGGGAGGGACCCGAGACGATCAGGTTCGGCCAGGCGCCGGCGACCTCGATCCGGTTCAGGTCGTTCGGACCGACGAGGGCGGCGACCGCCTCGTCCCAGGCGGGCCAGCCCAGCTCGTCGAGGAGCCCGCCGCGCAGCGTCCTGGCGAGCTCGGCCGTCGGCGGGACGCTCCTGCTTGGGCACCTCCTCGCCTCCCAGCAGGCCCCCGGTGGCGCCCGACGCCTCCAGCACCTCCAGCCAGAGGGCGGGCATCTCGTCGTCGCCGTTGGCGGGCATCATGGTCAGCAGCGTCCCGCGGATCGCGGGCTCCCTCCGCGCGAGGGCCACCAGGGCGGGGCGATGCGTCTTCCACCAGCCCGGCGGCGCCCCGGAGGTGGCGGGCAGGCCGAGCAGATCCGCCAGGTACGCCTGCTCCTCGGTGTCCGCGTCGCGCCCGGCGGCCCTGGCCAGGCGGCGTAGCTCGGCGGCCATCTGTGCGGACGGCGACAATCCGGCCGCCGTGCGGCGCACGCACAACCGGTGGACCCTGCGCAGGGCCTCGTCGGCCGGCACCCGGCCAGCCAGCTCCTTCGCGTACGCCGACAGGGCCTTGACCGGCAGGGCTCCCGCCAGCGCGAACTCCAGGAACACCGCGGCGAGGCGGTCCTCGTCGACGGGCAGGCCGTGCTCGGTCTCGGCCCTGCGCGCCTGGGTGAACAGCTGCGCCGCATAGGCGGTGTTCTCCACCGAGAGGAACACCCGGCCCGCCTGTTCGAGGAACGTCGGCAGGAAGTGCGGGACGGCCCCGGCCAGCTGCGTTGCGAGCCGCTGGTAGGCGTCGAGGGCGGCCTTCGGCTTGGACTTCGCCTGCCTGCCCGCGCGGTCCAGCTCCGGTACCAGGGCGAGTGCGTGGTGACCGTCCCGCGGGTGATGCACGAGCACCCACTCGGGGAACCCGAGCGAGCGCCGCAGGCCCAGCCCGACGACGACCGGCTCTCCGTCCGGCTCCAGCCCGAGGAAGCGCGCCGCGGCATCCTCCGCGGCGCCCAGTTCCTCGGCGACCAGGCGCACCACCACCCGGTCCTCCAGCCCGGGGTGCCGGTAGGCGCGCGCGGTCAGCGGCACCGCCCGCTCGCCGCCCCCGCTCGTGCCGGACGGCAGAACCGCCCCGGCCTCCAGCAGCTCCCGCGCGGCGGCCACGACTCCCACCCGCTCCGGCTCCCCGGCCCCGTTCTCCGGCCCCGTTCTCCGGCCCGGACGGCTCGAACGGTCCCGCTTCCCGCGGGTCGTGAACCTCGGAGGTACTCGCCGACGCCGCCGACGCCGACGCCGCCGACATGGTGTGACTCACGTGTTCGTTCCCTTCTCGACGTCCCGTCCGGCGTACAGCGCCGCGGCCATGCGCATTCCCTCCGACCAGGCCACCGGGCCGACCTCCCGCAGCGGCAGCCGCCTGCCCTCCCGGTCGTGCCAGGTCAGGTTGCCCGTCTTGGTCTCACCGTCCCAGTAGGGCTCTCCGATCCACACCGACGCCTCGGCGCTTCGCCCCGCGTCGCGCACCGCGCAGGTGGCGTAGCCGCCGGAAACGCGG
Organism: Streptosporangium sp. NBC_01755; assembly: GCF_035917995.1. NCBI lineage: Bacteria > Bacillati > Actinomycetota > Actinomycetes > Streptosporangiales > Streptosporangiaceae > Streptosporangium > Streptosporangium sp. NBC_01755. Next base: position 7,270,374 of record NZ_CP109131.1, on the reverse strand, counting down.
TAGCCGAGCGAGGTCGCGCGGGCGGCGAGGCCGAACCGGGAGGCGAACCTCCCCCCGGCGAACTCCTTCACCTCGCCGGTCTTCTCCCCGGGATCGCCGGGCCTGGCCCAGGTCGCCCGGTGGATCTGCTCGACCCGCTGGATCACGCCCAGCTCCGCGGCGAACTCCCTCAGGTCCTCCAGGTCCGGCAGCAGCACCGGATGCGGCAGGGTCACCGTCTTTGAGGACAGCCGGACGGTCTCGCCGTCCAGATTCACCGACCGCAGCTCACCGGAGGCCGTGACGTCCCACAGGAAACCCACCTCGGCGTCGCCGACCACCACCAGATCGCGCAGCACCGACCGCCACGCCTCGTCCGGCCACAACCGGGCCACCAACTCGGTGGGGACCGGCAGGGATGACACCATCCAGGCGTCCACCCGTGCCACACAGGCGGCCTCGTGCCGGTCGAGCCACTCGGCCAGGCGGCGCAGCCGCTCGACCTCGGGATGCTCGCGCACCTGCTTGGGCAGCGACTTCAGCCGCCGTCCCGCCGCCCGGCCGGCGGTGGCCCTCGCCGCCACCCGGCCCTCCACAAGAGCGACCTCATACCCGTCGCCCGCCGCCAGCCAGCCCAAGGGATCCCGCCTCTCACCACGCACGGATTGCCGACGCCCGCGGGGATTTCCTCACCCGCGACCGTGATGCGCGGAACGTTGACGCCCCTGACCGACAAACCCGTACTCGGCGTCGAGTACGAGACCTGCCGGCCGCGGAGTCCAGCGGTGCGGCCGCGCGTTCCGCGGGCGGCACCCGCTCGATAGGTTGCCGAGATGGCGACGATCCCCGTGAACGGCCACGCGCCGCGGATAGCGGCTTGGCTGCGCGCCCGCCCCGCGCGGGCGGGGCGCACCCGCGTCCTGGCCGTCGAGGGGCGGTCGGGGTCGGGTAAGTCCACCCTCGCCACCGCCGTGGCCGCGGAACTGGCCGCTCCCGTCGTACGGATGGACGACCTCTACCCGGGGTGGGACGGCCTGCTGGGCGGGGTCGACGCGCTGGCCGAGTGGGTCCTGCGGCCGCTGAGCCTGGACCGGCCCGCGCGGTGGCGACGCTACGACTGGGGGGAGGGCGCCTACGCCGAGTGGCACGAGGTTCCGGGCACCGGGACCCTGGTCGTCGACGGCGCCGGCTCCGGCGCCCTCGCCGCCGCGCCGTACCTGAGCGGCCTGCTCTGGCTGGAGGCGGCGGACGAGGTGCGCAGGACCCGCGCGCTGGGGCGCGACGGCGATCTCTACGCCCCGCACTGGGAGCGCTGGGCGTCCCAGGAGGAGGATTTTCACGCCCGCGACGACGTCCGTGCCCGCGCCGATCTGACGATCGTCACCGGCTGAGGTGCCAGGCCGCCGAACGGCGGACGGGCGGGACGGTGGCGATGCCCTCGGTCTCGATGACAGGCCGGGACGGACGGTATGCACACTGATGTGATATTCCTCGGGGAAGGCCGCCCGGCAACCCCGGGCTCCAGGGCGCGCGTTCGCGACCACCCTTGAGGAGCCTGTCGAGAAATCCGATCCTGTCGGGCCTGGAGGGCCCCTCCAACCCGGCGCGGCGGGCAGGCTGTAGATGCGCGACCCATACCGCCCCATAGCAAGGAGAGCCTGTGACCACGTGGATGCTGCTTGACTACGGCGAGGTCATCTCCATGCCGCAGCCCGCCGAGGAGGTAGCGGTCATGGCGGAGCTCTCCGGCCAGGATCTCGCGACCTTCCGTGACCGCTACTGGCGCCACCGCGACGCCTACGACCTCGGCCAGGCCCCCCACTCGTACTGGAGCGAGGTCGTAGGCCGAAGGCTCGACGACGGCGATCCCCTCGTGGCCAGGCTCGACGCGGCCGACACCGCGAGCTGGTCCCACCTCGACCCCGAGACCCTGCGCGTGATCGAGGGGTTCGCCGGGAGCCACCGGCTCGCCCTGCTCTCCAACGCCCCCGAGTCGCTGGCGGCGGCCATCGACGACGCCCCGTGGTCCGCGGCGTTCGCCCATCGCTTCTACAGCTGCCGCCTGGCCCTGGCCAAGCCGGACGCCGCCATCTTCGAACGGGTCCTGCACCGGCTCGACGCCGCCCCCGGTGACGTCACCTTCCTCGACGACCGGGCGGTCAACGTCCGTGCCGCGGCGGCGCTCGGTATCAACGCCGTCCTTCACCCGGCTCGGCCGTCCTCCTGGCACGAGGGCTGACGGATCCGGGTTCGTCGCAGACGTCACGCCGCGCGGGCGTCTCCGTGGTCGGTGCGGGTCAGCCGGCGGCGGAACACCCAGTAGGTCCAGCCCTGGTAGGCGAGGACCAGCGGGGTGAAGACGACGGCGACCCACGTCATCACCGTGAGCGTGTACGGGGTGGAGGCGGCGTTGTCGACGTTCAGGCTGTTGGCCGGGTCCAGCGCGGGCATCACGTCGGGCCAGAGGTTACCGAAGAGGGTGACCGTGACGGCGATGACGGCGACCGCGTTGGCGGTGAAGGCCCAGCCGTCGCGGCCGCGCAGGGTGGCGAGCAGCGCGCCTGCGATCCCGGCGGCGGCCAGCGCCGCGCTCGCCCAGGTGGCGGGCCTGCCGTTCATGAGCTGGGTGGCGGTCAGGAAGGCTCCGCCCACGACCAGCGTGGCCACGGCGAGCCTCTTCGCCATGACGGCCGAGCGGGCGCGCAGGTCGCCATCGGTGCGCAGCGTCAGGAAGAGCGCGCCGTGCAGCACGAACAGCGAGAGCGTGGCCAGGCCGCCCAGCAGCGCGTACGGGTTGAGCAGGGTGAGCAGCGTCCCGGTGTACTCGTGGTCGGCGTCCAGCGGGACGCCCCGGACGATGTTGGCGAAGGCCACACCCCACAGGAAGGCGGGGAGCAGCGATCCGATGAACAGCGTACGGTCCCAGCCTCGGGAGCTGTCGCTCTTGTTGCGGTACTCGATGGCCACGCCGCGCAGGATGAGCGCGACGAGGATGAGGAACAGCGGCAGGTAGAAGCCGCTGAACAGGGTCGCGTACCACTCGGGGAAGGCGGCGAACGTCGCGCCTCCGGCGACCAGCAGCCAGACCTCGTTGCCGTCCCAGACCGGCCCGATGGTGGCCAGGACGGTCCTGCGGTCGGCCTCGTCCCTGCCCAGCAGCGGCAGCAGGACGCCGACCCCGAAGTCGAATCCCTCCAGGACGAAGTAGCCGGTCCACAACACGGCGATGAGCACGAACCAGACGGTGGTGAGTTCCATGGGGGTTCCTTGGTGGGTGCCTCAGTAGGAGAGCGCGGGGACGGCGTCGGCGGGTTTCTCGCCGGCTTCGTCCTCGGGACCGAGGCGGATGAACTTGAGGAGCAGCCGGACCTCGATCGCCGCGAGCACGGCGTACAGCAGGGTGAAACCGACCAGCGTGATCGCGACCTCGGTGATGTCGACGCCGGGTGAGACGGCGGCCGCGGTACGCATGAGCCCGAAGACGGTCCAGGGCTGGCGGCCCATCTCGGTGAAGATCCACCCCAGCGAGTTGGCCAGGAAGGGCAGGGCGATGCCGGCGATGGCGATCCGGTGGAACCACGGGCCGGCCGGGAGCCTGCGGCGCCGGGTGAGCCAGAGCCCGGCCAGGGCCGGCAGCGCGGCCAGCGCGCCGAAGCCGATCATCAGCCGGAAGGACCAGTAGGCGAGACCGACCACCGGCCGGTAGTCGCCGGGACCGTAGATGGCCTCGTAGCGGGCCTGGATGTCGTTGATCCCTTCCACCCGGCCGTCCAGCGTGTTGGTGGACAACAGGCTGAGCCCGTAGGGGACCTGTAGGTTGATGTGGTTTCGGCCGTTCTGGACGTCGCCGACGGCGAACAGCGAGAAGCCGGCGGAGGTCTCGTCCTCCCACAGCGCCTCGGCGGCGGCCATCTTCATCGGCTGCTGCTCGGTCATGATCTGCGCCTGCCAGTGCCCGGAGGCGGCCACCCCGACCGAGGCGACCAGGGTGACGGCCATGGCCACCCGCGCCGAGACGCGGAAGAGCTCCACGTGCCTCTTTCTGAGCAGCTGCCAGGCGCTCACCCCGGCGACGAACGTCCCGGCGGCGATGAACGCGCCGAACAGCACGTGCGGGAAGGTGACCAGGGTGGTGGAGTTGGTGAGCACCGCCCAGATATCGGTGAGCTCCGCGCGGCCGGTCTGCGGGTTGAGGCGGTAGCCGACCGGGTGCTGCATCCAGGAGTTGGCGGCGAGGATGAAGTAGGCCGACAGGTTGGTGCCGATCGCGGCGATCCAGATCGTGGCCAGGTGGACCCTGGGTGACAGCCTCTCCCAGCCGAAGATCCACAGTCCGAGGAAGGTGGACTCCAGGAAGAAGGCCATCAGTCCCTCCATCGCCAGCGGCGCGCCGAACACGTCACCGACGAAGCGAGAGTAGTCACTCCAGTTCATCCCGAACTGGAACTCCTGCACGATGCCGGTGACCACCCCCATCGCGAAGTTGATCAAGAATAGGCGTCCCCAGAACTTCGTCATCCGCAGGTAGGTGGGATTTCCCGTACGGTGCCAGGCGGTCTGGAATCCCGCAACGAGCACCGACAGGCCGATCGTCAGCGGCACGAACAGGAAGTGGTAGACCGTCGTAATCCCGAACTGCCAGCGCGACAGGTCCAAGACGTCCATTGATGCTCCGTCTCACGAGTGATATCTCGGCAAGAATCCCGATTCGGGAGGGTTACCGCGTAGGGCCGCCGGGCCCTGATCGCAAGGACCTTGGTCCCGTCGTCCCCGTACCGGTGACTTACGGCCCTCCCCGCGGAAGCTCACCGACGGCGGCGAGGTTTCCGCAGGTGATGACCACCGCTATGGCCTCGGGCCGCGACGGGTTAGGGGCGCGCGAGGGCGGGGAGGCCTCAGGTGATGCCGATCGGGGGCGCGGAGCCGGAGGAGCCCCGGACTCGCAGCGACATCGATCTTCTCAGTGGGAGAAACCCATGACCGGACGCATATCGGCGCCGGGCGACCTTGGCCGCCGGATCGCCAGACGACGCGAGGATCTCGGCCTCAGCCGGGAGGAGCTGGCGAGGCGGGCCGGAATCGATCCCGGTTATCTCGCCTACCTGGAGGAGTCCGTGGCCTCACCGAACACCGGCACTGTGAACCGCGTGGCCACCGCCCTGGACACCAGGCCCGAGGAACTGCTGGGCAGGTACACCGACCTGCCGCCCGGCCACGGCCGGGCGACAGGTCACACCGAGCTGGAGAAGCTCGACCGGGACGAGTGCCTGCGGCTCATCACCCCCGGCGGGGTGGGCAGGATCGCCTTCGAGGAGGCCGAGGGTCCGGTGATCCTGCCGGTCAACTACGCCCTGTACGGCAACTCGGTGATCTTCCGCACCGCCTTCGGCGGCCCGCTCGACGCCCCCCTGCGCACCGAGGTTCAGGGGGCCGAGTCCAAGGTCGCCTTCGAGGTCGACCGGATCGACGACGCCTGCCAGGAGGGCTGGAGCGTGCTGGTGCGCGGCGGGATCCACCGCGTCTCCTCCGAGGAGGACCGGGCCGCCCTGGCGGCGCTGGGCGTCCGGCCGTGGGCGGGAGGCGAACGGGAGCTGTACGTGCGGATCGCCGCCACCGAGGTCACCGGCCGACGCATCCGGCGCGGCGTGTGATCCCCGAGGAGATGGACGCCTGGGTCGTCGCCCACCCCGGGCCGATCCGCTCGCATCCCCTGCGGAGGGTCCGCGTTCCGGTTCCCGCCCCCGGGCCCGGTGAGGTGCTGGTCCGCGTCGAGGCCTGCGCGGTCTGCCGGACCGACCTGCACCTTGCCGAGGGCGATCTCCGGCCGCGCCGTCCGAGGATCACACCCGGTCACGAGGCTGTGGGCCGGGTGGTGGCCGCCGGCCCCGACGCCGGGCGGCTGTCGCCGGGCACCCGGGTGGGCGCGGCCTGGCTCCGCTCGACCTGCGGTCACTGCCGCTACTGCCTGCGGGGCTCGGAGAACCTCTGCCCCCACTCGGCCTACACCGGCTGGGACGCCGACGGCGGCTACGCCGAATACCTGACCGTCCCCGAGGACTTCGCCTACCCGCTTCCGCAGGAGACGCCGGCGGAGAAGCTGGCACCGCTGCTGTGCGCGGGGATCATCGGCTACCGCGCCCTGCTCCGCAGCGACCTTCCCTCCGGCGGGCGCCTGGGCATCTACGGCTTCGGCGCCTCCGCACACCTGACCGCGCAGATCGCCATCGCCCAGGGCGCGACGGTGCACGTGCTGACCCGCTCGGCCAGAGCCCGGGAACTGGCCATGACGCTTGGCGCGGCCTCGGCGGGCGACGCCGCGGACGCCCCGCCCGAGCCATTGGACTCGGCGATCCTGTTCGCCCCGGTGGGCGAGCTGGTACCGGTCGCACTGGCCGCGCTGGACCGGGGCGGAACCCTCGCGGTGGCGGGCATCCATCTCAGTGACATCCCGCCTCTGACCTACCGGCGCCACCTGTTCCAGGAGCGCACCCTGCGCAGCGTCACCGCCAACACCCGGGCCGACGGCCGGGCCTACCTGGAACTCACCGCGCTCCACCCGCCCCGGGTGACCACGCTGCCCTACCCTCTGGCCGAGGCCGACCGGGCCCTGGCCGATCTGGCCGCCGACCGCGTCGAAGGCGCCGCCGTCCTGACGCTCTCCTCCCCCTGACCGGATCCCGGCGAAGGTGAGGTCACGCCCGAATCCACCTGGAACGATCCAGGGTTTCACCTCCCCGTGACCACCGCCAGGGCATGCGGTACGGGCACCCCAAGCAGTCTCTTGCTCGCCAAAGGTTCCGACATCTTCGCAAAACCGGCGAAAAGACGCAGCAAATACGAATTATTTTGACCTGCCACCGAGGATTGGCCATATTTACGCAATGATCAATCTACGCCCCCTCGCCGGAGCGATCCTCACATCCGTTCTGCTGACCGGCTACGCCGCCGCCCCCGCGACCGCCTCGACCGCCTCGACCGCCTCGACCGCCTCGACCGCCTCGACCGCCTCGACCGCCTCGACCGCGAAGACCATCACGGTCTCCACCACTGAGGCGGCGGCACGACCGAGTAACGGAAAGATCCTCTACTCCCGCTACAGCCCCGGACAGGGCACCCTGAAGGTCAAGAACGGCAACCGGACGGATGCCGTCATCACCCTGGTCCGCGGCAGGTCCAAGGCGCTCAGCGTCTACGTCCGCGCACGGTCCACCGCCACCGTCAGGGTGGTCAGGGACGGCACCTACACCATCTTCTACACCTCCGGCTACAGGTTCAGCACCTCCAGCGGCAGGTTCACCCGCAACCCCTCCTACCAGCGCTTCGACAACCGGCTGAGGTTCGTCACGACCTCCAGCAGCTCGACCATCTGGACCCTCACCCTCACCCCCAGCAGGGGTGGCAACGCCCGCACCCGCGGCGTCTCCCCCGGCGACTTCCCGGCCTGATCCCGCGGGGCCTCGCCCCCCCGACCACCATCGCGACACCCGCAGCGTCACCGAAGGGCGGCCGGGGCGCCTTCCCACCCGGAAAGGCGGTCCGGCCGCCCACTCGGCGGCAGAACCCGACGACCGCCCCCATGAGAGCCCCGGCGGCGAAGGATCTCCGCTCCCGGCGAAGAACACGACGGCGAGCCAGGCGCCGCAGCACACCTTCGCGGGACGTACCTTGAACTGCACGGGTTGTTGTATCTGACCAGACCCGGGGAAGGTGTGAACGCCATGGAAGCCGCCACCGTGGAAGGCACCGTTGAGGAAGAAGACGAGATCGTCCTGACCGACGACGACGAGATGCCCGCAGCCCTGGAGGCGAGCGTCGGAGCGAGCACCGACCCGGTCAAGGACTATCTCAAACAGATCGGCAGGATTCCCCTGCTCAACGCCGAGCAGGAGGTCGAGCTCGCCAGGCGCATCGAGGCCGGCCTGTTCGCCACCGAACGGCTCAACGACAGCGACCGGCTCCAGCCCGACGTGCGCGCGGAGCTCGAATGGCTCGCCGAGGACGGCCACCGCGCCAAGAACCACCTTCTGGAGGCGAACCTGCGCCTGGTGGTGTCGCTGGCCAAGCGCCACACCGGCCGGGGCATGCTGTTCCTGGACCTGATCCAGGAGGGCAACCTGGGATTGATCCGCGCCGTGGAGAAGTTCGACTACACCAAGGGGTTCAAGTTCTCCACATACGCCACCTGGTGGATCAAGCAGGCGATCACCCGGGCACTCGCCGACCAGGCCCGCACCATCCGCATCCCCGTGCACATGGTCGAAGTGATCAACAAGCTGGCGCGCGTGCACCGGCAGATGACGACGGACCTGGGCCGCGAGCCCACCCCCGAGGAACTGGCCGTGGAGCTGGAGATGACCCCGGAGCGGGTCGTCGAGGTCCAGGGGTACGGTCGAGAGCCGATCTCCCTGCACAGCCCGCTGGGCACCGAGGGCGACAGCGAGTTCGGCGACCTCATCGAGGACTCCGAGGCGATCACCCCCGAGGACGCGGTGGCCGCCGCGCTGCTCCAGGAACAGCTGCACACGATCCTGGAGGCACTGTCGGAGCGTGAGGCCGGGGTGGTGGCGATGCGGTTCGGGCTCGGCGACGGACGGCCGAAGACCCTGGAGGAGATCGGCCGCGCCTACGGGGTCACCCGCGAGCGCATCCGGCAGATCGAGTCCAAGACCATGACGAAGCTGCGCCACCCCTCGCGTTCACGTGCCCTGCGCGACTACCTGACCTGACCGAACGAGCTCCACGGCCGCTCCCGCCCCTCCGAGGTCTTCGCCCGGCGCATCGCCGCTGACGGGGCCGCGCCGTGGACGGACTCGACGGGAATGTCCAGCGGCCGCGGCCCCGCCGGTTCAGCCGGCCCTGCCGTCCGCTCTCGCCTCCTCCAGAAGCACCAGGGCCAGGGCGTCGGCGGCGTCGACACGGCCGAGGGAGCCGGCGGCGCCGGCCATGGCGGCGCGGGCGCCCGGGTCCCGCAGGAGCGCGTCCAGCTCGGCCAGGAGCGCCTCGGCGGTGGGACCGTTCTCCAGGAGGGCCCGGGCGGCGCCCGCCTCGGCGAGGTAACGGGCGTTCTGACGCTGCTCGTCGGCCGCGGAGGGCACCAGAGGAATGAGGACGGACGCCTTGCCGACGGCGGTCAACTCGGCGACGGTGCCCGCGCCGCTGCGGGAGACCACGACGTCGGCGGCGGCGAACACGTCGGCCAGCTCCGCACCGACGTACGGCACGGGATGGTAACGATCGCGCAGCCGCTCGGGGAGCCCTGCGGCGGTACGGGTGAGCTGACCGATCCAGTCGGGGCCGCACTGGTGGAGCACCTGCGCCCGGGCGAGCAGCTCGGGCAGGATCGTCTCGACCATGGTGTTGATCTGGCGACTTCCCTGCGCGCCGCCGGTCACGTAGACCACGGGCAGGTCGGGTGAGAGCCCGAAGTGACGCCGCCCCGCGTCGACGTTGCCGCGCAACAGGTGGGGACGGACCGGGTTGCCGGTGACGACGGCCCGGTCGCGCACCCCGGGGGGCAGGTGCTCGATCGAGGAGGGGTGGGTCAGCGCGATCCGCCGGGCGAAGCGCGACAGGATGCGGTTGGCCAGCCCCAACGAGGTGATCTGCTCGTGCATGACCAGCGGGCGGCCGAGCACCCGGGAGGCGACGCCCAGCGGCACGCAGACGTACCCGCCGGTCGACAGCACCACGTCGGGGCGGTAGCGGGCGGCGATACCGAAGGCCTGGAGCACGCCGACGGGGATCCGGAACATGTCCGCGAGGTTGGTGGCCAGCTCACGCGGGTTGGGCGAGCGTCTGAGCTTCCCGGCCTTGATGGCCCGGAACGGGATGCCGTGCTCCGCCGCGATGCGGGCCTCCAGGCCGGTCGCCGTACCGACCCAGAGCACGTCCAGGTCGATCCCCCGCGCGCCGGCGTGGTCGCGCAGGGCCGCGACGGTGGTCAGCGCGGGGTAGGTGTGGCCACCGGTTCCGCCTCCGGTGACGAGCAACCGCAGGGTCCGGTGATTTCCGGCCTCCATATGTCTATCCATCCTTCCGATGTCACGATGATTCGTGTTCGCGAGGCGCACCGGAGTTCTCCGGGACCCCGGGCACGGTACCCGAGGTCCCGGCGAAGATCCATTTTGCCCTTCGCCGCCGGGTGGTCGCGCCCGGTGGTTTCTCCGACACGCCCGGCATCCGGGAGCGTCGCTCGAACGGCGCGCGGCATTCGTTGCGGTGAGTACCGTATGCGACATGGATTTGACGGAAGAGCATTTCTCCGAGGCGTCGGAGCGTCTTGGTGAGGCGCTGGCGGTGCTCCGACAGCGGGCCGGGGCCGGCTCGGAGGCGCTGGACTATTTCGGCGACGTCGCCGAAGAGCTGCATCCGATCGGATCCTGGCTACGGAGACCGGCCCAGGCCGGAGAGTGGCCGCACCACATCATGCCCCCCGTCTACGGCCTGCTGTTCGCTCAGGCGTGGTCGCTGACCTTTCCCGGCGAGGCACCTTCGGTCTTCCCCGACGGCACGGAGCGGACCGAGTCCGGGTGGACCGTGCACCGGGCCACCATCTGGTTCGGCGACACCTACGTTCCCGGGTGGCTGGATGTGAAGGCGCCGCTGATCGTGATCGGTTCACTGGTGGTGGAGGGACTCCTCGACGACGGCGACGTCTCGGAGAGCTACCTCGCGGTGACCGGCGACCTGCGGGCCCGCGCGATCCACAGCGCGGCGGACCACCTGGTACTCGGCACCGTCGCCGCGGGAGTGATCTTCTGTTCGGGCAACGACGGGTCCCTCGTCGCGGGCGGGGACATCGTGGCGGACCTGTTCGTGCCCGCCGAACACGCCTACGAGCACTACGGCCTGCTGCGGGCCGGGGTCGTCGGCGCCGGTGACCGCGCCGACATCGTGGCCGAGCGGCTGGCGCCGTGGCTGCCCTCGGGCTACGTCCGCCTCGGCGGGCCGGGCGAGCCGGTGGACCGCTGGCGTGTCCTGCAGGAGGCCGCCGCCGGGCGGTCACCGGTGCTCGCCCAGCCCCGGCCGGTGATACTCCCGCCTCCGGCGCTCCTGCTCTCGGCCCTCGCCGCACCGGCCGGGGTGACGGAGCTCGACCTGTCCGGCAACCGCCTGCACCGCGTCCCCGAGAACATCTCGGCCCTCACCTCGCTGACCCGCCTGGACCTGGAGCACACACCGCTGACCGGCCTGGACGGCATCGAGGGCCTGCGCACGCTGGAGCACCTGTCGATCAGGAACACACCCGTGCGATCGCTGGCCCCGCTCCAGGCGCTGAAGGGCCTCCGCCATCTCGACGTCTCCTATTGCGAGGACGTCCAGGACTGGGCCGTCCTCCTCGACCTGCCCTCGCTCGACACGCTCGTCGCACACGGCTGCGCCCTTCCCGCGCACGTACGCGCGCAGCTGGTCGCCAGGCTCGGCGACCGAATCATCGGCCAGGGGCTATGAGCTGCTGGTCGTCTCGTCAGCGTTCATCAGTTTTCCTGTGGATTCCTCTGCCCGGCGGGCTACGGCATGCCCCACAACCACTCAGAGGTTCCCCTGCCGTGCATGTCCGGGCTCCGCACCGGAGGGCGGCGAAACCTCACGGAAGCGGCGCGGTCAGGCTTCGCGAAAGCGGACGGCGCGAGATGACGCCTCAGGGGCGACGAAGTCGAGCAGGCGAGCTCCCTCCACCTCCAGCGCCGCCCGCTCCCCCTCACTCACCTGCGCGAACAGCTCCACCTCCAGGACCGCCCCGTCCCGCTTCCCCGTCACCTTCCAGATGCCCCGTACGAAGCCGTCGACCAGCACCGTCGCCTTGATGATGCCGTTGACCGTGAAGATCCGCCCCCGATACTCCTCCTCCGTGATCCGGGTCCTGGTCCGCGGGGCGAACGACAGCAGCATGTTGTCGAACTCCGACAGGTAGCGCACCGGGGCAGGGGTCTCGGCACCCGGACGCGGCGCCTCGGGCAGGTCGAACAGCTCCGCACCGTCCTCGGTCGCGAAGTTCCGCAGCCCCATCCCGCGGACGACCTCCCCCAGGCGGGTCATGCCCGACCACTGCTGGACGTCCATCACGGTGGCGGGACCGTAGGCGGCGAGGTAGCGGCGGATCACCTCCTCGGCGGAGGGCCGCTCGTCCTGAGGCCGGCCCAGCCATGCCTCCGCGGTGGTGTGGGTGGCCTGGCCGCCCACACCCCAGATGCCTCTCGGCGGGACCTGTACCAACGCCAGTGTGTTGCGCACCCCGGCGGCCAGAGCCTCGGCGGGGGAATCCGGCCACCGCTCCCGCAGCGCCGCCCCGAGCTCGCGGAAGGTCAGCGGACGTTCCTCCACCAGCTTGCGCCCGACGACGGCGAGCTCGTCCAGGTCCACACCGGCCAGACCCTTGCCGTGCGTACCCCGCAGACCCCGCGCCAGCAGCGGTCCCAGCATCGGGCGAAGCGCCAGGCAGTCGTCGGCGGTGACCAGATGGATGGTGGAGCGCATCAGCGCCAGCCTCACCACCAGGCGCTCGTTGATCAGCCGGGCGAGGTCGTCGTGGGTGAACCCGGCCAGGCGGGCCCAGAGCCCGATGTAGGGAGGGTTGGGGGCCTGTGCCTGCATGCCGTACAGGCGCCGGACCGCCTCCAGCGCGGGCAACTCGGCGCGGGCCAGCAGCAACTGCCGCCCCAGAGTGGCCCGGTTGAGCGCGCGCCGGCTGAGCACCTCGGGCATGCGTGTCCTCTCATCGCGAGTCGCGGCGTCACGGTCTCACCCTTGAGCCACGTCAAGTTACCAAAACGAAATAATTCATTCCATATTGCTCTCACTGGGAAAGACCGATGAGAGCACGGGACCGTCCGCGAGCGGTGCCAGGTCAAAGGGTCGGCGGTACCCACACGTACGGCGTCGTCGTCGTGATCGCCTCCAGGCCAAGCCTGGTCAGGATCGGGCGGCTGCCATCGGAGGCGTCCACCTGCAGCAGGCGGAAGCCCCGCGCCACCGCCAACCCCGCCCGGTACGACACCATCGCCCGGTAGACACCCCTGCCCCGCCACTCCTTCAGGGTCGAACCGCCCCACAGCGAGACGAAATCGGTGCCCTCGTGGAAACGCACCCACGCCGCGCACACCACCTGCCCGCACGCCTCGGCGATCACCACCGCGCACGGGTCCCCGGGACCGGCGAGCTCGCGCTCCAGCATGCCGGGCAGCCAGCCGTGGTCTGTGTCCCAGACCGTCTCCTCCAGCTCACGGATGCACTCCAGGTCATCCCGGCCCGCCACCTCGCGCAACCGCACCCCGGCGGGTGGCGCGTGGACACCGGCCAGCTCACCGGCCTCGCCGACGAGCACCGTCTCCCGCTCCCCCGCCTCGAACCCGGCCATCGCGAGCCGCTCGGGCAGGTCGGCGGGCAGGTCATAACCGTGGTACTTCCACTCGACCTCGCGTCCGACCCGGGTGAAGAAGTCCCGCTGGCGCACGATGAAGGCGTCCAGCTCGACTCCCTCCAAACCACCAAGGTCGCGATATGTCAGGAAACCCTGGCCATGGCCGTTCGACACGATCCTCAGCAGCGGACCGATCCTCTCGGCCGTGCGGCCCGGCATCGGCCGGGCCCGAAGCTGCTCGTCATATGCCCGAAGATAGGCGGAAGCCCGCGATGAGATGTCCATTGGAAACAGCCAACCACACACTTATCGCCTTCGGCACGGCGTTGTGGAGCCGGACACGGTCCAGGCGCCGTTGCGGGAGCGGTGGCCGCCCTTCTCTCCGGCGAGGTCGCCCTCCTTTTCGTCGGGGATGAAGCTCGCGCCCACGGCTTCACGATATAGATCCATGACACCCGATAGGGTCGGCACGGTGAGCGTGCCAGCCGTCCCCGCCTCGCCCGGCCCCTCCATCGAGCCCGCGCGAGACCCCTACCGGGTGTATCTCGACTCCCTGACCAGCGCCGAGTCCCGCCGCACCATGCGCGGCTGCCTCGACAGGCTAGCGGCGCTCGTCTCCGGCGACGAGGTCTCCAGCGGCGCGGGCCGGCCCTGGCACCTGCTGCGCTACGAGCACACGGTGCGCATCCGCGCCCTGATGACCGAGCGCGGCTGGTCCCCCTCGTACGTCAACAAGCACCTGGTCGCGCTGCGCAGGGTACTGCGCGAGGCCTGGCGGCTCGGCCTGATGACCGCCGAGGAGTACCAGCGCGCCGCCGACCTGCCGACGGTCGAGCACACCCGCCTGCCAACGGGCCAGCACGTCCCCCCGGAGGTGGTGGGTGCCGCGCTCGCCGCCTGCGACCGCGACGACTCCCCCGCGGGGGTCCGCGACGCCGCCCTGCTGGCGGCGCTCTACTCCACCGGCTGCCGCCGCGCCGAGATCGCCGGGCTCTCGCTGGGCGACTACGACCCCGGCTCCCGCTCGCTGCGGGTGCGCGGCAAGCGCGACAAGGAGCGGATGGTCTACCTCACCACCGCGGCCATGGCCAGAATGGAGCGCTGGCTGGCCGTACGGGGCCGCCCCGCAGGTGCCCTGTTCTGCCCCATCAGCAAGCTCGGCCGACTGCGGACCAGGGACGGCGGGCCCGCGCCCATGACGGGCCAGGCCGTCGCCGACATCCTGGCCAGACGCCTGGCCGAGGCCGGGGCCGGGGCACGCACCCCGCACGACTTCAGGCGCACCTTCATCGGCGAGCTGCTCGACGCCGGGGTGGACCTGGCCACCGCGCAGGCCCTCGTCGGCCACTCCTCCCCCGCGACCACGGCCCGCTACGACCGCCGCCCCGAACGACGCCGCCGCGAGGCCGTCGACAGGATCACCCTGCCCGCCCCCAGACCGCTCTGACCGCCGGCGCGGAACCGGCCACCGTCCGAGATCGATACCGGCGGCCCCCTGATCGAAGCCCGATCTCGCCACGATTCACCAGCCACACCGTAACTGTCGGTGGCGCCCCCTACTATGAGCCACCTCAAGGAGGGAGAACCGCTCATGGTCAACGCGCTGAGGGTTTCGCTGCTGGTCACGACCGACCTGCCACCGGATACCGACCTGACGGAGTTCGGGCGGTTGCTGGTTGATTCGGTGCGCACGCTCCAGCGGGACGAGGTGACATATCCCGGGTTCCTGCGTGGCGGGGTGTTCTGGCTGGACCGCCCTCTGCCGCCCTCCGACGACGGGATCGCCCGCGCGGCGGCCGAGGAGCTGCGGTTCGCGGCGCTGCTGGGCCATCTGTCGGCCGGTCATCCGCCGGGCTCCTCAAGGGAGACGGTCGCCGACGCGTGCCGGGCGATCACCGCTGCCGTCGCCGCCAGGTACGGCGACCTGGGCAGCCCACCCGCCGTGATGGCGATCCGCAGCGAGGACGTGCGCGAACGCACCCCCTCCTCGGCCGTCCTCGTCGGACCGGCCACGGCGGCGGAGCCGCTCCCCCGAGCGGTGCCGTCCCTGAGCGTTCCCGGCTGAGGCCCACGACGCCGTGGTTCTCACGGCGCTCATGCTCGCTCCCCCACCGGTCGCATGCCCTCTTTCCCGCCGATCACGAGCCCCTCCCTGTCGCCGCTGACATGACGCTCTCCTCTGTGGCCCGCTCGCGCGGGATCTCTGCCCCTGGCCCCTCGATCGTGATCCACGCCCACCGGGGGCAATCCCTTGGCAGTTCACCGAGACACTTCCGGAAGGCCGTGACCTGCGGTTCTCCTGGGTCGCGCAGCCACAGGGGACACGCCGGTGACCCCGAAGCGGAATAACCAATGACGGACGTCGGTTAGAGTGATCGTGCCGATGTGGTTTGTGTCCCCCGGGCCGCAAATTACCGCCTTCACGGAATACCGTTCGGCTGGAGCCGTGTTGTGCCTCTCGCCGAGGAGGCGACCGCCACATCGGCACCAAAACACCGCGTCCCGCGAGCCCCCCAGGCTCGCGGGACGCTTCTTTTTCGTCGGCCCCGGCCGGAGGATTTCGTCGGGCTCGCCCCGGAAAAGAGCCACGCTGTTGGAGGAGGGCTACAAACCCGGGAACTCCGCTTGTGCGGGTGCGTACAACCGTCGGCTGTCGGGCCACCACCTAGTGTGGTGAACCCGTCTCATGAGGAGAGTCCGTGCTCTATCGCCTGACCAAGACCGTCAGCGCTCCGCTCCTGCATCTGCTCTGGCCGACCACGGTCACCGGGCACGAGCACGTTCCCGTCACGGGTCCGGCCATCATGGCCTCCAACCATCTGTCGATCCTCGACTCGACCTTCCTGCCGCTGGTGCTCAAGCGTCAGGTGCGCTTCGTCGCCAAGGCCGAGTACTTCACCGGCAACCCCGTCACCGCGATGTGGATGCGCACCACCGGCCAGATCAGCATCGACCGGCAGAGCCCCACCTCGGCCCAGGACATGCTCGACGCGGCGGCGAAGGTGCTCGGAAACGGCGAGCTGTTCGGCATCTACCCCGAGGGCACCCGCTCTCCCGACGGCCGCCTCTACCGGGGCAAGGTCGGCGTCGCCTGGCTGGCCCTGGCCACCGGTGCGCCGGTGGTCCCGGTGGCGATGGCGGGCACCGACAAGGTGCTGCCGATCGGCGCCGCGAGGCCCAGACTGGGCCGGGTGAACGTCCGCATCGGCAAGCCGATGACCTTCACCGGCTCCGAGACGAGCGCGCGCGACCGACGTAGTGTGACCGACGAGATCATGGCCGCGATCCGGGAGCTGTCCGGGCAGGACTACGTGACGAGCTACGCGCCAAGCCGCACACAGGGCAAATGATCATTTATCGGGATATCTCGCGCAGGTCACGCTAGGCTGCGGCCCTGTGGCACCGAGAGCTGGGGGGATCACGTGGCACGGGGCAGAACGATCGCGATCACATCGGCCGCCGTCGTGCTGGTGGCGGGGGCCGCCGGCGGCGGCGCCTGGTGGTACCTGCACACCAGGGGCACGCCCCAGGAGACCGCACAGCGATTCGTCAGCGCCTGGCAGAGCGGCGACCTGGCGGGCATGCGCGCCGAGCTGGGAGCGCCGGACCCGGCGTTCGCCACGGTGTACGACAACATGCGCAAGGCCCTGGCCGTGGAGAACACCGTCGTACGGCTCGACGAGGTACGCGAGACCGGGGACGGCACCGGCCAGGCCTCCTACACCGCGACGCTGAGGCTGAAAGACGTCGGCGAGTGGAATTACTCCGGCAGCGTCGACCTCGCGGTCGTCGACCGGCACTGGCGGGTCAGGTGGTCGCCCGCTGCCGTCCACCCCGACCTGACCGCGACCACCGCCTTCGCACTGAGGACGAAGTGGCCGGAGCGTGCCGCGATCACCTCCGCCGACGGCGCCCGCATCGACGGCGCCGACGTGGGCGGCTCGGTGCAGCAGCTCGTCGGCTACCTGGAGAAGGCCACGGCGAAGAGCGTCGCGAAACTGGGGGTCCCCTACAAGGTGGGTGACGCGGTCGGCGCGAGCGGATTGCAGAGCACCTTCCAGAAGCGCCTGGCCGGCACCCCCGACACCGAGGTCGAACTCGTCGGCGGGGACAAGAAGACCGTCGAGACGCTCGGCAAGGTCGAGGGCGAGGCCGGCGAGAACCTGGAGACCAGCTTGGACATGCGGGTCCAGCGGGCCGCGGTCGAGGCGGTCCGCGACCTGAAGAAGACCACCGCACTGGTCGCGGTCAGGCCCTCGACGGGTGAGATCCTTTCGGTGGTGAACAACCAGGGCGGCTTCAACCGGGCGCTGGACGGCAACTACCCTCCCGGCTCGACCTTCAAGGCGGTCACCGCCATGGGCCTGCTGGCCGAGGGGATGAGGCCGGGCGATCGGGTCACCTGCCCCAAGGACGTCAAGGTCGGCGGCCTGCCGATCCGCAACTCCGACCACGCCGCCTACGGTTCGGTGTCGCTGTCCGACTCCTTCGCCCACTCCTGCAACACCACCTTCGCGCCCCTGGCCAAGGAACGGCTCGGCGCCGACAAGTTGCTGAGCACCGCGGAGCTGTTCGGCTTCAACAAGCCGCTCAGCATCGGTGTCCCGGCTGCCAAGGGCAGCTTCCCCAGGGCCGAGAGTGACGCCGAACTGGCCGCGGAGTCCTTCGGCCAAGGCCGGATCACCGCCAGCCCGCTGATGATGGCCTCGGTCGCCGCCGCGCTGGCCGACGGCACCTGGCGCCCGCCGACCCTGGTCCCCTCGATCAAGCAGAAGTCGGAGCCTCAGGCGCTCCCCGAGGCCGTCATGTCCGGCATGCACAAGATGATGTCCGCGGTGGTCACCAAGGGCACCGCCAAGGACGCGGGCCTGCCCCAGGGCACCCGGGGCAAGACGGGGACCGCCGAGTACGGCGCACAGGGCAACCTGCAGACCCACGCCTGGTTCATCGGCTTCCGCGGCGACCTGGCCTTCGCAGTGATCGTCGAGGAGGGCTCGGGCGGCGGGGCGGTCGCCGCCCCGGTGGCCGCCGACTTCCTGCGCGCCCTGGGCTGACCTCCGCGGCTCGGGGCATGAGCGCATGACCCTGCCCAGGCCATGAACGCACGACCCTGCGGCCCATGCCCACCTTCACCTCGACGGCCGCACCGACGGCAGTGGAGACGGCGGCGGTGGCAGCTGAGACGGCGGCGGCGGTCGCCGTCTCAGCCGGTGGCGACGGTGACGACGGTGACGATCACAGCGGGAACGCCGCGGCCGCCTCATGGCGCAGGACCAAGATGAGGAGCGTGGCGATCAGCGTCGCGATCAGCAACCAGCTGAACATGATGATGACCGTCGAACGTCGCAGGCGCCTGGAGGAACGCCCCCGCTCCCTCTTGGTGCCGCGTTTGCGGCCACCGCCACCCTCCTTGCGCTGGACACGCTCGTTGAACGACTCCAGCCGCGCTGCGAGCCGCGGATCCTCGTCGACGAGATGGCGCTCGATCTGCAGCAGCATGCGCTCCTCGTCTTGTGACCAGGCCATGCATCACCTCCCCGGAACGCAAGCCGTGTGCCGACGTTCTGCCCAATCGTGAAGATCATTATCCGTTCCGAGGGCTGCGATTTACCTCTTCTTTTCGTGAGCGCAATCCAAGCACGCGATCATGCCCTCGCACGGGGCCGGAAGGGCCGCGGCTCAAGTGTCGGGCGATTCCCAGCCTTCTCCGCGATCTCGACATTCCCGCACCCCGGGTCACTCCCGTCACCCGGCCCAGAAGGTTCGAGGGCGGCGCCCCCGACGGTGAGGACCGCACATGAGCGGGAGCATCCCGACCGCCGGACACCCATGGCGGAGAACGAGGCTCAGCGCCTGCTCGCCTCCATCGCTCCGGCGGGCAGCGAGGGGGCGCAGCAGCCGGAACCGCCCTCGATGACCGGCGTGCGGGGCTTCGAGATGCCGACCGGCGCCCGCTGGACCCGCCGCGCCGTGCGCCGCCACCCATTGATCACGCAACGCGTCCACATCTACACAGACTGTGGATGGTTGATGCTCGTAAAGGGTATTAAACCCCCCTGAGTGCCTAATCAAGGGCGTCGTCCATCAAGCACAACGAGGGAAACGATGACGGACACCAAGAACACCAAGGACAGTAAGAACAAGGCGGCGAAAAGCTCGGGTAAGAGCAAGAAGGCTGCCATAAAAGCGACACGCTCCGCCAAACAGGCGAAGAAACAGGCCGGACAGCCCGAGGTCAAGTTGCCCGAGACGGGGCCCGCCCACCCAGGTGGACGAGTCTCCTAGCCGGCGAGGGCGTGAAATCATGATCGGGTGACCGGCATGAAACCCGGTCGCCCGATCATGGAGTGACACGATGCCCGCCTACCTTCGATTTCCGACGATCTTCGGCAACATGGTGGTCTTCGCCGCCGAGGACGACCTGTGGATGGTCACCGCCGGCGGCGGGCGGGCCTTCCGGCTGACCGCCGGGGTGGCCGAGGCGGGATACCCGCGTTTCTCCCCCGATGGCGACCGGCTCGCCTTCGTCGGCCGCGAGGAGGGGCCCGAGGAGGTCTACGTGATGCCCGCCGACGGTGGCGCGGCCCGACGGGTGACCTACCACGGGGCCCGCTCCAGCGTCACCGGCTGGGATCCCGGCGGCGGCATCGTCTACGCCAGCGACCAGAGCCAGCCTTTCGACGGCCGCAGCCGGTTGCACCGGGTGGAACCTGATGGAATGCCCGAGCTTCTGCCGTACGGCCCGGCCAACACCATCTCCTACGGCCCGCGGATCGTGCTCGGCCGCAACACCGCCGACCCCGCCAGGTGGAAGCGCTACCGGGGCGGCACCGTGGGCGATCTGTGGATCGAGACCGGCGACGACGGGCGGTTCCGGCGGCTCACCGCGCTTCCCGGCAATCTCGCCTCACCCTGCTGGGTCGGGGACCGGGTCTACTTCATCTCCGACCACGAGGGCGTGGGCAACGTCTACTCCTGCGACGCGGACGGCGGCGACCTGCGCAGGCACTCCGACCACGCCGACTACTACGCCCGCAACCTGTCGGGCGACGGCCACAGGCTGGTCTACCACGCCGGGGCCGAGCTCTACCTGGTGGAGGACGGCGAGTCACGCCCCATCGAGGTGCGGCTACGTAGCTCGCGCACCCAGCTCAACCGCCGCTTCGCCTCGGCCGAGGACTTCCTGGACGGCGCCACGCTCAGCCCCGACGGCAGCGGCCTGGCCATCACCACCCGGGGCAAGGCGTTCTCCTTCGCCGCCTGGGAGGGTCCGGTACGCCAGCACGGGGCGCTGTACGGGGTGCGCTACCGGCTGCTGAACTGGCTCAACGACGGTGAGCGGCTCGTGGCGGCGGCCAGCGACGAGGCCGAGCGCGAGGTGCTGGTGGTGCTCACCGCCGACGGCTCCGCCGAACCCGTCAGGCTCGACCACCTCGAGGTCGGCCGCGCCACCGCGCTGGAGGTCTCCCCCACGGCCGATCTGGTCGCGGTGGCCAACCACCGCAACGAGCTGATCCTGGTCGACCTCACACCGGAGAAGTCCTCCAGAGCCTCCAGGCGGAAAAAGGGGCCGGCACGGGGCAGGACCGTCGACTCCAGCCGGTTCGGCGCGATCGAGGACCTGGCCTGGTCCCCCGACGGCCGCTGGCTCGCGTACGCCTGCCGTGACACCGCGCAGACGACGGCGGTGAAACTGTGCCGGGTCGAAACAGGCGAGACGTTCTTCGCCACCCGGCCGGTGCTGTGGGACGCCTGTCCCGCCTTCGACCCGGGCGGCGACTACCTCTACTTCATCGGCAGGCGCGTCTTCAATCCCGTCTACGACGAACTCCATTTCGATCTGGGCTTCCCGCTGGGCTCCCGCCCCTACGCGATCGCGCTCCGCGCCGACGTCGCGTCCCCCTTCGTCCCCAAGCCCCGGCCGCTCACGGACGACGACGATGACGGGGATGCCGACGACGAGAACGAGGGCGAGGAGGTGCCCGAGGTGCTCATCGATCTCGACGGCATCGAGGACCGGATCGTCGGCTTCCCCGTCCCCGAGGGCCGCTACGAGGGCATCGCCGGTATCAAGGGCAAGGCCGTCTACCTGAACTTCCCCGTCGAGGGCAGCCTCGGTGACGACTACGCCGACTCCTCCGAAGGCACCCTGCACGTCTACGACTTCGCCAAGCAGAAGCAGGAGACCCTGGTCGGGGACGTGTCGGAGTTCCGGCTGGGCCGGGACCGGAGCACGCTGCTCTACCAGGCGGGCAGGCGACTGCGGGTGGTCAAGGCGGGCGAGGAGCCCGAGAGCGACGAGACCCCGGGCCGGACGAGCGGATGGGTGGACCTGTCCCGGGTCAAGGTGTCCATCCGCCCCGAGGCCGAGTGGCGGCAGATGTTCAGGGAGGCCTGGCGGCTGCAGCGGGAGAACTTCTGGACCGAGGACATGGCCGGGCTCGACTGGGACGGCGTCTACCTGCGCTACCTGCCGCTGGTCGACCGGGTCACCACCCGAGGGGAGTTCTCCGACCTGTTGTGGGAGCTCCTCGGTGAGCTGGGCACCTCGCACGCCTACGAGAGCGGCGGCGCCTACCGGCCCCGGCCGCACTACCGGCAGGGCAAGCTGGGCGTCGACTGGGCCTTCGAGGAGGGCGTCCACCGGATCGCGAAGATCGTCGGTGGTGACCGGTGGGACCCCGAGGCGACCTCGCCGCTCAACCGCCTCGGGGTGGACGTACGGCCGGGTGACGTGGTGCTGGCCGTCAACGGCCAGCCCGTCGGCGCGGAGGTGAGCCCCGACGAGCTGCTGGTCAACCAGGCCGACCAGGAGGTGCAGCTCACCATCCAGCGCGGGGACGAAAGGCGGACCGTCACCGTCAAGGCCATCGACGACGAGCAGCCGGGCCGCTACCGCGACTGGGTGGAGGCCAACCGGGCCCGTTGCCACGAGCTCAGCGGCGGCCGGATCGGCTACCTGCACATCCCCGACATGGGCCCGGAGGGCTACGCCGAGTTCCACCGCGGCTTCCTGACCGAGTACGACCGGGAGGCCCTCGTGGTGGACGTCCGCTTCAACGGCGGCGGTCACGTGTCGTCGCTGCTGCTTGAGAAGCTGGCCCGGCGCCGCCTGGGCTACAACTTCCCCCGCTGGGGCGTGCCCGAGCCCTACCCCGAGGAGTCGCCGCGCGGCCCGATGGTGGCGATCACCAACGAGTGGGCGGGCTCCGACGGCGACATCTTCAGCCACACCTTCAAGCTGCTGGGCCTGGGCCCGCTGATCGGCAAGCGCACCTGGGGCGGGGTGATCGGCATCTGGCCCCGGCACCACCTGGCCGACGGGACGGTCACCACCCAGCCGGAGTTCTCCTTCGCCTTCGACGACGTGGGCTGGCGGGTGGAGAACTACGGCACCGACCCCGACATCGAGGTCGACATCACCCCGCAGGACTACGCCGCGGGCGTGGACACCCAGCTGGACCGGGCGATCGAGGTCGCCCTGGAACGCCTGGTCCTGCAGCCGCCGCACACCCCGAATCCGGCGGCCCGGCCCCGGCTCGTGGTGCCGCGCCTGCCACCCCGCCGGCGTTCCCGCTGACCTCGGAGCCGGATCGGCCCTCGGGCGCCGCTGAGGCCCGTGTCGCCGGCGGCCACCCGCCTTGCCCGGTTCGACCTGCGCCGCCTCCTGGTCGGTGCCCTGTTGTGGATGCCGGTCAGCGTCATCCCACTCGGCGTCGGGCTGCTGTCGCGGTGGCCCGTGATGGCGGAATCAGGCGAGGTTCAGCTGCCAGGAGACGCCGAAGCGGTCGTTGGTCCAGCCGAAGCGCTTGCTGAAGCCGTAGGAGCCGATCGGCATCAGCGGCTCGCCGTTCTCCGACAGCGTCGCGTACAGGCGCTCGATCTCCGCCTCCGACTCGCACTGCACGTACAGCGAGACCGACGGGGTGAAGGTGAACGCGTGCGACACGTTGCTGTCGATGGCCATGTACTCCTGTCCCGCCAGCGTGAACGTGGCGTGCTGCACACTGCCCTCCGCTCCGCGCCGCCTCGCGGCCCTACGCCTGCTCGGCGGCCGGGCTTGTCGCCTGAGGGCCGGTACCGGCCACCGACAGCTCGGGCCGCGAGGCCAGGTGGAACGGTCGCCTCTGGATCGGCATACTCGGCCAGCCACCCGCCTCCGTGTTGGCGGCCAAGCTGGAACGCTTACCTGGTGGTCAGGCACGCGAAGCCGAGGCGAGGAGGCGGGCGGCGAGGGCTCTGATCTCGTCGCGTAGTTCGGCGGGGGTGATGACGGTGAACGGCCAGCCGAGGCCGGCGAGCATCTGGGCCATCCCGTCCAGCCGGTCGGCCCTGGTGGCCAGCAGCACCCCGGCGGGGGTCTCGGCCAGGGTCGCCGTGGCGGCGGGGATCCGGGCGGCGGCCTCCTCCAGCGTGGCCTCCAGCAGCACCCTGACCTCGTAGCGGTAGGGCACCGCCGACAGCGATCCGACCACGTGTGCGACCGGGTCGAAGTCGTCCGGGGCCGAGAACCTCCGCTCGGTGCGCGCGGCGCTCGCCACCCGGTCCACCCGGAAGGTCCTGATCTCCCCGCTGTCGTGGTCGAGGCCCGCGACGTACCAGCGGCCGGAGTGGAAGACGATGCCGTACGGGTCCAGGTCGCGCGTCGAGGCGTCGCCGCGCCAGGAGCGGTAGGCCAGCCGGACGGTGATCCGGCGGCGGGCGGCGTCGGCGAGGGCGAGCAGCGGGCCCGCCTTCGGAGCGGGTGCCCGGGTCGCGGCGCCGGTGTGGCCCAGCGTTTCCGAGATCGCGTCGACGCGCTCACGCAGCGGCCCGGGGAGCACCCGCTGGATCTTGGCCAGGGCGCTCTCGGTGGCCGTCTCCCCCACCGCCAGCCCGGTCCGCCGGCCGGCCAGCAGCCCCAGCACCACCGCGGTGGCCTCGTCGTCGGTGAGCATCAGCGGCGGCAGCTTGTAGCCGGGCAGCAGCCGGTAGCCGCCGTGGCGGCCCCTCTCGGCCGAGACCGGCACGCCGAGCTCCGACAGCCGCACCGCGTAGCGGCGCACCGTGCGCTCGTCCACCTCCAGCCTGGCGGCGAGATCGGGGCCGGTCAGGCCGGGGGCGGCCTGCAGCAGTTCCAGCAGCGCGAGGACCCTCGCGGCGGTCATTCGAATTCTCCTCAAAAATCAGGACTGATACTGTCCGGATTCGATTCTAGGGTGAAACCAGGCGAACGAAGGAGAGCAGAAATATGAGCACTTACCTGCTGGTTCCCGGTTTCTGGCTGGGCGCGTGGGCCTGGGAGAAGGTCACCCGGCCGCTGCGCGAGGCCGGGCACGAGGTCCACCCGGTCACGCTCACCGGGCTCGGCGACAGAGCGCACCTGGCAGGTCCCGGGGTCGATCTGGAGACCCACATCCAGGACATCGTGAACACGGTCGTCTTCGCGGACCTGAACGAGGTGATCCTCGTCGCCCACAGCGGGGCCGGCGCGCCGGTCACCGGCGCGGCCGACCGGATTCCCGAGCGCGTCGCCCGGATCGTCTACCTCGACAGCGGTCCGCTGGCCGATGGCATGACCCAGTTGGACACCAACGAGCCCGAGTGGCGGGCGTTCATCGAGAAGCGGGTCGCCGAGCAGGGCGACGGGGTGGGCTACCCACTCCCCTCCTGGGAGGAGCAGGAGCGGGCCGGGGCCGGCCTGGAGGGGCTGGGAGAGACCGAGCGTGAGTGGTTCGCCTCCCGCGCGACCCCGCAGCCGTACGGGACGATGACTCAGCCCCTGGCGCTCAAGGGCGGCACGGACGCGCTGCCCAAGACTCTCATCGCGTGCTCGTTCCCGCTGGAGCAGGTGCACACCATGATCGCCGCCGGTCACCCGTTCTTCGCGGCGCTCGCCGGGCCCGAGTGGAGCTTCGCCTCGGTGCCCACCGGCCACTGGCCGATGTTCTCCAAGCCGGAGGAGACCGCGGCCGCGCTCGCCGCACTGGCGGTCTGAGACGAAAGCCTGACGGGGCGGGGCGGGAAGAGAAACGGGCGGGTGAGGTTGAGGGCGGTTCGCACGCTCCCGCCCCGATGGCCCCCACGACAGGTCCACCGGAGGCGCCGGCCCTGGCAGGGCCGGCGGAGGCCTGCCGTGAACATCGGGGCCTCCACGCTGCGGTTCCGGTGACGAGCCCGGAATTCCGCGAGCACCGAGAGGTGACATTTGTCCCGGGCAGCCCTGGATCGATGGATCTACCGGGGATCCCGCGCCCTCCGTAGCGTCTTTCGCATGACGAATGACGCGGTGTCACTCAAGAACGTGACCAAACGTTTCGGGGCGGTACGCGCCGTGGACGACCTCAGCCTCGACATCCCCGCCGGGCAGACCGTCGCCCTGCTCGGCCCCAACGGCGCGGGCAAGTCGACCGGTATCGGGCTGCTGCTCGGGCTGCTGGCCCCCGACTCCGGGACGGTACGCGTGTTCGGGGGCGCCCCGGAGGCCGCGATCCGGGGCGGGCGGCTGGCGGCGATGCCCCAGGAGGGCGGCCTCGTCTCCCGGACCACGGTCGGCGAGTTGCTCGGTTTCGTCTCCGGGACCTACCGGGCGCCGCTCCCGCTACGGGAGGTGCTGGCCGTCGCGGGGCTGGAGGAACTGGCCGGCCGCAGGGTGGAACGGCTGTCGGGCGGCCAGGCGCAGCGCCTCCGCTTCGCGCTGGCGCTGGCCGGGGACCCTGAGCTGATCCTGCTGGACGAGCCGACCGCGGCGCTGGACGTCCGGGCCAGGCGGGAGTTCTGGGAGAGCATGCGCGCCTTCGCCGCGCGCGGCAGGACCGTGCTGTTCTCCACCCACTACCTGGAGGAGGCCGACGAGTACGCCGACCGGGTAGTGGTGATCGACAGGGGCCGGATCGTGGCCGACGGCACCAGCCGGGAGATCAAGCGCCTGGTGTCGCTGACCACGGTCAGCGTCACCGCCCCCGCCGAGGACGTCGCACTGCTGGAACGCCTTCCCGGGGTCACCTCCGTGGAGATCCGCGGGAACCGCGCCCACCTGCGCACCCGCGACGCCGACGCCACGGTCCTGGCGCTGGCCGAGGCCGGAGCCGTACGAGACCTTGAGGTGGCTCCCGCCGCGCTCGAGGACGCCTTCATCGCACTGACGGGAGTGGACGCCTGATGCTCGGCTACATCCGCCTGGAGATCGCCAGAAGCCGCCGAGACACGGGATACGTGATCCTGGGTTTCACAATGCCCGTGGTGATGTACCTGATCTTCACCAACCTCGGCATAGCGGGCGACGACCGTACCTGGGCCGCCCTGCACGTGATGGTCAGCATGGCCGCCTTCGGCGCGATCGGCTCGGCTTTCAACAACGGCACCGGCATCGCCGAGGACAGGACGGCGGGCTGGCTGCGGCAGCTGCGCATCACTCCCCTGGCGCCGGTACGGGTGATCGCCGGCAAGGCGGGCACCGGCATGCTCGTGGTGCTGCCCGCGATCGCCGGCGTGTGCCTGTCGGCGGCGTTGCTCAACGGGGTGCGGCTGGAGATCTGGCAGTGGGCCTCGATCGTGCTCCTGCTCTGGGCGGGTTCCCTGCCCTTCACCCTGCTCGGCCTGGCCATCGGCTACCGGTTCAGCGGCCAGACCGCCGCCGTGCTCAACATCGCGGCCAACATGGCGCTGGCGATCGTCGGAGGTCTGTGGCTGCCCACCGAGGGCTTCCCCTCCTGGCTGAAGACGCTCGCGGAGTGGACACCGAGCTTCACCTACGCCGACCTGGCACGAAAGGTCGCCTTCGGCCAGGCACCCGAGGCCGGCGTGGCACTGATCCTGACCGGCTGGCTGGTCGCCTTCGGGATCCTGGCGGTGTACGGCTACCGCCGGGCCGGGCGCGTGGTGTGAGTCGCGTGATAGGAGTGGCCGGATGAGCGGAGAGCCGGAGGGAGCGGGGGTGACGGAGCGAGAGAGGCCGGAAGGGCCGAGAAAGGCGAAACCAAAACGGATGGAAGCGGCCAGACGGAAATGGTCGGGGAGGGGGAGAAGGCAGGAGCCTGGGGAGCTCGCCTTCTATCCGTGGCTGCTGATCGCCTATCCCCCGATCAGCGACCTCGTGGCAGGGCACGTACGGCCGGCGGCGCCGGCCGCACTGGGCGTCGTCGCCTTCGCCGCCCTGTACATGCTCTGCATCCGGCTGTCCTTCCACGGCCGGCGACGAGCGGCGACCGTGGCCCTGGCCGGGCTGCTGGTGGTGATCTTCCTGCTGCTGGCGGGGCCGGCGCAGAACTGGTTCTACCTCGCACCGCTGATGACGATCGCCTGCGGGGTCGTGCTGCGTGGCAGGTCCGTCTACCTCCTGCTCACCGTACTGACGCTCGCGCTGACCGTGGTGATGTGGCGCGCGGGAGCGAGCTGGGAGAGCATCTCCCTGGCCACCTGGGGAACGACCACCGGCGGCCTGGTGGTCAGCGTCGTGCTGAAGCTGTTCTCCGTGATCACCGAGCTCCAGGAGACCCGTGAGGAACTGGCCCGGGTCGCGGTGGCCGAGGAGCGGCTGCGCTTCTCCCGCGACCTGCACGACCTGCTCGGGCACACCCTGTCGGTGATGGTGGTCAAGGCCGAGGCCGTACGGCGGCTGGCCCCCCGCGACGCGGAGGCGGCGGTGCGGCAGGCGGTGGACATCGAGGCGGTCGGCCGGGAGGCGCTGACCGAGGTGAGGGCCGCGGTCAGCGGCTACCGGGGGCGCGGGCTGGCCGCCGAGCTGGCCTCGGCGCGCACGGTACTGGCCGACGCGGGCATCGCCGCCACGGTCACCGTCTCCGAGGGCCGCCCCGCGCCGGAGGCCGACGCCCTGCTGGGCTGGGCCGTACGGGAGGGCGTGACCAATGTCGTCCGCCACAGCGCCGCCCGCACCTGCGCGATCACCCTGGAGGGCACGGTGCTGGAGATCCGCGACGACGGCCGGGGAGCCGAAGCGGACGCCTCCGGCAACGGCCTGCGCGGCCTGGCCGAGCGGGTCGTCGCGCTCGGCGGCACGCTGGAGACCGTCGGCCGCGACGGCTTCCTGCTGCGGGTGACGCTCCCGTGATCGGCGACTTCCGGCTCAGAGACGCTCCCACTGCCGACGGTCTCCCTGGGAACGCTCCGATGATCGGCGGTTTCCCACCGGGGAGGAGTCTTCCATGATCACCTGCTTGCCGCCGAGGTCGGCGCTCATGCGATCGCTGGTTTTCCGTCGAGGAGGAACACTTCCATGATCAGGGTGCTGCTGGCGGAGGATCAGGGCATGATGCGCAGCGCGCTGGCCCTGCTTCTCGGCCTGGAGGACGACATCGAGGTCGTCGCCACGGTCACCGGGGGCGACGAGGTCGTGGCCGCCGCGCTCGACACGCGTCCCGACATCGCCCTGCTGGACGTCGAGATGCCGGGGATCAGCGGCCTGGAGGCCGCGGCAGGGCTCCGGGACCACCTGCCCGGCTGCCGGGTGCTGATCCTGACCACGTTCGGCAGGCCCGGCTACCTGCGCCGGGCGATGGAGGCGGGCGCCGCCGGATTCCTCGTCAAGGACAGCCCTGTCGAGGATCTCGCCGCGGCGATCCGCCGGGTCCTGGCGGGCGAGAAGGTGATCGACCCCGCGCTGGCCGCCGCCGCGCTGAGCACCGGCGCCAGCCCGCTGACCGACCGTGAGCGGGACGTGCTGGCCGCGGGGGCCGACGGCGCGACAATCGCCGACATCTCGCGGCGGCTGCACCTGTCGGAGAGCACCGTCCGCAACTACCTGTCCGCCGCGATCGGCAAGACCGGCACCCGCAACCGCATCGAGGCCGCCCGCACCGCCCGGCACAACGGCTGGCTATGAAAATCCGAAAAGGGGACAGATGCCCGGTTCGTCCCGCCCGCGGCGGGCGGGCACGCGGGACTTGAGGGAGGCCGGTCTCCCACGCGCCGTCACCGGCCACTCCGGGGAGTGGCCGGTCTCCCGCGCGCCGTCACCGGCCACTCTGGGCGGTACGGAACGCGGAAGCGCGCGCCGTCCGGCTCAGGGGGCGAGGACGGGTTCCCGGTCGTCCTCGGCGAGCCAGTCGCGCATCGCGCCGTAGGTCTTCTCCGCGATCAGCCGCTGGCCCGCGGCGTTGGGATGGAAGAAGTCCCACATGCTGATGTGGCTCAGCGTGAACGCCTGCCTGAACACCTCGTTGCCGTCGAACCGGCAGTTCGGGCCGTACACCGCGCAGACCCTGGCGAGTGCGGCGTTGAACCCGATCACCCGGGCGCGCACACGGTCACGGCGGGCCTGGTCGGCCGCCGAGGTCGAGGTGGGGTGCGCCAGCACGGTGGGACAGATCCGGCCCACCGCCCAGAACCCGCGTGCCACCAGGTTGTTCCTGCCGGCCTGCCAGAGCCGTCTGAGGTCGGGGATGCTCGCCACGAACACCCGGGCGTCGGGCCTGGCCGTCCGCAACAGCGCCAGGGCCCCGGCCACCCGGCTCTCGTAGACGGCCACGGAGGTCATCAGCCGCTCCTCGGACGCACAGGCGTCCTGGGCGCCGACCAGGACCGTCACGTAGTCGGCGCGGCGGTCGATCGCCTGCTTCACCTGCCCGGCCAGGTCGGCACTGGTGGAGCCGGGGACGGCGAGGTTCACATTGTGCCCCGCGAGTGCCACATCCGCCTCGCGTAGCCTCAGGTAGTGGCTCCTGACATCGCGATGATCACCGGTCGACCAGGAGTGCGAGGCGCAGGTGACGTACCACCCGCAGGCGTTGAACCCCGCGCTGATGGAGTCTCCGAGTGCGGCCATGACCACCGGCCGCCAGGGTTGCCCCGCCTGTGTCGCCCCGGCCGGAGCGGCCTGGGCGACCACAAGGGCGGCCAGCCCTGTGAGTACTGTCACAGTCCTGCGAAGCATGACACCTCCGCTGAGAGATCGCGTCTGCTTCGGATGTATCACCGCAGGCCAGGACGGCGGGGTCCGTTGACCGAGTGCCTTGGTTTTCTTGACACCGCGTGGCGCCCGTGCTGGCGGGAAACCGTCGTCGAACATGTTCAGTTTCCGGCATAGAGTGGCGGGGGTGAGTGTAGCGCTCGGATCAATCCGTCCTCTCGTGGTGAGAACCACCTCCGTCGACGACCCCGGCGACCTGTTCGCACGACTGCCGGAGACCGCGCCCTACGCCTGGGTCAGGCGCGGGGAGGGCCTCGTGGCCTGGGGTGAGGCCCTGCGCCTGGAGGTGCCGCCCGGCCCCCGGCGTTTCGACTGGGCCCGCGACCTGCTGTCGGACCTCTTCGGCGAGGCGGACGTCGACGACGACGTGACGACCCCCGGCTCGGGTCCCGTCGCCTTCGGCTCGTTCACCTTCGACCCGGAGTCGCGCGGGTCGGTCCTCCTCGTCCCCCGGACCATCCTCGCCCGCCGCGACGGCCGCGCCTGGCTGACCACCGTCGGCGAGCAGCGGCTCGACGCCGTCACCCCGCTCCGCGACCCGGGCAGGATCCGGTACGGCGACGGCAGTCTGAGCGCGCCGGAGTGGGAGCACGCCGTGGCCCGCGCCGTCCGGCGGATCAGATCGGGCCAGCTGGAGAAGACGGTGCTCGCCCGCGACCTGACCGCCGTCGCGGAACGGGCGATCGACGTCCGCCTGCTGCTGACCCGCCTGGCCGACCGCTACCCGGAGTGCTATACCTTCTCCTGCGCGGGGCTGGTCGGTGCCACCCCCGAGCTGCTGGTCCGGCGTACCGGGGAGACCGTCGAGTCCCTGGTGCTGGCCGGTACGATCGCGCGGGGCAGCGACAGGGCGGACGACATGGCGCGCGGCGCGGCCCTGTTCTCCTCGGAGAAGGACCGCCACGAGCACGCCTGCGCGGTCACGTCGGTACGGGAGGCGCTCGACCCGCTCTGCGCCGAGCTGAAGATCCCCGAGGAGCCCGAACTCCTGGTGCTCCCCAACGTCCAGCACCTGGCCAGCCCGGTGACCGGACGGCTGTCGGTGGGGGCCTCGGTCCTGGACGTGGTGGCGGCCATGCACCCGACCGCCGCCGTCGGCGGCACCCCGACCGGGGTGGCGCTCGGCGTCATCCGTGAGCTCGAGGGCATGGACCGCGCCGGTTACGCCGGTCCTGTCGGCTGGATCGACGCGCGGGGGGACGGCGAGTGGGGGATCGCGCTGCGCTGCGCCCAGATCGAGGGCCCCCGGGCCCGGCTGTTCGCCGGCTGCGGCATCATGGGCGACTCCGATCCCGCGTCCGAGCTCGCCGAGGCGCAGGCCAAGCTCCGGGTGATGCAGTACGCCCTGGAGGGCTGATCACCGCTGCGAAGGGCGTCGGCCGGGGCGACAAGTCGCTGACCAGGTAATTCCCCCCCGGCCTGGTCGTCCGCGGCCAGATGGGCGTACCCTCACAAGGGCAACACATCGGACATTTCCGGCAAGAAAACGATACTTTCTTCTGCTCGCTGTTCTCTCGTCGCCGCACGGCCGGCTTGCCCGCCGGGGAGAGGAAGACCATGGCGTTACTGACCACCGCCCGCCTCACGGTACGCGACTGGAGTCCCGAGGACTCCCGCGATGCTCTGGCCATCTACGGCACACCGGAGGTCACCCGGTGGCTGTCCCCGGCGATGAACCGGCTCGACGGCGAGCATGCCATGCGGACCACACTAGAGGCATGGCAACGCAACCGTGACACCCTGACGCCCCCGCTCGGCCGCTGGGCGATCGTCCGCAACTCCGACCAGCGGATCATCGGCGGCCTCTCCCTGAGATACCTGCCGCCCGACGAGGAGGACATCGAGATCGGCTGGCAGCTCGCCCCCGACTTCTGGGGCCACGGCTACGCCACCGAGGCCGGCCGGGCCCTGGCCGGGTGGGCCTTCTCCATCGGCGCCCACGAACTCGTCGCGGTCGTGCGGGTGAACAACGAGCGCGCCGCCGGCACGGCCAGGCGCATCGGCATGCAGTGGGTCGGTGAGACGGACAAGTACTACGAGACGCGTCTCAACGTCTACCGGCTCTGGCCCAGCGACCTCACCTCGGCCCAGGAGGACGAGCTCCGGCTCTGACCGGCGGGCGTCCCGGGGCGACCGTGGTCCCGGCCAGGGAGCTGCCGCACCACCTCGGGTGGGAAATACGGGAACTTCCGAGGCGCACGATGTCGCTGTTACTACGCTGGCTCGATGACCGATCAAACGATCTCTGCGGGTGGGCCGGCGACGAGCCTCGACCTTGAGGCCATCATGGCTGCGGGGTGGGCTGTCCCCGAGTCCTTCACCGCTGAGGAGTTCAGCCGAGCCGAAGCGTTCTGGCAGGCACGGCGCGCGGAGGATGAGCGGCTCCTGCGGGTCCGCGCCAAGGCGGCCCATCTTGTCGAGTCCTGGACGGGACACACTCCGCGCGACGTCGGTTCCTTCGGGATCCAGCTCAATCTGGAGACCAGCGATCTGGACCTGGGGATCGGCTACCCGGTCGCCGGTCGCGAGGAGCTGATGGCGGCGCTCGCCCCGCACGCGGCGTTCAAGGGCGAGCGCCACACCCGTTTCACCACCACCAGGCTGGTGTTCTCCTTCGAGGTCGACGGCGTCGAGATCGACCTGTCGGCGCTGACCGAGGAGGACTTCGCGGTCGCGTGCCGCATGCTCGACGAGATCGACACCGGCATGACCCAGGAGGAGCGGGTCGCCCACACCTGGGTCAAACATCTCCTGCGCGCCACCGGCCGGATGGAGCAGTACGCGGCCTGGAAGCTGGCCACATACTCCCGCTACTGCCCGGAGTTCAACTGGGTTCCGATCTCCGAGCCTGCCTGACCTACAGCGGGTCAGGTCCCACACGGATCAGCCGCATTGATCAATTTCCAGCCTGTCGCGGCCGCCCACCGAGTGTGCTCGTAAAGGAGCCGGTCGGCGGCCTGCGGCGGCAGCGCCGCGACAACCCCTGGCACGGTGGCGTCCATGCGGCCCCGGAGCACCCCGAACTGTTCCTCCAGCGCGGCACCGATCAGCGGCTCCATCTACCGGTTCGACGACGAGATGCTGGTCAATGTCCACGTCTACGGGATTCTGGCGGCGTACACACCAACACGGCCCATCGAGGAGGATGACCTGTGAGCAAGCGCAGCCGCCGGATCGACTACTGGCAAGATCCTGACGCTCCCAAGCCGACCAGCCGCAAGCCGTCGGCGAGCGTGTTCGTCCGCAATGACGAAGGCGCCGTGCTGCTGCTGAAGCGCACCGACAACGACCTGTGGACCATCCCCACGGGCGGCCTCGAGAAAGGCGAGACCGTCGCGCAGTGCGCCATCCGCGAGTGCGAGGAGGAGACCGGCCTGAAAGTCGAGATCACCGGTCTCGTCGGGGTCTTCTCCTCTCCGGACCACGTGATCGTCTACATGCACGAGAACAAGGTCGACGAGGTGCGGCAACCGGTCAATGTCTGCCTGCGGGCCCGCGTGGTCGGAGGCACGATAGAGCCAGACCCCCGCGAAGCGCAGGAGGTGCGCTGGGTGGCTCCCACTGACCTGGGCGACCATCCCGTTCATCCCGCCCTGCAGCGCCGCATCGAGATCGGCCTGAGCGATCAAGCGCCGTACCTGGAGTAGCGCAGTGCCCGCCGCCCGTCGTACCCGGACACCCGCGCTCCGCCGAGCAGCCGCAGCCGGGAGACCTCGGCGTCCGCCAGCCGGACGGCCCCCGCCAGCACGCGCGGGCGTATCCGCGCCACGAACAGGAACGGGCCCGCCAGCAGGAGGAAGACCGGAGCGGCCGGGGCCGAGAGGGCCCCGAGCGCGAGACCGGCCAGCGCCCGGCAGGCCCTGATCAGCGGGTCCACGGTCAGGCGTGGTGCTTGCCCTTGCGCCTGTCGGACAGCCTGACCACCAGGAAGACCACCACGGCGAGGATCACGATGCCCAGCACGGTCTTCGAGACGATCCCCATGTACTGCTCGACCAGATCCCACTGCTCACCGAGCAGGAACCCCGCCATCACGAAGGTCGTGTTCCAGATGAGGCTGCCCAGGGTGGTGAGGAGGGTGAAGATCATAATGGGCATGCGCTCGACCCCCGCCGGGATCGAGATGAGGCTCCGGAAGATGGGGATCATCCGGCCGAAGAAGACGGTCTTCCTTCCGTGCTTGGCGAACCACGCCTCGGTCTTCTCAATGTCGGAGACGCTGACCAGCGGCAGCTTGGAGGCGATGAACACCACGCGTTCGCGGCCCAGCAGGGCCCCGA
Source organism: Streptosporangium sp. NBC_01755 (assembly GCF_035917995.1). Lineage (NCBI taxonomy): Bacteria > Bacillati > Actinomycetota > Actinomycetes > Streptosporangiales > Streptosporangiaceae > Streptosporangium > Streptosporangium sp. NBC_01755. Next base: position 7,235,849 of record NZ_CP109131.1, on the reverse strand, counting down.
CCCCGTACAGCGCCAGCGCGCCGATCACCGATCCCAGGGTCGTCCAGAGCACGGCGTCGAACAGCCCCATGTTCCCCTTGCTCGCGGTGAATCCGGCCAGCGGCAGGATCACCTCGCTGGGCAGCGGCGGGAACAGGTTCTCGAGTGCGATCGCCAGCCCCGCCCCTGGCGCACCCAGGGTTTCCATAAGGTTGATCGCCCATCCGGCGACCCCGTCGACATTCGGTGAACTCATAGGGACAAGGCTACGGAGAGTTGGGTAGGGCGTGGATGAGGAATGCGCCCGCTCTTGCCTCGTATGCGCCACAGGGCTCGGCTGTGGAAAACCGCAGCCGTCTGGGTCACGACCGTGACGATCACGAAATATCCGAGGTTCTCGCACGTCAGGTGGCGTATTGGCCGGTCTGGCGAGCGCGGTGGGGATGCGGGCGGAAGCCCTTGGCTGCCGGGGAAAGGGGGGCCGCACCCGTCTTCCGGCCGGGATCGCCGCAGCCAACTGTGACCTATCCCACATTGACCATCGTCGGAAGACCGGGGTTCCGCAGTTGATGTAGCGGGATAGTCCGCGAATCTGGGGATTGACATGCGGAAACATGCCGTCTGCTGGCGGGACGGCGTGTATCTAGGGGCTGGGGTTCGGCCTGGTCAGCGGCTGGGCGGGGTGAGCTGGTAGATCCTGGGCGGGGCATCGATTTTGAGGGCGTGGAGCAGATCGCGCTGGGCTTTGGTGATCTCGGTGCGTTGCCGGAAGGTGCCGGCGGGGCCGGTGAAGGTGCCCAGAGTGATCCGGTCGAGCTCGCGGCGCAGGGCGGGCCAGGTCTGCCCGGTGGAGGTCTCGGCGATCCGGGCCAGCAGCAGCGCCAGCCAGCAGAGCAGGACGTGCGCGCGGATGCGCTGCTCCTTGCGGTGGAAGACCGGCCGCAGATCGATGATCTGCTTCATGTCGCGCCAGCCCCGCTCAACCTCGAGGAGCTGCTTGTAGCCGAGCGCGATGTCCTCAGGAGTCATCTTCGGGTCCGAGGTGCGCAGCAGGTACTTGCCGTCGAGGTTCTCCTCGGCCTTGATTCTCGCGGCGTCGATGCGCAGCAGCCCGCCGGGCGTGGTCCGCAGGTACCGGTTCAGGCCGGGCTTGGTGGAGATCACCCCGCGCAGCTCCGCACGTTTGGTCGCGTTCAGCCGATCGGTGCCCTCGATCAAGGTCGCGAGCTGGGCGAGCAGTCGTTCCCGGACCTTCTCGTCCCGCTGCGCGGCCTCGGGGTTGAAGCAGATGATGAACCGCTCGTCCTCGCGGATCCGAACCTCCTTGACCCGCAGGTTGTCGCGGATCTCCTGGTAGCGGCCCTGACGGGCGAGTGCTTCGGTGGCCTCGGCCGATCCGGAGCGGAGCTTCTCTCCGATGATGTAGTGGTGGTCGCCCTTGCGCAGGTGCAGCCGGTTGCGCTCGGAGGCGAAGCCGCGGTCGGCGACCCACACGATCCGCGACAACGTCCAGTCCCGCATATCGTCCTTGACCTGCCGGATCAGCGCGGAGTCGCCGGTCGCGCCGGGCCAGGACCACACCCGGACGGGGATGCCGGTGCGGGTGACGGCCATCCCGATCACGACCTGCGGCAGGTCATCGCGGTGGTCCTTGGACTTGCCGAACGACCGGAACCCCTTGCGCTTGTGATCGTCGGTGGCGTCCTGCTCGGGCACGACCTGGCCGAACGCGTCGCGAGGCACGGCTTCGTCGGCGTCTTCGGTCTCGAAGTAGGTCGAGGTGGTGTCGAAGAACAGCAGATCGACCTCGAGGTTGAGGAGGTTTGCGACCTGGTGGAACACCTCTTCCTCGAGCTTTCCGGAGATCTCGATCAGCCAGTCCATCGCCCGGTAGCAGGCGTCGTCGCTGGTCGCGGGCAGCAGGCCGTCGATCGCCACGTCCTCGTTCACCCAGCGGGCCGCCGCGAGCTTGGAGCAGGGGGCCAGGGCCCGGTTGGCGACCAGCGCGAACAGCACCCGCTCCGCGGCCGGGTCGAGCCGGCGGCCCTTGAGCAGCCGTTTCATCACCTTGCCGATCTCCAACTGCCGCCAGAGGGCATCCAGCACCCATGTGCCGCCCAGAGGTCGGGACTCGGTGAACGCCAGCCCGTCGGTCGCCGCCGACAAGGCGGCGTCGGGATCGAGGAACCGGGTGACCGAGGCGATCAGGCGCTGCAAGGCTTCCCGGTTCGCGGCATCCTCGCGGCCGAAGTTGTAGACGACCTGCACCTTCGACCGCTTCAACACCGGATCCCACACGTTGTGCGCGAGCTGCAGGTATCGGACTTCCGTCCCGTCCTTGTTCCGGCGAGGCGTCGACCGCAGATACATGGACTAGACGATAACGCCATAACCCTTGGCAGGCCTAGGAAACGGCGAATATGCGTGTATCTAGGCAGAATCGAGAATCCGACCAGTCCCCACCCCTCTGACCAGCATCTACACCTTCAGCCGTGGCCCAGAACCCTGATTAGCTGCGGAACCCAGGGAAGATGGTGGGGACCCGTGTGGGCGGCGTCCCGGCCACTACGGTCGAGCACCGTTTCAGCTGTTTCTGAAGCTGTTTCTGAGATGGACCGTCTCGCCCTGCTCGATCCTGGCGTGGCCCGCGGTCAGTGTGGCGACCCAGCCGGGGAAGGCCGCCAGGTCCCGCTCGCGTACCGCGACGCGGAAGCCGACCTCCGCGCCGTAGACGACCTCCCTGACCTCGTACGGCGAGATGTGCAGGTCGTTCTCCAACCGCCCGGCCCGCACGTGGTCCACGGTCACGGTCATGACCCTGGCGGGCACCATCTCGACCAGCGGCGTGAGATCCAGCGTCTTGCCGACCGACGAGCCGTACGCGCGGACCAGGCCCCCCGCGCCGAGCTTCACACCGCCGAAGTATCGGGTGACCACCGCCACCACGTCGGCGACGCCCCTGCGAAGGAGGGTCTCCAGCATCGGGGTGCCCGCGGTGCCGCCGGGCTCGCCGTCGTCGTCGGCCCGCTGGACGTGGCGGTCCCCGCCGATCACGTAGGCCGAGCAGTTGTGCGTGGCGTCACCGTGAAGCCGCCTGCGCCCGGCGACGAACTCCCTCGCGGCCTCCTCCGAGGAGACCGGGCCGACCGCGCACAGGAACCGGGATCGCTTGATCTCGATCTCGTGTTCTGTGGTGTCCTGCGGGGTCAGGTACGGGTCGGGCACCTGGCAAGGCTACCGGCGCGGGGCCGGCACGACGGTCCCGCGCGAAGGAGCGGCGGGTCAGAGGAAAGGAGCCCGGGGCTGGGCTGAGGCCGTACGACCTCGGCGCTCAGATCCCGCTGCCCCGGCCGCACGGGGAGGGAGCGGTCGGGGGGGCAGCGGGCCGCCTGGAAGGCGCGGCCCGCCCGGGTCGCGGTCCCGTCGCCGCGGAACAGCCCGCTGCCCGGTTCGGTCTCGGAGGAGGGCAGACCGAACCAGGCGTAGCGTCGCACGTACGGCAGGGAGGCCGGCATCCTGGTGGAGGCGGTGACGAAGGCGGCCTGCTGGGCGTCGGTGGCGTAGCGGGTGCCGTTGGAGAAGTCGATCAGGGCGTACTCGGTGAGCCGGATCGGCTTGCGGTAGCGCTTGTACACCGCCTGGACGTAGGACTTGAGCTGGCCGACCGCGGCCTGGGTGCGGAAGTCGCCGCCGTACCAGTGCAGCGCGATGAAGTCGACGCGGTAGCCGCGGCCATGGAGAAGGCCCACAGCGACCAGCTCGCCCGGCTGGAGCCGTGACAGGCGTCACGCGCGCCCGGCGTCACGGGACCCCGGCGCTGCCGTTCGCCCGGCGGGCGCACCCGCACCTGGTGCTCGCCCTGCTCTACGCCGGAGCCACCGCGGCGACCGCGAGACCGGGAGGCGCGGAGACCTCAGAGGAACATCGGACTCGAAATACGGCACGGGTATCGTGTTTATTCATAACACGACAAAACTCCCACATAGCACCGAAATAGCAGAAAAGAACTCAGTGCTCATTGAACGGGACGGCAGCGCTCACGTCCACGACCCGGGGATAGGCGTCGGCGGCGGGAAACCCTCGACCGGGAAGCCCCCCGGGTCACGACGATCCCACGGCCAGGCGCTTGCCTTCGCCAGAAAAGGGGCTATATTTACCAATAATAATAGTAGGGATTAAGGGTAATGACGATGCCCCTGCCGAATTTCCTCACAATCGGTGCCCCTAAATCCGGGACCACCGCCCTGCACACCGCATTGGCCCGGCACCCGGGGCTGTTCATGTCCCCGGTGAAGGAGCCGAAGTTCTTCCTCAGCGACGGCCCCCCTCCCACCGGGGGAGGCCCGGGCGACGCCCAGACCTACCGCGAGCACGTCTGGCGACGCGAGGACTACGAAGCCCTGTTCGACGCGGCACCGCCGGGAACGCTCACCGGCGAGTCCACCCCGTTCTACCTCTACGATCTGGCGGCACAGCGGCGCATCAGAAAGACCATCCCCGACGTCAGGCTCATCGTGGTGCTGCGCGACCCGGTGGAGCGCGCCCACTCCAACTGGACACATCTGTGGTCGGCCGGACTGGAGCCGATCGGCGACGTACTGGAGGCCTGCGCCGAGGAGAGCCGAAGGGTCACGGCCGGCTGGGCGCCGTTCTGGCACTACCTCGGGCTCGGCAAGTACGGCAGGCAGCTCGAACATCTGTTCACCCTGTTCCCCCGCGACCAGGTGCTCGTCTACCGCTACCGCGACCTGGTCGACCGCCCCGTCGACACCCTGGACCGGATCTGCCGCTTCCTCGGTGTGGAGACCGGCGTCGTCACCGAGGTCCCCCGGGAGAACGTGACCGCCCACCCGGAGCCGACCCGCGGGCACCGGATGCTGTCGCGGGCGTTACGCATGGGATCGTCCGTGGGGCGGTTCCTGCCGTCGCGGGTGAGCGTGGCGCTGACCGATCCACTGGAGCGCAAGCTGCAGCGGCAGGCCCGCTCCCGCCAGCCGCTGACCTGGGACCAGCGGGAGAGGCTGATCCCCCACTTCTCCCAGGACGTGGCGCTGCTGCAGAGCGTGACCGGTGAGAACTTCAGCGACTGGCTGCGCCCCCGCGAGCGCTCCGGCGGCCTGGTGGGCGTCCGCCCCAACGGCCAGCGCCAGGCACGCAACGGCCGCCCTCAGGTTTGACACTCCCTCGCACGTGGCGGCGCGGCCGGGGCGTGATCGGCATGGCCCGCGCAGGTCGGCGCGGCCGGGGTCAGCGCAGCTCGGTGCGGAGCTCGTGCGCCCCGTCCGCGCGGGTGTACTCGTAGTAGAGCCGCCGCCCGCCACCCGGCAGGTCCACGATGTCCAGGTAGCGCAGGCCACCGCCCGCGTGCGGCGAGAGGGCGGCGGGCACGGTGCCGACCGGGGTCAGCTCCGCCGGGTCGGTACCGATCGCGACACCGGTCTTCTCCTCGTAGTTCTCCGCCGCGGCGGCCCTGCCGTCGTAGAAGGCCACCACCCTCTCACCGAGGAAGCGGACCGCCGCCACCCGTGTCCCCCGGGCGTCCCAGGTTCCGGGACGGCCGCTGAGCGCGGTGCCCTGCCAGGTCCACTCGATGCCGTCGGCGCTGGTGGCGTAGTCGGTCACCATCTGGTCGGCCTCGTCGGCATCGGCCAGGGGGTGGCAGGAGGCCCACAGGTGCCACACGTCGCCCTGCCGCACGATCACCGGGTCCTTGACGCCGGTCTTCGGGTCGCCGGGCAGCACCACCTGCCGCTGCGCGGCGCGGAACCCGGACGGATCGTCGGCCTGGAGCACCTCGACCCGCCAGTGCTTGGTGTCGTAGGTGGCGCAGCTGAGATAGAGCCGCCAGCGCCCCTCGGGCGTGCGGATCAGGGTGGGCCGCTCCAGTGACTCGGTGTCCATTTCCTGTCTGCCGATGGTGAGCAGGGTCTCGAACCGCTCACCGTCGGTGGAACGGGCGACGACGACGGCGTAGCCTCGGCCCTCGCCGACGGGGCGGCGCAACCGGTAGGCGAGGTAGATCAGCCCGTCGCTCTCCACCGCGCTCGGTGCACCGGCCCAGTGGCCCGCGCCCGGCCGGACCGGCTCGATCGCGACTGTGGAACGGCCGGGATCGGGAAGGAGGTCGTCGACCGTCACGACACCGGGATCAGGCAAGCCCTGGGTAGTACTCACGAAGAATCACCAATCATGTTGACCTCCACTCGGCCCTTCAGGGACCGAGATTCCCCCACACCCTCACCGAGAATACGGGCATACTCGAAGACTTCTCGGCCAATCGGTCGGCGGCCGAAGGGTATGTCTTCCTTTTCGCACCGCCCAGGCCCGGCGGCTCCGGAACGCGCCTCCGCGATGACCGGCCGGCTCGCGGACGACGTGCCTTCCAGGATCTTCAGGACCGGCGGAGCGTCGCGCTCGGCAGCGGGATGGCGGGGAACGGGTTGTCCGGCGGCAGGATGAGCCGCCGCGCCTCCTGCGGACGTGAGGTGGCGTCCAGGTGCAGGAGCGCGGCCCCGATGCCCGCGGCGCCGACCATGTAGCCGGTGTCGGCGGTGACCTCCCAGGGGCGCAGCCGCCGGTAGGCCTGATACCAGCGGGCGCCCCGGCCGTCGTGCCCGGTGGCCAGGCCGGTCAGGTTCTCCCCCAGAGCGCGGGCGAACTCCAGGTGCTGCGGGCGTCCGGTCGCCGCCCAGAGCCCGACGAACAGCTCCACCAGCCCGGCGGTGCCGCAGCACTGGCAGGCCGAGTTCCAGTAACCACCACTCCGGTCGGCGGGGGCACCGCTGCTGACGATCCCCCTGGCCAGCCGCTCGACCCAGTCGAGGTCTCCGGCGTCGCCCGACACCCGGTGCAGCTCGTAGAACGTCCGGGCGACGCCCGCGGAACCGGAGCAGAAGCCCAGGTAGTGCAGGTCGCGGCCCTGCGGGATGTGGTGCGGCACCAGTGCGCACCGCTCGGTCACGGCGCTGACCGCGCGGACGAAGTCGGCACCCCTGCGGGAGCCGTCGAGAAAGCGGCTCTCGCCGGTCACGCCGTACAGGCGGGCCAGCAGGAAGGCGGTGCCGGCCGTACCGGACAGGAACCCCGGGGTGACCGCGTCCAGCGGCAGGTCGGCACAGGCGCCCTCGCCGAAGCGGTGGCCGGGGACGGCGAGCGCGGCGATGCGGGCGCCGGCCTCGACGGCGATCTCCTGGTAGGCGGGCACCCCCAGGATGCCCCCGGCGTGCAGCAGGCCGAGGATGATCCCGCCGTCGCCGCGCTGGGCGGGGTCACCGGTCCAGCCCAGGCCGCCGTCGACAGGGCGGGCGGCGCGCACGATACGGTCGGCGACCGCGCCGGCCTCGACCTCGAATTCCCGCTCCCCGGTGGCCCATCCGGCCTCGGCGAGGGCGAACATCACCCCGGCCAGGCCGTGGTGGAGGGAGAGGTCGGCCTGTTCCCGCCAGGTGGCGGCGAGATAGCGGGCCCCGGCCCCGGCATCGTCGAGGTAGCCCTCGTCACCTGTGGCGGTGGCGAGCTCCAGGAAGAACAGGATGATCCCGGCCGCCCCCGAGTACAGCGACAGGGGGTGGTCCGGCATGGCGGCCCGGCCCCGGGGATCGGGGTTGGCCTGCCAGTGCCGTCCCCGTTCGTCGTCCACGGCCGCCGAACGGATCCAGCGCGCGGTCTCGATCACGGTGGCCAGCGGGCTCGTGTCCCCCGGCTCCAGGCTCATGGCGGCTCCTTCGTACGGCGAGACAATCATGTTACCTGTATTTCCTACAGGATCAATAGGTAATGCGATGGCGCCCACCTGACGGACCAGCAGCGACCCCGCCGCCACGCCCCATGGACTGACCCTACTGCCGTAGGCGACGTCCGCCCACCCTCCCGCGACATGGGCCGGCTTGAGCGCCGTGCTGCCCGGAGATCACGCTCGTCGAGCATCGGCTAGATCGACAGAACGGATGGAAGCATTGGTTAAAGGTCAAATCTGCACCAAACAACCAGGAGCCGGGAGCGCCCACCGCATGGCGTTTCGTCCGGTGGGGATGTCATAGCAGGTAATCACCGCTAAGGAAGCTCTGGCGTATGACCCCAGATCCGAGACAAGATCATGCACGGCCGGAGAGATGAGCAGGCGGCGGTCCTCGCCCTGCTGGGAGGCATCGCGTCCCCGACGGTGAACGTCATGCTCGTCGAGGGCGAGCCGGGGATAGGCAAGACGCTGCTGCTCGGCGAGGCAGCCGGCCTCGCCGCCGCACAAGGGACGGCGGTCGCGAGCGGGCGGGCCGACGAGCTGGGACGGCTGACACCACTGGGACCGCTGCTGTCGGCTCTGGAGGAGTCGCCGGCGCCCATGACCGTGACCAGGAACGCCTTCCCCGACGGCCCCGGCCTGCTGCTCTGGCTGGCCGAGCAGGTCAGGACCTCGCTGGAGAGAAGGCTGGGCGCGGGGCCACTGCTGGTGACCCTGGACGATCTCCAGTGGGCCGATCCCGCCACGCTCATGGCCCTGCGCACCCTGCCCTCGCGACTGGCCGAACGGCCCGTGGCATGGCTGCTGGCCTGCCGCAGCACCCCGGCGCGCGGCGACGCCAGACGGCTGTTCGACCTGCTTGAGGAGGAGGGGGCCACCCGGACCGTACTGCGCCCGCTCGGAGAGGGCGCGGTCACCGAGGTCTCCACCGACATTCTGGGCGCGATCCCCGGGAAGGGCCTGGCGGCGCTGGCCGCCCAGGCCGGCGGCAACCCGCTCCTGCTGTCCGAATACCTCACCGGACTGCGCGAGGAGGGCGCCGTCCTCGTGGAGGACGGCGTCGCCCGGCTGGCCGAGACCGCCCCCGCCGGGGCGGAGCTGCCCCTGCGGGTGCACACCGCCGTCCGGCGACGGCTGAACGAGCTCGGCACCAGGACCCGGTACCTCCTGGAGGCCACGGCGGTGCTCGGGCGCTCGTTCTCGCCGGCGTACGCGGCCGAGATGCTCGGCGAGACCCCGGCTGCGCTGCTTCCCGCGCTGGAGGAGGCCCTGGCGGCCGGTGTTCTCGTCACCACCCCCGACGAACTGGCGTTCAGGCACGAACTGCTGTGGCGGTCGGTCGTCGAGAGGGTGCCCCAACCGGTGCGGCGGGCGCTGCGCGAGCAGGTCGAGCGCGCCGCCCGGGCGCGCCCGGCCCATCTGACCGGGGGCGGCGGCGCCGAGACGCTGACGGACCTGGCCCTGCTCGCCTGGGACGAGGGCAGGCTCTCGCACGGGCTGGACCTGGCGCGCGAGGCCGTGGGGAAACCGGCCGGCGGGCGGTGGCAGCCCCGGGCCGTGCTGGCCTCGATGCTGATCGACCTCTGGCTGCTGGACGAGGCGGAGGCCACAACGGAGAGCGCCGCGGCCGAGGCCGAGGGCGAGCCCGCGTGGGCCGCGGAGATCCCCGTCCTGCGCGCCCGCCTGCACCTGGCCGCGGGCCGGCTCGGCAGCGCGATCGAGCACGCGGAGGCCGGTCTGACCACCGCCGGGACTCTGGACGCCCCGCTCCTGGCCTCCTCGGCCCTGTCGGTACTCGGCACCGCGGCGCTGCGGGCGGGCGACCTGCCGAGGGCCATCAGATACATGGAGGGAGACTTCGCCAGGTCGGCGCGGTGCCTGCCCCCGTACACGCGGTTGCGTTCGGAGCTGGTGGCCGGGCGGATCAACGAGGCACGTGACGGGGCGGCGGGCGGGATGAGCTCGCTCGGCGTGCTGTACGACGCGCTGCCCCGGCACACGGGGGCGCTGACCAGCGAGCCCACCGCCGCGGCATGGCTGGTACGGATGGCGATGGCCGCGGGCCAGCGGCACAGGGCCGACACCGTGGTCGACGCGGCCGAGGGCATCGCCTGGCGCAACCCCGGCCTGCCCAACCCGTCGGTGGCCGCCGACCACGCCCGTGGCCTGCGGGAGGGCGACCCCGAGGCGCTGGGCCGCGCGGCGGCCGGGCACCGCGATCCGTGGGCCAGGGGCTCGGCCGCGGAGGATCTGGGCGTGCTGCTCGGCACGGGCGGCGGCTGCCGGGATCTGGCCGTGGAGAACCTCAAGGTCGCGCTCGCCTGCTACGGCGCGGTGGAGGCCACCCGTGATGCCGCGCGGGTGCGGGGCAGGCTGCGGCTGCTGGGCGAGCGGCGCCGCCACTGGGTCAGGACCACCCATCCCACCTCGGGGTGGGCCAGCCTGACCGGCACCGAGCAGGCCGTCTGCGACCTGGTCTCCCAGGGGTTGACGAACCGGAACGCCGCCGAGCAGATGTTCATCAGCGAGCACACGGTGGCCTTCCACCTGCGGCAGGTCTTCCGCAAGCTGGGCATCCACTCACGGGTCGAGCTGGCCAGGCTCTCCGCCGAGGAGGGCGCCCACCAGGGTCACCGGGCTCCTCGCTAGTGGCCCCACACCGAACGTTGACCGGGAAACCCGCAGCGGGGAACAGACGTTCCGGCCCGGAAAAGCCCGGTCAGGGTTCGGAGACGCCCCACCAGTTCCGGCATTGCGCGATATTTGGTGATATTGCCAATTCTCCTCATCAGTAGGTGACGGAGAGCTCGTCCTCGGCGAGGTCGACCCGGACCACAGCCCCCTCGTGCGCCTCCCCGGACAGCAACGCGCGGCCGATTCGCGTCTCGATCTCCCTGGAGATGAACCGGCGCAGCGGGCGGGCACCGTACACCGGGTCGTAGCCCCGCTCGGCGATGTACCTGAGCGCGGCCTCGGTGACGTCCAGCCGGATGCCCCGCTGTTCGAGACGGGTCCGCAGCTCGACGAACATCAGGCCGACGATGCGCTCGATCTCCTCCAAGGTGAGCGGCTTGAAGATCACGATGTCGTCGACGCGGTTGAGGAACTCGGGGCGGAAGTGCGCACGAAGCTCGGCCATCACCCGCTGCTTGGCGTCCTGCTCGATCTCCCCGCTGGGCGTGACGCCGTCGAGGAGGTAGACGGAGCCGATGTTGGAGGTCATGATCAGGACGGTGTTGCGGAAGTCGACGGTCCTGCCCTGCGCGTCGGTGAGCCGCCCGTCGTCGAGCACCTGCAGCAGCGTGTTGAAGACATCGGCGTGCGCCTTCTCCACCTCGTCGAAGAGCACCACGGAGTACGGCTTGCGCCGCACGGCCTCGGTCAGCTGGCCGCCCTCCTCGTACCCCACGTAGCCGGGGGGCGCGCCGACGAGGCGGCTGACCGTGTGCCGCTCCTGGTACTCGCTCATGTCGATGCGGATCATGTTGTCCTCGGTGTCGAAGAGCGCCTCCGCGAGCGCCTTGGCCAGCTCGGTCTTGCCGACACCTGTCGGTCCCAGGAAGATGAACGACCCGATCGGGCGGCGCGGGTCCTTGATGCCGGAACGGGCCCGGATGACGGCATCGGCCACCAGCTGCACCGCCTCGTCCTGGCCGATCACCCGCTCGTGCAGGATCTGGTCGAGCCGCAGGAGCTTCTCCCGCTCGCCCTCCTGCAGGCGGCTCACCGGGATGCCCGTCCACCGGGAGACGATCATCGAGATCTCGTCGTCGGTGACGACCTCGCGCAGCAGGCGCGCCGTCCCCTGCTTGGAGAGCAGACGCTCCTCCTCCGCCTCCAGCCGCCGCTCCAGATCGGGCAGCTTGCCGTGCCGCAGCTCCGCGGCGCGGTTGAGGTCGTAGTCGCGTTCGGCCCGCTCGGCCTCCGCGCGTACGTGCTCGATCTCCTCGCGCAGGCTCTGGACGGCGCGTAGCGCGTGCCGCTCGGCCTCCCACTGCGCCCGCATGGCGTCGGCCTCGGCACGCACGTCGGCGAGCTCGGCGCGCAGTTCCTTCAGGCGGACCCCGCTCGCGAGGTCCTCCTCCTTGGCGAGCGCGGCCTCCTCGATCTCCAGGCGCATCAACCTGCGGGTGAGCTCGTCGAGCGCGGCGGGCATCGAGTCGATCTCCGTACGGAGCATCGCGCACGCCTCGTCCACCAGGTCGATGGCCTTGTCCGGCAGGAAGCGGTCGGAGATGTAGCGGTGGCTCAGCACAACGGCCGCCACCAGCGCACTGTCCTGGATCTTCACCCCGTGGAAGATCTCCAGGCGCTCGCGCAGGCCGCGCAGGATGGAGATGGCGTCCTCGACCGAGGGCTCGTCGACCATCACCGGCTGGAACCTGCGCTCCAGGGCGGCGTCCTTCTCGATGTGCTTGCGGTACTCGCTGAGGGTCGTCGCCCCGATCATGTGCAGCTCGCCGCGGGCCAGCATGGGCTTGAGCATGTTGCCCGCGTCCATGGCGCCCTCGGCCGCTCCGGCGCCCACCACGGTGTGCATCTCGTCGACGAAGAGCAGGATCCGCCCCTCGGCGGCCTTGACCTCGTTGAGCACCGCCTTGAGGCGCTCCTCGAACTCGCCCCGGTACTTGGCCCCCGCCACCAGCGAGCCCATGTCGAGGCTGAAGACCGTCTTGCCCTTGAGTCCCTCCGGCACGTCCCCGTGGCTGATCCGCTGCGCGAGTCCCTCCACGATGGCGGTCTTGCCGACGCCGGGGTCACCGACGAGGACAGGGTTGTTCTTCGTCTTGCGAGACAGGATCTGGACGACGCGGCGGATCTCGGCGTCGCGCCCGATGACCGGGTCGAGCTTGCCCGACAGGGCATCGGCCACCAGGTCGCGCCCGTACTTCTCCAGCGCCTCGTACGCCACCTCGGGCATCGCGGACGTCACCCGCTGATTGCCGCGGACCGCGGTGAGCGCCTTGAGGAAGCCGTCCCTGGTCAGCCCCTGATCGTGCAGCAGCCTCCCGGCGGAGCTCGAACTGCCCTCCTCAAGCAGGGCGATGAGCAGGTGCTCCACCGACACGTACTCGTCCTTGAGCCGGTCGGCCTCCCGCTTGGCCGTCTCCAGCAGGCGGGAGAGCCGCTGCGTCACGTAGATCTGGCCAGGCTCGGCACCGGGGCCGCTCACATGGGGGCGGCGGGCCAGCTCGGCCTCCAGGTCGCTCCTGAGCCTGTCGGTGTCGACGTTCGCGTACGAGAGCAGGCGTGGTATCAACCCCTCCGGCTGGTCGAGCAGCGCCAGCAGCAGGTGCTCGCCGTCCACCTCGGTGTTCCCGAAGCGCAGGGCCTTGGTCTGCGCGTCGTGCAGCGCCTCCTGCGACTTCTGGGTCAGCTGGTTCATGTCCACGGCGAGCCTCCGGTGAGTCGGGAACGGTCACGTTGGGCGGCCTCCAACTGGGCGATGCGGTCCAACAGGTCCAGTACGAGGCCGAGCGCGGCATAGTTGATCGAGAACCCGGCCCGCAGCCGCCGGATCCGCGCCATGGTGAGCAGCTCGGAGGGCGAGAACCACAGGTGCCCCGCGGAGTCGGTCCCGGCGTCGAGCACGCCCAGCGTGACAAGACGCCGCACCAGCTCGGGGTGGGTCCCCGCCGCGTGAGCGAACGTCTCCAGATCCAGGCGCTCGGGCCTGGCGAGCTGGTAGGTCCGCTCCGCTTCCCGAGGGGCTCTCAGCAGGCGGGAGGCGGAGCCCCCGGCCGAGGCCGCCCCCCGAGGGCCGGAGGGTCGCGGGCCCGGGTGGGGCGACCTGCGCTCCGGGAAGGGGTGGGTCATCGCTGCCTCCTCGGATCGAACGTGGAGACCGCGGCGAGCTGCTCGAACAACCGCCGCTCCTCCTCCGGCAGCCGGGCCGGAACCATGATCCGCACCTCGGCGTACAGATCACCCGCCTTGTTCCGAGGGCTCGGCATCCCCCGGCCGCGCAGCCGCAGCCGCTTGCCGCTGGAGGTGCCCGACGGCACCTTGACCTTGGCCTCACCCGCGGGGGTGTCGACCGCGACGGAGGCACCGAGCGCCGCCTCCCACGGGGTGACCGGGAGCAGGACGTGAATGTCCCGCCCCTCGACCCGGTACCGGGGGTGCGGCGCGATCCTGACGACCAGGTAGAGGTCGCCGGCGGGAGCCCCGTCGCCGCCCTTTCCGCCCTGCCCGGCCAGCCTGACGCGCTGCCCGTTGGAGACGCCCGCGGGAATCTCGACCTGCAGCCTGCGCGAGCCGACGGTGAGCGAGCGGCGGCCGCCCCGGTATGCCTCCTCGACGGTCAGCTCGATCTCGGCCTCCTGGTCGGCGCCGGGGATCGGCCCCCAGCCTCCGCCGGCCCTGCCTCCTCGTCCGGTGAACAGCCCTTCGAGGAGGTCGTCGAGGTTGATCCCCTCCTCGAAGCCGGCCTGGCCGCCGGCCCTGCCCCGGCCCGCACGGCCCGCACCCGCACGCGTACGGCGGCCTTGCGCGCGCGCCCACGTCTCGGGGTCCACGTCCTCGGGCACCTGGCGGAAATTCGCCCCGAACGCGTCATAACGGCGCCGGGTCGCGGGGTCGGACAGCACGCTGTATGCCTCGGAGACCTCCTTGAAGCGATCCTCGGCGGCCGGGTCCCTGTTGACGTCGGGATGGTTGGCCCGCGCCAGCTTGCGGTAGGCGCGCTGGATCTCCTCCTGTCCAGCGCCCCTCTGCACTCCGAGGATCTCGTAGAAGTCGCGGTCAGGGGGCATCATGCCCCCTTGGCCACCACGACCAGCGCGGGCCGCAGCTGTTGTTCGCCGTCCCCGTAGCCGGGCCGCACCACCTGCAGGACCGTGCCGTCGGGCACGCCCTCCTGCGGGAGCACGGCCACCGCCTCGTGCCTGGCCGGGTCGAACGCGGTGCCGACCTCGTCGCGGCGCGGGTAGCCGAGGCGAGAGAGCACCTCCTGCGCCTGGTCCCTGATCGCCCGCATCCCGTCCACGATGGAGGCGGGATCGGTCTCCGCGTGCTCCAGCGCGCGGTCCAGGTTGTCCAGCACGGGCAGCCACTCGCCGGCGGCCCGCGCCCGCTCCTCGTCGCGCACCCGCCCGGTGTCCCTGCTGACGCGCTTGCGCAGATTGTCGAGGTCGGCGAGGGCGCGCCGCCAGCGGTCCTGCAGGTCGGTCACCAGGGCCTGGAGCTCGTCGACGCGGGCCTGGAGGTCGGCCGGGGCGGCCCCGGCCTCCCCGTGCACCTCCTTACCGTGCGCCTCCTTGCCATGCGCCTTCTGACCATGCGCATCCTTGCCTCGCGCCCCCTGCTCGCGGGCTTCCCTACCGTGCGGCTCCTTACCGTGCGCTTCCCGGCCCCCGTGTTCCTCCTGGCCCCCGTGCCGGTTCTGGCCCCCGTGCCCGGCTGCCTCACTCATCGGTCGTGAACTCCGCGTCGATGACGTCGTCGTCCCTGCCGCCACCCGCCTGGCCGCCTGGTGCCCCGGACGCGCCCGCCCCCGGACCACCCGTACCGGAAGCGCCGGAGGCCGACGCGCCAAGGCTGTGGTAGACCTGCTGGAGCTCGGCGGTGAGCGAGCGGACCCGGTCGAGCGGGGCCTCCTGCTTGATCGCGTCGCGGGCGTCGTTCACCAGCATCTCGCCCCGCGCCTTCTCATGGACCGGCACCGACTCACCCAGTTCCGCCAGGCGGTGCTCCACCTGGTAGGCGGCGCTGTCGAGCTCGTTACGCGCGTCGATGACCTGACGCATTCGCCGGTCCTCCTCGCGATGCCGCTCGGAGTCGGCGACCATCCGCTCGACCTCGCCGGCGTCCAGGTTCGAGCTCTCGCTGATCGTGATGCGCTGCTCGGCACCGGTGTCCTTGTCCTTGGCGGAGACGTTCAGGATCCCGTTGGCGTCGATGTCGAAGGTCACGTCGACCTGCGGCACGCCGCGCGGAGCGGGCCGGATGTTCTCCAGCCGGAACCGGCCGAGGGAACGGTTGTCGGCGGCGCGCTCGCGCTCGCCCTGCAGCACGACGACGTCCACCGCGGTCTGGTTGTCCTCCGCGGTGCTGAACACCTCGGACCGGCGGGCCGGAATGGTGGTGTTGCGCTCGATGACCTTCGTCATGACCCCGCCGAGCGTCTCGATGCCGAGGGAGAGCGGCGTCACGTCCAGCAGCACGACGTCCTTCAGCTCGCCCTTGATGACGGCGGCCTGGACCGCCGCGCCCAGCGCCACGACCTCGTCGGGGTTGACCGTCATGTTCGGGTCCTTGCCACCCGTCATGCGGCGTACCAGGTTCTGGACCGCGGGCATCCTGGTCGAGCCGCCCACCAGGATCACCTCGTCGATGTCGTCGGCGGTGAGCTTGGCGTCGGCCATGGCCTGCCGGATGGGGGGCCTGCACCGTTCGAGCAGGTCGGCGGTGATCTCCTCGAAGGTCGAGCGCCGCAGTGTGCTGTTCAGGTGCTTGGGACCGGAGGCGTCCGCCGTGATGAAGGGCAGGCTGACCTGTGTCTGGGTGACCGCCGACAGTTCGACCTTGGCCTTCTCCGCGGCCTCGAAGAGCCGCTGCAGGGCTTGGGGGTCCTGGCGCAGGTCGATGCCGTTGTCACGCTGGAACTCGTCGGCGAGGTGGTCGACGATACGCCGGTCGAAGTCGTCGCCGCCCAGATGGGTGTCGCCCGCGGTCGCCCGTACCTCGACGACGCCGTCGCCGATGGCGAGGATGCTGACGTCGAAGGTGCCGCCGCCCAGGTCGAAGACGAGCACGGTCTCGTTCTCCTTGCGGTCGAGGCCGTAGGCGAGGGCCGCCGCGGTCGGCTCGTTGACGATCCGCAGGACCTCCAGGCCGGCGATCTTCCCCGCGTCCTTGGTGGCCTGGCGCTGGGAGTCGTTGAAGTACGCGGGCACGGTGATGACCGCCTCGGTGATCTTCTCTCCCAGGAACTTCGAGGCGTCGTCCACCAGCTTGCGCAGGACGGCCGCGGCGATCTCCTCCGGCGCGTACAGCTTCTCGTGGATCTTGAAACGGACGGCCCCGTCCGGGCCGGGGACGACGTCGAACGACACGGCGTTCATCTCGCTGGTGACCTCGTCGTAACGACGGCCGATGAAGCGCTTGGCCGAGTAGATCGTTCCCTTGGGGTTCAGGATCGCCTGGCGGCGGGCAAGCTGCCCGACCAGGCGCTCACCGTTCTCGGTGAACGCCACGACCGACGGCGTCGTCCGCACCCCCTCGGCGTTGGGGATCACCGTGGGCTTGTCGCCCTCCATTGTGGCGATCACCGAGTTGGTGGTGCCAAGGTCGATTCCAACTGTTTTAGGCATGCTGGTCTCCTGTGCGATATGACGACAGCGGCACTCGCCGGACGGCATGGCATCTCCGCCCCGCTCCTCGGACCTGGTCGCTCCGCGCCCCGGTGATCCCGGTGATCCCGGTGATCCCGGTGGCGGGCATGGGAGCCCGCCGCGGGCGAAGATCGCCTGCGGCGCCCGGCGCGGGCCCTGTTCAGCCCCATTCGTCCCAGTTCTGCCCTGTTCGGCCCTATTCAGGAAGCGCCGATGTTCAGGAAGCGCCGATGTTGCCGATGTTCAGGAAGCGCCGATCAGCTCTGCTGGGGCATCTGCGGGGACATGCCCACGTTGAGCAGCCTGCGTGCCTCGGCCGCGTACGAGCTCGCGACCAGCACCTCGTAGCGGTCGGCGGCGATCGAACTCGACGAGAGGAAGTCGCGTTTGCCCGCGGTGAGCGCGTGGCCGATCAGTCCGAAGATCGCTCCGGCCACGGCACCCCAGATCAGGCCCCACAGGACCAGGACGAAGGGGAAGCGGCCCGGAGTGAAGATCGCGAAGAACAGGCCGATCAGCAGGCCGATCCAGGCACCGCCCCCGGCTCCCATCAACGCGGCGCGAAGGTAGGTCAGCCGCCCGAGCACCTTCTCGACGAGCCGGAGCCCGACTCCGACGATCATGGTGTGCTCGACCGGGAACTTCTGGTCGGAGAGCTGGTCCACGGCACGCTGAGCCTCGGCGTAGGTGCCGAAACCCGCCACCATCTCATAGCCGTGCAAGTTGACATCGGATGGCATGGCACTTCCCTTCAACGGGCACCCACGAAGTGGATCCGTACCCGCTCACCATGCCTTTCGCGATGACGCCCGCACATCCCCAGATCTGACAGTCATCTCCACCATGAGCCGACGCGGGCGCGACCGCCTTGGCTGGGGCGCGTCACGACATGACATCGCGGACGGCGGCGTGGGCCGCGTCACGCATCATGCCGTGCAGCACCGCGTTGGACTCCCGTTCCGTCCGCACCTCGACGATGCGCAATCCCTCACCGCGTAGCGCCTTCACCAGCTGGCCCGGCTCGTTCACGAAGGTGTACGGCGTGCCGGTGGCGGCTGCCACATAGCCCAGGTCCACTCCGTGCGCGGTGCCGAAGATCCGCTCGAAGGGGTCGCGGAGCGCGGCCTGGGGAAGCAGCGAGAAGATCCCGCCGCCGTCGTTGTTCACCACGACCAGGCAGAGGTCGGGGCGGGGCTCGCGGGGACTGAGGACCAGCCCGTTCTGGTCGTGCAGGAAGGTCAGGTCGCCCATCAGGGCGTAGGAAGGACCGTTGTGGGCCAGGGCCGCGCCCATCGCGGCCGACACGACGCCGTCGATTCCCGCCGCTCCCCGGTTGGCCAGGATCCGCAGCCCCCGCCGGGAGCGCATCGCCTGGTCGAGGTCACGGATCGGCATGGAGGAGCCGGAGAACAGCAGCGATCCGTTGGGCAGCGCGTCCACCAGGTCGCGGGCCAGGCGCGGCTCGCTGAGCCCGGTCCCGTCCAGCACGTCGTCGATCGCGGTCCTGGCCGCCGCCTCTGCGCGGCGCCAGGAGTGCAGCCACGTGTCGTCGCCCGCCGGGATCGGGATCTCCACCACCTGGGCGACCTGGGTGGCCGAGCGGGTCGGGTCGGGCCAGCGGGTCATGTCGGCGGCGACCACGATGTGCTCACCGGCGTGCTTCAGCCAGTCGAGCAGCGGCCGCGACAGCCCGGGGCGGCCCAGGGTGACCACCACGTCCGGCCGATGCCGGTCGGCGAACTCCGGGGTGCCGAGGAGGAAGTGGTAGGTCGACATCGCGTGGTCGCCGTAGCGGGCGCCGCCGTTGGGCTCCGACAGAACGGGCCACCCGGCCATGCCCGCCGCCGCCACGTATCGGCGCACGTTGGTCGCGCCGTCACCGACGACGAGCACACCCCGCCGGGTCGGCGGCAGGTGCAGCGCCACCGACGGGGAGCCCACCCTGGCGCGGATCCACGGCCCCGGCGCGTCGCTCTCCAGGGACTCGCACCAGGAGAGGTCACCGTCAGAGATCAGCGGCTCGCGGAAGGCCACGTTGAGATGGACCGGTCCCGGGTCGTACGGGCCCAGCGCGCGCTGGTAGGCGCGGCAGGCCAACGACCGCCAGTAGGCGACCTGCCCCGGCCGATCCTCGGGCACGCCGACCTCGCTGAACCAGCGGACGGCCGTGCCGTACAGCTTGATCTGGTCGACGGTCTGGCTCGCGCCGGTGTCGCGCAGCTCGGATGGGCGGTCGGCGGTGAGCACCAGCAGCGGCACCCCCGACTCGTGCGCCTCGATGACGGCCGGATGGAAGTTGGCCGCCGCGGTGCCGGAGGTACAAATCAGGACGACCGGGCGCTCGCTGCGGCGGGCCAGCCCCACCGCGAGAAAGGAGGCCGAGCGCTCGTCCACCCGCACGTGCAGCCGGATACGGCTGTCGGCGTGCACGGCGAGGGCGAGCGGCGCCGAGCGCGATCCCGGCGCGAGCACCACGTCCGTGACACCGCAGCGGGCGAGCTCGTCGACCAGCACGGTCGCGAGCACGGTCGCGGGATTCACCGCATCGCCTCCTTAACTTCACACCTGGGGGGGTAAGCCCATCCCGAGGCGCGCGAAACCGACCTCACCTACACGGGACGGCACACCTCTGGACCGAACCCGTTCGGATCGCTGCCCCTAGGGACGGCGCGGGAACCTGCCGAAGTCGGGGGCGCGCTTCTCCTTGAACGCGTCGCGGCCCTCCTGCGCCTCCTCGCTCATGTAGTAGAGCAGGGTGGCGTCGCCGGCGAACTGCTGCATTCCCGCGGCACCGTCGGTCACCGCGTTCAGCGCGCCCTTGAGCATGCGCAGTGCCAGCGGCGACTTCTCCAGCATCTCCCTGGCCCACCTGACCGTCTCGGCCTCAAGCTCGGCGAGCGGCACGACCGCGTTGACGAGGCCCCAGTCCAGGGCGGTCTGCGCGTCGTACTGGCGGCAGAGGTACCAGATCTCACGGGCCCGCTTCAGGCCGACGGTCTCGGCCAGCAGCCAGGAGCCGTAGCCGCCGTCGAAGGAGCCGACCTTGGGACCGGTCTGGCCGAAGACCGCGTTGTCGGCGGCGATGGACAGGTCGCAGCACACGTGCAGCACGTGGCCGCCGCCGATGGCGTAACCGGCGATCATCGCGATGACCGGCTTGGGGCAGCGGCGGATCTGGACCTGCAGGTCCAGCACATTGAGCCTGCCGACGTGCGGAGTGGACTTGTCGACGTAGCCGTCGTCACCGCGGATCTTCTGGTCGCCCCCGGAGCAGAAGGCCCTGTCGCCCGCACCGGTAAAGATGATCACGCCGACCTCGGAGTCCTCCTGAGCGGCGTTGAAGGCCTCTTTGAGCTCGAAAAGCGTCGTCGGGCGGAACGCGTTGTGCCGCTCCGGACGGTTGATCGTGATCTTGGCGATGCCCTCGCCGGTCTCGTAGACGATGTCCTCGTACTGGCCGGACCTCTTCCAGCCGACCGCATCGTCCCGCTCGGGAGTCGTCTCCGCCGCCACCTGCTCGTTCGCGCCAGGCTCGACTCTCTCCGTGCCCACGATTGCTTCGCCCCTTCCGCTGCGCCGGGACCGTCCCCGGCCGTTGTCCGGCTTTCGGCACTAACCTTACGACCGTGATGACCATTCCTGTGCACGAGGAGTGGCTTTCCGTGCAACGAGAACTGCACGCCGTGGTGTCGGCGGCCGGTCCGGAACTGTTCCGGGCCGTCGGTTCGGCACTGGACGGCCGCGGCCCCGCCGTGCTGCCCCTTTCCCCCGCCTTGCCCGCCCCCGCGCTGCGGGCGACGCTGGAGGCGCTGCGCCCGACCCACGTCGACGGGGTCCGGCGCGCGGACGGCGTCGGTGTGCCCGCCGAGGTGGCGGTGGTCATCGCCACCAGCGGTTCGACCGGCACTCCCAAAGGCGTGCAACTGTCGGCCGAGGCCCTGAGGGCTTCGGCGTCGGCCTCGCTGCGGCGCATGGACGCCGGGGCGGGCGAGCGCTGGCTCTGCTGCCTGCCCCCCTCCCACGTGTCCGGCCTGCAGGTCCTGGTGAGGTCGCTACTGGGCGGGACCGACCCGATCGTGCACGGGGGTTTCTCCCCCGAGGCGGTGCTCGCCAGCGGCGCGGACCACGTCTCGCTGGTGCCCACCCAGCTGCGCCGACTGCTCCATGCGGATCTGTCGGTATTCAAAACGATCCTGCTCGGCGGCGCCGCCGCTCCCCCCGACCTGCTCGACGCGGCCCGCGCGGCCGGCGCACGGGTGATCACCACGTACGGCATGAGCGAGACCTGTGGCGGGTGCGTCTATGACGGCGAGCCTCTCGACGGGGTGGGGGTCGGCATCGGCGGCGACGGCCGGATCCGCCTGAGCGGACCCGTGCTGTTCTCCGGCTACCGGCTCCGGCCCGGCCTCACCGAGGCCGTGCGCGACGGTGACTGGTTCCTCACCTCCGATCTGGGCGCCCTGGAAGGCGGGCGGCTGCGCGTGCTGGGGCGGGCCGACGATGTCATCAACACCGGGGGCGAGAAGGTCGTCGCCGCGGCGGTGGCCGCCGTGGTGGCCGAGCATCCCGCGATCATCGACGTCGCCGTGGTCGGCCGCCCCGATCCCGAGTGGGGCGAGCGGGTGGTGGCCTTCGTCGTTTCGCAGGCCCCTCCGTCCCTGACCGAGCTGCGCGCCTTCGTCAAGGAGCGGCTACCTGCCTACGCGGCCCCCGCCGAGCTGATCGTCATGGCCGAAATGCCACTTTTGGCCAACGGCAAGCCGGATCTGGAAACTCTTCGTTATGGTCGTGACCGGGAACCGTGAAGGCGCTGTCACACGTCCAAGGGATAGCCGAAGCAGGAGGACAATCTCGATGAACGTCACCCGGAAGACATGGGTCTCGGCTGGAATCGTGAGCCTGGTCCTGGCCGGCGGCATCTCCGTCACGGCGGCCGCCGCCTCGGGAGGCATCGGGAAGACCGGGAAACCGTCGGGCGAGCCGGTGCCGGTCGCTCCGCACGACCCCGCCCCGTCCTCGGACGGCCCGTACTCGCAGGAGCCGTCGCCGACCGCGTCGCCCCCGCCCGCGGAGGAACACGTGATCTCCGAGAAGATCAACCCTGACCCGGAGAAGGTCATCGGCTACTGGACGGAGCACCGCATGGAAGAGGCCGAGCCCTTCCCGATGCCCATGGTCGAGGGTCCTCTGGACGTGACCGAGTAGGCCGTAGCAGGCGCCCATACGCGGGTGGATCGCCGAGAAGGGCGATCCATCCATCATATTTTCCGCGTCAAGTCGGGAACAGAAAGTTCTTGACTGTGGTTATTGGTACTGGTGCGCCGAGCGGCCCCATGACCGCCCCACCCGACTGAAAATCGTAGTCAGACGACTCCGTGATGGAGGAGGTGTCCTCATGCCCCCAACCGCCGTGGCGGCCTCATCTGCAGCCCCGACGACCCTCGAACAGCTCATTGACCGAGGGCGAGTTCAGGGCCACCTTTCACTCGCGGAGCTGCGCCTCGCCTTCGCCGAGGCAGGCATCAGCCCCACCGAGGGCAGGTCGATCCTGCGGGAGCTCACCGAGGCCGGCGTCAACCTGGCCGCCGAGAACGAGCCCGTGCTCTCCGCGGCCACCGCCAAGGCGGCGAAGACCACCCGAAAGACCGCCACCCGCAAGGCGAAGCCCGCACCCGTGAAGAAGACGTCGGCCAGGACAGAGACCGCGGCCAAGGGCCAGGACACCACCAAGGACGCCGCAGCGGAGACGGACGACGAGTGGAACCCCCCGGAGGAGACGGAGACAGAGGTGGAGGCGGAGCCGATCTTCGACCTGGACGACCAGTCCTCCGTCATGGGCGACTCCGTGCACACCTACCTGAAGTCGATCGGCCGTCGCACCCTGCTCACCGCCGCGCAGGAGGTCGAGCTGGCCAAGCGGATCGAGGCCGGCCTGTACGCCGAGTCCAAGCTGGAGTCCGAGCCGGGCCTGTCCGCGGTCGTGCGCGACGATCTGGAGTGGATCGCCGAGGACGGCCGCCGGGCCAAGGACCACATGCTGGAGGCCAACCTCCGCCTGGTCGTCTCCGTGGCGAAGAAGTACACGGACCGGGGCATGGCCCTGCTCGACGTGGTCCAGGAGGGCAACCTCGGCCTGATCCGCGCGGTGGAGAAGTTCGACTACACCAAGGGCTACAAGTTCTCCACCTACGCCATGTGGTGGATCCGCCAGGCCATCCAGCGTGGCTTCGCCGACTCGGCCCGCACCATCAGGCTGCCGGTGCACGTGCTGGAGATGCTCTCCAAGCTGTCGCGCATCGAGCGTGACATGCACCAGCGCCTGGGCCGCGAGCCCACGCCGGACGAGCTGGCCGTTGAGCTGGACAAGACCCCCGACCAGATCGAGGAGTTGCTGCGCACCAGCCGCCAGCCGATCAGCCTCAACGCCACCATCGGCGAGGACGGCGAGACCACCATCGGCGACCTCATCGAGGACGTCGACTCGCCCGAGGCCTCGGAGGTCGTCGACCGTCAGCTGCTGGGTGAGCAGTTGCGCGGCGTGCTCGGCAACCTCTCCCCCAGGGAGGCCAAGATCATGGCCCTGCGCTTCGGCCTCGTCGACGGTAAGCCACACACTCTCGACGAGATCGGCAAGCACCTCGGCCTGACGCGCGAGCGCATCCGCCAGCTGGAGAAGGAGTCGCTCTCCAAGCTCCGCCACCCCAGCAACACGCGCCCGCTGCTCGACTGGGCCAGCTGACCTGCCTCGAAGGGCGCCCCGCGAGACCTCCCGGTCCGCGGCGGCGCCCTTCGCCGTCTCCGGATCGCCACGGAGGCCCTCCCCGGAGGGACCGGGCCTCCGCGGCCCCTGAAGATCACCCGGCCCCGCGGAGGCCCGGCCGGTCAGCCGCCCATCTTGTCGACGAGGCTCCTGGGGCGCATGTCGGTCCAGGAGCCTTCGACGTAGGCCAGGCACCCGGCACGGGAGTCCTCACCGTGGGCGACCTCCCAGCCCGCTGGGACGTCGGCGAACGCGGGCCACAGCGAGTGCTGTCCCTCCGCGTTCACCAGCACCAGGAAGGGCGCACTCTCGTCGTCGAACGGATTGGTCATCGGATACCTCCAGCGGGAACACCCCGGGCACCTGGCCCGGAGATCGGAATCGTTTGGCCCTCTCACGGATGTCACCCACCGGGCGGGCCGGGTGAGAACCGTCGTCCCCCAGATCCGGAGATCCTCCGAGGGCGCAGACGAAGGATCACTCGGCACCCTCGGAGGAAGACCTGGCCACGACACCGAACGAGTGGCCGGAGAGGCCCCTGAGACAGGTTTTACTTAGGCAAGGCTCACCTAAGATCTCCCTTATTGACGCCGACGTCAAGGGGCTTATCATCATGACCAGATCACATTCCACGCCCGCCTGGCGAATCCCTGACACTCAATGCAAGCGAGGCAAGCCTAACCTAAATTTTTAGTGAGGTATATGTGACCAACAGGCAAGACCATCCCGGCCTCCCCGGAACGGTGGCTCTCGTCACGGGCGCCGCGAGAGGCATCGGAGCCGCCGTCGCGACAGCCCTCGGCCGGGTCGGGATGATCATGGCCGGAGTCGACGTGCGCGACGAGCCATGGGAGGGCCGGGCAGAGCCGATCACCCGCCACCTGGCCGACGTCAGGGATCCCGGCCAGGTCGACGCCGTCGTCGGCCGGATCGAGAACGAGCTGGGACCGATCGGCGTCCTGGTCAACGTCGCGGGCGTGCTGCGTACCGACGGGGTGGCCGACTTCTCCGCCGAGCACCACAGGATGGCCCAGACCTACGCGGCCGAGCGGTGCGCGGCGATGCTGGCCGCCGTCCGCGTCCGGCGGCTGCTCACCGCCTCCGCCGCACACGCCGCACGCTGAGCGGGGCGGCACCTCCCGGCTCAGCGGGCGGCGGCGACCGGGCGCGGGACCCGGGGGATACCGGTCAGGCGGTTCTGCTCACGCAGGGTGCGCAGGCGGTTGACCTCGGCGGTCCACTCGGCGCCCTTCGGAGTGGCCCGGCCCTTGCGGCGGCGGATCCGGTCGTCGTACGACTTGATCCCGAACGTCGCGCGCTGGTTGGCCTCGGCCGCGCGCAGGGCCTCGGTCAGCGCCCTGTCGAAAGCCAGCCCGGCGGCCCGCAGTTCCTGCACGGGAGCCAGATCGGCCTGCGCCCGGCGCAGGTCGGCCTCGGCCGCACGCGCCTTCTCCAGAAGCCCGGGGAAGCCCTTCCCGACCTCCTGGTCAGCGTGGTAGCGAACCTCCGCCTCCCGGCTCACGCTCGGTCGGAAAAACGCCATCTTCTACCCTCTCTCACCGGTCGCCGGGTCGCCTCCGGCAGGTCACCGGTCGTAGCCTACGCCGTTCGCCCCCACCTCAGGTACTCGGGCATCAGCCGTACCCGGGACCGGCTCGGGGTACCGGTCGCGCGCGAAACGGAGCGATCTCCCCGGCGCGCCTTCCTTTACGTAGTAAGGTCAACGGTGGCAGGATGCCCCCATGCCTGCCAAGCGACCACCCGTCCCGCTCTCCAGGGAGCGCATCATCGACGCCGCCCTCCACATCGCCGACGGCCAGGGGCTCCGGCGCCTGACCATGCGACGGCTGGGCGACGCGCTCCAGGTGGAGGCGATGGCCATCTACCACCACCTGCCGCGCGGCAAGGACGCCCTCATGGACGCGCTGGCCGAGCATGTCACCACGGTCCACGCCGAGCCCGGCGAGAGCTGGCAGGAGAGCGCGAAGGCCTGGTGCCGGGCGAGCCGCGCCGCACTCAGGGAGCACCCCGGGGTGCTGGCGCTGGCCCTGACCAAGCCCCCGAGGGGCCGGGCCGCGATCGCGATCAGGGAGCAGACCGACCAGCTGGCCGACGCGGGGCTGGCCGACGCGGCGGGAGCGGTCAGGGCGCTGCGGGCCTACGTCTTCGGCGCGGTGGCGGTGGAGGTGCAGCAGTCGGGCTGGGCCGAGCCTTCCGGCGACGAGGACGAGCCCTGGCGCCCGCCTTCGAGGGGAGGCGGCAGCCCAGGGGCGGACGCCGATTTCGAGCACGGACTGGGCGCACTCCTGGCCGGCCTGGGCGCGCGATAGACGGC
This sequence comes from Streptosporangium sp. NBC_01755, assembly GCF_035917995.1. NCBI lineage: Bacteria > Bacillati > Actinomycetota > Actinomycetes > Streptosporangiales > Streptosporangiaceae > Streptosporangium > Streptosporangium sp. NBC_01755. Next base: position 7,209,702 of record NZ_CP109131.1, on the reverse strand, counting down.
AAGGGCGAGAGAGCCGTATCTGCGCACGTCAGAAAGCCGTAACCGATCGTTTACCCGACGCGCGGCGTGTCGCCCTTGGTCGAATATCCTTATATGAGGCATGCTGTGTTATAGGTCACATCCCCTGATAAAGCCCTGACGGACTGGTCCTCTACCAGTTCGTAAACAGTCCTAACGGGCTATGTCGCCGAGGTGCGATCGATCGCACACTTGACCTGCTTGATATGCGATCCTGGCTCCGCCAGAGCCCGCATGGCCACATGTCAACATTCAGATGCTCGTCCCCCCGTCATGCGTGGGAACGGAAACCCATCGGTGACGGTGCCCGCCGGATGCCCGATGCCCGCCCCGTGCCCGGCGTGACAAGGGCGAGCCGACACGAGAGATCCGGAGGCACGCCGATGTGCCCGCACGAGCCGTCCTGTCCGTCCGCTGACGCGCTGGACCGCGAAGCCGCCCGCACCATGGCGGCCCACCCCGAGCAGGGCTGGAGCCTGCTCTGCAACGGTGTGGTGCTGTTCGAAGACACCGGCGAGCTCCTCCCCGACGGCGCCGTCATCGAGCCACACCGGCCACTGGCCGGCGTCGCCTGACGGCACTCACGCCGAACTCACATCGGACCCGGCCGCATCCTCGCGTCGAGCCATTCGGCGACCACCTCGCCCACCCTGGCGGGGTCCTTTCCGAGGTCGTGGCCCTGCCCCGGCAGCACCACCAGGCGCGCGGCATCCGCCGCTTCGGGCACGCCGAACGGGTCACGGTCTCCGTTCACCACCAGCACATCCACACCCGCCGCGCGCAGCTCCCCGGCGCGTGACCGCTCCGGCTTGCCCGGCGGGTGCAGCGGGAAGGCCAGCGCGACGACCGCGCGGGCCTCGACCCGCCGGGCCGTACGGCAGGCGACCCTGGCCCCGTTACTCCTCCCGCCCTGTACCAACGGCAGCCCCGGGTAGCGCTCACGCAGGGCGGCCACCAGCGTCTCCCACGCCTCGTCCTGCCTGGCCGCCGAGCCCGGCGCGCGGGCGCCGCGCATCCTGAACGGCTGGAGCACCCGCGCGACGGTCCCGCCGATCGCCGTCGCGGCGTCCCGTACGGCCAGCAGGTCGGGGGCGTCCACTCCCCCGGCCGAGCCGTGGGTGAGCACCAGCAGGAAGCGCGGCGAGGCCACCTCGTCGATCTCCACCAGGGCCGGACCGTGCGGAGTCGCGATCTCCAGGGGCGGAACGGCGCCCGCGAGGGGCATGGGCTTGGAGACGGACACGGATCTCGTCCTAACGACTGATGCCGGGCGGCCGGCGGAGGAGAACAATCGAGGGGTGCAGGATTACCAAGATATCCGCCAGGACATGCGCGCCACCGTCGAGGCCCGCCGTGATCTCGGCCCGGATTACGAGACCGCCCTCATCGAGTCGTTCGTGTCGCGCCTCGACGCGACCATCGCCCAACGGGTGCGCGCCGAGATGTACGCCGCCGGGGGGCACGTCGCCGAGATGCCTCGGACGCGGCCCCGCAGGACCGGGAACCCCTCGATCCCGATCGCGCTCGGTTCGATGGGCATCGGCATCCCGCTGACCGCCATCGCAGCGGCCGAGGCGGGCACCGCCGGGCTGCTGCTGGCCTGGGGAGGCATCATCGCGATCAACTTCGCCCACGCCCTGAGCCGCTGGCGAGAGCGCGACTGACGCCCGTCCCCGCCCGCGCTCCACGGGGTTCAGACGTCACGGCCCCGGCGGAGGCGGACCTCAGCGGCGAGGTCGGCGTCGGCGCTGTCAAGGCCGTAGCGCCACACGCGCTCGGCGTCCTCGACGCGCCCTCTGAGCGGGAACGTGCGGGCCAGCAGCTCGATGGCCAGCGCGCCGGTCTCGACGTCGCCGCCCTCCTCGATCGCGCCGGAGAACTCGGCGCACGCCAGCTCCAGGTGAGCGATGCCGAGCATCACCCGTAGCCTCGGCACCTCGGCCACGTCCGGTACCGAGAGCGCCTCCAGCAGCACCTGGGCGGCCTCTTCGGGCTCCCCCTCCTCGATGAACGCCTCCGCCAGCCGCTGAGCGGCACGTGGGGCGATCTCCGGGTCGCCGGTGGCCAGCGCGTCACGCAACGACCGCTCGGCCTCCTCCGCGCCCGTGGCGAGCCTGGCGAGGGCCATGTGCGCCGACGGGACGTAGGCGGGGTGGCCGACGCCCAGCGCGGCCTGCCAGGCGGCGCGGGCCTGGTCGGCCAGCCCCTCCCTTTCGAAGCTCCCCGCGAGCAGGCAGGCGGCCTGGGCGGCGAACTCCGGGTGCCCCGTCGCCAGCGCGGTGCGCGCGGCCGCGCGGGAGCCCGGCACGTCTCCGCGCTCCTGTCGCACCACGGCGAGGCCCACCGCCGCCTGTGCCCGATCGGGCTCGTCGGGGTCGGCGGCCAGCTCCGCGAAGATCACGGCGGCGCCGTCGAGGTCGCCGGACTCGGCCAGTCTTCGCGCGGTGTCCAAGGGACGGGTGTCCACCTCAGGCATGCAGGGTCCTTCCCGGATACGGAGACGCCCCGAGCCTAACCACTCGGGGCGCCGTCCGTCCTCCCGCATTCCCTACGGATACGCGGTTCTCGCGAGATGCGGGCCGCGGAGAGGATCAGTCCTCGTAGGCCTCCAGGGGAGGGCAGGAGCACACCAGGTTGCGGTCGCCGTAGGCCTGGTCGATGCGGCGGACCGGCGACCAGTACTTGCCCTCGCGCACCGAGGGCAGCGGGTAGGCCGCCTCGGTACGGGTGTAGGGATGCCCCCACTCGTCGGTGACGAGGCTGCCGGCCGTGTGCGGGGCGTTGCTCAGCGGGTTGTCGCCCCTGTCGTAGACGCCGGAGGCGACCTTCTCGATCTCACCGCGAATCGCGATCATCGCCTCGCAGAACCGGTCGAGTTCGGCCAGGTCCTCGCTCTCGGTCGGCTCGATCATCAGCGTGCCGGCCACCGGGAAGGACATGGTCGGCGCGTGGAAACCGTAGTCGATGAGGCGCTTGGCCACGTCGTCGACCGTCACACCGGTCTCCTTGGTGATCTGTCGCAGATCGATGATGCACTCGTGGGCGACGAGGCCGCCGCGGCCGGTGTAGAGGACCGGGTAGTGGGGGTCGAGCCTGCGCGCCAGGTAATTGGCCGACAGGATGGCCTGCTCGGTGGCCGCCTTCAGCCCGTCGGCGCCCATCATCCTGATGTAGGCCCAGGAGATGGGCAGGATGCCCGCGGAGCCGTACGGGGCTGCCGAGACCGGGCCGACCGCCGAGCCGCCGCGCAGCGGGTGGCCGGGCAGGTAGTCGGCCAGGTGGGCGCGGACCGCGACCGGGCCGACACCGGGGCCGCCGCCGCCGTGCGGGATGCAGAAGGTCTTGTGCAGGTTGAGATGGGAGACGTCCGCCCCGAACTCACCCGGCCTGGCCAGGCCGACCAGCGCGTTGAGGTTGGCGCCGTCGACGTAGACCTGCCCGCCGGCCTCGTGCACCAGCGCGCAGACGTCGACGATCGTCTCCTCGTACACGCCGTGCGTGGACGGGTAGGTCACCATGATCGCGGCAAGCCGGTCACGGTGCTTTTCGATCTTCGCGACGAGGTCGTCGAGGTCCACGTTGCCGTTGTCGTCGCAGGCGACCACGGCAACGCGCATGCCCGCCATGACGGCACTGGCGGCGTTGGTACCGTGTGCGGACGAGGGGATCAGGCAGACGTCACGGCCCGACTCGCCGCGTGCCGTGTGGTAGGCGCGGATCGCCAGGAGACCGGCGAACTCGCCCTGGGAGCCGGCGTTCGGCTGGATCGACACGGCGTCGTAACCGGTGACCTCGGCCAGCCAGCGCTCCAGTTCCCCGATCAGCTCGACGTAGCCCGCGGCCTGGTCCTCGGGCGCGTACGGGTGCAGCCCGGCGAACTCCGGCCAGGTGATCGGCTCCATCTCGGTGGTCGCGTTGAGCTTCATGGTGCAGGAGCCCAGCGGGATCATCGAGCGGTCCAGCGCGATGTCCTTGTCCTGGAGCCTGCGCAGGTAGCGCAGCATGGCCGTCTCGGAGCGGTGGCTGTGGAAGACCGGGTGGGTGAGGTAGTCGCTGACGCGCGCCAGCGCGCCGGGCAGCGCGTCGTGCGCGGCGGCGTCCAGGTCTGCCAGCACCGTGCCGCTGACCTCGAAGGCGGCCAGGACCTGCTCCAGGTGGAGGACCTCGGTCCTCTCGTCGCAGGTGACGCCCACGTGGTCGGCGTCGACCAGGCGCAGGTTGACCCCGTTCTCCCGGGCCGCGGCGACGACCTCGGCGGCACGCCCGGGCACGTGGGCGAGCACGGTGTCGAAGAAGGTGTCGTGTACCACCTCGACGCCGCCCTGGCGCAGGCCCTCGGCGAGCACGACGGCGTACCGGTGGATGCGGCGGCCGATCCTGCGCAGGCCCTCGGGGCCGTGGTAGACGGCGTACATGCCGGCGATCACGGCGAGCAGCACCTGCGCGGTGCAGATGTTGCTGGTGGCCTTCTCGCGACGGATGTGCTGCTCGCGGGTCTGGAGCGCGAGCCGGTAGGCGGGACGCCCCTCGACGTCCTGGGAGACGCCGACCAGGCGGCCGGGCAGCTGGCGCTGGAGACCTTCGCGGACCGCCATGTAGGCGGCGTGGGGGCCGCCGAAGCCGAGGGGGACGCCGAAGCGCTGCGAGGAGCCGACCGCGATGTCGGCGCCGAGCTCGCCCGGCGCGGCCAGGAGGGTGAGGGCGAGCAGGTCGGCGGCGGCGACCACCTGGGCACCTCGTGCGTGGGCGGCGTCGGCGATGGCGCGGAAGTCGCGGACCCTGCCGCTGGCGCCGGGGTACTGCACGAGCACTCCGAAGCACTCGGGGAGCCCCCCGGTGAAGTCGCTCTCGACCAGCTCTATGCCGAGCGGCTCGGCACGGGTGCGCAGCACCGCCTTGGTCTGCGGCAGCGCGTCGGCGTCGACCACGAACACCTTCGACGGGGTGCGGCCCGCGCGGCGGGCCAGGGTCATCGCCTCGGCCGCGGCGGTGGCCTCGTCCAGCAGGGAGGCCCCCGCGACGTCGAGGGCGGTCAGGTCGGAGACGACGGTCTGGAAGTTGATCAGGGCCTCCAGCCGGCCCTGGGAGATCTCCGGCTGGTAGGGCGTGTACGCGGTGTACCAGCCCGGGTTCTCCAGGAGGTTGCGGCGGATGACACCCGGGGTGATCGTGTCGTGGTAGCCCAGGCCGATCATCGAGGTGAGGACGGTGTTGCGCCCGGCGAGGACCCGCAGCTCGGCGAGAGCCTCGGACTCCCCCGCCGCCGGGGGCAGGCCCAGCCGGGTGAAGGAGCGGATCGCCTCGGGCACGGCCACCGCGACCAGATCGGCGACGGAGGCGAATCCGACCGCCTCCAGCATGCGGGTCTGGCCGGCGTCGTCGGGTCCGATGTGACGGGTCGCGAACGGCGGGGGGACGAGCTCGCTGAGCGATGGCAGATCGGTCATGGGAAGCCTCTCAGGGCGGGGTGGAGACCGGCGCTGGGCGCGGGCGTATGCCGGGTCTCCCCCTCTGTCATCACGACTGTCATCACGTGGTCGCGACCTGAGAGCTTCACCTGCCCTTGCCGGGAGGCTTGCACCGTCGGTGAGACGCACCTGGCGGGCGCGCCTGCTTTCCAGAGTTGCCTCGTCCGTGCGGTACAGGGTGCCTGAGAGATTCCGGGGAGGTTGCTCCTTCGGCGCCCCGATCGTGCCGGGGTCTCTCCCGCACAGGGTCAGTGGCGAGTCCGAGTTTACCCGGTTCGTCGTACTCGGCGACGGCGGGCCAACTCATCGGCCTGATGATCGTCTAAAGGGCCCCCGCCCAACTCCGCGCGTTCGCCGGGAAGATCCGCAAGAGAGCCCTCCACCTCCTGCCACACCCGTCCCAGCGCGATACCGAAGACTCCCTGGCCACCCTGGAGCAGATCGATGACCTCGTCGGGCGAGGTGCACTCGTAGACGCTCACCCCGTCGCTCATCAGGGTGATCTGGGCCAGATCGTTGACACCCCGCTCCCGCAGGTGCTGCACGGCGATGCGGATCTGCTGAAGGGAGACGCCGGTGTCGAGAAGGCGCTTGACAACCTTGAGGACCAGAATGTCACGGAAGCCGTACAGCCGCTGGGAACCGGAGCCGTGGGCCGCTCTCACGGTGGGTTCGACCAGGCCGGTGCGCGCCCAGTAGTCGAGTTGCCGGTAGGTGATTCCGGCCGCCGAACAGGCCGTCGGCCCCCTGTAGCCGATGTCGGCGGGCACTTTCACCGGTTGCCCGTCGAACAGCAGACCCTCTTCACCCGCGCGCTGACGTGCCGACTGGCGCCGTTCCGGGTCATCCTGGTCGGCGTTTCTACCCTCGCCGCTGCTGACCGCCACGCGGACCTCCGGCTTTCTCTCATCCCACGGCCTGATCTGGGGGTTTACGCATGACCGCGGGTTTCACTTGCACCGTAGGACTGGGGCCAAGTCCAGTCAACGACCCCACCCGGCGCGTCGTGAAGCGTAAATGCACCGAAATTCCTACCCCGCGCGGCCGAAGTCCTCGGGCGTGATCGTGTCAAGGAACTCCCTGAACTTCTCCACCTCGTCCTCCTGGTCGTCGGGGATGATGACCCCCGCCTCCCGGACCACATCCTCACTCGCGAAGATACGTGCGCCGGTACGAAGTGCCAAGGCGATCGAGTCGGAAGGCCGCGCGCTCACCTCGACCCCGTTCGAGAACACGAGATCCGCGAAGAAGATGCCATCGCGTAAAGCGACGATGTTGACAGTGCTCAACCTGACTCCGAGTCCTTCGAGCACGTCCCGGAACAGGTCATGGGTGAGTGGCCGAGGTGGTGGTTCCTCGGCCTGGGCCATGGCGATCGCCGTGGCTTCCGTCATGCCGATCCAGATAGGTAGGTAACGCTCCCCATGCGTCTCTTTCAACAAGACGATCGGCTGGTTGGAGGGCATCTCAACTCGAACGCCCACGACCTCCATCTGCAACACGGGCTGCTCCGTCTTCGCTGGATTCCGACCGGTTTGTTCAACGTAACACCCGTAGAGGTACGAGTGCCTGGTCAGGCTCTCACCGGCCCAGTGCCCCACGGACTCCGGAACGCAACAGTGAGGCGTGCAATTCCAGCATCAGGCCGGAAATCTCCCTCGCCGTCTCGTCTGCCTGGTCGATCGCGCCGGGGCCGCGACGGCGCAGCAGCGGGGCGACGGCCTGCTCCACCAGCCCCGCCTCGCGTTCCGCGGCGGCCTTGACCGCCCGCAGGTGGCGGGCGCGCAAGCCGAAGGCGGCCAGGGCTCCGACGCTGCGGGCCACGATCAGCGCCTCGGCGTCGTAGTAGCGGGCCACGGCGGCCAGGAGACCGTAGTCCTCCAGCTCCGTGAGGGTCTCCTCGTCGAGCTCGGCGGCGGCGAGGAACTCCTCACGGGTGAGGCGGACCTCGGGGGGCGCGTCGTCGGGGACGGCGCGTGGCCGGGCGGCCGGACGCTCCTCCCGGTCGGCCGCCTCCAGATGATCCTTGATCACGCGCAGCGGCAGGTAGCGATCACGCTGCTCGCTGAGGATGTAGCGGAGCCGCTCGACGTCGGCGTAGCTGAACTTGCGGTAGCCGGAGGGACTGCGTTCCGGCTCGATCAGCCCCTCGCCCTCCAGGAAGCGAATCTTGGAGATGCTGACATCGGGGAACTCGCCCTGCAGGAGAGCGAGCACCTCCCCGATGCTCATGTGCGCACGAGCGGCCTGCGAGCTCATCATCCTCCAGCGGCACCGCGGGTGAGGAAGACGAGGCGGAACTTGCCGATCTGCACCTCGTCCCCGCCGTACAGCGGGACCTCCTCTATGCGCTCACGATTGACGTACGTGCCGTTCAGGCTACCGACGTCACGGACCGTGAAGACCCCGCCGCCGCGCCGGTAGAACTCCACGTGGCGGCGCGAGACCGTGATGTCGTCGAGGAAGATGTCGCTCTCGGGGTGGCGGCCCACGGTGGTGAGGTCGCTGTCGAGCAGGAACCGGCTGCCGGCGTTGGGGCCGCGCATCGCGACCAGCAACGCGCTACCGGCCGGCAACTGCTCGACGGCCTGCCGCTCGGCGAGAAGCGTCTCACCGGTCTCCGCCTCGTAGGCCTCGATCCCGGAGAGGGAGATTGTCGATGTGCTGTCTCCGGGGGTGTCGGACCTGGTAAGCGGCGACCCGCATCGTGAACAGAAACGGGCATCCTCAGGATTGGCATGACCGCACTGCGTGCAGTAGACGCTCGGCATCGATCGGCTCGGCCTCCTACCGCGAAGACGCGGCAACGGTGCTCAGTGATGCGCGCCTCGCTTCTTCGCTTCTCAAGTGTTTTCTCGGACTGCGAATGCCGCAACATACAGCGATGAGGCGCGAAGGTCAAGGTTGACGCTGAACCGCGGGTACGGTCGGTGACAAAGTTACAGGGGACGCTGCCCCTGGTCCATGGCGCCGCGCTGTATTTGTCGCACAGGCCGCCTCAACCGCCGGCGGCCTCCTCCACCACCCGCGCCCAGCGCTCGATCAGGGTCTGCGCGGAGTCGACGTCGAACCCCTCGGCCCACAGGTGGGTGACCGCCTCGGTCGGATCGGGCAGCACCAGGGTCCAGCTGCCGTCCTCCGCGACGACCCGCACCCCGTCGGTGGTATCGATGCGGTGATGCTCGGCGGCCTCGATGACCGAGCGCATCACCGCCCCCTTGGCCGCCCACGGGGTCGGCACGGTACGGCGCAGCAGCTTGGCCTCGGGGATCCTGGCGTCGATCTGGCTGAGCGAGAGCCGGGTCCTGGCGACCAGGCCGAGCAGGCGCAGGAACACCGCCAGGCCGTCCACCGTGGGGCCGAACTCGGGCACGATGAAACCGCCGCGCCCGTCGGCCGCAAAGATCATCTCTGGACCCCTGGCGGAGGCGGTGAGCGCGTCGATCGCGGTGGACGTCCACTCGGCCTGAACCCCGTGGAACCTGCAGACCTGCTCGGCCACCCGGGTGGTGGTGACCGGCAGTGCCACCCTGCCGCCGCGGCGCTCGGCCGCGACCAGGTCGAGCACCACCAGCAGGGCGCGCTCCTCGCTGATCAGCTGGCCCATCTCGTCCACCAGCGCGACCCGCTCCCCCACCGGGTCGAAGCGCACGCCGAAGGCCGCCCTGGAGGAGCTGACGAGCTCGGACAGGCGCTGCAGGTCGCGGCGGCGCTCGGCGAGGGTCTCGGTGGGCGAGGCGTCGTCCAGCCGGTTGTTGACGGTCAGCACGTCCACCCCGACCCGGCCGAGCAGGCTGGGCAGCACCAGCGAGGAGGTGCCTCCCGCGCAGTCGACCACGACCTTCATGTCGGCGTCGCGGACCCCGCTGATGTCGATCAGGCGTAGCAGTTCGTGCGTGTAGTCCTCCACCGCCCTGGCGGGGAAGCTCAGCTCGGCGATCTCACCGGGGAAGGCGCGGCGGAACTCCTGCCGGGAGAAGACCCGGTCCAGCTTGCGCTGGGCCGGCGGTGACAGGTCCGCGCCGTGCTCGTCCATGAAGACGATGTCGACGCTCTGCGGGTCACCGGGGGTGGTGCGCAGCGCGATGCCGCCGACGGCGTTCTCCCTGGCGGTGTGGAAGCGCGCCACGGGGAGCGGGGACGCCTCCAGGTCGAGCACGTTGATCGCGCTGGCGTTGAGGGCGCTGATCACGGCCCGTTTCAGCGCCCGCGCGGCGCGGGAGGAGTCGCGGGAGGTGATGACCGAGGCCCCCTTCTTCAGGGTGGTGGCGTAGGCGCTGGCGAGCCGCACGCACAGCTCGGGGGTGATCTCCACGTTGACCAGCCCCGAGACTCCTCGGGGACCGAACAGGTTGCGCTGGGCACGCGGCTCCCAGATGACGCTGTTGTTGATCACCGCCCCGGCCTCGATGGTCTTGAACGGGTAGATCTTGACCCCGGAGGAGATGTACGCCTCGGCCTCGATGATGCACTCGTCGCCGATGACGGCGCCCTCCTCGACCCTGGCCGCCGTCATCAGGTCGGTGTTCTTGCCGATCACGCAGCCGCGCAGGTGGGCGCCGGGCCCGACGTACACGTTGTCGTGGACGACCGCGCGGTGCAGGAAGGCTCCCTCCCTGACCACCGCGTTGCTGCCCAGCACGGTGTACTCGCGCAGCTCGGCCCCCGCCTCGACCTTGGCGTAGTCGCCGACGTAGAGGGGGCCCTTGAGGATGGCGTCGGCGTCGACCGAGGCCCCCTCGGCCACCCAGACGCCCGGCGAGACCTCGAAGGCGTCGATGTCGACCTTGACCCGGCCCGACAGGACGTCGGCCTGGGCCTTGAGGTAGCTCTCGTGGTTGCCGACGTCCTCCCAGTAGCCGTCGGCCACGTACCCGTACAGCGGGGCTCCGCGCTCCAGCAGCCGGGGGAACACATCTCCCGACCAGTCGACGGACTCCCCCGCCGCGATCTCGTCGAGTACCTCGGGTTCCATCACGTAGATGCCGGTGTTGACGGTGTCGGAGAAGACCTGGCCCCAGGTGGGTTTCTCCAGGAAGCGCTCCACCCGCCCGTGGTCGTCGACGATGACGATCCCGAACTCCAGCGGGTTGGGGACGCGCTTGAGCCCGATGGTGACCATCGCGCCGCTCTCGCGGTGGAAGCGGATCATGTCGCTCAGGTCGATGTCCGTCAGCGCGTCGCCGGAGATGACCAGGAAGCGGTCGTCGCGGAGCCTGTCCGCCGCGTTCTTGACGCTGCCCGCGGTGCCGAGCGGCGTGTCCTCGGTGGCGTAGTACAGGCTCATGCCGAGCTCGTCGCCGTCACCGAAGTAATTGCGGACCAGCGCCGCCAGGAACTGCACGGTGACCACCGTCTCGGTGAAACCGTGCCGTTTCAGGAGGCGCAGTACGTGCTCCATGATCGGCCGATTGATCACAGGCAGGAGAGGCTTGGGCTGGTTCGCGGTCATCGGCCGGAGCCGTGTCCCTTCCCCGCCCGCCATGACGACGGCCTTCACAGATCACCTCTTAAGGCGTTTGGCCTCGCTTGTCAGCTGACGCACCTGTACCCAATACAGCACTCCGGACCACCAGTACAGGCCTGTGCCCCAGATGGCCAGGGACCAGCCGACGATCCGGGCGGGATCGGCGTACCAGGCGTCGTGGTGAGCGAGGAAGAGCAGGGGGAAGGCGTAGAGGAGGTTGGCGGTGGCGGCCTTGCCGAGGAAGTGCACGGGCAACGCGGGGCCGTACCCGAGACGGCGCAGGATGAGCGGGATGCCCAGCAGCATCACGTCGCGCAGCGGGATGGCCAGCGCCAGCCACCAGGGGATGATCTCACGCATGGCGAGGCCGAACAGGGTGGCCAGGATGTAGAGCCGGTCGGCCAGCGGGTCGAGCAGGCGGCCGAGCCGGCTGGTCTGGTTCCACGCGCGTGCGATCTTGCCGTCGAGCCAGTCGGAGAACCCGGCCAGCATCAGCAGCGCGACGGCCCAGCCGTCGGCCCTCGGGCCCAGCACCAGCCACAGGAAGACCGGCACCCCCAGGAGCCTGGCCAGACTCAACGCGTTGGGAACCGTCCAGATTCGATCTTCGGTTCCCGATGCTTCCGGATTCACCGGTCTGTCTCCCTCCCCCGCGCCTGATGCCGACCCTACCCGTGCGGAGCTCACACGGGCCGTACGGGCACCCGGCGGCACACGGGCCGCCGGGACATCGGGCATGGGACCGGGGGCGCCCAGGGCCGCAGCAGGGGCGGGCGAGGGGAACGGTGCCACGCGGGTCGCGCGGCACCCGGCCGTTCCCCCAGGGCACCGAGGCTTCCCACCTGGTCGAAACCCGTATCGGCTGACGTGCCCGCAGCACCGGCGCACCCCTTACGCTTCACAATATGACCAATGACACCACGCTCTTTCTTGGGCAGTGGATTCGCTCGCCGGGCACCGTCGGAGCGGTGGCGCCGAGCTCGCGGCGGCTTGCCGAGGCGGTGGCCTCGCCGGTCCCCCACCGAGGGGATCCGGTGATCGTCGAGCTCGGCCCCGGCACCGGCGTGTTCACCGCGGAGATCCAGCGTCGGCTGGGGGGCCGGGGGCACCACATGGCCGTCGAGATCAACCCCAGGCTGGCCGACTTCCTCGCCACCAGGAACCCGGGGGTGGACGTCGTGGCCGACGACGCGGCACGGCTGCCCGAACTGCTGCGGGAGCGCGGTCTCTCCAAGGCCGACGCGATCGTGAGCGGGCTCCCCTGGGCCTCGTTCTCCGCGGAGACACAGGGCCGCCTGCTGGACGCGGTCACCGCGATCATGGGTCCGCACACGGCCTTCACCACCTTCGCCTACAGCTTCGCCAAGCGCCTTCCTCCCGCGCGGCGTTTCAGGAAGCGCCTGATCGACACCTTCGAGGAGGTCGTCACGGGCCGCACGGTGTGGGGCAACGTGCCGCCCGCCTTCGTCTACCACACGCGCAGGCCGCGCCTGGATGCCGTCCAGCAGAACTGATCCCCGTGTCCCGGTGACCCTGGAGGCTTACCGAACTTCGTTCTACGATTGCGCGCGCAACCAGAATGGAGTTGGTCACCGTGGACTTCACACTTCCGGAGAGCGCCCTCGCCGTCCAACGCGGCGTCGGCGACATCTGCGCGCGCTACGACCTGGACTACTGGCAGCGGTGCGAGAGCGAGAAACGCTGGCCGGAGGAGGTCTGGCAGGATCTGGCCAAGGGCGGCTGGCTGTTCGACAGGCAGTTGCCCTGCGGCACCGAGGCCAATATCGCCAAGCTGACCGCCTCCCAGGCTGCCTAGGAGGCGGCCGACCACGCGTTCCAGACGCACGGCGGCATGGCCTACTCGCTGGAGTACCCGGTGGCCCGTCTGCTGGCCGACGCCCGCATCGGCAAGGTCGCCTCCGTCACCGAGGAGCTCCTGCTCAACTACCTGGCCACCCAGGTGCTCGGACTTCCCAGGAGCTTCTGACCGGATCGCCGGATGCGCCCGCTCGGCCGAAGCCGGGCGGGACGCCTCCCTGGTCCCGCCCGTACCCGCTCAGCTGAAAGCCTCAGCGAGACGGGCCGCGGCGTACTCGCGCGCCTCGGTCGCCTGGTCGAAGAAGCCCGGCAAGCCGAAGAAGCCATGGATCGCTCCCTCGTACCTTCTGACCTCGACCGGCACCCCGGCCGCGGCGAGCTGGGCCGCGTAGTCCTCACCCTCGTCGCAGAGCGGGTCGCACTCGGCGGTGATCACTGTCGCCGGGGCCAGACCGGCCTTGTCTGCCAGCTGGACGGGAGCCAGCCTGGGGTCGGCCGGGTCCCCTCCGTACTGCGCGACGAACCAGGCCATCTCGTCGGCGTCGAGCCCGAAGCCGTTGGCGTAGGCGCGGTAGCTCCCGGTCTCCATGGCCACGTCGGCTATCGGGTAGACGAGCAGTTGGTGGACCAGTTCGAGCCCGGCGTCCCTGGCCTGCCAGGCGGCCACGGCGGCGAGGTTGCCCCCGGCGCTGTCGCCGCAGACCGCGACGCGCTCGGGGTCGGCCCCGTAGGCGCCGGGGTGAGCGAAGACGTCCTGGACGACGCTCCAGGCGTCGTCCGCGGCCGCGGGGAAGGGGTGATCAGGCGCGAGCCGGTAGTCGACCGAGATCACGACCGCCCCGTTGCGCACCGCGAGGTCACGCCCGAGGGCGTCGTTGCGGTCGACGCTTCCGAAGACCCAGCCTCCACCGTGAAAGTAGACGATCGCGGGGAGGGGACGGTCGCCCTCCTCGGGCCGGTAGACGCGGACCGGTACGCCCGCGGCGACGTCATCTCTGACCAGCGGGAGCGGGATGATCGGACCACGCTGCTCGGCGAAGGCGTCGAGGGTCCGCATCGCGGCGATCGTCTCGGGTGTGAGCGTGGAGCGCGGGACTCCGAGGTCTGTCGGGAAGGTCTTCAGGTAGGCCTCGGCCTGCGGGTGCAACGGCATGACCGGCACTTTACCCGCCGGGTCCGGTCAGCCGCGGAAGGCACCGCGGCGTCGGTCTCGCCTCACCGGAAGCGCCCGCCCCCAGCGCGGGAATACGAGAAGAGTCGTACCCCCCGGCAACCCGAACCCCCCGGCAACCCGAACCCCCTGGCAACCCGAAACTCCGGAATGCCGGAAAATCTCTCGAAGGGTGGGACCGTGACTCAGGACGAACGTGATTATTATTCGCTTATTTTACTCGGAGCGGATTGCCTGGTCGCGCACAATAGCCCGCCAATTACGGATAGTTAGATTTCCCACCATATTGCCGAGAAACGGTTGTGACGCCTACACGGTGATGGAAGACTTGAATTTGAGCGACTCGGTGAGCCGGGGCCAACCGGTCGCTCGTCACCCGGAACCGTCAGGGAGGTGGATCTGCGTGATCGGACTTTGAGCCGGTCAATTAGGGTGGGTTCGTTAAATGTCTTTGAATCCGCGTCTCGTCAAGGAAAGTTTCGCCGTCGTCGAACCCGTCGCGGACAAGGCCGCGGCATACTTCTACGGCCGCCTGTTCGCCGAGAATCCGCACCTGCGGACGATGTTCCCTCCGGCGATGGACGTCCAGCGCGACCGCCTGTTCGGCGCGCTGACCAGGATCGTCTGGAGCCTGGACAGTCCCGACAGCCTGGCCTCGTTCCTGGGACAACTCGGCCGCGACCACCGAAAGTACGGCGTGGTCGCCGAGCACTACACCGCGATCGGCAACGCGCTCCTGGCCACGGTCAGGCGCTTCGCCGCCGAGATCTGGAACACCGAGATAGAGGCGGCGTGGACCGCCGCCTACACCGCCGCCGCCAATCTCATGATCGAATCGGCCGAGTCCGACGCGGGGGTGTCGCCCGCCTGGTGGCTGGCCGAGGTGGTCGACCACGAACTCCGCACTCCGGACATCGCGGTGATCACCTTACGGCTCGACCGGGACCTGCCCTACCTCCCCGGCCAGTACGTCAGCGTGCAGACCGCACGCTGGCCGCGCGTCTGGCGCACGTTCTCCATCGCGAACGCACCCCGGGACGACAACACGGTCCGCCTGCACGTCCGCGCGATCTCCGGCGGCTGGGTCTCCACCACGCTGGTCCAGCGCACCCGGATCGGCGACACCCTGATGGTGGGGCCCCCGATCGGCACCATGGTTCCCACCGACTCCGGACGCGACATCCTGTGCGTGGCCGGCGGCACCGGCCTGGCACCGATCAAGGCCATCCTGGAGCATGTGATCGGCTCCGGACGTCGCCCGAACATCCACCTGCTCCACGGCGCCCGCACCACCGAGGAGCTCTACGACCTGGCCGACCTGCTCCGGATGGCGTCGGCCTTCCCGCGGCTGCGGGTGCTGCCGGTGGTCTCCGGACAACCGGGGTACGACGGCATGCGGGGCCAGGTGGCCGAGGTGATGGAGCGGTTCCACTCCTGGGCCGGCCACGAGGCCTACGTCTGCGGTCCGATCGCCATGGTCAACGAGACGGTCCACAGGCTCCAGCGGGGCGGAGTGCCCCTGGCCGACATCCGCCGGGACATCGTGCAGGGCGAGCCCTGAACGACAATCAGGATTAATCCCCCAAAATGATTACGCAAATTCCATAGAGCCCGGCGGGACACGGCATGGCGTGGCAGCATGAGGCCCAATCCGAAAGGAGATGGTCATGCACGACTGCCCCCCTCACAGCCCGTGCCCCCCTCTCGACCGCCGCCCCCGTTCCCCGCACGGCCCCTCGGCCGGAGCCGTCCATCCGTACGAATCCGCCCCCGGCCCCCTCCACCGGCGGCTCCTCCGAGGCCAGGGCCACACCCGCCGCCGGCACGCGGCCACCCCCGGCCGCGGCACCCGCCCGTCGGGTCCACCGGTCGTGCCCACCCCGCGCCGCGCGGCGCTCTGAACCGATGGCCAGACCCGTCACGCTCGTGACCTTCATGCTTCCCAGCGCCCTGCGGCACTGGGCCGGCGAGAGCACCGAGGTCCGCGTCTTCGCCGTCGCCGACCGCGAGGACGGCGACCCCACGCTGGGCTCCGCTCTCGACATGCTCCGCCGCATGCACCCGTCGCTGGAGCAGCGGCTCCGCGACGACTACGGGAGCATCCGCCGGCACATCAGCATGTTCGTCTGCGGCGAGAACGCCCGGCATCTCGGCGGCCTCGACTGCGCGCTGCCCCCGGGGGCCGAGATCCTCGTCCTGCCCACCCTCTCACGCCGCCAGGAGACCACGAGCTGACCGCCCGCGCCCGCACCGCCCTGGACGCCCCGGCCATCTGGGCGCTGCGCAACCCGTACGAGCCGGTGGAGCCGTGGCCGGTGGAGCAGTTCGAGGCCACGCTCCACGCGCTGCCCGAGGCCGACAGATTCGGAACCTCTCGTCTAGAAGTGCACTGAAAATCTTGCGTTCTGGTCCCGCCTCGGATGATTCGGGGCCAGACTCGTTGCGTGCAGGGTGAATGGGCTGGAGAACCGGTAGGGCCGGATGTGTGGCAGACCTGCCGGGAGCTGATCCCAGCCGGGAGCGTTTTCGCGTTCCTGGCCGAACATCGGCAGACGCTGTTCCCAGCAGACATGTTCACGGACATGTATCCCTCGGCGAACGGGCGGCCGAGCATGCCGCCGCAGGTGCTCGCCACAGTGATCGTCCTGCAGAGCCTGCACGGGCTGTCGGACTTCGAGACGGTTCAGGAACTGCGTTGTGACCTGAGGTGGAAGGCCGCCTGCGGCCTGGGTCTGTACGACACCGCGTTCGACCCGTCGCTGTTGACCTACTTCCGACGGCGCCTGCAGCGCTCGGCCGATCCGAACCGGCTGTTCACCAAGGTCAGGGAAGTCGTCGCGGCCACCGGCGTCCTCAAAGGCAGGCAGCGCCGGGCGTTGGACTCCACCGTGCTGGACGACGCGGTCGCCACCCAGGACACCGTCACCCAGCTCATCGCCGCGATCCGCCGGGTCATCCGCGACGTCCCCGGCGCCGAGCCGGTCGCCGCCCAGTGGTGCACCGCCCACGACTACACCGACCCCGGCAAGCCGAAGATCGCCTGGAACGACCAGCAGGCGCGGGACACACTGGTCGACGCCCTGGTCACCGACGCCCTTAATCTCATCGCTCACGTGCCCGGCCAACCGCTCGGCGAGACGGCGGCAGGCGCCCTCGGACTGCTGGCACTGGTCGCAGGACAAGACGTCGAGCCCGCCGACGGCTCCGACGGCCGATGGCGGATCGCCCGGCGCACCGCCCACGACCGCATCGTGTCCACGGTCGACCCCGAGGCCCGCCACATCCACAAGAACCGCACCCGCCACCAGGACGGCTTTCGCGCACATGCCGCGTTCGAGCCCGAGGCGGGGCTGTTCACCGAGGTCGCCCTCACCGCGGGCAGCGGCGCGGACAACCACGAGGCCGCCGTCGCCCGAAGCCTCCTCGCCGGCGACGACGATGCCCTGACGGTACTGGGCGACACCGCCTACGGCACCGGCGACCTGCGACAGACCCTCCAAGCCGACGGCCACACCCTGGTGATCAAGCCGCCGCCGCTACGCCAAGCCGTCCCCGGCGGCTTCACCACCGACGATTTCCAGGTCGACACCCAAACCGGCCGCGTCACCTGCCCGGCAGGCCACACCAAAACCCTCGGCCGCCCGCTGGCAGGTGGTAACCGCCAGGCCCAGTTCAAGATCCTGTGCCGCACCTGCCCACTGCGCGAACGCTGCACCACGTCCAAGACCGGACGCACCTTCAACGTCCACCCCCACTATGACCTCCTCAAAACCGCCCGGCAGCAGGCCGCCACCAGTCAGCGATGGCAGCAGGAGTACCGCCGCTGGCGACCACCCGTCGAACGCGCCATCGCCTGGCTGGTCGCCAAAGGCAACCGTCGCGTTCCCTACCGCGGCGTCCTCAAGAACAACATCTGGCTCCACAACCGCGCTGCCGCACTCAACCTCCGCCGCCTCATCAACCTCGGACTCACCCACACAGGCGGCGCCTGGGCACTGAACCCCGCCACTGCATAAGCCGCCGGGGCGCCTGCTCCGCGCCGATATCCACTCAAACCAAGATCTTCAGTGCACTTCTAGGGCGCGACCCTGCCGCCGGCCACGAAGGCCTCGTGCGTGAGGGGCATCAGCGTCGCCCAGGCGGCCTCCATCTTCTCCGCCACCATCTCGATCTCGCGCTGCGGGAACGAGGGCACCTTGGCCTGCTCGTTCTTGGTTCGCAGGGAGAGGAAGTGCATGAGCGAACGGGCGTTGCAGGTGGCGTACATCGAGGAGAACAGCCCGACGGGCAGCACCGCCCTGGCCACCTCGCGGGCGATGCCGGCCTCCAGCATCTCCCGGTAGGCGGCGTAGGACTGCCGGTAGGACGCCTCCATCGCCTCGGTAACGATCTTGTGCTGCTCGGCACTGCCCTCGGCGAAGACGTACTTACCCGGCCGGCCTTCCTGAACCAGCTTCCGTTCCGTCCCCGGAACATAGAAGTTGGGCTGAAGCTCGCGGTAACGCCCGCTTTCTTCGTTATATGACCATCCGACCCTATGGCGGTGAAATTCACGGAAAACGAAGATCGGCGCACTGACGAGGAAGGTCATCGAGTTGTGCTCGAAAGGGCTGCCGTGCCGGTCGCGCATCAGGAAGTTGATCAGACCTCTGGACCGCGCGGGATCCTTGCCGATCTCCTCCAGGGACTGCTCCCCCGCGGTCGAGACCCGTGCCGCCCAGAGCACGTCCGAGTCGGAGGCGCTGTGCTTGATCAACTCCACGGTCACGTCGTCAAGAAAACGTGCCCCTGCCTCATCGCCCGTCAACTGGCTCCCCCTCGTCGCGTCGTCGGTCGCGCAACATCGTAGACCGTAACGGCGCGGGGAGCCCGGCCGCCCCGAAGACCGGCACCGTTCACAGCCGGTAGATCCTGCGGGCGTTGCCGGAGCCGATCATCTGGGCCACCCGGACGGCGTCCGAGGTGCTCCACTCTCCGTCTGCCAGTCGCGCGGCGAGCGCCCCGGCCAGCCCTCGCCGGTAGTGCAGGGCCCCAAGGTGACAGGTCTCCGCCACGCCGTGGCCACCGGAGCCGAACAACTGCTTGTGGAACGGTGCCAGCTCAAGCAGTTCCGCCATGACCGCGGCCGAACCAGTGGCGCTGCGGGTCAGCGCCGCTCCCACGTCGACGTAGACGTTCGGAAGCGCACCGGCGAGGTAGGCCGCCCGGCGGTGGAACGGGTGACAGTGCAGCAGGACGACGGGCACACCCACCGGCTGCACGGCCACGATGAAGCCGGTCATCGTCGCCGGACCCGCGCCGTACGGGCCGGGGCCCGCACGGCCTTCGAAGGCGCCGGAACCTCCGAAACCGGCGCCCCCCGCGGAACCGCTGTGAGCATCGCGACCGCCGTAGACCGTACGGCCGCCGCGACCGGCATGAACCCCCTGACGCGCGCCGCCGCCGTAACGGGTGTGACCGGTGTGGAACTGCAGCGGCCGTCCGTACTCCCTGGCCACGTCGACGGCCGTCCAGAGCAGGTGGCGCAGGAGCACCTGATCGACGAGCCTCTCGCCCGGGCAGGCCAGCCGCCGGGTGGCCGCCGCGATCACCGCTCCCCGGCTCGGCCTGGCCGGGTCGAGATGGAGCCCGGACCTGTGGGCCGTGACCGACTTCAGGGCGACGGCGCGGACGGCCCGCGCGGCGAGGCTCTGGGCGAGGGCCGAGATGTAGGAGACCCCCGAGACCGCGGTCCTGGCCACCCCCTCCTCGGCCCGCTCGATGTGGACGACCCGAGCGGTGTCGGCGCCACCCGCGTGGCCCATCTCGGCCGGCGGCAGCACCTCGGGCCCGTCGAGGTCCCCGTCCAGCCCGTCCAGCCCGTCGAAGCGGTCGAAGCCGTCGAACAGGAAGGTGGCGATCCCCGCGGCGCCCAGCAGTCGCCGGTTCACCTCGGCGGCGCCCAACTCCGCCCTGCGGGCCAGGTACACGGCCGGCGGCACGTGCGGGGCGAGACCGAGGACGGGCGCGCACCAGCGGCGGACCGCGGTGCCGACGGGGGTGTCGAAGTGGGTGGTACCCGGGGGCGCCGGAGTTCCCGCGTCGCTGAGCAGCGTCTCGAACCGGGCCCTGGTCAGGTCGTCACGGCGCACGCCGTGACAGTTCTGGTCGACCAGCGGCGCCAGCAGCGCCTCCCGTACGGCGTCGGGCAGCTCGACGGGCAGCACACCGTCCGACCTCATGCCCACTCCTCCCCCGGTCGCGGGGGCGGCGGCCAGATCCGGCCGTCACCCCTGCGATCCTTGCGACGGGGAGACCCCTGTGACTCCTCCGCTCCCCGAAGGGAGCGGTTTCTCGTCTCCCTCGGCCGAGGTGGGCGACGGCCAGGCCCTGACCGTTTCGATCCCAAGAACCGTAACGGAGCAGCGATTCACCTGCCGGATGAACCCGGCAATCCCCTCGCTGAACATGATGGTCACCCGAGGTGAGTGCCGGGTTCGAAATACCGGTTCTTTACCCGGACGTGCGGCAGAGCCGGAGAACGTTGGCGATGACCTTCGCTCCCGCTCCCCCCTCGGCGGTGAGGATCGACTCGGGGTGGAACTGCACGGCGAAGCGGCGCCGCTCCACGTCCTCGATCGCCATCACCGCGCCGTCGGGGGTGAGCGCGGTGGTGGTGAAGCCGGCGACACCCGTCCGCTTGGCGTGGACCGAGTGGTAGCGCGCGGCGGTGAACTCCTCGGGGAGCCCGTCGAGCAGCGCGCTGTCGCCCAGCCGCCGGACCCGGCCACGCTTGCCGTGCTCGGGATAGGACAGCAACTCCAGCGTG
The DNA here is from genome assembly GCF_035917995.1 of Streptosporangium sp. NBC_01755. Lineage (NCBI taxonomy): Bacteria > Bacillati > Actinomycetota > Actinomycetes > Streptosporangiales > Streptosporangiaceae > Streptosporangium > Streptosporangium sp. NBC_01755. The sequence goes on along the minus strand of NZ_CP109131.1, from coordinate 7,188,952 downwards.
CCGCCCGCCTGCTCCACCATGCCCTGCAGGCCGAGGCAGACGCCGAACACCGGCAGGTCGCGCTCATAGAGGGCGCCGATCAGGGCCAGGAGGCCGAAGTCGGAGGGCCAGCCGGGTCCTGGCGACAGCACCACCAGGGACGGCGCGATCTCATCGATCATCGAGACGGGGAAGCCGTGCCGGAGCGTGACGACCTCGGCGCCCTGCTGACGGAAGTAGTCGGCGAGGGTGTTGACGAAGGAGTCCTCATGGTCGACGAGCAGGACCTTCATCCCGCTTCCCTGCGGCGTCGCGGCCACCTGGGGCTCGGTCTGCTCCTGCGGGGCCACGCCGACCGCCGCCAGAGCCCCCAGCAGGGCGCTGGCCTTGAGCTCGGTCTCCCGCTCCTCGGAGGCGGGGTCGGAATCGAACAGCAGCGTGGCCCCGGCCCTGACGGTGGCGACCCCGCCGCGGATCTGCGCGGTGCGCAGGGTCAGACCGGTGTTCATCGAGCCGTCGAAACCGATGTAGCCGACCGCTCCGCCGTACCAGCGGCGAGTGGTGGCCTCATGATCCTCGATGAACTGCATGGCCCAGGTCTTGGGTGCACCGGTGACGGTGACGGCCCACATGTGGGTGAGGAAGGCGTCGAGCGCGTCGAACTCCGGCCGCAGCCTGCCCTCGATGTGGTCGACGGTGTGGATCAGCCTGGAGTACATCTCGATCTGGCGCCGGCCGATCACCTGGACCGTCCCCGGCACGCAGATGCGCGACTTGTCGTTGCGGTCCACGTCCGTGCACATGGTCAGCTCCGACTCCTCCTTGACGCTGGACAGAAGGGTGCGGATCGCGTCGGCGTCCTCGACCGGGTTGCTCCCCCGGGCGATGGTGCCGGAGATGGGGCAGGTCTCGACGCGGTCGCCGCTGACCCGGACGTACATCTCCGGGGAGGCGCCGACCAGGTGCTCGCCCTCGCCGAGGTTGAACAGGAACTCGTACGGCGCTGGGTTGATCTTGCGCAGCTCCCGGTAGAAGGCCGCCGGGTCGGCGCAGGGCGCGTGGAAGACCTGACCTGGAACGACCTCGAACAGGTCGCCGCGGACGAACTTCTCCTTGGCCGCGGCCACCACCTGGGCGTAGGAGCCCTTCTCGGGGTCGGCCGGGAGCTCGAAGGGCGCGGGGGGCAGCGGCACGACCTCTCCCTCGCGGGCGAGCCCGTGGGTGGAGAGACCGTCCACCGTGAACTCGTAGCGGAACTCCTTGCTGGTCTCCCGCTTGCGGTCGATCACCATCACCCGGTCGGGCAGGTGGAGCACGAGGTCACGCTGGTCGGCGCCCCGCGGCAGGACCTGCCTGATCGGCTCGAACTGGAAGGCCAGGTCGTAGCCGAAGGAGCCGTACAGGCCCAGGTGCTCGTCCTCGCCCTTGAACACGGCGATGACCTCGCGAATCGCGGTGAAGACCGTGGGGCGGCGGCTGCGCATCTCCTCGGGGAGGATGTCCTCGGACTCCGCCACGTGGACCTCGACGAAATCGCCCGTCGGCTCCTCGACGGGCTTGCCCGCCGCGAGCAGGCAGGACACGACGGCGGGCAGCACCACCCTGCCGCGGGCGTTCAGCGCGCGGGCGGAGATCCTGCGCCCCCTGGCCACGATCTCCAGGCAGGGATCGACGTAGGCGAGGTGCCATCGGCTGTAGCGGCCGGGATACTCCATCCCGGAGGAGAGCACTCCACCACGACGCTCACCGAGCGTCGTGACGACGTCCTCAAGCACCGTCTCCGGCACGTCGGACGCGGTGACCTCGATCCCTACGCCGCCGGCGGTGGTATATCGGCTCGTCTCCACTGCGTTATCGCCCCTTTGATTTCCCTGATGCCCAGAGGGAGCGGACACAGAAAAGGCCGCCTCCCTGGGCGGCCGTCTGTCTGCTCGCGAATGCGAAACCTGCGCCGCCTAGAAGCGGCGCCACCACCGAAGGGCAACCGGGTATCGCATGTCGCCACAGTACCGGCGACAACCGTGATCATGCAACGTGGCCACGCGACGTACCCGCCCTGACCGACCACAGTGAGCAAAAGATCTACAGGACAGGGTCTAGGGTCGGGGTGTGCGCGCGGCCAGGTTGATGTCGTTGGTGCTGCTGCTCCAGGCGCGGGGCCGGATGACCGCGGTGGAGCTCTCCCGGGAGCTGGAGGTCTCCGAGCGGACCGTCCACCGTGACGTGCTCGCCCTGTCGGAGGCCGGCATGCCGGTCTACGCCGACCGGGGGCGGGGCGGCGGCTACCGGCTGCTGGACGGATACCGCACCCGCCTCACCGGGCTGGACCGCGCCGAGGCCGAGGCACTGTTCCTGTTGGGCGTGCCGGAGGCGCTGCGGGAGATGGGACTGGGCGAAGTGGCCGCCACGGCGCGCCTGAAGGCCTCGGCCGCGCTCTCTCCCGGCCTGCGCGACGCCCCCCGATCTCCGTGCCCGCGTCGCCGGTGCCGCCACCCGCCTGCATGACCTGTACGGCTCCTCGGGCGACATCGGCACGCCGGCCCGGTAACCGCTCACGACGGCCTCGGCGCCGGTCAGCGGTAGCCGGTGGCGTCGGCGGTGCGGGTTCCCGGCAGAAAACACGAAGGCCCCCACCACGAATGGTGAGGGCCCTCACATGAAAAATTGTCCGGCGGCGACCTACTCTCCCACACCGTCCCCGGTGCAGTACCATCGGCGCTGAAGAGCTTAACTTCCGGGTTCGGAATGTAACCGGGTGTTTCCCCTTCGCCATAACCGCCGTAACACTATGAAACACACAAACCACCGTTTGCTGTCTCAGAATTGCCTAGTGGACGCGAGCAAGAATTGCTTTGAGGTCAAGTCCTCGGCCTATTAGTACTGGTCAGCTCCACACATTACTGCGCTTCCACTTCCAGCCTATCAACCCGGTCGTCTACCGGGAGCCTTACCCCCTCACAGGGTGGGAGACCTCATCTCAAGGCGAGCTTCCCGCTTAGATGCTTTCAGCGGTTATCCCTTCCGAACGTAGCCAACCAGCCGTGCTCCTGGCGGAACAACTGGCACACCAGAGGTTCGTCCGTCCCGGTCCTCTCGTACTAGGGACAGCTCCTTTCAAGTCTCCTGCGCGCGCAGCGGATAGGGACCGAACTGTCTCGCGACGTTCTAAACCCAGCTCGCGTGCCGCTTTAATGGGCGAACAGCCCAACCCTTGGGACCTACTCCAGCCCCAGGATGCGACGAGCCGACATCGAGGTGCCAAACCATCCCGTCGATATGGACTCTTGGGGAAGATCAGCCTGTTATCCCCGGGGTACCTTTTAGCCGTTGAGCGACGGCGCTTCCACATGCCACCGCCGGATCACTAGTCCCAGCTTTCGCTCCTGCTCGACCCGTCGGTCTCACAGTCAAGCTCCCTTGTGCACTTACACTCGACACCTGATTGCCAACCAGGCTGAGGGAACCTTTGGGCGCCTCCGTTACTCTTTAGGAGGCAACCGCCCCAGTTAAACTACCCACCAGACACTGTCCCTGATCCGGATCACGGACCGAAGTTAGACGTTCAAAACGACCAGAGTGGTATTTCACCAATGACTCCACCACCACTAGCGTGATAGCTTCACCGTCTCCCACCTATCCTACACAAGACGTTCCAAACGCCAATGTCAAGCTATAGTGAAGGTCCCGGGGTCTTTCCGTCCTGCTGCGCGTAACGAGCATCTTTACTCGTAGTGCAATTTCGCCGGGTCTGCGGTTGAGACAGCGGGGAAGTCGTTACGCCATTCGTGCAGGTCGGAACTTACCCGACAAGGAATTTCGCTACCTTAGGATGGTTATAGTTACCACCGCCGTTTACTGGCGCTTAAGTTCTCAGCTTCGCCACACACGTGCGACTAACCGGTCCCCTTAACGTTCCAGCACCGGGCAGGCGTCAGTCCGTATACATCGTCTTACGACTTCGCACGGACCTGTGTTTTTAGTAAACAGTCGCTTCCCCCTGGCCTCTGCGACCCCCACCAGCTCAGAGTGCAAGACTCATCACCAGCGAAGGCCCCCTTCTCCCGAAGTTACGGGGGCAATTTGCCGAGTTCCTTAACCACAGTTCACCCGATCGCCTTAGTATTCTCTACCTGACCACCTGAGTCGGTTTAGGGTACGGGCCGCCACGACACTCACTAGAGGCTTTTCTCGGCAGCATAGGATCACCCACTTCGCCACAATCGGCTCGGCATCACATCTCAGACTTAATGTGCTGCGGATTTGCCTACAACACGTCCTACATGCTTACCCCAGGACTACCATCGCCTGGGCTGGGCTACCTTCCTGCGTCACCCCATCGCTTACCTACTACCAGTTCAGGCCAGGCGTTCACCCTCACCCCAAGCCCGAAGGCTCGGAGGGGTTAAGGACCCTTAGTATCACTGGATTCAGTATTGGCGCATCGTAGCGGGTACGGGAATATCAACCCGTTGTCCATCGACTACGCCTGTCGGCCTCGCCTTAGGTCCCGACTTACCCTGGGCGGATTAGCCTGCCCCAGGAACCCTTGGTCATCCGGCGCAGAAGTTTCTCACTTCTGATTCGCTACTCATGCCTGCATTCTCACTCGCACAGCCTCCACAGCTGGATCACTCCGCTGCTTCACCGGCCGCACGACGCTCCCCTACCCATCCACACACCTAAACCACAAAGGCTCGGATACATGTGTGAATGCCACGACTTCGGCGGTGTACTTGAGCCCCGCTACATTGTCGGCGCAGAATCACTTGACCAGTGAGCTATTACGCACTCTTTCAAGGGTGGCTGCTTCTAAGCCAACCTCCTGGTTGTCACTGCGACTCCACATCCTTTCCCACTTAGCACACGCTTAGGGGCCTTAGTCGGTGGTCTGGGCTGTTTCCCTCTCGACTACGGAGCTTATCCCCCGCAGTCTCACTGCTGCGCTCTCACTTACCGGCATTCGGAGTTTGGCTGACGTCAGTAACCTTGTCGGGCCCATTAGCCATCCAGTGCTCTACCTCCGGCAAGAAACACGCAACGCTGCACCTAAATGCATTTCGGGGAGAACCAGCTATCACGGAGTTTGATTGGCCTTTCACCCCTAAACACAGGTCATCCCCCAGGTTTTCAACCCTGGTGGGTTCGGTCCTCCACGCGGTCTTACCCGCGCTTCAACCTGCCCATGCCTAGATCACTCCGCTTCGGGTCTACAGCATGCGACTCAAACGCCCTATTCAGACTCGCTTTCGCTACGGCTCCCCCACACGGGTTAACCTCGCCACACACCATAACTCGCAGGCTCATTCTTCAAAAGGCACGCAGTCACATCACAAACACTCCGAAGAATGTTTACGCTCCTACGGCTTGTAGGCACACGGTTTCAGGTACTATTTCACGACCCCTCACCGGGGCGCTTTTCACCTTTCCCTCACGGTACTTGTTCACTATCGGTCATCAGGGAGTATTTAGGCTTACCAGGTGGTCCTGGCAGATTCACACAGGATTTCTCGGGCCCCGTGCTACTTGGGATCCCCTCCAACAGTCCAACCGATTTCGCCTACCCGACTCTCACGGTCTACGGCGCCACTTCCCAGAAGCTTCGGCTATCGAAAGGATTTCTTACTGTCCGGAGGAACGGCAGCCCCTCCCAGAGGGTCCCACAACCCCGTAAACGCAACGCCTGCCGGCTATCACACGCCTACGGTTTAGCCTGATCCGCTTTCGCTCACCACTACTCACGGAATCACTATTTGTTTTCTCTTCCTACGGGTACTGAGATGTTTCACTTCCCCGCGTTACCACCAACCGCCCTATACATTCAGGCGGAGGCAACACCACATGACTGGTGCTAGGTTTCCCCATTCGGACATCCCCGGATCAAAGTCTGGTTGGCGACTCCCCGGGGCTTAACGCAGCCTCCCACGTCCTTCATCGGCTCCTGATGCCAAGGCATCCACCGTGTGCCCTAAAAAACTTGGCCACAAAGATGCTCGCGTCCACTATGCAAATCTCAAACAACAAACAGCGACCAGACCAGACCCGCCACCAACACCCACCCGGGTCGCACCCACGGTGCGCCACGAACGAGCCGGTATGACAGATGATCGGTCCCGCATGAGGCCCAAACAGACAGCAAGCCCGCCGCAAGCGGGCCCACCTCAAAGTCCGTTTCCTCAGGACCCAACAGTGTGTTCACCCCAGCGAAACCCCGCAACCGCCGTTCCCACTCCCCGGCTCCGAAGAACCAAGGCGGTACTAACCGATCAGCGATCCCGCCGAACCGAATAGCCAGTGCTCCACTAATGAGCGCGCCGTGTGCAGAACATACGCCTGCAGACACGACCTGAACCACGACCACCCGAAGACGACCGCAGCCGATGCTCCTTAGAAAGGAGGTGATCCAGCCGCACCTTCCGGTACGGCTACCTTGTTACGACTTCGTCCCAATCGCCAGCCCCACCTTCGACCGCTCCCCCCAGACAAGCTGGTTGGGCCACGGGCTTCGGGTGTTGCCGACTTTCGTGACGTGACGGGCGGTGTGTACAAGGCCCGGGAACGTATTCACCGCAGCGTTGCTGATCTGCGATTACTAGCGACTCCGACTTCATGGGGTCGAGTTGCAGACCCCAATCCGAACTGAGACCGGCTTTTAGGGATTCGCTCCACCTCACGGTATCGCAACCCTCTGTACCGGCCATTGTAGCATGTTTGCAGCCCAAGACATAAGGGGCATGATGACTTGACGTCATCCCCACCTTCCTCCGAGTTGACCCCGGCAGTCTCCAATGAGTCCCCACCACCCCCGAAGGAGCGTGCTGGCAACATTGAACAAGGGTTGCGCTCGTTGCGGGACTTAACCCAACATCTCACGACACGAGCTGACGACAGCCATGCACCACCTGTCACCCAGTCCGAAGAGGCACCCATCTCTGAGTGTTTCCGGGCGATGTCAAGCCTTGGTAAGGTTCTTCGCGTTGCGTCGAATTAAGCAACATGCTCCGCCGCTTGTGCGGGCCCCCGTCAATTCCTTTGAGTTTTAGCCTTGCGGCCGTACTCCCCAGGCGGGGCGCTTAATGCGTTAGCTACGGCGCGGAAACCGTGGAAGGTCCCCACACCTAGCGCCCAACGTTTACAGCGTGGACTACCAGGGTATCTAATCCTGTTCGCTCCCCACGCTTTCGCTCCTCAGCGTCAGGTAAGGCCCAGAGAACCGCCTTCGCCACCGGTGTTCCTCCTGATATCTGCGCATTTCACCGCTACACCAGGAATTCCGTTCTCCCCTACCTACCTCTAGCCAGCCCGTATCGAATGCAGACCTGGAGTTAAGCCCCAAGCTTTCACACCCGACGTGACAAGCCACCTACGAGCTCTTTACGCCCAATAATTCCGGACAACGCTTGCGCCCTACGTATTACCGCGGCTGCTGGCACGTAGTTAGCCGGCGCTTCTTCTGCAGGTACACGTCAACTTCGTCCCTGCTGAAAGAGGTTTACAACCCGAAGGCCGTCATCCCCCACGCGGCGTCGCTGCGTCAGGCTTTCGCCCATTGCGCAATATTCCCCACTGCTGCCTCCCGTAGGAGTCTGGGCCGTGTCTCAGTCCCAGTGTGGCCGGTCGCCCTCTCAGGCCGGCTACCCGTCGTCGCCTTGGTAGGCCGTTACCCCACCAACAAGCTGATAGGCCGCGAGTCCATCCCCAACCGAAAAACTTTCCACACCCACCCGATGCCGGGAGGTGTCGTATCCGGTATTAGACCCAGTTTCCCGGGCTTATCCCAGAGTCAGGGGCAGGTTACTCACGTGTTACTCACCCGTTCGCCGCTCGAGTACCCCGAAGGGCCTTTCCGCTCGACTTGCATGTGTTAAGCACGCCGCCAGCGTTCGTCCTGAGCCAGGATCAAACTCTCCAAACAATGTCTGAACAGTTGCTCCCGGCTGAAAGCACCCATCTCACATGATGGATGTTCAACCAAAGGAATCCGTCCTCCCACCCCAAAGGGCAGGTCGGACAGGGTTGTGCTTCATGCACTGGCTTTTAACACACTGTTGAGTTCTCAAGAAACGGACGCGTACACCGTCGTCCCGACCGGACTCGATCGGAGAACCAGGGGCGGTTCGTTTTATTCTGTTCTTTCGTTGTGCCGTTATTCTTTCAGGCCCGCTTTTCCGTGTCAAACCGGCTCGTTTTGAAGCGATTGACTTGATCTTGCAGGTCTTGCTGGAATTCGACGACCCCGTTTCCGGAGCAACCCTTCTAACTTACTCGACCACCTGATTCATGTCGAATCAGGCTCCTTTGGAGACAAATATCCCCTTGGAGTGAAGATCGCTAGAGAGGTTCCCGAGACCCCGGCGCCACCGCCGTCTCCCTCGGGTCTGGTGAACTGTACGAACCTCGTCCCGCATCGTCAAATCGACCTACGCCACCGGAGAAAACCGACTGCCCGGGAGACCGATGGATCACACGCTTACGTGGCGGTGATTCTCGAGGCTGTGGCGCTGGCGAAGAGGTTCGGTTCGGCGACCGCTGTCCGGAAGGTGAGTCTTACCGTCAAGGCCGGCCAGATCGTCGGACTGCTCGGCCCCAACGGCGCCGGCAAGTCGACGACCCTGCACATGCTCCTCGGCTTGATCACGCCCGGCACCGGGAGCAGGCGTGCCGGTGGTGAGCTTCGACTGCCCGGATAACACGCGGTTCGCGGGTGAAACTCCGGTAATCTGCCGCTGGTCTTCAGGAGGTGGCAGGTGGCCGGAGCGGGTGCCGTCGCCGTACCGGGCTACGAGGTGTCCGGGGTGCTCGGCCAGGGTGGTTTCGGGATCGTCTACCGGGCCAGGCAGCTGGCGGTGGAGCGCGAGGTCGCGCTCAAGGTGGACAACCGGGTGCTGGTCTCGGAACGGGACCGGCGCCGTTTCATGCGCGAGGTGACCTCGGCGGGCGCCCTCTCCGGCCACCCGCACGTCGCCCATGTCTATGACGCCGGGGTCCTGCCCGACGGCCGGCCGTACATGGTCCTGGAGCTGTGCCCTGGCGGGTCGCTGCTGGACCGGATGCGCGCCGAGGGGCGGCTGCCGCCGGCCGAGGTCACCGACATCGGCATCCGGATCGCCGACGCGCTGTCGGCGGCGCACGCCGCCGGGGTGCTGCACCGCGACATCAAGCCCGCCAACATCCTGATCAACCGATACGGCAATGCGGTGCTCTCCGACTTCGGCCTGGCCACCATGCCCTCGTCGGGCAGCGAGGCATCGGTGACCAGGGAGTCCCTTACTCCGGCCTATGCTCCACCCGAGGCGTTCGAGCTGACCGAACCCGCCCCCGCGGGCGACGTCTACTCCCTCGCCGCCACGCTGTACGCGCTGCTCTCCGGGCGCCCCCCGCGCTTCCCGGAGAGCGGCGTGGTCAACATCGCGGTCATCATGGCCCTGCACCGCCTGCCCGTCCCCGAGATCCCGGGGGTGCCGCCGGAACTGACCGCCGTGCTCAGGGATGCCATGGCCGCCGACCCCGCGCGGCGCACCCCCTCGGTGGCCGCGCTGCGGGACGCCCTCACGAGCCTGCGTCCGGGGGATGACGTCCCGGCCTCCCCGCCTCGTGCCCCGCGGCCCGTCTCTGCTGCCCCCGCCCCCTCGCCGCCGTACGCCACAGCGCCACCGCCGTACGGCACGCCGCCGGTCCAGGGCGGGCCCGGCAGGGAGCCGGTGCGGTCGCATCTGACCTCTCCTGGGGTGAGAGGACTTTCCGGTACCAGGCCGCCCGAGCATCCCGTCTCGTCGAACACGCGGGTCTTCGTCGCGGTGGCCGTGGCCTTCGTGATCCTGCTGCTGGCCGGGGTCGGGCTCATGTACGTCGAGAACCGCGACCAGAACCCGCCCGCCCAGCAGCGGTCGGGCACGCAGACGCTCCAGGGCGACAATGGCCTCCGGTGATCCGCCGGTAGGCCAGACTGGCACTCTGGGACAGGAAAAAGGGGTGTCACAGAATGACTCAGGCACAGATCGGTGTGACAGGGCTGGCCGTCATGGGGGCGAACCTCGCCCGTAACCTGGCCAGGCACGGGCATTCGGTAGCGGTACACAACAGGTCACCGCACAGGACCAAGGCGCTGGTCGAGGAGCACGGGGACGAGGGGACCTTCGTCCCCTGCGAGACTCCCGAGGAACTCGTCGCGGCACTGGAGCGTCCCCGGCGCATCCTGATCATGGTCAAGGCGGGGGCGGCGACCGACGCGGTGATCGAGGAGTTCGCCCCCCTGCTGGAGCCGGGCGACATGCTGGTGGACGGCGGGAACGCGCACTTCCTCGACACGCGCAGGCGCGAGGCCGCGCTGCGTGAGCGCGGCCTGCACTTCGTCGGCGCGGGGGTCTCCGGCGGGGAGGAGGGCGCGCTGCTCGGGCCGAGCATCATGCCGGGCGGCTCGAAGGAGTCGTACCAGGCGCTGGGCCCGCTGCTGGAGGACATCGCGGCGAAGGTCGACGGAGTGCCCTGCTGCGCGCACATCGGCCCCGACGGTGCCGGGCACTTCGTGAAGATGGTGCACAACGGTATCGAGTACGCCGACATGCAGCTCATCGCCGAGGCCTACGACCTGCTCAGGCAGGGGCTCGGCCTGACCCCGGCGGAGCTCGCCGACATCTTCGCGGGATGGAACGAGGGCGAGCTGTCGTCGTATCTGATCGAGATCACCGCCGAGGTGCTCCGCCAGGTCGACACGGCCACCGGCAGGCCGCTCGTCGATGTGATCGCCGACCGGGCGGAGCAGAAGGGCACCGGCCGGTGGACCGTGCAGATCGCCCTGGACCTGGGTGTTCCGGTGAGCGGCATCGCCGAGGCGGTGTTCGCCCGCTCCCTCTCCGGCCACGCCGATCTGCGCGCGGCCGCGCGCGGCCTGCCGGGCCCGTCGGGTGTTCCGGCCGGGGCCGTCGGTGAGGACTTCGCCGAGGACGTGCGGCGGGCGCTGTACGCCTCGAAGATCGTCGCCTACTCCCAGGGGTTCGACATGATCAGGGCGGGCAGCGCCGAGTACGGCTGGGACGTCGACCCCGGCGTGCTGGCCACGATCTGGCGGGGCGGTTGCATCATCCGCGCCGTCTTCCTGAACCGTATCCGCGAGGCGTACGCGGCGCCGGACAAGCCGGTCACCCTGCTCGCCGCCCCCTACTTCGCCGAGGCGCTGACCCTGGCGCAGGACTCGTGGCGGCGGGTGGTGGCGAAGGCGGCCGAGCTGGGCATCCCGGCACCGGGCTTCTCGACCGCGCTGGCCTACTACGACGGGCTGCGTGCCGAGCGCCTGCCCGCGGCCCTGATCCAGGGGCAGCGTGACTTCTTCGGCGCGCACACCTACCAGCGGGTGGACCGCGAGGGCTCCTTCCACACCCTGTGGTCGGGCGACCGCACGGAGATCGAGAGCTGACATCCCCGGCGGGCGGCGGAAGGTCCCGCCGCCCCTCCCGTGGCCGGGCCGTTCGACTACGGCCGGCCGCTGCGGTGCCGGGGGGCCGTGCCGGTCCGGCCTGATCGGCGTTCAGCCCAGTTCCGGGAGCAGGGCGAAGGCGTGGTCGGCGGCGACGGCCGAGGGGTGGGCTCGCTCGGCCGTCACCGCCGTCCCCGCGGCAATGGCCAAGGGTCTCGAATACGACCACGTGGTGGTGGCCGAGCCCGCCGAGATCGCCGAAGCCGAGACCCGAGGACTCAACCGGCTCTACGTCGTGCTGACCCGGGCCGTCTCACGACTGGACGTACTGCACACCCGCCCACTGCCCGCCTGGCTCGTACCGCCGGCCGACGTTCAGGGGTGATCGGGAGCGCCCGGCCACCGGGGCGCCGGAACCGTCGGACGTCAACGGTCGGCTCCTGGCATCCTGGGCCCTCCTGGCTCATCATGGTCCGGACATCTCGGCTGGCGGGGCACGCGGCACCTGTCAGGTTCCCCATATCCAGCAGCGAGTTATGCATCAAATGCCCTTTTTGCCCCGTTATAGCGATGCGATGGCCGCTTTTTAATACTGGAATTCACTGGAATTGAAAGGAGACCAGTGGAACTCCTGTTACGCTCCGGGCCGTGAGTGATTCACTGGACGCGTTGGAACGGCGAATAGCCGACCTCCGCGCCGAGGTGCGACGGGCGGTCAAAGCGAAGGAGAACTCGCTCGCCCGGTCGCTGCGCGGGGAGTTGCGCAGGGCCGAGCAGGCATGGGACGCGGCGATAACCTCCGAGGCGCCGACGCCCGTGCGCGAGTCCGAGACCTCGCTGCTGCCCATCAGGGAGCAGGTGCACCAGGCGCTGGCCATGCTGGGCGTGCCGACCTCTGCCAAGCTCATCGTGGCGGTGAACGACGCGTTCTTCTCCCGCGAGCTTCGTGGCTCCCAGCTGACCAGCCTGCGCCGAGACGAGGAGCGCTCGTTCCGCGGTGACCCCTACGCCAGGCCGTACTACCTGTGCGCCGCGTTGACCGACCGCCTCTCCCCCGCCCGGGGGCTACTCGCCGACAGCACCTGGCCGGCCGAGTCGCGGGTGCTGGGACCGCTGAGCCCGCGCGTCGACTTCCTCACCTCGACCCTGCGCATCGCCGAGCACCTGGCGCGGCTGGCCGAGCCGCCGGCAGGGGCGGTGCGGCTGCTGTCGCGGATGGCGCAGAACATCCCGGGCGCCGTCGAGGGTTTCGCCCCAGCCGACCCCGTGACCGCGATCCGCGCGGCGCGGGCCGAGTTGGAGGTGCACCGGGCCGCCGACAGCACGCAGCGTGCCGAGGTCGCGGCGCGGGCGACGAGGCAACTACCGGACGCCGAGCGTCTGTTCGGCGTCACCGCGATGAACACCTTGAGGGGGGCCTGTTGAAGACCAGGCTGGATGAGGGGACCCGCGCATGAACAGCCTTCGGGAGAGGGCCTTCCTGAACAGGCTTGACGAGTTGCGCGGGCCGATGCCCTCCCGCCCGCACGATGCGCGGGCCATCGCGGCGCTGGCCGCCAACCCCGGCTGTGCGCGCCGGGCGGTGATGGACGCCGCGGGCGTGGACAAGGACCGCACGGCCCGGCGCGTCGGTTTCCCCGCCCCGTTCGGCCAGTCCCAGTTCGCGATCACCCGCGGGAACGTCTTCGAGGCGCTGGTCAAGGAGAACGGCTGCGCCGAGCTGCTGCGGCTGCTGCGCGAGCTGCTCGGCCTGTCCGTCGCCCAGGTCGGCTACCGGGACGTGGAGAGCGTCGGCTCCCACCTGCGCCACTCGCACACCCGGGCGCTGATCGACCGCGCGGCGCGCGAGGACGACGGGACCGCGGTGTTCTACGACCATCCGCTGTTCAGCCTGGAGATCGCCGGGCACACCTCCTACCTCGAACCGGACGTGGTGGCCTTCCAGATCGGCGGGCGCTTCCACATCGTCGAGATCAAGTCGTTCGGCATGATCGACGGCCAGGCCGAGCCTGACAAGGTCGCGGCGGCGGCGCGGCAGGCGGCGGTCTACGTCCTGGCGTTGCGCACGCTCATGGCCGACCTCGGGCACGACCCGGAGCGCGTCTCCCACGACGTGGTGCTCGTCTGCCCGGAGAACTTCGCCAACCACCCGACAGCGGCACTGGTCGACGTGCGCAAGCAACTGTCGGTACTGGGGCGCCAGCTCACCAGGATGACCAGGGTCGAGTACCTGCTGGAGGGTCTGCCGGACGGCCTCACCTTCGACCTGGCCCCCGGCGAGGACGGCGTGCCGACCCGCTCGGTGGACGAGCTGGCCCAGGCTCTGCTCTCCGTACCCGCCCGCTACGCGCCCGACTGCCTGTCCACCTGCGACATGTGCATGTTCTGCCGTCACGAGGCCCGCGCCTGCGGATCCACCGACCTGCTCGGGCGTCAGATCCGTGACCAGCTGGGCGGTGTCTCCGGCATGCACGAGGCGCTCGGCCTGGCCGAGGGCACCCGCGAGGCGGCCGAGGGCCAGGAGGAGATCGCCCGCCTGCTCCGGCTGGCGGACCGGCTGCGCGAGGAGTCGCTGCGGTGAGGATCGTCGAGGCCACCGGGCCGCCCGCGCCGGGGGCCGCCGCAGCGAGGGCGGGCGGCAGGTGAGCGCGCTGACGGCGCTGGCGCGACTGCGGGCCGTCAGGGACGGCGTCGCGCAGCGGATCACCACGGTCAGGCACTGCCACATCTCCGCCCAGCCGCTGGTGTTCATCCCGCTCAAGCTCGCGGGCGAGGCCGCCGCGCCGCTGGCCGCCATGGTGGGCACCGCCCCAAACCACCCCCGGCTGCTGGTCGTCCCCCAGCCCCGCAACCGGGACCTGCGATTCACCTTCGCCGCCGGGCTGGCCGAGGTGCTGCTGCCCTACATCGAGGGGTTCGAGAAAAGCACCGAGACGGTCGAGCGCAAGGGCGGCGAGCCGTACGAGCGGTGCCTGGACGCGCCGCAGATCCTGGTGCCGAACCGGTCCGCCGCCTCGTTCACCGGGCTGCTCGGCCGCTCCACCCGGTTCCGCAGGGCCGAGGGTCCCTACCCGGTGCACCCTTCGGTGCCGCTGCTCGGCCGGTGGCTGACCTACTTCGCCGACCGGTCCCAGCAGCCGGGCTCCTCGGTGCTGCTCACAGTGACCGAGGCGTTGAGCCTGCACTGGGCGACCGGGCAGAGCAGCCTGGAGGACGCCAACCTGGCGGCGCTGCTGGGGTGGATCGACCCGCCGCCGGGGATGTCCGGGCGCCGGGCGGCCGAGGAGGCCGAGGACCCGCTGCTCTGGCCTCCCGCGGGCCCCACCACCGACCCGGGCTTCGACAACGAGGTGCTCGCTCCCGCGATCCGCGCCTACGAGGAGGCACCGACCGACCGCGCCGTCGACCGGGTCAGCCAGGCGCTGCGCACCCAGCTCGACCCCACCTGGCGGCTGATGTGGCGGGCCGTCGAACTGCTGCGGTCGTTGCCGGAGGGCTCGCGGGTGAAGGACCGCTGGGAGATCGACCGCGGGTCCTTCACCCGGTTCGTCGAGCGGATCGCCGAGGGGAGCCCGCCGCAGGCGCGCAGGGACGGCGCGGTGAGCGCCGCCGCGAGGCTGGCGGGACTGGAGCGGGCGCGGGCGAGCTACGACGTGCAGCGGGCCCACGACGACCCGTTGCTCATGGCCGAGTACCGGCTGACCGGTGAGGCCTTCGCCGGGACGGTGACCGCCGCGGACCCCGAGCACAGCGAGGGCGAGGGCCGCTCGCGCAAGCTCCGACCCCTGATCACGGTAAGGACCGGCGACCCGGTACGGCTCACGCCCGGCACCGTCGTCGGCAGCCCCGACCGGCGTGGCCACGCGGCCGAGATCGTCGAGATCGTCGACGGGGAGATCACCCTTAAGGTCACCAAGGGGATGGGGCGGGGCAGGACACCGGCTCCCGGTTCGGTGCCCGAGCCTGGCGAGCGGGTCTCGTACACCTCACTGACGGACGAGTTCCAGTCTTCGGCGGCGCTGCCCGACCCCGAGCAGACGCCGTGGACCCACGGCGGACCGCCGGAGGAGTACGAGCCCGGTGACGACGACGCACAGGAGGAATGGCTTTGAGCGTTCACCGGACCCCGCACGACCGGCCGCCGTCTCTCCCGGCCGTGCGTGCTCCCCGTTCGGCGGCGGCACCGGAGGACCAGGCTGCCGAAGCCGGGGCGGCGGGCCGTGGCGCTTGGATGACGGGCCGCGACACGGACGTGGCAGGCCGTGGCGGAGGCGTGGCATGACGCCGCAGCAGGAGGCGGCGGCCGTGGTGGACGCCGTTCTGGCCGATCTGCCCCGCCATCGCGGCGTGGTCGTGGACTCGCCGCCCGGCGCGGGCAAGTCCACCCTGGTGGTCAAGGCCGCGGGGCACATCGCCGAGACAGGCGAGCCGCTGATGATCGTCGCGCAGACCAACGAGCAGGTGGACGACCTGGTGGAACGGCTCGCGGCCGAGCACCCCGATCTGGGGGTCGGCCGGCTGTCGGCGAGCGGCTACATCACGCCCGGCCGCATCCTCGCCCTGCCCAACGTCTCGGTCGCGGGCAAGCTGCCCGACCTGGGGGACCCGGCCGTGGTGATCGCCACCGCCGACAAGTGGGCCTGGATCGGCGACCGCACCTGGCCCTGGGCCATCGTCGACGAGGCCTACCAGATGCGTTCGGACAAGCTGCTGCGCATCGCCTCGCTGTTCGAGCGGTCGTTGTTCGTGGGCGACCCCGGCCAGCTCGACCCGTTCTCGATCGTGGACGGAGACCGCTGGGCGGGCCTGTCGTGGGACCCGGTGCAGAGCGCGGTCTCGGTGCTGCTGCGGCACAACCCCGACCTGCCGGTGCACCGGCTGCCGGTCTCCTGGCGGCTGCCCGCCTCGGCCGCGCCCGTGGTCTCCGAGGCGTTCTATCCCTTCACCGGATTCCGCGCGGGGACGGGCCCCGCCGACCGGTCGCTGGAGTTCACGGTGAACGGCATGCGCACCCCTTTCGACCTGGCGCTGGAGGAGGCGGCCGCGTCAGGCTGGGCCCTGTACGAGCTGCCCAGCCGCCACACGGTGCGCACCGACGCGGAAGCCGTACTGGCGACCGCGGGCCTGGCGACGCGGTTGCTCCAGCGGAGTCCGGTCGCGCACTCCGAGCGCGGCGGCCACCCCGTCACGGCCGGCCGGATCGCCATCGGCGCCGCACACCGCGACCAGGTGGCCGCGATCAGGGCCGCCGGGGTACCGCCGGAGATCACGGTGGATACCGCCAACCGCCTGCAGGGCCGGGAGTACGACGTGACGATCGTGCTCCATCCCCTCTCCGGGCGCCGCGACGCCACCGCGTTCCACCTGGAGTCGGGGCGGCTGTGCGTGCTCGCCTCCCGGCACCGCCACGCCTGCGTCGTGGTGGCCAGGGCGGGCATTCCCGAACTGCTGGACGCCCACCCGTCGGCCGAACCGGTCCAGCTCGGCGTGCCGGTGAAGTTCCCCGACGGCTGGGAGGCCAACCAGGCGGTCCTGGCCCACCTCTCCAAGCACCGGGTGACTCCTGACGACTGACCTCCCACCGGTGATCGCCTTCCGGCGCTGCTCCGGCGCCGCTGAGAGCGCCTTCCCCGCTCGATGGCACCGTGCGGTGCGGGACCGTGCGGTGCCGTATCGCACGGCTCAGATCGTGCGCCGCCAGACGTCGATGGCCAGCACCTGGCGCATGCCCACCGAGAGGTAGAGGTCGAGGGCGGGCGTGCTGTTGTTGGCGTCGACGTGCAGGTAGGTGCCGACCCGCCCGCGCCGGGCGTCGTCGGCGAACGCCCGGCGCAGCATGAACCGGCCCAGGCCGCGGCCCCTGAAGGCGGGGAGCACCGCCAGCCGGCGCACATAGCCGCAGTTCTCGTCGCCGAGGAAGGCGTTGGTCCCCAGCAGCATCGCCACGGGCTCGCCGTCGAGGCGGGCTACCACCAGTTGCGACCAGTCGGTGTTGACCGAGGAGCTCAGCTCGTCGTACCACTCGTCATAGTCCTTCGGGGCGAACCCGAAGTGGTCGGCGAAGCCGGCCTGCTCCACGGCGTGGCCCTGGCGGCGCACCTCCTCGGCGAGCCCGTCGTGCAGGGTCATCCCGGCCGGCAGGTCAGGACTGCCGACCGGCCCGGTGTGGTCGGCGCGGAGCCGGATGAAGCTGGTGGCGGCGCTGAAACCACGGGCGGCGGCGACGGCGCGCTTGCCGCTGTCCTCGCGGTAGAGGCCGATGTCCACCACGGCCCGGTCGTGGCCCAGCTCGGCGGCGATCTGCCTGGCCCGCTCGGTCACGGTGTCCCAGAGCGGGCCGGTCAGCTCCGGCGCGCCGGGGTGCACGACGACGTCGACGTCGACGTTGTCGCTGGCGCCCTTGCGGCAGGCCCAGGCCCAGGCCACCAGGCGCCCGCTCTCGTCGTGGACGAGCCAGCCGTCGGACTCCACGTCGAAGGCGGAGTCGTTCAGCTGGTCGGCGACATCGTCGAGGGTCATGTCGGCCTTGCCGATCACCTGGGTGTCGCAGAGCGAGATCAGCTCGTGGATCTCGTGGGCGTCGGCGGCGGAAGGCCGCCGGGTGAGGTACCCGGCGGCGGGGATGGTCGTCTTCATGCCCCTCATCGTGACGGGGGCGGGTTGGGAATCGCTGGGTCGGAGCTTGGGACCGGTTGCCGGCATCCTCCCCACGTCTGAAGGCGGGGGTCCGCGCCCAGGATCTCTGATCAGTCGAGCACCGGGACCTGAGCCTCGGCCTCCTCGGTGCTCTCGGGGCCGCCGCGCAGCGGGATCTCCTTGATGAAGGCCGCCAGCAGCGGGACCAGGACGGCGAAAAGGATCGCCCACCAGAAGACACCGGAGATGGAGTCGGCCAGCGACTCCAGGAAGCCGATCCGCACTCCCTCGGGCAGCTCGTGCAGGGCTGCCGGGTTGAACTGGGCGCCGCCGGAGGCGAGCTGCTCGCCCGCGGCGCCCAGCTTGCTCTCCAGGTTGGTGCTGAGGTGGTTGTTGAAGATCGCGCCGAACAGCGAGACGCCGAACGAGCCGCCGATGGAGCGGAAGAAGGTCGAGGCGCTGCTGGCGACGCCGAGGTCCTTCTGCTCGACGCTGTTCTGGGCGATCAGCATGGTGGTCTGCATCAGGAAGCCCATGCCGATGCCGAGCACCGCGATGAACAGGCCGGTCTGCCAGGCGGGCGTGTGGACGTCCATCAGGGAGAGCAGCCACATGGCGATCGCCATGACCGCGCCGCCGAGGACCGGGTAGATCTTGTACTTGCCCGTCCGGGTGATGGCGCGGCCGACGAAGAGTGAGATCGCCATGGAGGTGCCCATCATCGGGAGCAGCAGCAGGCCGGAGTTGGTGGCCGTGGCCCCCTGGACCGTCTGCTGGAACAGCGGCAGGAAGTTGATGGCGCCGAACATGGCGAAGCCGAGCAGGAAGCCCACGCCCGAGATCAGGCTGAAGTTGCGGTCGCGGAAGACGTTGAGCGGCATGATGGGCTCGGCGGCGCGGCGCTCCACCGGGATGAACAGCGCCAGCGTGACGGCGGCGAGGACCGCCAGGCCGAGGATCTGCGGCGAGTTCCACTCGTAGTCGTTGCCGCCCCAGGTGGTGATGAGGACCAGTGCGGTGATGCCGACGGAGAGCAGGGCGGCGCCGAGCCAGTCGATGCGGTGCTCGTTGCGGTATCTGGGCAGCTTCAGCTTGATCGCCAGCAGGGCCAGGGCGACGAACCCGATGGGCAGGTTCACGTAGAAGGCCCAGCGCCAGTCGAGGTGGTCGGTGATGAATCCGCCGACGAGCGGGCCGGCGATCATGGCCAGTGACATCACGGCGGCCATGATGCCCTGGTACTGGCCGCGCTCGCGGGGCGGGACGAGGTCGCCGATGATGGCCATGGCGTTGACCATCAGGCCGCCCGCGCCGAGGCCCTGGAACGCGCGGAACGCGATGAGCTGCGTCATCCCGTCGGACGGGCCGCCGAGCATCTCCGAGCCCGCCATGCCGCAGAGCACGGAGCCGATCATGAAGATGACGATGGAGGCGAGGAAGATGTTCTTCCTGCCGTACAGGTCACCGATCTTGCCCCAGATGGGGGTCGAGACGGTGGCACCGAGCACGTAGGCGGTCACCACCCAGGACAGGTGCGTCAGCCCGCCGAGCTCGCCGACGATGCGGGGCATGGCGGTGCCGACGATCATGTTGTCGAGCATGGCCAGCACCATCGCGAGCATCAGACCCGGTAGCACTACCATGACCTCACGGCGCCGCGCCGGTACGGCCGCGGTCTCCTTCACTTCGCCCCCTATGAAAAGATCTTACTTACCTGCCGACCGGCTAGTGTCGGATATGCTGGAAATGTAGGCCGCTTACTTGTCGGCCGTCAAGCTGATTTCTCGGTAAGGGAACCATGAGGGAACACGCCGATACCCGGACGCGCATTCAGGACGTCGCCCTGACTCTTTTCGTCGAGCAGGGCTACGAGGCCACCTCGCTCCGCGAGATAGCCGAGGCCCTCGGCGTGACCAAGGCGGCCCTCTACTACCACTTCAAGACCAAGGACGACATCGTCGCCAGCCTGGCCGAAGGCCGGGTGCGCGCGGTCGAGGAGCTGATCGCCTGGGCCTCGTCCCAGCCGCGCACCGACGAGACGAGACGCGAGCTGATCCGCCGCTACTCCGACGACCTGCACCGGGACCGGCACCACGAGATCATGCGGTTCTTCGAGCGCAACCAGACCTCGCTCAAGAACCATCCGACGATGGAGAAGACCCGCCACCGGATGCTGGACCTGCTCAACTTCCTCGTCGAGCCGGACGACCCCACCGCCACCCGGCTGAAAAACTCGATGGCCCTGTTCGCGCTGCACGCCGCGTGGTTCCTCCTCAGGGACGAGACGATCTCCGACGAGGAGCGCCGGGCCGCCGCCCTGGAGGTCGCGCTCGACCTCGTCCGGCGGTGAGCGTGCTCATCGACCCGCCCAACTGGCCGGGTCCGCACGGTCTGTTCTGGTCGCACCTGGTCAGCGACAGCTCGACCAGGGAGCTGCACGCCTTCGCGGAGCTGCTGGGCGTGCCGCCCCGGGCGTTCGACCGCGACCACTACGACGTTCCCGAGACCTTCTACGAGCGGGCCGTCGCGCTGGGCGCCGAGGCCGTCTCCTCACGCGAGCTCATCACCCGGCTCATCGGCTCCGGCCTCCGCCGCCGCAAGGTTCGTCCTGGAATCAGTAGCTCTCGCATAGATTCCCGAGCCCCGGGCATGACGCCCCCCTGAAGACATCACCGCATGTCACAAAGGGGATGACATGCTGAACGGCAAGACGATCGCCTTCCTCGTGGCCCCGGAGGACCTCGCGCCCGGCTGTTCTCTGCCGCCATGCCAGGTTTTCCCGTCCACGGAACTTCGCCGTGCCTTTCCGGTATCCAAAGTCACGATCACCCGCCCCCGGTTAGGACAGGACGTGCGGGGCAAGCCTTTAGGGATCGGCTGTGAAAGGAGGGCACCGTGGAGGCCACGATCGCGTTGCGTCTGCCGCGTGACGCTGCCAGCGTTCCCGTGATCAGGCAACTTCTCGACGCCTCGCTCCGCGCCCTTGGCGTGGTGCCCCAGATTCGCGAGGACATCCAGCTCATGCTCTCGGAGGCGTGTTCCAACGTCATCCAGCACGCCACCCCCAGCGACGACTACACGGTCAGCACCGAGCTGTCCGGGGACCGTTGTGTGATCAAGGTGGTGGACACGGGCGACGGCTTCGACTTCTCAGGCCCCGTCTCTCCCGCCCTCACCTCCGAACACGGCCGGGGCCTGCTGATCATGCGCGCCCTGGCAGACGACATCCGTTTCGTCGGCAGGAAGGAGCGGGGCTCGATCGTCTGCCTGGAGAAGGCCCTGCGCTTCGTCAAGGGTGCCCCGGGCCTGTCACTGCTCCTCAACGAGGAGCTTCAGCTCCAGCAGGGCGTCCCGGAGATAGTCGGTGACGGCCCAGACGTCGGGAACCATCTCCCGGCAGGCGATCACGCCGACGTCAAGTGAGCCGTCGTAGGAGAAGACCGTGATGTTGAGGCCGCCACTGGCGTCGGTCACCACCGAGACCGGGTGGTACGACAGCAGCCGGGCACCGCTCACGTAGAGAGGGAGCTGCGGGCCGGGCACGTTGGAGATCATCACGTTGATCGGACCCGCACTGTCGGCGAAGAGGTTGAAGGCAGCACGGGAGGCCAGGCCGGTCAGCGCGGAGGGCATTATGTCGCTGAGCTCCTGGATCCAGCTGACCGGGGCGAGCGACGAGCGATCCTTGATCAGCCGCATCGCGTCCCGTACCGCCAGCAGCCGTTCCAGCGGATCGGCGACCTGCGTCGCCAACGTGGTGATCATGATGGTGACCTGGTTGCCCACCCGCCGGTCACCGGGGACGCGGAGCGAGAACGGCACCCCCGCGACGAGAGGCTGCTCGGGCAGCGCGTCGTGCTTGAGCAGCCACTGGCGCAGCGCCCCGGCGCACAGGGCCATCACCACGTCGTTCACCGTGACGCCGAGGGCGTTCTTGACCAGCTTGACGTCCTCCAGCGGCAGGGCGGCGTAGGCGAACCTGCGGTGCGCGCTGATCCGGCCGCTGAAGGGGGTACGCGGGACGGTCATCCTGGGCATGGCGGGCACCTCCGCGGTACCTGACAGGCGGTTGGCCAGCTGCCGGGTGACCCGCGAGACCAGCCCGGCCCCGGGCACCTGGGAGATCAGGGGGATCTCGTCCAGGTGCGGGACGGCGTTGATCAGGAACCGTACCGTGTTGGCCGGGTTGACCACCGCCTTGGCGATCCCCCTGGCGACCATCTCCCGCGTGTCGATCCGCTCCTCGGGCTCGGCCGCGGGCGCCATCTCGACCTCGGCGGGCTCGGGGGAGGTGTCCAGCAGGCTGGCCAGCACGTCGGCGCCGGTGACGCCGTCGACCGCGGCGTGGTGGACCTTCGTGTAGAGGGCCGTACGGTCTCCGGCCAGACCGTGGATCAGATACATCTCCCAGAGCGGCCGCCGCCGGTCGAGGCAGCGGGCGTGCAGCCTGGCCACCTGCTCACCCAGCTGCTCGTCGCTGCCCGGGGCCGGCAGCGCGATCTCGCGCACGTGGTAGTCGAGGTCGATCCTGGAGTCCTCGGTCCAGTACGGATGGTCCAGGCCGAAGGGGACCGAGACGAGCCTCATCCGGAAGGGTGCGGCCAGGTGGAGCCGCCGGGCCAGCAGCGAGACCAGGTCGCTCCGCGACAGCCTGCCCGACAGGATCGCGAGCCCCCCTATGTTCGCGACGTTCGTCGAGGTCTCGAAATTCAGGAACTGCGTGTCCACCGCACTGAGCTGCCGCATCGTCTACCTCCGGGAAGTCGTTCTTCCATCCTGCTCCCGTGAGGTCACCAGAGCCAGCGCCGCGAGGGCGACGAGGACGGCCACGGACACGATGACCAACGACAGCGGGATGAGCATGAGCACGATGACGAGGGTCATGATCTCGCTGATCAACTGGGACATCGCAGAGCTGTGCCCGGATTGTCCAGCCGTTACACCGTATTCCACCGACCGAGCTTCAGCGCGAGATGGAGTTCTAACCTGTGGGTTCCGTTCTTGAGGTTGCGGCCGGCCAGCTGCTCGATTCTGGTGAGACGGTAATAGAGGCTGGTTCGGTGCAGGTGGAGCAGCCGGGCGGTCTCCTGTGCGTCTCCCCCGCTGTCCAGGTAGGTCTCCAGGGTGACGACGAGCGCCGGATGCTCTCGCAGAGCGTCGAGCGGACCGCCGACCGAGCCGGGAGCGCCTGGTGGACCGGCGACCGGCTCGGCGAGCAGCCGGTAGACACCCAGATCCGGCCAGTGTGCGACCGGCCGCAGCGCCGGTTCCGCCGCCGCCGCCCTGGCCGCGGTGAGCGCCTCCTCGTGTGCCCGTACGGCTGACTCCAGCCCTGGGTGCAGCGCGCTGACCCCGGCGCCGGCGCGGGTCCGCGCGGCCAGCCGCTCCCCCAGCGCCGTCACGTCCTCGCCACGGTTGAGCAGTAGCACGGCGTGCCGGTCCAGGATCGTGAAGGCCGGCGACCGGCGCGTCTTGGCCAGCTCCGCGCCGACCGCCTCACGCAGGGAAGCCGGGTCGCCCCGCAACGCCAGGACACGCAACGGCCCCTCCCCGAGCACGCCGGCCGCACGCCGCACACCGATCTCACCGGTGAGCAGCTGGCTCAGGGTG
Source organism: Streptosporangium sp. NBC_01755 (assembly GCF_035917995.1). NCBI lineage: Bacteria > Bacillati > Actinomycetota > Actinomycetes > Streptosporangiales > Streptosporangiaceae > Streptosporangium > Streptosporangium sp. NBC_01755. Next base: position 7,165,317 of record NZ_CP109131.1, on the reverse strand, counting down.
TGGGAGCTGCCGCCGTCGTCGAGCAGGGCCGCGATCGCGGCGGCGTCGCGCACGGCCCTGTCCTGCTCCTGCGGGTTCAGCGGGCCCGGGCCCTCGATGATCCACAGGTAGCCGACACGGCGGTCCTGGTGGAGCAGTGGCACGCAGAGCCGGGCCGCCATGCCCAGCGCGGGATTCTCCGGAACCCTGACCGGCTCTCGGGTCGAGGCCGCCCCGTGCGCCTCCTGCCAGGCCCCCACCGCCACGGGAACCGACCGTGACAGAATGGCGTGGGCTCTGACCTGGTCGACCTCCCCGTGGTGAGCGCTGTGCGCGACGACCCGACCCTCCAGATCGTCGACGGACATGCCCCTGCCCACGGTCGCGGCCAGCGCCTCCAGCAGATCCTGAACATCATCCGCGATCACGCGCTAATCCTACAGATGTAGGAAGTATCTCCACTGGCGGAACGATGACTCCCTCCGGCACGGGCCGTAGCGTCACAGTATTCGTTTCGGAGGGGTCCACCTCGTGAGAGCCGCCTGACAACCCTGTGAAAGGAATCTTGTGCAGGAGCGCAGCCGCGTCGCCCCGTGGGCGCCGCCCCAGGCACAGCCGCGCCTGGCCGAACTCGAAGCCGAGGTGTCGGGGCTGGACCTGGAGGCGGTGACCAGACTGGTCGACGCGGTGCTGGCCGAGCACCGCGGCCGCCTCGACGAGGACGGCGTGGTCCTGTACGCGGGCACCAACACGATGAGCGAGCGTGCCAGGGCCGCCCACGAGATCTCCCTGGGCTGCCGTCCTTCGATGGGCTGGCCGGGGGACAAACACCAGACCGGCCTGGAGGAGCTGGACGTGCTGGAGGTGCTGGTCCCGCTCCAGATCGCGGCGCTGATGGGCGGTGAGTTCGCCGAGGTGCGGCTACAGAGCGCCACACTGGCCAACCTCGCCTGCTACAGCGCGTTCGCCGGCCCCGGCGACACGATCGCGGTGCTGCCGCGGACCGCCGGAGGCCACACCAGCCACCACGCCCACGGCGCCGCCGGGATCCGCGGCCTGCGGGTCGCCGACCTGCCCTACGACGCCGGACGGCTCGACGTCGACCACGCGGCCCTCCCGGCATTCCTGCGCGAGCATCGGCCCGCGCTGGTGGTCCTCGGAGCGAGCCTGATGCTGTTCCCCCACGACGTGGCGCGAGTGCGGGCGGCGTGCGACGAGGTCGATGCCCTGCTGCTCTACGACGCCTCGCACGTGGCGGGGCTGATCGCGGGCGGCCGGTTCCAGCGTCCGCTGGACGAGGGCGCGCATCTGATGACCATGTCCACCTACAAGTCCTTCGGCGGGCCACCGGGCGCGGCCGTCGTGACCCGCGACGAGGATCTCGCCCGGCAGGTGTCGGCGGCGGCCTATCCGGGCCTGACCGCCAACTACGACGCCTCCCGCCTGGCCCCGCTGGCCGTCGTCGCCGCGGAGCACGCCGCGGGAGGTAGCGCGTACGCCGACCGCTGCGTCGCCAACGCCGGGGCGCTGGCCGCCGCGCTGGACGGCGAGGGCTTCGCCGTGATCGCCGCCCATCGGGGCTGGACCGTCTCGCACCACGTGGCGGTGGACGCAGGCGCGTTCGGCGGCGGGGACGAGGCCGCCCGGCTGCTGGCCGAGGGGGGCGTCTATCTCAGCGGCGTCGGCCTGCCCGGCCGACCCGCCGAGGAGCCCAGGCGGGGCCTGCGGATCGGCACCCAGGAGGTGACCCGCCGCGGCTTCGGCCCGGACACCATGGGCGAGGTCGCGACCCTGATGCGCCGCCTGCTCATCGACGGCCATGCCCCCGCGAAGGTTCGCCAGGACGTGGTGGCCCTGCGCCGCGCCACCTCATGATCCCGGACCGGCCCGCTCGACCCCCGGGGGTACGCCCCCTGGCGGGCCGGTCCGCCAAATCTCCTTGAGCGAGCGGGGCGGACGGACCGGGAGAGCCATCGGACGGAGTACCGTCCTGTCATGTGCCGCAGCATCAAGACCCTCCGTGAGCCCTACGCCAGCGACGTGACCGACGACGACATACGAGCCGCCGCACTCCAGTACGTCCGCAAGGTGTCGGGCTTCCGCTCCCCCTCGACGCGCAACGCCGAAGCGTTCGAAAGGGCCGTGGACGCGGTGGCCGCCGCGACCCGGGCCCTGCTCGACGACCTTCCGCTGAAGCAGGTGTCCCAGGACTGACCGGAGACGCCCGCCCGCTCGCCGACGACACGGGACGCGCCATCGGCGAGACCTCGGCACCGGGGCGTCCGTACCGGTTGCCGATCTTCTCCGGCGCCGGTCAGTCGCGCACGTTCGAGGAGCGGAAGAGCCTGCTCGCGAACATGACCACCACGCCCACCAGGCCGATGATCAGAGCCCACTTGAGGAGCGTGAAGAGGAAGCCCAGAACCGAGCCCAGCAGAATGAAGGCGATCACCACGGCCGCCACGATCAGAAGAATTCGTCCCATGCCCTCAACGCTAGGCCTTGGCCGTGCCCGGTGGCAGGCCCGCGAGCCGATGTCAGGGACAAGCCGGGGTTCTCCGTTCCTCGTTTCTCAGGGTTCCTCGTTTCTCAGGGTTCCTCGGTAAGGGCCTCGAATTCTGCCGGGGCCGGATGTCAGGATCCTCTCGATCCATCCACCGAAGAGAACCGGGCCTCCCGTCAACGACCCCCTCCTGAAGGGCCTCGTGGGCGACGACTCCGAGGGTGACCTGCCGGAGGCGCCGGCGCTGGCCGAGCGCATCACCGGCGTGCGGCCGGACGGTTCGAGCGGAGTCGCGACCGCCCACTGCGTGTTCGAGCACTACTGATCCGGCGCGACTCCGAGTGCCGCGGGACCCCCGGCCTTGGACGGGGGTCCCGCGGTTTCGGGCCGGACCGGTGCCGGGGAGTCTCAGCCGAGGGCGGAGCGGCCGCCGACGAGGGGGAGGGTGACCGAGCCGGCGCGGGGGTCGACCGAGACGGCGGTGCCCGGAGGCAGGCGCAGGGTGAAGTCACGGTCGGTGGAGATGAGCACGACACCGATCCGGTGACCGGCCTTGACGACGTAGTCGCCGGGCTGAAGGTCGAAGCGGAAGTCGTAGAGGCGATCCTCGCGCAGCAGTTCGGTCCTGGCGGCGGAGACGCGGTTACGGACGTCGAGCCAGCCCCTCGTGATGATCTTGTAGGGGGCGGTCACCGGGACGTGCTCGGCCAGCCGGGCGCAGCCGGTGTCGCCGGGCACGCCCTGGCCGTAGCAGACCTGGGTGGCACCGTAGGCGACGTCGCCGTAGGCGCGAGCGTCGGTGCCGTAGTCGACGAGCAGCGCCGTCAGATACGGCGAGCGCCCGCCCTTGAAGGCGGCCCGCACCGAGACCTCCGGGGTGCCGGACAGGCGCGCGTCACGGGCCAGCGGACTCGACAGGTAGGCCAGGCGGTTGGGGTCGCTGGTCTCGATGTTCTCGACGAGTTGTTCGGCGCCGCGGGCGCTCTGGTCGACGAAGGACTCGACGGCGCGCGTGGCGGCGGAGTCGGCTGCGGATCCGGCGGCGGCGGCGCGGCCTCGGGGGCGGTCGGCGTCCAGGGTGCCGTTGCGGCCGTCCTGCCCGGCGGCCAGCCGGAGCCGCACGTCGCGGGTGCCCGGAAGCGGCCAGGAGGCGTGCCGCGCCCACTGCCCCGGCCCCGACTCCACGTCCGCCTGCGGCTCGTCCATGATGCCGTTACGCAGGCCGTACAGGTGGAAGTCGAACCAGCGGTGGAGCTGACGCAGCCACTCGGCGTTGCGCCCGGCGAAGGAGAACGGGTTGAAGTGCGCGCCCTGGTGGAGCCAGATCTTACGGGGCACGTTCCGCTGCGCGAGGGCGTCCCACCACTGGACGGCCTGCTTGGTCTTGACGTTCCAGTCGTTGAGGCCGTGCACCAGGAAGACCGCCGCGCGGACCTTGCGCACGTCGTTGAGGTAGTTACGCCGGTCCCAGAAGTCGGAGTAGTCACCGGTGACCCGGTCCTGGTCCTTCTCTATCCGGTCCATGAGCACGCCGCAGACCTGCTGGGCGTTCTGACGGGTCAGGACGTAGCGGGCGAGCACGTCGGCGTCCTCCCCCTGATAGCCCCCGGGTGCCAGCACTCCGCCGTTGGCCCGGTAGTAGTCGTACCAGGAGGAGATGGCCGCGATCGGCACGATCGCCTTGAGGCCCTTGACCCCGGTCGCGGCGACGGCATTGGGCAGTGTGCCGTTGTAGGAGACGCCGATCATGCCGACGTTCCCGGTGGACCAGCCGGCCCTGACCTCGTTGCCCGCCGCGTCGAACCCGCGGGCGCGGCCGTTGAGCCAGTCGATCGCCGCCTTGGGACCCGCGGTCTCGTTGTCCAGGCCGGTCGTGGGACAGCCGGTCGCCCGCCCCGAGCCGAGGTTCTCCACCAGTGCGATCGCATAGCCGCGCGGCACGAAGTAGTTGTCGTAGTAACCGCGGAAGGGCGGAGCGACCGCGCGGCTCGCGTCGAAGCCCTCTCCGAACATCTCGTCGCTCAGGTCGTTGAACTTGTTGCGCCGGTACTCCATGCCCGCGGGGTCGGAGCCGTCGAGGTCCACGACGTGGTTGGGCACGTCGTTGCCGCCCGCGTAGTAAGGGCTGGCCTCCATGATGACCGGAACCCTCAGCCCCGAGTCGGTCTCCTTGGGGCGCATGATGTCGACGGCGACCCGGTCGGGGAGCCCGTCGGCGTCACTGTCGACCCCGGCGACCTCGACGAACACGGTCTCGGTCAGCGCGTCGGCGCGCGAGTAGACCGGCTGGGTCTCGCCGTTCTCCATCAGGGTGGCTGCGGATCGGGTGGCCGCCGCGGGTGACGCGGCGACCGGTAGGACACCGGCCGGCAGGATGACCGCCAGCGCGACGATGATCGTCTTCCATCTGTTCATTGGCGGAAAACTCCCAGAGGGTCGCATAAAATCTGACAACTCCGGTCAATCTCCTGCGAAGCAATCTTGACCTGCAAGATCGAAGATATATCGAATAGGCGACTATCTCGTCTTAAGCACGAGTTCCGGTGTGTATTCGGGGATCGGTCGCCCCCCGGCTCCTCCCACCCGCTCCCCCGGCCGCTCGCGGGATGCCCGTACGCCCGTCGGACACGGCGGACGAGAAGGGCGGACTTCAACCGGAGCCATTCGGGAGGCGTGCGCTCCGCACCTGGTCGACGAGCGTCCGGGAAAACCAGTACCGGCGCCGGGGGCGGGCCTGGCAGGCTGCGCGGATGGAAGTACGGTACATCCCGGATCACTCGGTGCTGTCGGTGGTGGTCGGCTCGCGGGCGTACGGGCTGGAGAGCGAGGATTCCGACGTCGACCTGCGCGGCGTTCACCTGCTGCCGCTGGAGGAGGTGGTCGGCCTGCGGACCGGGGAACTGGAGGAGGCGCGGGACGTCTCCCGCCTTCCCGACACGCGCCGTCGGCGGACGCGGTACACAACCTCGTCGTCCGCGTCCGTCTCTCAACGAGAACCGCGAGGGCCTGACGGCCGCCGGAGCACCGGTATGTGAGCTCCGCGTTCAGAGTCTCGGAGAGGGAGCGAGCGGCACCTGTCGCGGCCGGCGGCCTGTCTCGCCGCCGTGCAGCAGCTCCCACCAGCTCTCCAGCAGGGGGACGTCGGCGGTGTCGACGCGCTCACCCGGGCGGGGGACGGCGAGGCGGACGTCGCGGGCCTTGGCCTCGCGCCAGAGGCGGTCGACCGGCTCGGCCCAGGGGTGCGTGGCCAGGGTGAAGGTCGCCCAGTGGACCGGGAGGAGCAGCCTGCCGCCCAGGTCGAGGTGGGCGTCGACCGCCTCCTCCGGGTTCATGTGGATGTCGGGCCAGGCGGCGTTGTAGGCGCCGATCGGCATGAGCGTGAGGTCGAACGGGCCGTGCGCGGCGCCGATCCCGGCGTAGCCGTCGAAGTATCCGGAGTCGCCGGCGTAGAAGACCTTCCGCTCCCGGCCGGCGATGACCCAGGAGCCCCACAGGGTGACGTCACGCCTGAGGGTGCGACCGGAGAAGTGACGGGCGGCGGTGGCGACGAACCGCAGGCCCGCGACGCTCGCCTCCTCGTCCCAGTCGAGCTCGACGATCCGCGAGGCGGGCACGCCCCACCGCTCCAGATGGGCACCGATCCCCAGCGGCACCAGGAAGGGCGCGGTCTGCAGCGCGAGCAACCCGCGTACCGTCGCGCGGTCGAGGTGGTCGTAGTGATCATGCGAGATCACGATCGCGTCGAGCGGCGGAAGGCCCGCCAGCGGCCCCGGCACCGGGTGCAGGCGCCGCGGACCGACCAGCCGGGTGGGGGAGGCACGCCTGCTCCACACCGGGTCGACGAGCACGCGACGGCCCTCGATCTCCAGCAGCGCGGTGGCGTGACCGTACCAGATGACGCTCAGCCCAGCCGGGGACGGCCCGCCGGCCGGTGAGGTCACCACCGGGACCGGCGTGGCCGGGCGGCGCTCCTCTCGGTTGCGGAGCATGTTCCAGGCGGTCTTCCGCGCGGTCTGCGCCGAGGGCGCGAAGACGCCGGGCGTGGAGTTGCGGAAGAGGCCGTCGTGGAACTGTGGCGAGCGGCGCATCCGCTCCAGCCGCTCCCCCTTGGCCCTGCCCCCGAGTTCCGCGGGGATGTCCTTCAACGCCCATCCGGCGGCGGCCAGTGCCAGCCCGCCCACGAGGAGACGCCCGATCGATCTGCTGCCCGCCATGCGGCCCACGCTCCTGAAGTCGCCAGTGCCTGCAGAACGATCTCGACTCCGCCGCTGTTCCCGTCACCTCCTGAGCGAGACCCACGCCCAGCATCACGAAACCCCCGGGACCAGAGGGCACCGCTGGGATCAAGACATCGCGCGGCGACGCAACCGGTCACTAAAGAAGATGAACAATCCAGAAATATGACGTCATACACTAAAAGTAGCGATCATGTAGTCATGAAGGCACAAATGCCGCGCACTATCATGGAGGCCGAAGCCATCCAGGACGAGCTCAGCGCACTGCTCGACCTGACCGGCCCCGGTCCCCGCAGTCCGGCCAAGGTCGCGGGAGTGGACGTCGTCGGCAAGACCGCCTTCGTCGGCACCTATCCCGAGCCCGCGCCCGAGCGAGGATCGTGGACCGACCTGACGCTGGACGGCGACGTCGTCGGTCGCGTGCTGCGCACCCGGCACGGGGTCAAGCCCGTCTTCGTCTCCACGGGACACCGCGTCGACCTCGCCACGGCCTGCCACAACGTACTCAACCTGACGCCCCGCTACCGCCTTCCCGAGACGACCCGAGCCGCCGACCGCCTCTCACGCGAGGCACTGATCGAAAACTGTCGTCCGGACCTGATTGGATCCGCTCAATACGATGAAATGGGATGAAAGTGAGCGACAACGAGTGGGCCGAGGACATCGACGCGTGGCGCGACACCAACCTGGCGCAAATCCGCCGGCGGCTGGCGAGCGGGTTTGATCCCGGGCAGTGGCTACCGTGGCTGCGCACGACGCCCCTGCACCGGGCCGCTCAGGAGGGTGCCGTCCAGGTGATCGAGCTGCTGCTGGCCTCGGGCGCGAAGGTCGACCCCGTCGACGCCGACGGTGCCACCCCGCTCTGGGAGGCCGTGCGCCACGGCTGGGACGACGCCGTGCGGGTCCTGCTCGCCGCGGGCGCCGACCCCTGGCGGCCGTGCATCGCGGGCCGATCCCCCGGCTCCCAGGCGCTCTTCACCGAACTGGCCGACCTGTTCGCCCATCTGCCCGGGGCCCCCACCGTCAGCCCCAGGCTCCGCGAGCTCCAGGACACCGTCGACGCGATGATGTTCTCGTACGAGGACTACAACGAGGGACTGTGCGTCGCCTTCGTCGGTGAGGTGACCGAGGACGAGGTCATCCGCCGCCTGGGTGCCGTGCCGGAGTCATGCCCGCCGCTTTCGGCCGGTGAGCTGTGGAGTGCCGAGCAGGCCTCCCTCGTGGAGGTCATGCGGGTGGCCAGCCCGCCGGGGGGTGGGGTGGTGCTCTTCCAGTCCAACGGCATCCTGCCGGTGCACGACGGGGTCGGCCGTGCCGTCACCTCGGGCGGCGGGGTGCTGGCCGGTGCCTTCCCGTTCGCCAGCACGTCCGTCGACATCTGGCGGGACGGGTTCCCCGCCGGACGGCCCTCGGTGCACGAGCAGCTCTCCGACAGCAGCATGGTCGAACTGTGGATGTGCCGTTTCGGTGACTGCGGCGCCCACCCCTCCACCGCGACCGAGCGCGCCCTGGGTCTGATGACGCTGCTGACCTCCACCTACATCACCGAGGAGTGGCTGTGGAGCGCTCCGATGAGACTGGTCCCTGTCACGCTACGGCGAAATGGTTGAACTCCTCCCCTGCCTGGGAGCCGGAGACTCTCCCGTCGCGTCGCGGTTAAGCGGCGCGCGGGGGTTGACGCTTCGCAGACCGGGTAACCCCGAGGTCTCCACGTCCTGACACCACAGTTCCTGCGGCGTTCTTGATATTGATCGCGGCGTTGGTGTCGGCATGCCCGACCCAGCCGCACGCGGGGTTGGCGCAGGCGTACCGTATCCCATCCCGGGCCGCCGGGTCACGATGGCCGCACCGGTGACAGGTCTGCGAGGTCCCCCGCGCGGGGACCTTCACCACCTGGCCGCCCCGCTCGGAGGTCTTGTACTCCAGCAGGGTGACCGTCCGGCCCCACGCCTGCCCCGCGATCGAGCGGTTCAGCCCGGCCTTCCGCGCGACGTTCACGCCGGGGTTCTCGACCGTGCCCCTGGCCGAACGCATCATGTTCGTAATCTTCAACTCCTCCACCACGACCACGCTGAAGGTGGCGGCGAGTTCGGTGGTGGTCTGGTGCTGCCAGTCGACGGCTCGGCGCTTGGCTCTCGCGCGCAGGCGGGCCATCTGGTCGTAGGTGCGGGCCAGCCGATGCGAGGCCGGCTCCGCGCGATGCCGGGTGCGCCGCTGACGGGCCGCTTTCTTCTCCAGCCGGCGCAGGTGTTCCCTCTCGCCGTTGCGAAGCCAGGGTGCGTGCTCACGCATAGTGCCGTCTGAGAGGGCCAGCGCGACCGTGATCCCCCGGTCGATGCCGACCCGCGGGCCCTGGTGGGCGACAGCGGGTTTGGCCAGGGTCTCGGTGCGGAACACGACCTGCCAGCCGTGGGCGTCCTTGACCAGCCGCGCTCCCGTGATCCGCCCGGCAGCACCGCCCCTGGTGAGGCCGGGCAGGTCCTTGGTCCACCGAAACCGCACCCGCCCGACCTTGGGGAGATTGATCGCGCCCCAGCGCCGGTTGACCCGCTTGATCTGCAGATCGCGGGCCTGCGGGACGTCCACGGCCAACCGGGTCCGTAGGCGGCCCTTGAAGGTGGGCCGCTTGGCCGGATGGTCGGGGTTGAAGAAGTTCGCCCACGCCTGCCGATACGTTCTCAGCACCGCTTGCGCCGCCTGGGCGGGCAGTTGTCCCATCCAGTCGATCTCGCGGCGGGCTGTGCGGATCGCCGCGTCGCAGTCCTTCACCGTCGCGAACCGGCCTTGGCGGAAGGTGAAGTACTCATGCAGCAGGTTCCACAGCGCGCGGGCGGTGTGCGCCTGACCGTCCAGCACGGCCACCTGGTCCGCGCCGAGGTCGAGTCGCGCCACGTGCGCACGAGCCTGCCTCACCAACTCCACACCGTGATCGTGTCCTTCGGTTTGCGTCACCGTGATGGAATCCAAACCCCGAGGCACGCACCGGACGCCATGTTGTCTGCACCCCCCACGCACACTTGATGTTCGTGACGAGGCACCGGCGTGGGGTGTTCACCGACCCGATGCCGACCCGCTGCGAGGAACTCATGCGCGAGGTCCGCGCCGGCTTCGAGGCCGAACTTCGCGAGTTCAACGGCGCAGTTCGGCCACGCCCACCCGCTGGTCCACCACCCGCCGAAGGTCGCCCCCTCCAAGCTCGTCAACTCAACTGAAAGGCATCCCGGCGCGGATGCTCGGCAAGGAATACGGCGCTCAGGTCCGCCGGTACCTGTGGGGCGAGCATTTGTGGTCCGGCTCCTACTTCACCGCAAGCGTGGGCGGCGCACCGCTCACGGTCCTCAAGCAGTACATCGAACAGCGGAAACGACCCGTGTGAGCCGACCTGCTCACGGGCACGGAAGGCCAGGGCACGCTCGCGCCCTGGCGAGCACTCCCGCGTGGGTCTTCACCTCCGGCGTGAACACCGGAGCACCGACCCACAGTTCGGTAGAGTCGCACAACGATGAGAATGCACACGATCACCGCGCTCTGGGAAGACATACCCGACGATGCCGACGACCTCGTCCTGGTACGCGGCGGGTTCCGGGTCTATCTGTGCCTGTGCGGCAGGCCGCTGGCCGACAGGGCGGCGGCCGAGCTGCACGCGTCCGAGACCGACCAGTGCACCACCTGCCTGGGCAGCACCGTCGAGAACATCGTGCCCGACTTCTCCCAGCAGTGCATGGCCTGCGCCGGCACCGGCCGGCGCAGGGCACAGCTGACCTGGCAGCTCGCCCACGCCGAGGCCGAGACCGTGATCACTGTCGAGTTCGTCCGCGAGCTCATCGCCGACCTCACCGAGCCGTTCCGGCTCTCCGAGGTGGCCGACCTGGTCCGCGACACCCTCAACCTCCCGGTGGGCCGCCTGCCGGTCGGCCCGCGCGTCCGCGACATCCTGCGCACCCTGGAGGCGAGGGGCGAGCTCGTGCTGCTCTCCGCCCCCGACGAACTCCTGCGCGGTACCTCGGTCATGCTCTACCGCGACCCCTATTGGGAACACGCCACCGGCTGAGCGTCCTTCGCGGCTACCCCCGCTCCGCCGCCGCGAGGTAACCGGCCAGCATGGCCAGCGCGACGTCGCGCACCGCCTCGTCGCCGGGCAGGAAGCCGGCACTGTGCATGCGTGTGTCCGTTCCGTCACCGACCCCGACGAACATCATCAGGCCGGGCAGCACGGCGGAGAGATAGGAGAAGTCGTCGGCGCCGAAGGACAGCAGCGGCCGCGAGAGTGTGAGGCCCAGGTGGGTCAGGTGGGCACCGGCGCGGCCGGCGAGCCCGGAGTCGTTGTACAGGACCGGCTCCCCCCGGATGATGCTCACCTCGGCCTCGCAGCCGTGGGCCCGCGCGACCAGGTCCGCGACCTCCTCCAGCCGGGCGTGCACCTGGTCGCGGATGCGTTCGCTCAGCGCCCTGACCGTACCGCCGGCCGTGGCCTCGTCGGGGACCACGTTGGGGGCGCTGCCGGCCGCCAGTGTGGAGATGCCGAGGACCGCCGAGCTGGTCGGGTCGACGTCGCGGCTGACCACCCGCTGCAGGGCGACGACGACGTGCGCGAGCGCGAGGACCGGGTCGCTGGTCAGGTGGGGGTAGGCGGCGTGCCCGCCGCGGCCCCTGACCACGACCGTGAACTCGTCGGCGGCGGCGTTCACCGTGCCGGGGGTGGCGGCGACCTCGCCTCGCGGCAGGGTGGGCTGGACGTGCGCGCCGATGATCGCGGTGATCTGGTGCTCCGCCAGCGACGGTGACCCGGCGATGTCGCGGGCGCCGGAGGGATAGGTCTCCTCGCGCGGCTGGAGCATCGCGACCAGCGGGGTCGCACCGGGGGTGTCGCCGACCGCGTGGCAGAGCGCCACCAGGGCGGCGAGGTGCACGTCGTGCCCGCAGGCGTGCATGCGGCCCGGCCTCCTGGACGCCCAGTCGGCGCCGGTCCGCTCGGTCACCGCCAGCGCGTCGAGTTCGGCCCGTACGGCGACCGCGGGCCCGGGGCCGCCCACGCGCACCAGCGCGCCCGTACCGGCCACCGCGTCCACGGGGTGTCCGGGCAGCTCGGCCAGGATCAGGTCGCGGGTCGGCCCCTCCTCGCCCGACAGGTCCGGGAGGGCGTGCAGCCTGCGGCGTAGCGCCGTCGCGGCGGGCAGCCGCCGTTCCAGCGCGGGCAGGAGCCTGGCGGCGACGGAATCCACAGGGGTGGAATCCGCAGGGGTGGAGTCGGCGGGGGCGGGGGCGGGGGCGGAGAGAGGCTCGATCATTCGGCCGATTCCAGACCGTAGACGCGCAGGGCGTTGTCGACACCGATCATGGTGGCCACCCGGACGGCCTCCTCCTCGGCCCACTCGCCGGCGTCGACCCACCCACGTAGTGCCCGGCCGAGCCCGCGGCGGAACAGTTGCGCCCCCAGCATGTGCAGCTCCGCGGGGCCCCAGGCGTCCGAGGAGAACAGGATCTTGGCGAACGGCGCGAGTTCCAGCGACTCGGCGATCAGCGCGTCCGACCGGCTGCCGGTGTAGTTGACGCCGAGGCCGACGTCGAAGTAGACGTGCGGGAAGACCTGCGCGAGATAACCGGCGTTGCGGTGGTAGGGGTAGCAGTGCAGCAGCAGGATGTCCACGCCGTGCGGCTCGATGAGCTTCAGCCAGCGGGTGAGCAGCAGCGGGTCACACATGTGCAGCTCGACGTCGGGGTCGCCGTAGCCCGCGTGCAGTTGCAGCGGCAGCCCGCGCTCCACCCCGGCCCAGAGTCCGAGGCGCAGCAGCACCGGGTCGTCCACCCGCCACCGGCCGCTCGCCTCGCCTGCGGACAGCCAGCGGCCCGCTGCCAGGGCGACCTCCCGGTCGCCGGGTGGTGCCGGGTCGAAGGCGAAGCCGTGCCGGTAGGCGACGATGCTCTTGAGGCCGACGGCGTCGGCGGTGCGGCGCTCCAGTTCCTCGCGGAAGCGGCCCGGAAACTCCGCGGCCGAGACTCCCGAGGCCGCCACCTGCTCCAGCACCCGCTCGATGCGGACCACCTCGTGCGCGGGCCGCCCCGACGCCTCCGCCATCCCAACCGGGTCCAGGACGTCGTCGCCCCGATAACCGGTCTCCAGCAGGAAGCGGCCTATGCCGCTGGCCGCCAGCAGCAGCCGGTTCACCTCGGCCGCGCCGAGTTCGGTGCGGCGCGCCAGGTACTCCTCCGGCGAGGCGTGGGCCGGCAGGCCGAGGACCGGCGCGCACCAGCGGCGGATCGCGAAGCCGAGCTGGGAGTCGAACTGCGTCATGAACGCCGGGATCGGCCGGTCGGACTCGGTCACCAGCGTCTCGAACTCACCGCGGCCGAGGTCTCCCGAGGAGGCACCGTGCACGTGGTGGTCGACCAGCGGCAGGGTGGCGAGCACGCTCTCCAGACCGCCGATCGCGTCCTCTGGGCCGGCGGGGGAGTTCTCAGTAGACATCGGCGACCTTCCGGCAGAGCTCGTGGTCGGGCAGTCCTTTGACGCAGGCCAGCTCGGCCCGTCGCACGGTGAGGAACGTGTGGAGCAGTTCGTGGGGGAACCAGCCGCGGGCGACCTCGTCGGCCTCCAGCGCGGCGAGCGCCTCCGGCAGGGAGCCGGGGAGCGCGGGCTCTTCGGCCAGGTCGGCCTCGGTGGCGGTCTCCGGCCACACCCGGGCGGGTTCGGCCCCGGCCAGTCCCGCGAGGCCCGCGCGGATCAGGACGCCGAGTACCAGCCACGGGTTGGCCGTGGCGTCCGCCGCCCGGTACTCCAGGTGGAGCTGGGCCGCGGGGTCCGCGCCACCGATCTCGACGGTCGGCGCGATGCGCAGCAGCGCCTCGCGGTTGCGCTCGGCGAGGAAGACCCCGCCGGCGCTCCACCGGTGCGGGGTGAGCCGCAGGTAGGAGCCGACGCTGGGAGCGGTGACGGCCACCAGCGCACCGGCGTGCCGCAGGATTCCGGCCGCGAACCTGGCCGCGGTCGAGGAGAGCCTGCCGGGGGCTCCGGCATCGAACATCACCGGGTCGCCGCCGACCTCGCGGAGCGAGAAGTGCACGTGGACGCCGTTGCCGACGCCGTCGGGCTCGGCCAGCGGGACGAAGGTGACCGGGTGCCCCCGGCGGCGGGCGAGGTCGCGGACGAGTTCGCGCAGCAGGACCGCCCGGTCGGCGGCGACCATTCCGGAGGCGGGCCGCAGGGTGATCTCGAACTGGCCGTCCCCGTATTCGGGGAGCCAGCTCTCCGGCTCCAGCCCGGCCGCCTCCAGCAGTGCGACCAGGTCGGTGCCGAACGGCTCGGCGCCGCGCAGGCGCTGGAAGGAGAACGGCGGTGCCTCGGCCTGGCCCGCGAGCATGAACTCGTGCTCGAAGGAGGCGTTGATCTCCAGGCCCGCGATCTCCTTCAGGTCCGCCAACGCGCGGGTCAGGAAGCCGCGCGGGCAACCGGGCCAGGGGCTGCCGTCCAGGCCGGTCTGGTCGGCGAGGTAGAGCCGGGTGCCCGGCACCGGGCCGTCGTCGGGCAGGTCGACGGCCGTCGCGGGGTCGGGGAGCAGCCTCAGGTCACCCACCGAGCCGAAGACGTTGTCGTCGGCCAGGTGGCCGAAGCAGGTGAGCGCGAGGTTGGCGGGGACCCACCCCACCCCGGTGCGCAACGTCTGGTCCAGCCGGGTCACCGGGATCGCCCGGCCCCGCACCTGGGCCGCGAGGTCACAGGTCGCCACGAAGGCGCTCCCTGTCGTCATCGGCTCTCTCCTCCCAGTCCGGTCCGCACCCCGCGTCCCGGCAGCCCTAAGTGAAACATACGATTCACATGTATGGTCAAGACGGCGATATGAAACTTAGCATGCGTGTTACCTGGCAGCCCTGACAGAAATGGCCAGGTCGCATGTGTCGAGCCGGCAGGAGACCACTCCCGTGTGGCGACACCGGTCGCCGGGCAGCCGGTGCACCGCATGGGCACGCCGGCGGAGGTCGCGCGGGCGTGCGTGCTCCTCGCCGATCCGGACTCCTCCTTCATCACGGGGAGTGTTCTCGACGTGGACGGTGGCTTCCTGGCCGGAACGGCCCTGCCACCGAGCTGATCCGTGTTTTACGAGATCACAGCGGCGCGGCGGATCGAGTTTAAGTAACAAACCTTTTGCGGGGCTAGTCTTTACCGCAAGATGCAACGTACGTTTCAATTGTCGACAGTGACAGAACGTTGCATAACCGACATGTGATGCCCTCCGGCATATCCCGCATGCGTTCGTCCCCTCGTCCCCTCGTCCCCTCGTCCCCTCGTCCCACAGACGCAGAGAGGCTTCACCGTGGCCCGTTCCCCCTTCCTCAGTCCCCGGACGCCCGTCAGGGCGGTCACCGCCATCGCGGTCACCGGTGCCCTGGCGGCGCTCACCGCGTGCTCCTCCTCCGCCTCCCCCGCCACCTCCGCCGCGGAGACCGGCGGCGAGGCCGGTACGAAGGAGATCCAGATCGGCCTGCTCGCCCCGCTGACCGGGGGCCTGGCATCCGACGGCCTGGGCATGAAGCAGGGGGCCGAGCTGGCCATCAAGCAGCTCAACGAGGCCGGTGGCGTCAACGGATACACGTTCAAGCTCAAAGTCGTTGACGTGCAGAGCCAGTCCAACGACGCGGTGACCAAGGGGGTGCAGACCCTGACCGACGACGAGTCGGTGAAGGCGGTCGTCACCGGCTACGCGTCCACGTCCAACTTCGAGATCGACGAGTTCGCCGCGGCGGAGAAGCTCTACCTCATCGGCGGCAACACCGCGCAGACCCAGGCGATCATCGAGAAGGACCCGGCGAAGTACCCCACGGTCTGGTCGATCACCCCTGACTACGACGCCTACGGCACCGAGCCGGTCGACCTGGCCGACTCCTGGGCCGAGCAGGGGCTGTGGAAGCCGCGCAACAAGTCGGCGTTCATCGTCCGCTCCGACAACCCCTACAGCGAGAACATCGCCGACGGCCTGGTCAAGCACTTCAAGGCAAAGGGCTGGAGCATCGCCGGCCAGGAGAAGGTGCCGTTCGGCACGGTCAACGACTGGGGCACGGTCCTCGGGAAGATCCGCTCCGCCGACCCCGACTTCATCGTCAACACCGACTACCAGGTCTCCAACGAGGCCAGCTTCCTGCAGCAGTTCCTGCAGAAGCCCACCGAGTCCCTGGTCTTCATGCAGTACGGCCCCAACCAGCCCCAGTTCTTCGAGCTGACCAAGCAGCAGGCCGAGGGCGTACTGTTCAACAACCTCGCGGGCATGGTGCCCTCGCCCAGCTACGCGCCGGCCGCGCAGCTGCAGAAGGACTGGAAGGCCGCGTACGGGACCGACAACGTCGACCCGCAGGGCGTGATGACGTACGTGGAGACCATGATCTACGCCGATGCGCTGCGCGAGGTCGGCGACCCCGACGACGCGCTGGCGATCGGTGCCGCCATCGGCAAGAGCGACAGCGAGCGGGCGTCCGGGCGGATCGCGTTCGACCAGGCCACGCACCTGGCCAAGCAGGGCGACGACTACGTGCCGCTGCAGTCCTTCCAGTTCCAGGCCGAGAAGCGGGTGCTGATCGCCCCGGAGAAGTACAAGTCGGGCTCCTTCCGGCTCCCGCCGTGGATGAGGAAATGACGGCGGGACAGGTCGCGTCGTGAGTGAGAACGCGCCGGTCATCCTTGCCGCGCACGAGGTCGGCAAGTCGTTCGGCAGCCTCAAGGCCGTCGACGGCGTCTCCATGTCGGTGACGCGCGACGAGGTCTTCGGCCTGGCCGGTCCCAACGGCGCGGGCAAGAGCACGCTGTTCAACCTGCTCACCGGTATCCCGATCCGGCCCGACTCCGGAAAGGTGATCTTCAATGGCCAGGAGATCCAGAACCGCTCGCCGCGCTGGATCGCCAAGGCCGGCCTCAAGCGCACCTTCCAGACCGAGGCCGTCTTCGAGTCGCTGAGCGTCAGGGAGAACGTCCGCATCGGCTCGGCGTACGGCGGCGCGGGCAGGGCCGCGCGCTGGAACCCCGCCCGGTGCCGGGAGGCGCTGGACGCGGTGGAGCTCGGCGGCGACCTGAACCGCCCGGCCGACGGGCTGTCGCTGATCGACCGCAAGCGCCTGATGATCGCCTGCGCGCTGGTCAGCGGCCCCTCGGTGCTGCTGCTCGACGAGCCGGCGGCCGGCCTCGACCCGGCCGACCAGGACGCGCTGATCCGCCTGCTGGCCGGGGTGCACGGCACGGGCGTCACCATGGTGATCATCGAGCACGTGCTGTCGGTGCTGGAGGCGCTCGCCGACCGGATGGCGGTCCTCGACAGCGGCCGGATCATCGTGACCGGCCGACCGGCCGAGGTCCTGTCCGACCCGAGGGTCGTCGAAGCCTATCTGGGACCGGGGGCCGCGCGATGAGCGATCTGCTGACCGTGGAGAACCTCACCGCAGGCTACGGCCAGGCGAAGGTGCTGCGCGGCATCTCACTGCGTGTCGGGGAGAACGAGGCGGTCGGGCTGCTGGGGCCGAACGGCCACGGCAAGACCACACTGCTGCGCTGCGTCTCCAACCTGCACCGGACCACCTCCGGCACGGTCACCTTCGCCGGCCGGGACACCCGGGGCGAGTCCCCCGGCAGCCTGGTCAGGCGCGGGCTCATCCACGTGCCGCAGGGCTCGCGGCTGTTCCCGCAGCTGACCGTGGAGGAGGCACTGCGGCTCTCGGCGTCCTCCAGCGGGCACTCCTCGACCTGGCGGGACGGGATCGACCAGGTGTTCTCGGTCTTTCCCAAGCTCAAGGAGCGGCGCCGGCAGCTCACCGGCACGCTCAGCGGCGGGGAACGCCAGATGGCCAGCCTCGGCATGGGCCTGATGGCCCGGCCCACGCTGCTGATCCTCGACGAGCCCACGCTGGGCCTGTCGCCGAAGGTCAAGCACGAGCTGAGCGAGTGCATCGTGCGGGTCCGCGCCGAGGTGTCGTCGGTCATCCTGATCGACGGCGACATGGACCTGGTGCTCGACCTGACCGACCGTTACCACGTCGTCCTGCACGGCGACGTGGTGGACAGCGGCGTGTCGGACGGCAGCCGCAGCCGCGACGAGATGATGTCGCTCTTCCTGGGAGGGACCGCCGATGGACGGCATTAGTGTCATCGTGACGAGCACGCTCGTCCTCGGCGGCCTCTACATGCTCATGGCGGCGGGGCTGACGCTGATCTGGTCCACGCTGAAAGTCTTCAACTTCGGGCACGGCGCGGTGATGATGTTCGGCGCCTACCTGACCTGGACGCTGCTGGACACTAGCGGGCTGCCGGTGGCGGTGGCGCTGATCGGCGCCGTGGCGGCGATGGCGCTGATCGGGGTGGCCTACGAGTTCCTACTGGTCAGCCCGTTCATTCGGCGCCCCAATGGCGACATGCTGGTGATGGTCGCCACGCTGGCGGCCACGATGCTGCTGCAGAGCGGCGCCCAGCTGATCTGGGGGCCGGAGATCAAGCAGCTCCCGCCGTTCGGGGGCGCGCGCGTCGAGGCGGCCGGGGCGGTCGCCCAGGGCACCCAGCTCGTCACGATCCTGCTGGCCCCGCTACTGGTGGGCCTGCTGGCCCTGGTCCTCAAACGCACCGGCATCGGGCTGACCGTACGGGCGCTGGAGCAGAACCGCGAGCACGCCCAGCTGCTCGGCATCGCACCCCGCCGGGTCTACGTCTTCGTGGTCGTGGTCGCGGTCGGCCTGGCCACCGTGGCCGGGGCGCTGCTCGGCAGCATGCAGTTCATCTCCCCGGGCATGGGCGGCGACCCGCTGCTGCGGGCCTTCGTGGTGCTCGCCTTCGGCGGGGCCGGCAGCCTGGCCGGTACCATCGCCGGCGCGTACGCCATCGGTCTGCTCGAGGCCGTCACCACCTACTACTTCGGGCTCTCCTGGAGCCCGGTCCTGGTCTTCCTCGCAATGATCGTGATCATGCTGGTCAAACCCGAGGGACTGCTGCGGACCAAGGTGAGGAGCGCGTGAACGTCATGACCAATCTGCGCTCCTGGGCCGGCTGGCCCGCCTACGCGCTCGTCCTGGTGGCCCTGCCGCTGGTCTTCACCGACCCGCACGCCCGGCTGCTGCTGATCCTCTTCACCATGTACGGCGTGCTCGCCATGAGCTGGAACCTCACCCTCGGTTTCGCCGGCATCTTCAACTTCGCCCAGATCGGCTTCTTCGGCATCGGCGCCTACACCACGGGCATCCTGGCCACCCGCACCGGCATCGACCCGTGGCTGGCCCTGCCGATCTCGGGGCTGTCGGCCCTGCTCGCCTCGCTGGTGGCGTTCCTGCCGGTGCTGCGGCTGCGCGGCATCTACGTGGGCCTGGCCACCTACGTCTTCTCCCAGCTCTGCATCTACCTGGTGCTCGGGCAGGCGGGCCTGACCGGCGGTTCCAACGGCATCGTCGGCATCCCCCGCCTCAGCCTGGGCGGCACCAGCCTGCGGGCCGACGGCCGGATCGGTTACTACTTCCTCGGCGCCGCGCTGCTGTTCGCGGTCACCGTGCTGGTGCGGGTGCTGACCCGCTCGACTCTGGGCATGTCGCTGCTGGCACTGCGCGACAACGAGGCGCTGGCCACCAGCCGGGGCGTCTCCCGGGTACGTCAGCACCTGATCGTCTTCATGATCGGCGCGGCCGTGGCCGGGGTCGCCGGTAGCTTCAACGCCTTCCTCAACGGCGTGGTCAGCACCGACGTCTTCGGCTTCGGCTACCTGACCCTGCTGCTCAGCATGATCTTCCTGGGCGGCAGCGGCAGCGTCTACGGGCCGATCGTCGGCGCCGTGGTCGTCACCCTGGTCTCCGACGTGCTGCAGGACGCCGGGGCCTGGCGCGACATGGTGATCGCCATGCTGATCCTGGTGGTGCTCTGGATCGCCCCCAAGGGCCTGGCCGGCATCGCCAACTCTGTCCTCACCTCGCTCCGGCGCCCCCGCCTGCCTGCTCCGGAGCCCCTCCCCACCACCGCGAAGGAGACCGCATGACCACCGAACACGACGTGACCCGCCAGGTGCTGAAGCAGGTCGACCTGCTCGCCGAACGGATGGTCTCCAGCCTGGCCGACGCGATCGCCATCCCCAGCGTCAACCCGCGCTACCCCGGCCAGGAGTACGAAAAGATCGTCGGCGCGGAGGGCGACGTCAGCGCGCTGCTCGGCGACCTGTACGCCGAGGCCGGGGCCGAGGTCACCAAGGTCACCGTGGAGCGGGGCCGCGACAACGCCTGCGGCGTCGTGCCCGGCACCGGCGGCGGCCGGTCGCTGCTGCTCAACGGGCACGTCGACGTCGTACCGCCGGGCCGCCTCGACCGGTGGCGCGGCGACCCGTTCCGCGCCCAGGTCACCGATGACGCGGTGATCGGGCGCGGCGCGACGGACATGAAGGGCGGCCTGGTCGCCGCGGCCTACGCGGCCCTCGCACTACGCAGGGCCGGTGTGCGCCTGGCCGGCGACCTGGTCCTGCAGGGCGTCGTCGGCGAGGAGGTCGGCGACCACGAGGCCGGCACCACCGCGGTACTGGAGGCCGGGTTCGGCGCGGACGCGGCCATCGTCTGCGAGCCGTCCGGGCAGGCGGGCACCCTGCCGGCGTCGGTGCCGGTGACACCCGGCCTGCTCTGGTTCAGCATCTCCCTGGAGGGCAAGACCGCGCACTCGGGGCTGCGGGGCATGACCGTGCACCCGACCCTGGAGGGCGACGCGCTCGGCGTCAACACCGTCGACAAGTTCTGGGTGATCTACCAGGCGCTGCGTGCCCTGGAGGACGACTGGGCCCGGCACAACCGGCACCCGCTCTTCCCACCCGGCTACTTCAACCTGCTGCCCGGCGTGCTGCGCGCCAACCCTTCGGGGATCCTGGTG
The DNA here is from genome assembly GCF_035917995.1 of Streptosporangium sp. NBC_01755. Taxonomy (NCBI): domain Bacteria; kingdom Bacillati; phylum Actinomycetota; class Actinomycetes; order Streptosporangiales; family Streptosporangiaceae; genus Streptosporangium; species Streptosporangium sp. NBC_01755. Next base: position 7,144,745 of record NZ_CP109131.1, on the reverse strand, counting down.
CCCTTCTTCCTCGCCGACGAGCTGGTCGTGGAGTACTGCGTCTACCACCACCCCGACCGGTCCAACGAGGAGGTCATGGCCGAGATCGAGTCCCGGGTCATGGACGCCTGCCGCACCGACCCGTGGCTGCGTGAGCACCCGCCGGTGTTCGAGTGGAAGCTGCTCTGGCCGCCGTACTCGCTGCCCGAGGGCGCCCCGCTGAGCGCGGCGCTGGTCGGCGCGCACACCACGGCGACCGGCGGGCAGCCGCCGCTGACGACCGGCTTCATGGGCGTGTGCGACCTGACCTGGATGGACCGCAAGGGCATCGGCGGCCTGGTGTACGGTCCGGGCGTCGGCTACACCGCACACGCGGAGAACGAGTACGTGGAGATCGCCCAGCTGGTGCAGTCGGCGAAGACCTACGCGCTGACCGCGATCGACTGGTGCGGGCTCTCGGACGAGCGGTGAGCACCGGACGGCCGCGAGGCTGGAGACCGCCGGTGGGCGGTGGGCGATGGGCCGCGAACGGCGGATGAGCGACGGACGGCCGGTGAGCGGATCACGGGCGATCGGTGCGCGGGCGGTGCGCGACGGACGGCCGCCGGGCGGATCGCGGACGATCGGTGCGCGACCTGAGGACGGTGCGTGGCCTGAGAGCGGCGTTCTCATTTCGTACGGTTCGTGGCATGATCCCTACCTGGCGACACGCCGCGCGAGCCCGCGGCCGTCCCGGAGGAGGCAACATGCTCGGCACCCCTGAGCCGCGCACCGTCGCGGCCCAGCTCCGCGACGTGCTGCCCAAGCTGCCCCGTGCGGAGCAGCGGGTCGCCCGCACCCTGCTCGCCGGCTACCCGACCGCCGGTCTGGAGCCGCTGGCGACCGTCGCGAGTCAGGCCCAGACCAGCCCGGCCACCGTGCTGCGGCTGGCCTACCGGCTGGGCTTCGAGGGCTACCCGGAGTTGCAGCAGGCGCTCAAGCGCGAGACCCAGCAGCGCTACTCCTCTCCCCTGGCCCAGTACGGCAGTGCCGAGGAGGACACCGGCAGGGTGCTGAGCCGATCCCGCCGGGTGCTGATGGACGCCACCGCCATGACCTTCGACCAGCTTCCCGAGGGGGAGCTGGTCAAGGCCGCGGAACTACTGGCCGACCCCGGCCGCCGCATCTCGGCGGCCGGTGGCCGGTTCAGCACCATCCTGGCCCACTACCTCATCGCCCACCTGCACCAGTTGCGCCCCCACGCGACGTACATCGCCGGGTCCACCGCCGACCACGCCGCCCACCTGCTCGACATGGGCCGCCGTGACGTGCTGGTGCTCTTCGACTACCGGCGCTACCAGCGCGAGACGATCGCCTTCGCCCGAGCCGCCGCGGCGCGCAACGTGAAGATCGTGCTGCTGACCGACCCGTGGCTGTCGCCCGCCGCCACCGTGGCGGACGTCGTGCTGCCCGCCCAGGTCCGCTCGCCCTCACCGTTCGACTCGCTGACCCCGGCGGTCGCACTGCTTGAGACGCTGGTCGCCGCCGTGGTCGAGCAGCTCGGCGAGGCGGGCAGGACCCGGGTGGCCGAGTACGACCAGATGGCCGACGACGTCCTGCGTGAGGACGACGGGCCGCTCAACCCGACCGGTCCCGGCGCCGACGCCGAGCGTGCCGAGCCGCCCCGCAAGACCCGGACGGCCGCGGAGACCCGCTCGTGACAGTTGCGGTCGACCACAGAGTCTGCCGAGGGATCTTCCGGTGAGGTAGGGCCGAAGTACGGCGGGCCCCATACGGTCGCTACCAGGGGACGACCCGGCTGACAACAGCGCGTTACGCTGTTGCGCATGACCATGCCGGAGCTTCTTTGGGTCGAGGTGGAGCCGCTCCCCCACCTCAACGGTGACATCGAGTCGATCCTTGAGTCGGTTATCGGCGGGCGCTTTGTCGATCATGATGTTGGGTCACCGCGTCACTCGAATCGCGCCTGAGCCACGGTTCGAACGATGTCGGCGGCTTTCCGGCGTCGGCACGGCGGCCAAAAGACCTACGCGTTAGGGACCTCTGGCTGCTGTCTCCGAGTCCTGCCCGGTGATGAGATGGAGATGTGGGAAGCCCCCCAGGAGACAAGGAGGACACCATGAGCATGCCGATGCGCCGCGAGCAGCGAGGCCTCGTCCCCGATCTGTTCGACTGGCTGGACGCTCCCCTCGCCGCCCTGCGGTCGCCGGTGGCGCAGCCCATCAAGTTCGAGGACTACGTCAAGGACGGCCGCTATGTGCTGCGGGCCGAGTTGCCGGGAGTCGACCCTGACAAGGACGTCGAGATCACCCTGTCCAACGGCGTCCTGACCGTCCACGCCGAGCGGCATGAGGAGCAGAGGGAGCAGCAGCGGACGGAGTTCCGCTACGGCTCCTTCACCCGGTCGATCACGCTGCCCAGTGGCATAGACGAGAGCGATGTCAGGGCCTCCTACGACAAGGGCGTCCTGGAGATCAATGTCAAACTCGCCGACACCACGCAGGAGGGAAAGCACATCCAGATCGAGTCCACGTCCAAGTAAGAGTCCTGACGGATCGAGCGGACCCACTTGGCATGACGCGGGTCCGCTCACGACTCGCGGTGATCTTCCGCGTGCGGGGATCCGAACTGGTCACCGGCACCCGCCCGTCGCCCGGCAGGAGTGGCAGGTACGGAAGTCCCACCTGGTCGGGGCCTTCTGCCCTATCCGTAAACGGGGTCCCTGACCAGCGTGGAAGGCAGGACAATCCACGGGGGCGATCGTCGTGATCACTTTAAGTGTCATCAAGGCCGACACCGGGGGGTTCGTCGGTCATTCCGCGGTGCACCCGAACATGATGGCCGAGGCCCGCTGTGAGATCGACCGGGCGACCGCCTCGGGTCTGCTCATCGACGGTCACGTCGCCGGCAAGGACGTCGGCAAGGATGACCCGGTGATGATCGTCCGCTGCCAGTTCGGGCTGCCCGCGGTCGGCGAGGCGCTGGACCCCGATGACCACCGAGATCGCGACACCCGTCGGATGATCCGCCCGACCGCCCGACCGCCCGACCACCCGGGCGGTCGGCACATGATCGGGCTCGATCGGGCTCGCCACCTGCACAGGAGCAGGACACCACGAACACCCATTCGATCGGAGGTTCCTTCCATGGAAGCCAAGCAATGGACCGTACAGATCCACATCACCGAAGAGGGCGACGACACCTCCGCCCGGGCAGTCCTGTCCACCAAGGACGACACCCAGCTGACCGGGGTCGGTCACGCGCGTCGCAGCCCGGTCGACCAGCCGGTACCAGAGATCGGCGACGAACTCGCGGCCGCCCGCGCGCTGGCCGACCTGGCGGACAAGTTACGTACCGTCACCACGGAGGACATCGCCCAGGCCACCGGGCCCACCTCATGGTGACGCCCCCTCGCCTCGGGCCACCGGAATCAGCATGACCGCGCCGTCCGCCTCGGCCACGCCCCCGCGGACGGCGCGCCCCTTTCCCCCGGCATTCCTCGACACCGGGGCGGTCGCGGCACACATCCAGACAGTTCGAACTCCGCCCCGTCACGGGAGACGTACCCGGCACCACTGATTCCGATGAGCCACAGCATTCGATCGGACAGCCCGGTCAGCAGAGGAGGAAGGGCCATCATGTCACCGGACGGGCGGCTGAAGGCAGGCGCCTTGCGAGAGCGCGGATACATGGCCTGGGCACAGGCGACGAACGACCGTGCGGCACCTCGTACCCGGCCTACGGAGCCCGAACACACCCGTGGAGTCACCCGTCAACGACCCTGGCCTAAAGGCCAGGGCTTGAGGTGCCACACCGCGCACTGATAGCCCCGCGTTGACCAGCCCAAGTCGATCGTCTTGAAGGAGGTGCATTCGATTGACTACGTTTCACGTAGGTCAGCAGACCCACCAGTCCGTGCTTCCTCAGCGGGCTGCTCTGGAATCCGCGTCAGCAGACACGCCCGAGGGTGGGCACGAAACGGGACGCGGACACCGCTTCAGCGCGGTAACCGGCGTGGAACCTGGGCGAGGGGAGACCACGGCAGACGGCACCCGTCTGCCGCGGCGTCACCCTGAAGACACTGCGGTGTCCGAGGGAGCGAACCGTGAGGTTCACCCGGTCGTGTTCGTCCTGGACGCCCGCGGCCACCCGCTCGACCCCTGCCACCCCGCCCGCGCCCGCCGTCTGCTGGCGGCCGGTAGGGCGGTGGTGGTCCGCCACACCCCGTTCGTCATCCGGCTGCGCGACCGCGTGGCCGCCGACTCCGCCGTCCACGGCGTGCAGGTCGGTATCAACCCCGGTTCCAAGCACACCGGCCTCGCCGTGTTCGCCGACCATGGCGGGAGCCGCACCGGCCTGTACAGCATTCAGCTTGACCATCGGGGCGGGCGGATCCGCGACAGGCTCACCGCCCGTGCCGCGTTGCGCCGGGGCCGCCGTTCCCGGAACCTGCGCTACCGCGCCCCCCGGTTTCTCAACCGCACGAAACCGAAGGGGTGGCTCGCGCCATCCCTGCGACACCGCGTCGACACCACCCTGTCGCAGGTGGCGCGGCTGACCCGGTGGGCGCCCGTCACGGCCGTCCACGTGGAGAAGGTCTCCTTCGACACCCACGCCCTCTCGGCGGGCAAGCCCCTCGAAGGGGTGGAATACCAGCAGGGCACCCTGGCCGGGTACGAGGTCCGCGAATACCTGCTGGCCAAGTGGAGGCGCGCCTGCGCCTACTGCGGCGCGAGCGGTGTACCGCTCAACCTCGACCACATCCACCCCCGCAGCCGGGGCGGCTCCGAGCGCGTCAGCAACCTCGCCCTGGCCTGCATCCGGTGTAACCAGGCCAAGAACGCCACTCCGATCGAGGATTTCCTCAAGAGAAAGCCCGCCCTCCTGACGAAGATCCTCAAGCAGGCGAAGGCTCCGCTGCGCGACGCCGCCGCCGTCAACACCACCCGCTGGGCGCTGTGGCAGGCACTGAAGGCCACCGGCCTACCTGTGGCAGCCGCCTCCGGCGGTCGTACGAAGTGGAACCGGTCCCGTACCGGCGCCGCCAAATCGCACACGTTGGACGCTTTGCACGTCGGCTCGCTCGACACCGTGACCGCCTGGCCGTCCACGGTCCTGGTGGTCAAGGCGACCGGGCGCGGCACCTACTGCCGTACCCGCACCGACCGCTACGGCTTCCCCCGGCTACGACTCCCCCGGATCAAGCACGTCAAGGGGTTCGCCACCGGCGACCTGGTCCGCGCGACCGTCCCGACCGGCAAGAAGGCCGGAGTCCACACCGGACGGGTCGCGGTCCGCACCACCGGAAGCTTCAACATCACCACCCGGCACGGCACCGTGCAGGGCATCGGCCACCGCCACGTCCGCCTGCTCCAACGAGCCGATGGCTACGGCTACACCACCCATCCGGAAGCGCGGCACCGTGCCGCGTTTCCTCCCCCGCCTGAAGGCGGGGGTATCCACGCTGGAGGTATCTGATGAAACAGAACCGGAACGGCACGGTGAAGACCGCCTGGCACGGCGGCGACCGCTTTGACGTTCAGATACGCCGCCATGCCGTCCGCATCGACCAGCCCACGGACTTCGGCGGAGGCGACACCGGTCCCGTCCCGGTCGAGCTGTTCGTCGGGAGTCTCGCGGCCTGCGTCGCCCATCGCGCCGAACGCTACCTTCACCGATGCGAGCTACCCGCCGGCGTCACCGTGACCGCCCACTACGACCTGGGGCTACGCCCGGCACGGGTCAGCCGGATCGATTTGGTCGTCGACGCTCCCGGCCTCCCCGAAGGACTTCGGGAATCGTTCATCACCGTCGTCGAGCACAGCACCGTGCACAACTCGCTGCGGCTGCCGCCGGAGATCACCCTGCAGATCCGCAGCGCGGAAGGCGACCCCGTCCTCAGGCGGATGGGGCGGGCCGCTCGCACATGGCGGCGGGACACAGCCAGGAGGCGGTCCACCTGGAGATCCCCGGCACCGGAGGGGCACGAGGCCACGAGCCTCATCCGGGGGCTGTGAACTGCCGGTCGTTCCGTCGGTGCGCTCAGTTCTTCACCTCCCCGTGTGCCAGGCGGCCCTCTTCCGACTGCGCGAGAAGGTGGTCCGGCTCCTCGTACGTGATCTCCTGCGCCGCCGCCATAGGGCGACCGGCGATGCGAGGGCCTCCACGCCGACGAACAGTCCGGCGAGGGTCGCCGCCGACACCTCGCTGAAGCGTTCGAGCATGAACACTGCTATGACATACGGACATCATGCTCGTGGCCCTCACCGGCCAGGAAGGAAGGCCCATGCGGCTCATCGGCTATCACCAGGGCGATGCCGTCCATGTCGGGCGTCGCCTCGACGACGGCCTCATCGAACCCCTGGGAGACGTCCTCTCCTTCTGGCGGGACCCCTATCCGGCCGTGTCGAAGGCCTCCGGCGGCGTTCCTCTCAAGCAGGACGATCTGCGACTCGCGCCCCCGGTGCCGCCGTCCGCCCGCGTCCTGTGCGTCGGCCTGAACTACCGCGCCCACGTGGACGAGGGACCGTTCACGGTCCCCGATCACCCCACGATCTTCGGTCGATGGACCCAGTCGCTGTCCGTGGACGGCACGCCCGTGAGCGTTCCGGTCGACGAGGACGGCCTCGACTGGGAGGTCGAACTGGCCGCCGTGATCGGACGCCCCCTCAGGATGGCCGACGAGGCCGAGGCGCTCGACGGTGTCTTCGCCTACGCGACCTTCAACGACATCACGGCCCGTCGCGCGCAGAAGCTCACCACCCAGTGGACCCTGGGCAAGAACGCCGACAACAGCGGCCCGCTCGGGGACCTGGTCACCGCCGACGAGGTCGGCGACCCCAACGCCGGTCTCCGGATGACCACGAAGATCAACGGTAAGATCACCCAGGACGGCTCAACCGACCAGATGATCTTCTCCGTGGGCGCGATCCTCTCGTTCATCAGCCGCACGTTCACGCTCCGGCCCGGCGACGTCATCGCCACCGGAACGCCGTCCGGGGTCGGCTATGCGCGTACCCCCCCGTGGCTGCTGCACGACGGCGACGTCGTCGAGGTGGAGGTCGAGAAGCTGGGCAGCGTCCGTACTCCAGTGATCAACGCAGAGAACGCAGAGGACTCGCATGAGTGAGACCGTGACCACCGGGCACGGCCTGGCCGGCGGCCACCCCGTGACCGAGCAGGTCGTCGACCAGCTCCGGGGTGCGGACACCCGACTGATGACCATCATGGAGAGCCTTATCCGTCACCTGCACGGCTTCGTCGAGGACGTGCGGCCGACGGCGGCCGAGTGGGAGGCGGGACTCGCCTTCCTCGCGCGTACCGGCTCGTTCTGCACGCCCACCCGGCAGGAGTTCGTCCTGCTCTCGGACATGCTGGGACTGACCACGCTCGTCGACGACGTGAACAACCAGGGACCGGCCGACATGACGCCGAGTTCGGTGGAGGGGCCCTTCCACTCCGCGGCCCCGCCGCGCGAACTGGGCGACCTCATCGCCGCAGGCCCCGAGTGGGGCCGGGCGGAGAGCGCCGTGATCCACGGAACCGTGCAGGACTGCCACGGGAACCGTCTGCCGGGTGCGACCCTCGACGTGTGGCAGGCCGACGACAGGGGCCACTACGACACCCAGGACGACGAGCAGCCCGAAGGCAACCTGCGCGGCCTGTTCACCACCGACGAGAACGGCGAGTACTGGTTCCGCACCGTGAAGCCCGCCAGCTACCCCGTGCCGATGGACGGCCCGGGAGGCGACATGCTCCGCGCCATGGGACGTCATCCCATGCGCCCCGGCCACCTCCACATCCGCGTCGAGGCACCCGGCCATCACACGCTGACCACCCACGTGTTCGTCAACGACGATCCCTACCTGGACTCCGACGCCGCCTTCGCGGTCAAACCGGAGATCATCGTCGACTTCGAACCCCGCGAGGACCAGACCTCGATCGAGCGGTACGGGATGGGCGGGCCCTACCTGGACGTCACGTTCGACATCAGGCTCGCCACCGAGTCGGAGATGAAGAGGTGACCACACAGACGAGCGCACGGACGAGCGCACGGGTGACACCTCTCGACCGGGCACCGGCCTACGGCGCGGCACGCCATGCGGGAGTGACGCCGCTGGTGACGATCTCCCCGAAATAAGGCGATCGGCATGCTCCCCTCCGCCTGAGGGGAGCATGCGTCGGAGGGGAGCATTCGTCGGTGGCCGCCGGACCGTTCGGCGGTTACCGGTCGCGCCAGTCGACGACGTTCGCCGGCTCCTCGCGGCCCGCTCGGTAGGAGTTGGCCGGGTGTTCCGTGTCGGAGTGGCCGAAGGAGACGCCGCAGACGATCACCCGGTCGTCGGGGATCTCGAAGTGCGCGCGCACGGTGTCCGACTGCATGGCGATGGCGGCCTGCGGGATCGCCGAGATGCCCAGGCTCTCCGCGGCCTGCAGGAGGGTGGCGACATAACCACCGCAGTCGATGTAGCCGTAGGGGCCGAGCGACCGGTCCGAGGTGATCACCGCGACGTGGGGCGCGCCGAAGAAGCGGAAGTTCTCCAGGAGCTGGCGGTCGCGCCCCTCATGGTCCTCGCGGTCGATGCCCAGGCTGTTGTAGAGGCCGTGGCCCGCCTCCCGCCGCCGCGTCCGGTAGACGCCGCGGTACTCCTCGGGTCCGGGGATGTCCGAGCGCATCGGCCGGGTCGAGGCGGCGGCGTACAGCTCGGCGCGGAACCTCTCGGTCGCCTCACCACTGGTCAGGATCACCTGCCAGGCCTGGGAGTTGCACCAGGAGGCGGTGCGCTGGGCAAGGGCGAACATCCGCTCGATCAGCTCCGCCGGCACCTGCTCGGGGCGGAAGGCGCGGCAACTGTGCCGCGCCGTCAGGATCCGCTCCAGCGCGTCGTCGAGCCTGATGACCGGATCGTCCCGGCCGGCCTCTTCGACGGTCATGTCGGCAACGCTCCTTGACGCTCCTCGTGGTCCGTCACACGCTCTCCTTGGCCGCGGCCCGGCGACGGTCGGCGAACTCCAGGCCCTCGGCCCAGGAGGCACCCCGCATGATCAACCCACGATATTTCATGACCTGAGGCTGGCCGTTCAGCGTGAGCGCACCGACCAGGCGGTCGCCCGCGCGGTAGAGTGCGACGAAGCGCTCCCCCGCGAGATCACCGTCGACGACGCGGACCTCGTCGGTCACGGGGACCCCGACGAACTGGATGCGGGCACCGTACCAGTCCGACCAGAAGTAGGGGACCGTGGAGTAGGGCTTGGCGTCGGCCGGATCCAGCGCGTTGCGCGCCGCCACGGCGCCCTGCTCGGCCGCGCTGGTCCAGTGCTCCAACCTCATGTGACGGCCGAAGAGCGGGTTGTGCCAGCGGGCGACGTCTCCGGCCGCGTACACCCCCGGGGCCCCGGTGAACAGGGTCTCGTCGCAGACGACGCCGTCGTCGAGGGTCAGTCCCGAGCCGGCCAGCCAGCCGGTGGCGGGCACCGCCCCGATGCCGGCCACCACCAGGTCGGCGGCGAGCACGGTCCCGTCGGAGAGCCTGACCCGCTCGACCCTCCCGTCGCCCTCCACCGCACTCACGCCGACCCCGCACCGCAGTTCGGTGCCGCCCCGCGCGTGCAGGGCGGCGCACGCCCCGCCCATGGTCTCGCCGACGGCGCGTACCAGCGGGGTCGGCAGCGCCTCGACGATCGTCACGTCCAGGCCCCGTTTGCGTGCGGCGGAGGCGACCTCGGAGCCGATGAAACCGGCGCCGACCACGACCGTTCTGGCGCCCGCGTCGAGCGCCCGCCGTACGGCCAGCGCGTCGTCACGGGTGCGCAGGGTGTGGACGCCGCGCAGGCCGCCGGTGCGGGGAAGGGCGCGGGCGCCCGCCCCGGTCGCGACCACCAGGGCGTCGTAGCCGAACTCCCGTTCCCCGGCCCGTACGGTCCTGGCCCCGATGTCCAGCGCGGTCGCCGCGGCGCCGAGCGCGAGCTCGACACCCAGCTCCTCGCGGAGCACCTCCTCGCCGCGGAAGGGCGGCAGGTCCTCGCCGTCGAGGAAGGTCTTGGACAGCGGGGGCCGGTCGTAGGGGAGATGGGGTTCGGCGCCGATCAGGGTGATCCGGCCGTCGAAGCCGCTCCTGCGGGCGGCCTCGACCGCCCGCAGACCCGCCAGGGAGGCTCCGACGACGACAAGGTGCCGCCCGCTGCTCATGGCTCCAGCCGCAGTGCCTCGGTCGGGCAGCCCTCGATCGCCTGCCGGACCCCTTCGAGGTCGTCGGCGGAGATCGTCTCGGTCAGCATGATGAGGTCACCGGAATCGTCGACCTCGAAGACGCCGGGTGCCAGTGACTCGCAGATACCGAGGCCGGTGCACCTGGCGTAGTCGACGACGATCTTCATTGTTCCTCCTTGGGTGAGACGCGGGCTCAGCGGCCGGCGCCGACGGGGTGCCGCTCGGTGATCTGCTCGACGATGAGCTTGGCGGTCTCGGCACACGCGGTGGTGCCGCCGTTGGCGTACTCCTTGACCCCGTCCCCGACGTTCCACAGGTTCGGGATCGGCGTGGTGGGGGCCAGGTCGAAGCCGGCCACGGCGCGCTGCGGCGGCCAGCCGTCACGCGTCACCACGGTGGACAGCACGCGCGCCCGCTCGAAGCCGGGCACCTGCTCGCGCAGGTCCTCCATGATCAGCTCGGTCTCGGCCCGCTCGTCGAAGTCACCGACGGCCGGCTTGGGCACGCCGGAGGCGGAGTAAAGGTGCCAGCCCGGCGGCGCCATCTCCGGGCAGAGGTCGGTGAAGTTGGCGATGTAGCACAGCCGCCGGGTCTTGCCGAAGCTCAGCATGCCCTGAGCCTCGATGAGCCGCTCCTGGCTGGCGATGTTCACGGTGATCATCGCGCAGGGGCGGTCCTTGCGCCGCACCTCGTCGCGGTAGTCGGCGGGCAGATTGTCCGCGCCGACCATCTCGACGGTCGCCGCCGGTCCGGCGTTGCTGACCGCGATCCGGCAGCCCACCTCGACGCTCTCGCCGTCACGGGAGATCACCGCGCCGGTGACCAGACCGTCGGTGACGGTCAGCGAGCGCACCTCGCTGTCCAGCCAGACCTCGCCGCCGTTCCCGGTCACCACGTCGGCCAGCGCCCGCCAGGCGCCGATGGTGCCCTCGGGGTGGAAGCCGAACTTCTTGAAGGCGCTCTTGCGGGTGAAGTAGGTGAGGAAGACCCGGGCGGGCAGTTCCTCGGAGCCGACCGCGAAGATGGAGCCGCACATGTTGCGGAACATCCCGTGCACGTTCTCGTTCCCGGTGTACTTCGACACCCACTCGGCGGTGCTGAGCTCGGCCTCGGGCAGCCCGCTGTCCTCCCTGGCCGCACCCAGCCCCTTGACCAGCTTGGCGCCCTGCCTGGTGAGCTTGCCGAGCAGGAACCCCCAGCCGCCACCGGTCACGTCGATGTCCTTGCCGCCGATCCGGTAGAGCAGCGGAGGTGCGGGCATCCGGACGTCGTACGGCGCGCCGACGGTCGCGAAGGTCTCCTCGGTGACGCCGCCGAGTTCCAGCACGATGGCGCCGTTGTTGACCTTGAAGCCGTCGATCTCGTAGGTGGACGCCCGGCCACCGACCCGGTCCAGCCGCTCGACCACGAGGGTGCGGTAGCCGAGGTGGGAGAGCCTGGCGGCGGCGCACAGGCCACCCGCTCCTGCCCCGATCACCAGGGCGTCGAAGTCGTCCACGGTCGTCTCCATCCTCTCAGCCCACCCTGTTGACGGCAGGCACCGCGCCGTCCATGTCGACGATCTCCGCCCAGCGCTCGCCGACCTGCTCGATGGTCGGCACGTCGGCGAAGGTGACGCCCTTGGACTCGAAAAGCTGCACCCGGGTGCAGAGGCCGCCACCGACGACGACCACGGTGCCGCTGTCGGCGAACTCGTCGCTGAGCAGATGGCCGACGACCGGCGCGACGTGCGCGGCCGGAAGTTTGGCCAGCAGCTCGGCCGGCGCGATGTCCTCGGTCATCCGGGTCGCGGCCTGCGGCGCGATCGCGTTGGCCAGAATGTTGTACTTGCGGCCCTCGATGGCGAGGCTGTTGATCAGGCCGACCATGCCGAGCTTGGCGGCACCGTAGTTCGCCTGACCGAAGTTGCCGTACAGGCCGGTGTTGGAGGTGGCGACCACGATCCTGCCGTGCCCCTGCTCCCGGAAGTACGGCCAGGCCGCACGGACGACGTGGTAGGTGCCGTGCAGATGGACCTGGAGCACCGCATCCCACTGCTGGGTGGTCATCTTGTGGAAGGCCACGTCGCGCAGGATGCCGGCATTGCTCACCACTCCGTCGATGCGGCCGAAGGCCTCCAGCGCCGTGCGGACGACGGCCGCGCCACCTTCCTCCGAGGCCACGCTGTCGTAGCCGGCCACGGCCTGCCCGCCGGCCTCGGTGATCTCGGCGACCACCGCGTCGGCCATGGTCGTACCCGAGCCGGAACCGTCACGCGCCCCGCCCAGGTCGTTGACGACGACCTTCGCGCCGGAGCGGGCGAGCAACAGCGCGTACTCGCGGCCGAGCCCTCCCCCTGCTCCGGTCACAGCGATCACGCGATCCTGTACACCTGCCATCGGTAAACCTCTCTGTTCTACGGCGAAAAGTCGAAAACGGAACTAATAGGAGAGCGGAAGCCGCAGACTGTGCTGGGCGATGTAGTTGAGCACCATCTCCCGGCTGACCGGGGCGGTGCGCAACAGCCGGGCCGCGAACCACAGGTCTGCCAAGCCGTACTCCCGCGACAACCCGTTGCCACCGTGCGTCTGGATGGACTGGTCAAGTGCCTTCAGCGACGCGTCGGCGGCGGTGAACTTGGCGATGTTGGCCGCCTCGGCGGCGTCCTGGCCGGAGTCGTAGAGTTCGGCTGCGCGGGCGGTGGCCAACCTGGCCAGCTCCACAGCGATGTAGGCCTCCGCGAGCGGGTGCGACACTCCCTGATGGGCGCCGATCGGGGTGGACCACACCTGCCGCTCGCGGGCGTAGCGGGCGGCCTTGTCCAGGGCGTAGCGGCCGATGCCGTTGCTGAGCGAGGCGGCCAGGATGCGCTCGGGGTTGAGGCCGGCGAAGACCTGGCGCAGGCCCCGCCCCGCCTCTCCGATCAGTGCCTCGGGACCGATCCGTACGTCGTCGAAGAAGACGGTGAACTGCTTCTCCGGGACGACGAGCTCGGTGACGATCTCCTGGAAGCCCAGGCCGGGGGCATCGGTGGGCACCACGAACAGCGAGAGCGGGGCGCGCCCGGACAGGCCCGGCTCGCCGTCGCGCGCCACCACCAGCAGCGCGTCGGACTCGTCAACGCCGGAGATGTAGTATTTGGTGCCGGTCAGCCGCCGGCCGTCGCCGTCGCGATGCGCGCCGGTGGTGACCTGGTGGCTGTTGGAGCCGGCGTCGGGCTCGGTGAGCGCGAACGCCATCTTCTTCGTCCCGGCCGCCATACCGGGCAGCCACTCGTCCTTCATCTCAGCCGATCCGTGCCGCCAGACGATCGAGCCGGTGATGGCGGGCGAGATGACCCCCATCAGCAGCGGCATGCCGTGTGCCGCCAGCTCCTCCAGCACCACGCCGTACTCGGCCAGGCCGCCTCCGCCACCGCCGTACTCCTCCGGCAGGTGCACGCCGAGGAAGCCTCCCTCGCCCAGTTCGGCCCAGAGCTCGTCGACCCGGCCACCGGCACGTGCCCGGTCGGCGAAGTAGGTGTGGCCGTACCGCTCCGCGATCTTGCCGACGCTCTGCCGGAGCAGCCGCTGGTCTTCACTGTCAATGATCATTCTTTACCGTCCGTGGAAGTCGGGTTCGCGCTTGCTTTTGAAGGCGGCCACGCCCTCGGCCGCGTCGGCTGTGGCAGCCGTCCGCTCCTGTGCCCCCTGCTCGGCGAGCAGTTGCTCGGTCAGAGTGTTGTCCCAGCCGGCGCGCAGGAGATGCCGCAGTTCCGCGAAGGCACGGGTCGGGCCCGCGGCGAGCCGCCTGGCGGCGGTGAGAGCCTCGCCCTCGAGCGCGTCGTCCGCGACGACACGTGAGACGAGCCCCCACTCCTCAGCCTCGCGGGCGGTCAGCACACGCGGCTGGAAGAACAGCTCCGCCGCCCGCCGCGATCCGATCATCCGGGGCAGGAACCAGGTGCTGCCTCCGTCACCGGACAGACCGAGGGCGCTGAAGCCGAGGGCGAACTTGGTGCCCTCGGCCGCGAGTACGAGGTCCGCGCAGTGCATCAGGCCGAGCCCGCCCCCGGCCGCGGCGCCGTGGACAGCACACACGATGGGCGCGTCCAGCCGGGCCAGCCGGTCGAGTGCCTCGTGGTAGGGCCCGATCATCTGGTGGACCAGCGCGGGTAGCTCCGCGTGTTCGGTCGAGGCGAACAGCTTGACGTCCCCGCCCACGGTGAAGGCCGGCCCCTCACCGGTCAGCAGCACCGCGCGCAGGTCGAAGGACTCGGCACAGCGCAGGGACACCTCATTCAGGTCGAGCGCCATGTCGAGGTCGAGGGCGTTGCGCGCGGCCGGCCGGTTGAGCCGGATCCTGGCCAGGCCGTCGTTCAGCTCGAAGTCGACGACCGACAGTTCCCTGCGGGGAGCCGCTTCCGCCTTGGGGCCCGCGTCCAGCGCCTGTGCCCAGCGGGCGCTGTCGGTGTACTGGATCAGCTCGGAGACCTGATCCCCGGTGAACCGGAGTAGGTGGGCGAACGCCGCGTCGACCCCGGCGTCGGTGGCACGGGCCTTCCCCACGTATCCGCCGGTCACGAGGAGGCCCCCGTCGGTGAGCGGGTGGAAACCCTGCGGCTCGGCGCGAACGCGGAAGTTCTCTCCGATACGGCCCCAGAACTCCCTCCACGTCTCCTCGACGCCGTGGTAAACACCGCCCAGTCCCAGGGGCAGGCCCTCGGTGGTCCTGGCCACGAAGCTCGGATGCAGCAACTCCGACAGCCGATCCCGGTCGCCGGCCTTCAGGGCGACGTAGAGATCGCGAGCCACCTGTACTTCGTTCACCATGGAATCCTCCACTGATTTAATTTAATCTAAACTAAAAAATGTCCTGATGCCAATCAGCCGAGCTCGGAACCGACCACCGAGACGAAGGACACACAGCCGCCCGGGCGACCGCCCAGGTTGTGGGTGAGAGCGAGCCTGGGGTCGCTCAACTGCCGCCGCCCGGCCTCACCGCGGAACTGCAGCCAGCACTCGTAGAGCATCCGCAGCCCGCTCGCGCCGACCGGGTGGCCGAAGGACTTCAGGCCGCCGTCCGGGTTGACCGGCAGCCGTCCGCCGAGTTCGAAGGCGCCGTCGAGGGCGTCGCGCCACGCCTCGCCACACTCGGCGAAGCCCAGGTCCTCCATCAGCACCAGCTCGGTGGGCGTGAAGCAGTCGTGCACCTCGGCCAGCGAGATCTCGGTGCGCGGATCGGTGACCCCGGCCTGCCGGTAGGCGTCCTGGGCGCTCCGCACCACTTCGGGAAAGGTCGTGTAGTCGTAGCCGGGATCCATCGCCGCGCGTCCCGGCGCCGCCGTCAGCGCCAATGCCTTCACATACACCGGGTGGTCGGTGTAGAGGTGGGCGTCCTCGGCACGGACGATCAGTGCGCAGGCGGCGCCGTCGGAGACCCCCGAGCAGTCGAACACCCCGAGTCGCCCGGCCACCAGCGGCGCCGCGGCGATCTTCTCCTTGGACACCTGGGCACGGTACTGCGCCTTGGGGTTGAGCGCCCCGTTGGCGTGGTTCTTCCAGGCCACATGGGTCATGGCCGCCCGCATCCCCGCGGGGTCGACGCCGTACCTCGCGCAGTAGGCCGGGTCGAGCAGCGAGAAGGCGGCCGGTGCGGTGAGGGTGTTCTCCGCGGCCGTGCCGTCTCCCGGCGGGTCCATCCGGGTCAGCCCGGAGAAACCCGAGTCCTTGAGCTTCTCCACCCCGACCGCCATGACCCGGTCGTAGGCTCCGGACGCCACCGCGTAGCAGGCGTTGCGGAATGCCTCCGAACCGGTCGCGCAGTAGTTCTCCACCCGGGTGACCGGCCGGTAGTCCAGGGCGAGCGCGCGGCTGAGGGTGAGGCCGGACTGCCCCGAGCCGAGCGTGCCGAGCCAGAACGCCTCCACATCCGCCAGGTCCGTGCCCGGTACCGCGGTCATGCACTCCCGCACGGCGTCGATCAGCAGATCGTCGGTGGAGGAGGTCCAGTGCTCGCCGAACCTGGTGCACCCCATGGCCACGATCGCGACCCGGTCCTTGATTCCCCTTGCGCTCATCGCTCGTCCTCCACGGGCCGTGCCTTCCAGAAGTAGTTGTGCACTCCCTGGGTCGTGTGGAGCCTGCGGAACGTCGTCTCCACCCGCATCCCGATCTCCACCTCGTCCGGGGCGGCGTCGGCCAGCTCCATCGTGTACCGCCCGCCGCCGTCGAAGTCGACCACGACGTCGATCAGCGGCGGCGAGGGAGAGTACGCCAGCCGGTCGGCCGTGAAGGTGACGACCGTGCCCCGCACGCCCGACAGCGGGCGCGGCTCCATCTCGTCCACGGCTCCGCAGCCCTTGCAGACCCGCGCCGGGGGCAGGTGGACGAAACCGCAGCCGCGGCACCGCGACCCGGTGAACGCGAACTTCCAGGCCTGCGACCGGGCCGAGGGCGGCCCCGCGGCCACCTCGGGTTCCGGTCGCCGGGGCGCCTCCCGGTCCAGCAGGCCGCGCCAGGTGAGATAGGCGGTGTACGAGACATCTCGCCCGGCGGCGAGCTGCGCCGAGATCGGGTGGGCCTGGCGCCCGCCCTCGATGCGGTCGGTGGCCCGCAGCACCAGCGCGTCGCAGCCGTCCACGGCGGCGAGCAGCAGGACGGTCTCGCCCGGCGCCGCCCGGTCCAGGACCTCCGCCAGGCTCAGCCCGACGTCCGCCGCGCCCGCGTGACCCGGCGTCCTTCCCGCCGGAACCCGCGCGGGGAACAGCGCGGCCCCCCGCCTGGCCACCAGCGGGTTCGGCGAGGAGAGCACCACGTGGTCGGGGACGGCGACGTCCGCCTCCGCGAGGGCCCGCCGTCCTGCCTCCGTCACCAGCGGCAGGTAGCTCTCCAGCCCGAAACGCTCCTCCCAGCGGCGGGCGGCCGGCTCGTCCGGCGTGCGCCAGCGGTCAAGGAACTCCGCGGTCACCGACACCCGGGCCACGATCTCGGCGATCGCCTCATCGGGGTCGCCGAACAGGAACGCCGCGGCCCCGTCGGCCCCGTCGCGCTCGTCGGCCGAGCCCGGCAGGCCGGTCCGCACGTCGGCGAGTACGGCCAGGCCCCCGCTCGCGGCGGCGGCGAGCAGCGCGCCGGTGCCGGACCGCGCCGACCCGGCCAGGTCCACCGCGAAGCCGTCGGCGCCCAGGCCGAGGGCCGCGTGCACGGCCGCGGCGTTGGTCTTGTCGAGGTAGGCGGGCGAGGTGGTGGCGAAGAAGATCGCCCCGGGCCGTTCTCCCCCGCGCGGCAGCCGTCGCGCGGCCTCGATCCCCAGGGTGGTGCTGTCCTCGTCGAACGAGGCGGCCACCCGTGATCCGGTGCCGCCCCCGGTGCCCAGCGCGGCGCCCAGGTCCGCGTGCCGCAGCCGGTGCCTGGGCAGGTAGGTGGCGTACGCCACGATCCCCTTCGGCGTGTTCACGAGACTCCCTCGAAGAGGGCGGCCATGCCCTGGCCGCCGCCGACGCACATGGTCTCCAGGCCGTACCCGCCACCCCTCCGGCGCAGCTCGTGCAGCATCGTGGTGAGCATGCGCACCCCGGTCGCGGCGATCGGGTGCCCGAGCGAGATGCCGGAGCCGTTGACGTTCAGCCGGTCGCTCAGCTCGGCCGGGCCGGAGAACCCCCAGCCCTTGACGACGCCGAGCACCTGGCAGGCGAACGCCTCGTTCAGCTCCACCAGGTCGATGTCGTCGAACGTCACGCCGGTCGCGGCGAACAGCCTGGCCACGGCCGGCACCGGGCCGAGTCCCATGGTGGCCGGTTCGCAGCCGGCCGCCGCCCAGCCGACCAGGAATCCCAGCGGCTCCAGCCCGAGCTCGTCCAGCCTGTCCTCGGCCACCACCAGGCAGGCCGCGGCGGCGTCGTTCTGCTGGCTGGAGTTGCCCGCGGTCACGGTCCCGCCCGGCATCAGGGTCCGCAGCCCGGCCAGCGTCTCGGGGGTGCTGTCCGGGCGGATGCCCTCGTCGCGCTCGAACATGACCGGATCGCCGCGCCGCACCGGCACCTGGACTCCGACGATCTCGTCGTCGAAGGCTCCGGCCTCCCAGGCCGCGGCGGCCCGGCGGTGGCTGCCCGCGGCGTAGTCGTCGGCCACCTCGCGGGTGATCCCGTACCGGCGGGCGATGTTCTCGGCCGTCTCGATCATCCCGGAGATCCGGCCGAAGCGCCCTTCGGGCTGGGACCGCTCACGGCCCCGGTCCAGCCGGTCGTGCAACCGCACACCGCCGGAGCGGCTGCCCCAGCGGACCTGGGTGGAGTAGTGCTCGACGTTGCTCATGCTCTCCACGCCGCCGGCCACCACCACGTCGGCGGCTCCGGTCTGCACCATCATCGCGGCGGTGACCACGGCCTGCAGCCCGCCGCCGCAGCGCCGGTCGATCTGGAAGCCGGGGACGGCGACCGGCAGGCCCGCGTGCAGGGCGGCCCAGCGGCCCACGCACGGCGTCTCGGAGTTGGCGTAGGACTGGGCCATCGCCACGTCCTCGATCCGCTCGGGGTCGATGCCCGAGCGCTCGACGACGGCCCTGATGACCGTGGCGGCCAGATCCTCCACCGGCACCGGGCGCAGGGTTCCGCCGAAGGCACCGACCGGCGTGCGGACCGGGGCGACGATCGCGGCTCTTCTCATGGACAGCTCTCCTTCTCAAGCGCGGTGCGATGGTCGGGGTGGGCGATGGCGAGCATCCGGGCGCGCCGCTCCTCCAGGGACAGCCCGCGCAGGTCGGCCACTCCGTACTCGGTGACGATGATCCCGGCGTCGGCGCGGGACGTGCTGACCGGCCCCCTCAGGTTCGCCACGATCCGGCTGGCGCTCTTCGCGGTGGAGGTCAGCGCCACGATGGGCAGGCCGCCCCGGGAGCGGGCCGCCCCGCGCAGGAAGTCGATCGCACCTCCGACGGCGCCGACATACGAGCCGCGCGCGACCTCGGCGTTGATCTGACCGGACAGGTCGACCTCGATCGCCGAGTTGATCGCGACGAGGCGCTCCTGAGCCGCGAGCACCTCGGGGTCGTGGGTGTGGCGGGTGTCGCGCAGCTCGATCGCCGGATTGCCGTCGGCATAACGGAACAACCGCGACGTTCCCATCAGCGTTCCGGTGACCGTACGGCCCCGGCCGACGGTCTTGCGGGCGCCCGTGATCACTCCGGCCTCCATCAGGTCGGCGACGGCGTCCCCGATCTGGCCGGAGTGGACACCGAGGTCACGGCGGTCGGCCAGCCGGGCGACGATCGCCTCGGGCAGGGCGCCAAGCCCGAGCTGCAGGGTCGCACCGTCCTCGATCAGGCCGGCGACGTGCCCGGCGACACGCTCCTCCGCGTCACCGGGCACACTCTTGACGATCTCGGCGGGCGGCCGGGAGGTGAACACGATCACGTCCAGGTCGGCGGCGGTCAGCGTGCGCGTCCCGTGCGTCCAGGGCACCTGGTCGTTCACCTCCGCGATGACCACGCGGGCCCTGTCGATCGCGGCGGACAGGTAGTCGTCGGCCATGCCGAGGCTGTGGCGCCCGGCGCCGTCCGCGGGCGAGAGCTGGACCAGGGCGACGTCGACGGGAAGGGCCCCGCTCTCGATGAGATCCGGCAGTGTCGAGTAGTGACACGGCAGGATGTCCAGGACGCCGGCCCGGTGCAGCGCACGGTTACCGCCGCCACCGCAGTAGGAAAGGAACGACAGGTGGTCGGCGTGCTCCGGGCGGATCGTGTCCGAGGCGGGCAGTCCGAGGAAGCACCGGAGGCCGCCGATCTCGGCACGCTGCTCGATGAGCCGCTCGGTCAGGGTGAGCGGCTCGGCGCAGGCCTGTCCCCAGATGACCGCGTCACCGGGCCGGATGTGGGCCACCAGGTCCAGCCGACCGGCTCTTTCGAGGATCTCAGCCATCGGCGGGCCTGTCGCTCCAGCGACCGGCCGAGGGGTCCAGCAACTCGCGCACCCGCTCATCGGAGAGCCAGACGACGGACTCCAGTTCCAGCGCGTCCAGGTAGCGCACCCGGCCGCCGCGCAGGTCCTCGACGCGCAGCCGCGGCCCGTTGGCGTCGGTGTCGAGGCTCACGGCCACCTCGGCGAACTCGCTGGCGATGATCCACTGATCCACTGCCGGACTCCTTCAGATGAGGAAGGCCAGGGTGGAAAGCGCCTCCGCGCTGTTCACCAGGACCACCTTCTTGTAGGCCAGCCGGATGTCGTCCTCGACGCGGCGCAGCCGGTAGGTGGCGCGGCCCGACCACAGGGTGGTCCCCCGCTCGCGGGACTCGACGAGCACGAAGTTCGCCTCGGCCACGGTGTCGGTCCCCTCGACCGCGACCACCTCGACGTTGGAGATCAGCCGCCGCATGTTCGACGGCGGCGACTGGGAGTAGCGCTTACCCGTCTTGAGCTGGCTGATTCGCGTCCTGATGCGGCTGCGGTTGTCGTAGATGACCGACATCTGCGACTCGGGGTCCACGTCGGGGCCTCCGGCGGGCACCCAGTAGAGCGCGTCGTCGGTCCACAGGGCCTCCCATCCGTCGTAGTCGTGCTCGTCGGCGAGCCGTGCCTCGCGATAGAGGAAGCGCTCGATCTCACCGGGTTCCAGACTGCTCACTGCGCGGCCCCCTCCTCCATCAGGCCCCGGTAGTGCGCCCAGAAGCCGCGCATCCCGGTCTCGTCGTTGGCGGCGCCGATCCGGAAACCGTTCTCGTCGATGCGCTCGCGGCCCACGCCGCGGCGGATGTCGAGCCATTCGGGCCGCCGGGCGGCCATGCCGCGCTGGTTGCGCTCGTACATCTCCGAGTCGTCGGCCAGCAGCATGCCCGCGGGGCCGACCGAGCCGACGCACTGCGAGAGCAGCCTGCGGTTCATCTCCGGGGCGCCCTTGAGCTGCACCGCGGTGACGTTCTGCACGGTCTCGTCGACCGCCGTCGGCTGGATCGTGAAAACGCTGATCTCGGCGATGAACAGGTTGGGGAAGACCATGACGTGCGGCGCGCCCTCGATGAGGATCTCCTCGGCCTGCTCGCCGTGGAGCGCGCGCATCTTCGCCACGTAGTCGGGGACCCTGGCCTCGGAGGTGCCGAACCAGCCCATGGGGCGGGCGGCCCTGCGGAACTCCGGGCGCAGGTCGTTCTCGCTGTGGCCGCCGCCGAGGTCACGGGTGACGGCTGTCGACTTGTCGCTGTAGAGGGCTCCGATGGGGCTGCCGGTGACGCTGAACACCGAGCCGTGCACGAACTGCGGGTGGTAGCCGTCGGTCTCGTTCTCGACCAGCAGCTTCCAGTTCGCCTTGGCACGGTGCCTGAGCCAGCCGGCGGTGAGCTCGACCTCTCCCTCCGGGGAGAGCCTGGCCAGCCGGTCCAGCTCGCCCGCCGCGGCGCCGAGGTGCTCCTTCAGGGTCGGCCCCTCGGCGGCGAAGCTGGCGAACACGAAGCCCTGGTAGATGTCCACCCGGGGCACCCGGCCGAGACCGAGTTCGAGCTTGTTCTTACCGCCGTACCCCTGGTTGTAGGGGTAGCCGAGCAGCTCACCGGTGTTGCGGTAGGTCCAGCCGTGGTAGGGGCAGCGAAACGAGCTGGAGTTGCCCCGCCGGTCCTCGCAGACCAGGTTGCCCCGGTGCGCGCACCGGTTGAGCAGCAGGCCGACCTCGCCGTCCGCGCTCCTGGTCATGATGACGTCCTGGGCGGCGACGTTCTTGCGCACGTAGTCGCCGGGCCGCGCCACCTCGCTCACGTGCCCGACGCACACCCAGGTGCGGTACCAGATCCGTTCGAGCTCTTCCGCGAAGATGCTCGGGTCGGTGTACAGCGAACCGTGCACCCTCTCGGGCTGGATCAGCTCCGAGTACTGGACGGTCACGATTTCCCTCCTTCAATACGTGCCTTGGCCTGCTGAACAAGCCGAAATTTCTGGATTTTTCCGGTCGGCGTGGTCGGCAGCTCCGACGGCTCCGCGAAGAGCACGTGCTTGGGCACCTTGAAACGGGCCAGGTTCTCCTTGCAGAACGCGATGATCTCGTCCGCGTCGAGCTTCGCTCCCGGCTCTGGAACGATCCAGACGCAGCCGGTCTCGCCCCACCTGTCGTCGGGCACGCCGATCGCGTACGCCTGGCTGATCCCCGGCCGCGCGGTGAGCAGATCCTCGATCTCCTTGGGCATCACCAGCTCGCCACCGCTCTTGTAGAGCTCCTTGCTGCGGCCGGTGAGCACCAGGTAGCCGTCCTCTCGGACGATGCCGAGGTCACCCGAGTACACCCAGCCGTCCCGCAGGGCGAGCGCGCTCTCCTCGGGCTTGTTCCAGAAGCCCAGCATGTGCGTCGGCCCGGTGGAGACGAGTTCGCCCTCGGTGCCGGCCGGCAGGAACTCCCCCGTCACCGGGTCGACGGTCCGGTAGACGCAGACGTCGCCGGGGAGCCCGGCGACGCCGGCGAGCTTGGGCCGGCCGACGGTGGCGGAGGCGCGCTCCAGCGGGTCCTCGGGCAGGGACATCGTCATCGCCCCACCGCACTCGGTCATGCCGTAGCCGGTGACCAGCTCGGTGACGCCGAGCTCGGCGCGGACCCGCTCCCAGAGCCAGATCGGCGAGGGCGCGGCACCGGACAGCATGGCGAACAGCGAGGACAGGTCACGGGTGAGCCGGTCGGGGTGCTCGAGCAGCGCGACGGTCATGGTCGGCACGCACAGGATCTCGGTGGCCCGGTGGCGCTCGATCCCCTCGAAGTAGCCGGCCGGGCTGAACGCGGTCTGCGGGATGATCGCCCCGCCCACCATCATGGCCGCGAGCAGGCCCTCGACGTAGCCGAACATGTGGTAGCAGGGCAGCGAGAACAGGATGCGCCGGCCGTCCTCGAAGGCCCTGCTCAGCGCGGAGGCGTAGGCGGTGCGCTGCACCGCGTCGTGGGTTACCATCACCCCCTTGGGCGAGCCGGTGGTGCCCGAGGTGTAGAGGATGTCCCCGAGATCGTCGGGGGTCCGCGTTCCGGGTGCGGCCGCGCCGGGTGCGCCCGCGCCCAGCTCGCCGAGGCCGTCCACGGTCAGCACCCCCTCGCGGGTCCGCCCGTCGGTGGGGAGCAGCACGACCTGGCGCAGCTCCGGCAGCGTCTCGCCGCCTTCGCGCTCCCAGCCGGGGGCGACGGCGTCGAGCATGTCCAGATAGTCCAGCCCGGCGAAACCGGTCATGGTGATCAGCACGTTGCACTCGGACTGGGCCAGGACGTAGGCGAGCTCATCCTGCCGGTACAGGTAGTTGAAGGGGATGGCGACCGCGCCGGCCTTGGCGATCGCGAACTTCAGCGGGACGAACTCCAGGTAGTTGGCCATCAGCAGACCGACCCGGTCGCCCGGCCGGACCCCGAGCGCCGCCAGCCCGTCCGCCAGCCGCGCCGACCACTCGGCGGCCTCGGCGTAGCCGAGGGTCCGCTCGTCGGTCAGCACGAGGGGACGGTCGCCGAACTCCTGCGCGCAGCGCTCCAGTCGACCGTCAAGGGTGAGCGGCGTCCACTCGGGGAAACGCTCACTCAGCCGCGCACGACGCTCTTCGACGCTCGGGATCACCTGGGAACCTCCTAGGATTATTTAATATTAATTAGATTAATTCGTCAAACGCGCCGGGCCCCCGTGGGACCGTCACTCCACCGGCCTCAATTCGCCGTCGGCGATGGACGACCTGATCGTGGGCTTGTGCGCCTTGCCGGTGGCGGTGAGCGGCAGGGCCTCGACGAAGAACCAGTGCTGTGGGACCTTGTACGGCGAGAGCCGCTCCCGACAGTACGTGATCAGCTCCTCCCTGAGCCCGGGCCGCCCCGGCTCGCGCGGCACGACCACCGCGCCGACCGTCTCGCCCCACCGGTCGTCCGCGACCCCCACGACCGTGGCGTCCACCACGAGCTCGTGCGCGACCAGGCACGACTCGATCTCGGCCGGCGCGATGTTCTCCCCACCACGGATGATCAGGTCCTTGATCCGGCCGGTGACGGTGATGACACCCCGTTCGTCCATCGTGCCGAGGTCGCCGGTGTGCACCCAGCCGTCGGCGTCGACCGCGAGCGCGGTCGCCTTGGGGTCGTCGTAGTACTCGATCATCTGCTGGTAGCCACGGGCGCAGATCTCACCCTCGACGCCGAGCGGCCGCACCGCCCTGGTAACCGGGTCTGCGATCTTGCAGTCCACCTGTGGGATCGGGCGCCCCACCGTGTTCACCAGGTCCTCCGGCGTGTCCGTCTTGCGGGTCAGGGTGAGCACCGGAGCAAGCTCGGTCTGCCCGAACAGGTTGTGCACCGAGGCGCCGAACTCCCGCGACACCGCATCGATCACCGCACCGGGGACGTTCGCCCCGCCGCCCACCACGGCGGTCAACCTCGGCATCGGCCCGGCTCCGGCCCGCGCCGCCTCGAGCACGGCGATCAGAATCGTCGGCACGTAGAACAGTGCCGTGGCCGCCTCCCGCTCGATCAGCCGCAGCACGACCGCCGGCTCGAACCGCTCGACCAGGAGCACGGTACCCCCCAGCCACAGCGGGCCGAGCGTCGAGATCACACAGGCGGCGGTGTGGAACATGGGCAGGGGCGCGACACACACCGCCCCGGAGGGCATTTCCGCGACCTCCACGGTCAGCTTCGCCACATTGACCAGAGCCCGGTGGGACAGCAGCACACCCTTGGGCCTGCCGGTCGTGCCCGAGGTGTACTGCAGCATGGCCGGCGCGTCCGGAGAGACCTCCGGCAGCGCGGACGACTCCCCGGGGTCGGCGGTCCAGCGCTCGGGAGTGGAAAGGCTCATCGTGTGCCGCAGTGCCGGGCACCGCGGACCGACCTCGGCGGCGACCGCGGCCAGGTCGTAGTCGCGGCTGCGATCGGCGTGCAGCAGCACGGCGGCGCGCGAGTGGTTCAGGGCGTACAGGAGCTCATCCGGGCGCAGCACCGGATTCAGCGCCACCAGCGTCACCCCGGCCAGCGCCGCACCGTACTGAATGATCGGCCACTCCACGACGTTGTGCGCCCACAGCGCGACGTGCTCACCGGGCTCTACCAGCCGCAGCAGCCCTGCGGCCACTCGCCGAGCCTCGGCGTACAGCTCCTCGTAGCCGAGCCTGCGCTCCTCGCCCGTGCCGTGCGCGCCGGCCACGAGGGCAAGCGAACCGGCGTGGGTCCTGGCCCGCTCGGCGAGCAGCGAGCCGGCCGTGTGCTCGATCAGAGGCACGCTGGAGTCACGCGGCCAGAAGGATTCCCGCAGTGGCGGTGTGACCGACGGGCTGGTGATCTGGTCAGTGGTCACGGGTTCCTACCTCCGAAATGTGAAGCCGCTCTCACGGAACGAACGATCTCGCCGCAAGGGTGACCAACGCTACCTAATCTAAATTAAAAAAATAAGACCTTCTGTGAGTTATCTGCGAAGGCAGGTGAGCCGGGACACCCGCGGGGCGGGAGCCCCGGCCTCGGGTGCTCACCGCGGAGGCGGGATCGGCTACCTGCCGCGAAAGACCGGAGGCCGGCGTTCCCGGAACGCCGCCACCCCCTCGGCGAAGTCGTCGGTGTCGAACAGACGGATCTGGTTGTCGACCTCGCGCGCCAGCACCTCGTACGGATCGGACGGCCCCTCGACGAGCATCGCCTTGATCGTGGCGAGGGCCAGCGGCGGCGCCGCGGCGAGCCTCTCGGCATCGGCCAGCGCGGTCTCCAGTGCGGCGCCGGGCTCGGCCAGGACGTCGGCCAGGCCCATCTCCAGCGCCTCCGCCCCCTTGACCCCCCTGGGCAGCATCAGCAACCGCCGCGCCCTGGCCAGCCCCACACGCCGGCTCAGCGACCAGAAGATTCCCAGGTCACCGGCGAGACCGACCTTGGTGAAGGTCGGATTGAAGACGGCGTCAGAGGCGGCGACCACCTGGTCGCAGGCGAGGGCCAGCGACGCCCCCGCCCCGAAGGCGAAACCCTCGACCGCGGCCAGCACGGGCTTGGGACCGGACCAGATCGCGCGCACGATGCGCTGCGCCGCCTCCGCCCTGGGCCTGGTCTCCTCGGCCGGTCGGCGGCGCATGGTGGAGATGTCACCTCCGGAGCAGAACGTGCCGCCCGCCCCGGTCAGCACGATCACCCGCACCGCGCCGTCGGTCATCGCCTCCTCGATCCGCTCGGCGAGCGTGATCCGCAACTCAAGGTCGATGGCATTGCGAAGGCGCGGCCGGTTCAGGGTCAGCACCCGTACGGCACCGTTCTCCCCCACCAGGACGCAGTCACCCTCGGTGATCTCACCGGCCTGCTGTGACATGTTCCCCACCCTCAGTTTTTGAATTTATTTTCAAATAATAGAGTAGGGGCGATTCGGACTTCGAGACAAGCCACCGATGCTGAGGAGACGACGCATGACGATCGCAGAGCAACCCGAGGACTGGACCGAGCCGGGCGCCCATCCGGTACGGCCGGGGGTCCATCGGGTGCCGCTGCCACTCCCCTCCAACGGCCTGCACGCGGTGAACGCCTACGTGATCGAGAGCCCGGAGGGCCCGGTGGTCGTCGACTCGGGATGGGCGATGCCGGACACCGAGAAGGCACTGGCCCAGGCACTGGGAACGCTGGGACACCGGCTGGCGGACGTCGCCCACATCCTGGTGACCCATGCTCACTGGGACCACTACTCCCAGGCCCTGAGGCTGCGCGAGACCTTCGGCACCCGGGTGCGGATCGGCCGCGGCGAGCAGCCCTCCATCGACGCGTTCGACGAGGAGCAAGGGTTCTATCCTCGCCAGATCGAGCTGCTGCGCCGCTGCGGGGCCCCGGAGATCGCCGGCCGCGTCGCCGCCACCGAGAGCTACGAGTACGAGCGCGACCTGCCGCGGAAGCAGCCCGACGGCTGGCTGGACGACGGCCAGCGGATCTCCCTGGGCCCGGTCGAACTCGACGTGTTCGCCACGCCGGGACACACCAGGGGGCACGTGGTGCTGCGCGACGCCACGGCCGGCCTGCTGTTCGCCGGTGACCACGTGCTCCCGCACATCACCCCGTCCCTCGGTCTGGAGACCGTCCCCGACCCCAGGCCGCTGCGGAGCTATCTCGACTCCCTGCGGCTGGTCCGGGGGATGCCCGACACCCTGCTGCTGCCCGCGCACGGCCCGGTCACCCTCAGCGTCCACACCCGGGTCGAGGAGTTGCTGGCCCACCACGAGGAGCGGCTGGACGCCTGCGCGCACGAGATCAAGGCCGGGGCTCGGACGGCGTACGAGGTGGCCGTGGCCATGCCGTGGACCCGCCGCCGGCGCAGGCTGGACGACCTCGACCTGTTCAGCCAGATGCTCGCCGTGCTGGAGACCGGCGCCCATCTGGACGTGCTGGCCGACCAGGGCGTGCTCGTCGCCGCCGACCTGGACGACGGCGTCCGCGCCTATGCTCCGTCCTGAGCGCCGTCCGTCCGAAACCCGCGGGGGCGCGGGTTTCGGACGGGGGTCAGCGTCCGGTGAAGAGCGGGCTCCGGCGTTCGATGACGGCGGCCAGCCCTTCGCGCGCGTCGGCGGTACCGGACAGGTCGGCGACCGTACGGGCCTCCTCGGGCAGCCTGGCCTCCACGTTCGCCCCGAGGCCGTCCCAGAGCAGCCGCTTGGTGGCGGCCAGCGCCCTGGGGGCACCGGCGGCGAGAGCGCGCGCCAGCGCGAGTCCCTCGTCGAGCAGGGTGTCGTCGGCGACCACCTTCGTGATCAGGCCGATCTCAAGGGCCTCGGCGGCGGTGAGGACCGGGTTGGTCAGGGTGATCTCCATCGCCTTGCGGAGCCCGACCAGCCGGGGAAGGGTGACCGAGACGCCGGCGTCGGGCGCCATGCCCACCCGGGTGGCCCCGGCCATGAACTTCGCGGACTCGGCGGCGACCACCAGGTCGGCCGCGCACACCAGGCCGAACCCGCCGCCGCCGGCCGCGAAGCCGTGCACGGCGGCCACCACCGGGGCCTGCAGCCGCATCAGCGCCGAGACCGAGATCTGCAGCCAGGAGGTGGCCTCGCGCAGGTAGTCGGGCAGCCCCTCCCCCTTGGTCGCGAAGGTCTTGACGTCACCGCCGGCGCAGAAGTTACGCCCCTCTCCGGTGAGCAGTACGGCGCGCACGTCCGGCTCACCGTGACAGCGCATGACCGCCGTGTAGAGCCCCCGCAGGAAGGGCACGTCCATCCCGTTGGCCGCCTCGGGGCGGTTGAGCCGCAGGCGCGCCACCCCGCCGGAGTCGAGGTCCAGCAGCACCGGGCCGGAATCGATCAGTTCACGTGTCATCTCAGGCTCCCTTGAAGGCGGCGATGCCCGCCGCGGCGGCCTCCCCGCCGAGGTGGTCGAGTACGGTCTCCAGTTCGAGCGCCAGCCCTTCCGATGGAGGCAGGTCCAGCCCGGCGTGGACCAGGCGCTTGATCCGGATCAGGGCATCACGACTGTGGCCTGCCACCCGGGTGACGAACGCGTTCACCGCATCGTCGAAACCGTCCGCGGGCAACGACCGGTAGGCCAGCCCCCAGGCGACCGCCTCGGCCGCGGTCAGCCGCTCGCCGCTGAGGATGTGCCCGAGGGCACGCTGCCGGCCGACCAGCCGGGGCAGCCGCTGGGTGCTGCCACCGCCGGGCACCTGCCCGAATCTGGCGTGGTTGTCGGCGATCTTCGCGTTCTCGTGCACCAGCACGACGTCGCACGCCTGCATGAGTTCGAAGCCGCCTGCCATCGCGTACCCCTCGACGGCGGCGACCACCGGTACCGGCAGCTCCGCGATGGCGGCACAGGCCCGGCCGAAGTTCGAGAACAGCGGGCGCATCGCCTCCCTCCCGGCGACACGCAGCCGTTCGAGCTCGTTGAAGTCACCGCCGACCGAGAAGTTCCCGCCCGCCCCTCGCAGCAGGATGACGTTCACATGGTCCGCGAGCCGGACCAGTGCCCGCTCCAGCTCGGCGCCGAGCTCGACAGTGATCGCGTTCATCGCCTCCGCCCGGTTCAGGGTGATGTGCCCCACCCCTCCGTCCACCCGGCTCAGCACGACCCCGCTCACGTAGCCTCCTCGCCGACGCTCGCCGGACGCGCGAGCACGCTGCCGCGTCCACCGGTCCGCTCGCTCACATCAGCCTCCCGCCGCCGACCTCGAGCACCGCGCCGGTCATGTAGCTCGCCAGGTCGGAGGCGAGGAACAGCACCGCCCCCGCGACCTCGCGCGGCTCACCGGCCCGCTTCATCGGGATGTCGGCCTCGCGGGCGGCGAAGACCTCGGGCGGCATGGCCTCGGTCATCGCGGTCCTGATGAGGCCCGGCTGCACGGCGTTGACCCGGACGCCTCGGTGTGCCAGTTCCTTGGCCGCGGCCTTGGTGAGACCGACGATGCCGGCCTTGGCCGCGCTGTAGTTGGTCTGGCCCGGGTTGCCGGACTTCCCCGACAGGGAGGAGATGTTGACGATCGAGCCGGAGCCGGCCTCGCGCATCACCGCCGAGGCGGCCCGCACGCCCAGCCAGGTGCCGCGCAGATGGACGGTGATCACCGCGTCGAAGTCCTGCACCGTCATCTTCTTCAGTGAGGCGTCCCTGGTGATGCCGGCGTTGTTGACGAAGATGTCCAGCGATCCGAACCGCTCGACGGTTCCCGTGACGAGCGCCTCGACCTGGGCCTCGTCGGTGACGTCGCAGCCGTAGGACCAGACGCTCCGCTCGTCCCCGAGCCCGGCCGCGGCCGCGGCCGCCTCGTCGGCGTCCCGGTCGGCCAGGACGACCCGGGCGCCGTTCTCACTCAGCAGCCGGGCGATCTCCAGCCCGATGCCCCGCGCCGCGCCCGTCACGATCGCGGTGCGGCCCGCCACCAGCCCCGCCCCCGTCACGCGAAGTACCTCACGACCGACTCGGCCACGCATACCGGCTTCCCGACACCCTCGGCCTCGATGGTGGTGGACAGCACGATCTGGGTCGCACCGTCCAGCGGGGTGACCTCCACCAGCCGCGAGGTCGCCCGGAGCTTGGAGCCCACCGGGACCGGCGCCGGGAAGCGCACCTTGTTCAGGCCGTAGTTGACCGCCATCCGGAGGCCGTCGACCCGGTAGATCTGCTGGAAGAACACCGGAAGCAGCGACAGCGTGAGGAATCCGTGCGCGATCGTCTTTCCGAAGGGTCCGTCCTTGGCCCTCTCCACGTCGACGTGAATCCACTGATGGTCATCGGTGGCGTCGGCGAACCCGTCGACACGCTCCTGCTCGACGGTGATCCAGCCGCTGGTGCCCAGCACCTCACCACTCGCGCCGACGAGCTCGTCGAGACCGTTGAAGATCCTCATATTCCCTCCTCGGATGGGATGCCTCCGCACCAACCATCTGTTCTAATATAGATTAAATAAGAATTTGACTTCAAGGCCGGGTCCTGTCACGACCCGGAGCGGCCTCGGCCCATCCGGTCGGAGAAGATCCGGCCCCAGCGCAAAGGAAAGTGGCAACATATGGATCTTGCTCTCACCGGCGCTCGGGTTCTGGTGACCGGCGGCGCCTCCAACATCGGGCGGGGCATCGTGCACGGATTCGCCGCCGAAGGCGCGCGGATCGCCATCTGCGACCTCGACGGGGACCAGGCCGACAGGGTCCGCGGCGAGGCACTGGAACGCGGAGCCGCCGCGGCCGAGGTGGTGCAGGCCGATCTGGCCGAGGCGGGAGCGGCCACCCGCGCCGTCGACCGGGTACTGGACGCCTGGGGCGGCATCGACGTCATGGTGAACAACGCGGGCATCAGCATCCCCGGCTTCGTCGCCGAGCACACCGACCGGGCACAGTGGCAACGCACCTTCGAGGTCAACCTCTTCGCGGCGATCGAATGCACCCAGGCCGTGCTCGTGCCGATGCGCGAGGCAGGCGCAGGGTCCCTGGTGTACGTCGCCAGCGACGCCGCGTTCGGCGAGATCAGGCAGGCCGTCTACGGGGCCTCCAAGGCGGGGATCCTCGCCCTGGCCAGGACGACCGCCAAGGAGCACGGCCGGCACGGTATCCGCTCCAACGTGGTCTGTCCCGGCCTGGTCATCCCCGAGGGGCCCGAGGCCGTCGGCGCCACCAGCCTGTGGGCGGGTGGTCAGGATGCGATCTTCAACGACCGGCAGGTCGAATACATGCTCAAGGCCACCCCACTGCGCCGGCTGACCACGGCTCAGGACATCGCCGGCACCGTTCTCTGGCTCGCCTCACCGGCGGCCGCCCGCCAGGTCACCGGGCAAGTGATCTCGGTCAGCGGGGGCTACGCGATGCCCTGAGCCGCATGCCCCTCCGCCCACTGCCTACCCGGACCCGCACCATCCGCTCGTTCCATGGAGGAAAGAAATGCCCGAGGCCTACATAGTCGACGCCGTCAGGACCGCCACCGGCCGGCGCCGCGGCGGATTCGCCGCCGTCCACCCCGCCGACCTGGGCGCCGCACCGATCCGCGCCCTGGTGGAGCGCAACGACATCGACCCGGAGACGATCGACGACGTCGTGTACGGCTGCCTGGACGCCATCGGCGGGCAGGCCGGCGACATCGCCCGCACCGCGGCGCTCGCCGCCGGGCTGCCCGAGTCGGTTCCCGGCGTGACCATCGACCGGCAGTGCGGATCGTCGCAGCAGGCCGTGCACTTCGCCGCCCAGGCGGTGATGAGCGGCACCTCGGACCTGATCATCGCCGGCGGCGTGCAGCAGATGAGCCAGTACCCCCTCCTGTCGTCGTTCACCGTCGGCGAGCCGTACGGCGCGGTCGACCCGTGGACCGGCTGCAAGGGCTGGGAGGAGCGTTACGGCAACCAGGAGATCTCCCAGTTCCGCAGCGCCGAGATGATCGCGGAGGAATGGGGCTTCTCCCGCCAGGACATGGAGGAGTTCGCCCTCGAGAGCCACCGGCGCGCCCTCACGGCCCGTCAGGAGGGCCGCTTCGACCGCGAGATCCTGGTGTACGAGGGCGTCGAGCACGACGAGGGCCCTCGCGCGGACACCTCGCTGGAGAAGATGGCCGGGCTCAAGCCCCTGACCGACGGCGGCCGCTTGACCGCGGCGGTCTCCAGCCAGATCTCCGACGCCTCCGCAGCACTGCTGATCGCCTCCGAGCGGGCCGTCCGCGCCTACGGTCTCGTGCCCCGAGCCCGGATCCACCACCTGGCAGTGCGCGGCGCCAGCCCGGTGAATCTGCTGGTCGCCCCACTTCCCGCCACCGAGCACGCGCTGAGCAAGGCCGGCCTCACCATCGGCGACATCGACCTGGCCGAGGTCAACGAGGCGTTCGCCAGCGTGGTGCTGGCCTGGCAGAAGCACATCGGCGCCGATCCCGCACGGGTGAACGTCAACGGCGGCGCCATCGCTCTGGGCCACCCGATCGGCGCATCCGGCGCCCGCATCATGACCACGCTGCTGCACGAGCTGGAGCGCACCGGCGGCCGGTACGGTCTGCAGACCATGTGCGAGGGCGGTGGCCAGGCCAACGTCACCGTCATCGAACGGCTGGGCTGAGGATGCGACGCGATCTCTACACCGACGACCACGAGCAGTACCGGCAGACCGTACGGGAGTTCCTGGCCCGCGAGGTGATCCCCCACTACCTCCGGTGGGAGGAGGAGCACAGCATCGATCGGAGGGTTCTCGCCGCCGCCCGTGCGCAGGGCATCGCAGGCCTGGAGGTCCCCGAGGAGTACGGCGGCGCCGGGGTGAGCGACTACCGCTACCGCATGGTGGTGTGCGAGGAGGTGGCCCGAGCCCAGGCGACGACCTTTACCGTCACCCTGGGGCTCCAGGACGACCTGGTCCTGCACTACCTGCTTGACCTCACCACCGAGGAGCAGAAGCGGCGCTGGCTGCCCGGGTTCGCCGGTGGCGACGTGATCGGCGCGCTGGCGATGACCGAGCCGGGCACCGGCAGCGACCTGCAGGGCATTCGGACCTCCGCCCGCCGCGACGGTGACTCCTGGGTGCTCACCGGGCAGAAGACGTTCATCAGCAGCGGCATCACCGCGGACCTGGTGATCGTCGCCGCCCGGACCGACCCGGAGGGGGGCTCGCGTCGGTTCAGCCTGTTCGTGGTCGAGGACGGGATGCCCGGCTTTACCCGAGGCCGCAGGCTCGAAAAGATCGGCTTGCATGGCCAGGACACCGCGGAGCTGTTCTTCGAGGACGTCCGGGTGCCGGATGCCAACCTGCTGGGCGTCGAGGGACAAGGGCTGCGGTACCTGATGAGCCATCTGGCCCGTGAACGGCTGGGGATCATCGCACAGTCCATCACGGGCGCCCGGGCCGTCTACGAGATGACCAGGGAATACTGCTTCCAGCGAGAGGCCTTCGGCAAGCGGATCGGCGACTTCCAGGCCACCCGCTTCGCGCTGGCGGAGATGGCCACCGAGCTGGACATCGCCGAGGCCTACACCGACAAGTGCGTGCTCGCCTACAACGCGGGAGAGCTGACGGCCGTGGACGCGGCCAAGGGAAAGTGGTGGATCAGCGAGCTGCAGAAGCGCGTCGTCGACCAGTGCCTGCAGTTGCACGGCGGTTACGGCTACATGCTGGAGTACCCGGTCGCCCGGGCCTTCGTCGACACCCGGGTCCAGACCATCTACGGTGGCACCACCGAGATCATGAAGGAGATCATCGGCCGGGACCTCGCGGCACGGCCATAGGGCGCGTTTTGTGGATCTTCGCCTACGCTGCGGATCCACCTCTCGGCCGGGGCCTCGCATCCCGGTTTCCCCGGAGGATGCCGCCCTAGTTTTTTAATCTATATTAAGATAAAGGAGAGTAGCCGGCCCGAACCCACGCGGGCCGGCCGTACACGAGAGGAACCGAAGTGACAGCGCTGTCCGAGGAGGAGCAGGCGGTCGTGGCGACCGTACGGGAGTTCGTCGACCGGGAGGTCCGGCCCGTCGTCCGCGAACTGGAGCACGCCAACGAGTATCCGGAGAGACTGATCGAGCAGATGAAGCAGCTCGGCATCTTCGGGCTCGCCGTCCCCGAACCCTACGGCGACGTGCTGGTCTCCACCGCCTGTTACGTCATGGTCACCGAGGAGCTCGCCCGCGGCTGGATGAGCCTGGCCGGGGCCATGGGCGGCCACACGGTGGTCGCGAAGCTCATCGCCACCTTCGGCACCGAGGAGCAGCGGCAACACTACCTGCCCCGGATGGCCACCGGCGAGGTCCGCGCCACGATGGCGCTCACCGAGCCGGTCGGCGGCTCCGACCTGCAGGCCATGACCACCGTCGCCCGGCGAGAGGGCGACGGGTACGTGGTCAACGGCGCCAAGACCTGGATCACCAACTCCCGCCGCTCCCAGCTCATCGCGCTGCTCTGCAAGACCGACCCGGCCGCGAAACCCGCGCACAGCGGCATGAGCATCCTGCTCGTCGAGCACGGGCCCGGCCTCACCGTCTCCCGTGACCTGCCCAAGCTCGGCTACAAGGGCGTGGAGAGCTGCGAGCTCTCCTTCGACGGCTACCGCGCCCCCGCCTCCGCGGTGCTCGGCGGCGTCGAGGGCCGCGGGTTCGCGCAGATGATGAAGGGGCTGGAGACCGGCCGCATCCAGGTCGCCTCCCGCGCCCTCGGTGTGGGCCGGGCCGCGTTCGAGGACGCCCTGCGCTACGCCCAGGAGCGCGAGAGCTTCGGCAAGCCGATCTGGAAGCACCAGTCCATCGGCAACTACCTCGCGGACATGGCCACCAAGCTCACCGCGGCGCGCCAGCTGGTCCTGCACGCCGCCGAGCGCGCCGACACCGGGCAGCGCTGTGACCTGGAAGCCGGCATGGCCAAGCTCTTCGCCTCGGAAACCGCGATGGAGATCGCGCTCAACGCCGTGCGCATCCACGGCGGATACGGCTACTCCACCGAGTTCGACGTCGAACGCTACTTCCGCGACGCCCCGCTCATGATCGTCGGCGAGGGCACCAACGAGATCCAGCGCAACGTCATCGCGGCACAGCTCGTCAGCAGGGGAGGTCTGGATCTTTGACCGAAGAGCACCTCTCGAGCCGCCGGGGCCGCCGACGAGTGGTCCCGGCGGGCGAAGGAACCCACCCGTATGATCGATCGGTGCCCAGTAAAGCCAGAAACAGGTCCGTCTCGAAAGACGGCGCCGGCCCGAAGTCCAGCCGTACCCGCGAGCGGATTCTCGACGCGGCGGCGCACGTCCTCAGCCGTAAGGGCTACTCAGGGACACGACTCGGTGACATCGCCGACCAGGCACAGCTCCAGGCACCGGCGATCTACTACTACTTCGGATCCCGCGAAGAACTGATCGAAGAGGTCATGTGGACCGGCGCCCAACGCGTCCGCCAACACGTCACCCAGGTCCTCGACGCACTCCCCGCCGACACCACCCCGATGGACCGCATCTGCGCCGCCGTCGAAGCCCACCTGCACGTCGAACTCGAACTCTCCGACTTCGCCACCGCCCTGATCCGCAACTCCGGCCAGATCCCCGAAGACCTCCGCACCCGCCAACTCGCCGAAGAGGCCGGATACGGCAAACTCTGGCGCGACCTCTTCCGCGCCCTCGACAACGCCGGCCAGCTCCGCCCCGACCTCGACCTGCGCGTCGCCCACCTCCTCGTCGTCGGCGCCCTCAACTGGGCCGCCGAATGGTGGAACCCCAAACGCGACACCTTCGAAGCCGTCGTCCGCACCGCCCAGTCCCTCATCCGCCACGGCCTCAGCACCACACCGCCGGACCAGCCAACCGAGGAAACCACCCCCCGCCCCCGGCGGAATCCGACTCAGCGCACCTCCTGACCCCCGGGCAGCCGGCAGCACGCCATCCGCTTATTATCTAATATTGATTAGATAATATCTGCATGATCACCTGGAGTCGTGATGAGTGGCGGGCCACTGTCCGGAGTCAAAGTACTGGAACTCGCCGGGATCGGGCCGGCCCCGTTCGCCGGGATGGCGCTGGCCGACCTGGGGGCCGAGGTCGTGCGCGTCGACCGGCCGGGAGGCAGCGGGTTCTTCCCCGGAGCCGAACAACTCGATCTGCTGAACCGGGGCAAGAAGTCCATCCTCCTCGATCTCAAACAGCCACAGGCGGTGGAGGCCGTACTGGCCATGGCCGCCGAGGCCGACGTGCTGATCGAGGGGTACCGGCCGGGGGTCGCCGAGCGACTGGGGCTGGGCCCCGACGTCTGCCACGCGCGCAATCCCCGGCTGGTGTACGGCCGGATGACCGGTTGGGGACAGGACGGCCCGTTGGCACAGACGGCGGGTCACGACATCGGCTACATCGCGCTGACCGGCGCCCTGCACGCCATCGGCGAGGCGGGCGGGCCGCCGCAGATCCCGCTCAACCTGCTCGGTGACTTCGGCGGGGGCGGCAACTACCTCGTGATCGGAGTGCTCGCCGCGTTGCGCGAGGCGGACCGCACCGGGCGCGGTCAGGTCGTCGACGCCGCGATCGTCGACGGCACCGCGCACCTGCTGGCCGGAACGCACATGATCATGGCCACCGGCGCCTGGACGGACGAGCGCGGCGCCAACCTCCTTGACGGCGGCGCGCCGTTCTACTCCGTGTACGAGACCTCCGACGGCCGGCACATGGCCGTCGGTGCCCTTGAGCCCAAGTTCTACGTCGAGTTGCTCGCCGGACTCGGCCTCGACGAGGACCCCCGCAAGCAGCACGATCGGAGCCGCTGGCCCGAGTTGCGTGCCCGGATCGCGGCCGCCTTCGCCGACCGGAGCCAGGCCGAGTGGTCGGCGATCTTCGCCGAGTCCGACGCCTGCGTGGCACCGGTGGTGAGCCTGCGCGAAGCCGCGAACCATCCGCACATCAGAGCGCGCGGCTCCATCGTGGAGCACGACGGGCTGCTGCAACCCGCGCCCGCGCCCCGCTTCTCCCTGACCCCCACCGCCCTCGGCACACCCCCTCCGGTGCCGGGCCGGCACACCGTGGAGGTGCTCGGCGCCTGGGGCGTCGACGCCGCGGCCCTGATCGAGTCCGGAGCGGCGGTGCAGGTCCCCACCGACGACGCGAAGGACAGGACCTAGGTTTCCCGGCCGGCCGCCTCCCGAGCGAGGCGGCCGGCCCCGGACGCGGCGGGACCGGCGACCCCTCGCGGGTTCACCGGTCCCGGGTGTCGCGGTCATGGCGCAGGGGAGCGCGCCCCTACGCCATGACCGCGACGTAACGCCAGTCAAGGACGTCCCGCGGCCCGTCACCGCCCACCACCTGGACGAGCGAGCGGAGACGGACCAGCCCGCCGCCTCCCGGCAGCGCCTGGCGGCGCTCGACCACCACCTCGCTGGAGAGCGTGTCGCCCTCGTGGACCGGGCCGACGTGGTCGCAGCCGTCCCAGGCCACGACCGTGACCAGGTTCGGCAGTGCCCGGCTGGCCTGGGACAGCGCGAGGCCGACGGTGTGCCCGCCGTACACCAGCCGCCGCTCGGCCGCGGCCCGCACGTCGTGATGCACCTGCGCCACGTTGAGGGTGAGCCTGGCCAGTTCCGGAGCACCGGACACCACGTCTCCCCCACCCACCCGAAGCCTCTCGCCCTCGGCGACGCCGGCGAAGTGCCGGCCCGCGACCCGTTCCCTGAAGCGGTCTAGCCGCCAGCCCGCCAGCATCCCGGTCACCGTCTCGGCGAGGTCCTCGTCGGTGACGGCCACGCCCACCGAGTCGAGATCGGCCTGGTGACCGGTCAGCGCCTCGGGGTCGCGCAGCGGCAGCATCGCGCAGCGCCAGAAGTCCAGCACCGGGCGTCCGGCCTGGTCCACGGTGGTGATCCGGAGCACCGCCAGCCCGGTCGGCCGGCGGCCCGGCTTCGCCCGGTTCTGGCGCAGCGCCACCACCTGTGTGGAGGTGCGCAGGGTGTCGCCGAGCAGGGGCATCCGGCGGAAGACCAGGCCCCGGTAGAACAGGTTCGCCTTGACGTGGTGGGTGACCAGGGTGGACTGGCCGATCGCCACGTCCCAGACCAGCGCCGGATGGGCCGGCGGCTCCCCTTTCGTGACGTCCCGGCAGAGATCGGCGTCGAGGGGGAGCCTGAGCCGGTCACCGACGATCGCCTGGTGTGCCGCGGCATGCCCGGCGGTGAGGGTGACTCCGGGCGCGCCGTCGAACACCTGCCCGACCGTCAGCTCGTCAAAGTACGGGCCTTCCACGGTCACCGTCATCGGTTCGCTCCCTCTGCTCGCGTC
Organism: Streptosporangium sp. NBC_01755; assembly: GCF_035917995.1. NCBI lineage: Bacteria > Bacillati > Actinomycetota > Actinomycetes > Streptosporangiales > Streptosporangiaceae > Streptosporangium > Streptosporangium sp. NBC_01755. The sequence continues at coordinate 7,106,489 of NZ_CP109131.1, read as the reverse complement.
AGGACCCGCCTGGCCGCCACCGCTTCGTCGATCATCTTTCCGTCCGGTTCCACGGCGCCCGCCCCGGTCTCCCGCAACGCGCCGAGCACCGCGCGAGCCTGGGCGACCTCGTCCTCACCCGGGGTGAACACGGCGCGGCTCTGCCTCCACGTCCTTGCTTAATTTATATTAGGTTAAATGCGAGGCGCACGGAGAGAGGGTTGCCCGCGCCGGTGAGCCGTGTCTCCCGATACGCGCGGCCACCCATACCACGACGGTATGGAACTTTGTGAGGTATTCGTCTGCCTCGCTCGGTGTCAGCTTTGGGGTAGCCCTGACTCTCAGGGCTCCGTGTATCCCTCCCACCCCCAAGGGACACCGAGAGGAGTCACCCCCCCCCCCCAGTGAATCCGAAGGCCAAGCTGGGCGCCGTGGCCGTACTGGCCGTCACCGCCCTGATCACCCCCACCGCGGTGAGCGCCGCGTCCGCACCGGCGGACATCGCCGCCCGCACCGTCTCCGCCGACCCTCCGCCGTACGCACCGCCGAACGCGGAGGCGCGCCACCGCGCCGTGACCACGGCCAACGCCACCGTCGCCATGAGGTCGGAAGCCCTCCTCAAGGGGCAGAACGAGAAGTTCACCCTGACCGCCAACGTCTCCGGCGCCCAGGGCCTGCAGCACCTGACCTACGCGCGCACCTACCGTGGGCTGCCGGTCTACGGCGGTGACGTGATCGTGTCCACCGACCGGGCCGGCGAGCTGGTCGGGTCCGTGAGCTCGGGCCAGCAGTCCAGGATCACGGTCGACGTCACGAGCAAGGTGGACGCCGCCGCGGCGACCGCCACCGCCCGCGCGCACGTGTCCGTCGTGGAGAGCGTGAGCACCCCTCGGTTGCTCGTGTCGGCAAGCCGGCCAGCACCGTCTGCTCCGGCCCGACGCCCCTGACCGGCATCGGCATCCAGAAGGCCGGCCAGATCTTCCAGGCCGGGCTGAACACCAAGACCGCACCGTGGACGCACGCCAAGGCGCGGCAGGCCACCGTGGCCGCCGCCAAGGCGCTCTTCCCGAGCGGCTGCGTCGAGGTCAACGCGGTCAAGGCCGCCTGGACCGCGGTGAACGTCCCGCTCGCGAGCGGTGAGGTGACGTGCCCGTAGCACCGGGCGACTCCCGGCTCCGACGATAAGCCAGGGTCCGGGCCCCGGCGAGTCGCCGGGGCCCGGACTGTGATTTGAATATCCGAAAGGGGTAGATATGCGCTGCTGAAAGATGGAGCAGCCAGGCGGAGAACGGGGGCGGCATGATGGTCCTCGGCCGGCCACCCGTACCGTCCGGAGAACCGGGGCACAGCGGGAGGGGAAGATCTGCGGACCGCGGTCCGGGTGCCACTCGGGCCGTGGCCTCCCTGCACCGCGCGACCGGATGAGCGGCGAGGCGACGGCCCTGAAGGACCAGGAGGGGGCCGACCCGCGCCGCTGGAAGGCACTGACCGTCTGCCTCGTCGCCGGCTTCATGACCCTGCTGGACGTCAGCATCGTCAACGTGGCGCTGCCCGCCATCCGCAGCGGGCTGGACGCCCCGCAGAGCGACCTGCAGTGGGTGGTGTCGGGATACGCGCTCACCTTCGGGCTGGCGTTGGTCCCCGCCGGGCGGTTCGGCGACATGCACGGCCGGCGCAACGCGTTCGTCCTCGGCGTCGTCCTGTTCACCCTGTCCAGCGCGGCGGCCGGGATGGCCGGGGACCCGACGTTGCTGGTCATCGCGAGACTCATCCAGGGGATGGCGGGCGGGGTGTTGAATCCGCAGGTCAGCGGATTGATCCAGCAGCTCTTCCGGGGAGCGGAGCGGGGCCGGGCGTTCGGGATGCTGGGCACCGTCATCGGCGTCTCGACCGCGATCGGCCCGCTGCTCGGCGGGGCGCTCATCCAGCTCGGCGGGGGTCCCGACGCGTGGCGCCTCGTCTTCTACGTCAACGTGCCGATCGGCGTCCTGGCCGTGGTCCTGGCGTACCGCTACATCCGGCCCCCCGCGCGTGGGAGACGGCCCCGGGAGAGCATGGACCCGGTGGGCGTGCTGCTGCTCGCCCTCGGCGTCGTGCTGGTGCTCCTGCCGTTCGTCGAGGGGCAGCAGCGGCAGGGCGCGGGAAAGTGGCCGACGCTGCTCGCCGGGCTCGTCGTGATCGCCGCCTTCGTGGCCTGGGAGCGCCGGTACGGGCGGCGCCGCCAGCCGGTCGTCGACCTGTCCCTGTTCCGCAGGCGTTCGTACGCGCTCGGTGCCCTGCTCGGGACGCTCTACTTCGCCGGCTTTACCGCGATCTTCTTCATTCTCACCCTGTACCTGCAGAACGGCCTGCACTACTCGGCCCTGGAGGCAGGGCTGGCGACCACGCCCTTCGCGGCGGGATCGGCCGTGGCCGCCGCGCTGGGCGGCCGGATCGTCACCCGGCTGGGCCGGCCACTGGTGGTGTGGGGGCTGCTGCTGGTCGCGGCCGCGCTGGGCGTCACGGTGCTCGCCGTACGGCTGGTCCCCGGCGAGCACGTGGCCTGGGCCATCGCGCTGCCGCTGCTCCTCGCCGGCGTGGGCAGCGGCCTGGTGATCTCCCCCAACCAGACGCTGGCCCTGTCGGAGGTGCCGGTCGCCATGGCCGGCACCGCCGGCGGGGTGCTCCAGACGGGGCAGCGGATCGGCACGGCCATCGGCATCGCGGCGATCGGCTCGGCCTTCTTCGCCGAGGTCGCCTCCTCCCACGGCGACTACGCGATGGCGTTCCAGCACTCGCTGCTGGTCGCCATCGCCTTCGTACTGGTCTCGCTGGTCGTGGCCGTCGTCGACGTGGTCACCGCCCGGCGTGCCGGGCTCCGCTGAGAGCGAGGGCGGTCAGGCGGGCGCGTAGGTGAGGCAGTCGATGTCCTTCTGCGCGTAGCCGACGACGATGCCGGAGGCCTGGCATTCGTACTGGACGTTGTGCTGGCAGTCGGACATCTTGCAGGCGCCGACGCGGCCGGTGGCGGCGGGGTCGCCGCCCTTCACGTCGACCTTGAAGAAGGTCTCACACTCCGCGTGATGACTGTTGCCGACCGTGATGGCCAGCGCGTGGCAGACGTGTTCCGCGTTGTAGGCGCACGCGTCGACCTGGCACTCGTTGACTGCGGGCATCTTCATGGCCGACCTCTCCTAGGACTCGGGCCGGCCCCGGACGCGACCAGCCACCGTCGGGGCCTGTCGCCCAACGGTCTGTTCGGTGTCACCGCGCGGCGATGCCAACGCGTCCGGCCGGCACTTGGGCCGTCAGGTCCTCATCATGGTTTTCCTGCACTCACGAGTCGGACATGACACGGTCCCCGTTCCAGCACGCGGACTATCCGGTTTAGTACCGCGCCCGGATCACCGTCACGCCCATCCGGGCTCCAAGGCTTCTCCAAGAGCGGCTTCCGGCGGACCTTCGCGATCGGGAGAGCAGCGTGCCGAACGACACCCGCCCCGGCCCGGAAAACGGCCGTCAGGCCCCACCGATTCGATCAGCGACTTACGAGTCCCGAGGTCGCGTCAGGCACCCCCGACGGCTGGCGATCATGATGGGTCACCGGAGTCCTCCCATGTCAAACGCCATGCGGGTTCAGTTTCGAGACCGAGTCCACATAAGGCTCCCCCGGGCAACGCCTCTCCGCGAAGAACGGTCGGCCCCGAATTCACCGGCGCCGCCACATTGATGGCGCACATTCCTTACCAGGGCGAAAAACGCTCATGAATTTTCTGGTCATGCTATTTGACCGGCCATGTCCACCCGAAATGAGAATCGACGGCATTCCGCATCGCCCGCCGCCGGGACCCCCGATGCCGAATTCGTTTTCGTGCGACGATTGACCGCTTTCGGCGAACTCCCGTCATCTGATGGGTCAATGTCCCCCGTCTCCGGCGGCCGGCCGGCACGCCGGACCCGCGACGGCTCGGGGCGTCCCGGGCTCCACGCCACCGGGGCTCCTCCGCACGGGCGTCGGCCCCAAAAAGCGAGAAGAAGTTAATTTTTCGGTATGCGAGACGGCATCCCGCATACTTGACACGCCTTAAGGCGCTCGCCTAGATTTTCGAGCACGCCGCCAACCAAGATCAATTATGGAAGGAGGGCACTTGACCAGCAAAAACAGACTTCACAGCGTAGCTCTCGCGCTTCTTGGCAGCGCCAGCCTGCTTATCGGATGGCAACTGATCATCTCAGTTGGCCTCGTTTCCGAGGCGTCCATTCCGCAGCCACTGGCCGTCCTGCGAGCGCTGCCGACCTTGCTTACCGACGCCGACTTCCTGAGCGGCGCGGCCGACACCGTGACGAGCTGGATGACGACGGTCGTCCTCGGCTCCCTCGCTGCCGTCTCGATCGGGCTCGTGACGAGCAGCATTCCTTTTCTCCGACGCCCGACCAGCGTGGCGGTGAACACGTTCCGGTCGGTGCCCGCCACCGCGCTCATCCCGGTCGGGATCGTGCTCTTCGGGCTGGGCTCGCAAATGAAGATCGCGATCGCCTTCTACGCGATCTTCTGGCCCATTCTGATCAACACCGTCTACGGTGTCGCGGCGACCGAACCGATGCGCATCGACGCGGCCCGATCGATGCGCTGGCCCTGGTGGCGCCGCCAGGTGTTCGTCATCCTGCCCAGCGCCATTCCCTCGATCCTCACCGGCATCCGCATCGCCACCGGCGTCGGCCTGATCGTCATCATCAGCACCGAGCTGCTGGGAGCTCGAACGGGAGTGGGAACCGTGCTCGTCCAGTACACGCAGGCATTCCGGCCCGACGTCGTGTACGCCGGCGTACTACTCCTCGGCGTCTTCGGAGCGGTGTTGTTCGGCCTCATGGTCCGCGGTGAGCGTCGCCTGGTCAAATGGGCCCCCGCCGGCCAGACGACATGAACGCCATGAAGCCTCAGATCGTAGAACAGCCCCCCCGGGCCGTCGACACACCTCAACAAACCACTCAAACCGCCGATGTGCGTAAAAAAGGTATCACACTGCGGCAGGTGGTTCTCGCCGTACCGCGTGCGCTGTCGAGTGGCTGGCTCGTCGCCCTGGTGCTCCTGATCTGGGAGGTCTACGCCCGGCTCCGGCCGTCGGTGTTCTTCCCTCCGCTCAGCGAGGTCCTGGCCAACTTCGGAACCCTCTGGCTCTCCTCGGATCCCGGGAAGCTCTTCATGTCGGACCTGCTCCTCGAACAGGCCGGCATCAGTCTCGGCCGGTTCGCCGCGGGATGGTCGCTCTCGGTTCTCGTCGGCACGGCCGTGGGGGTGCTGCTCGGGCGCAGTCCCATCGCGTCGAGCATGTACAACCCGACGGTTCGCTTCTTCATCGCCGTCCCGAGCACGATGTTGCTGCCGATCGCGGTGCAGCTCTTCGGCGTCACCTCGCAGATGAACATCTCTCTCGTCTTCCTCGGCACCGTCTGGATCATCATGATCAATACCGCCGACGGGGTCGCGGGGGTCGACCCGATGTGGCTGCGCAGTGCGCGCAGCCTCCAACTCGGCCGCTGGACCCACTACCGGCGGGTGATAATCCCGGCCGCGATGCCACGGATCATGACGGGCCTGCGCGTCAGCCTCGGCACCGGCCTGATCCTGATGATCATCTCAGAGCTCTACGCCACGACGGTCGGGCTCGGCTACCAGATCGTGGTCGCCGGAAACAACTTCCTGTACGCCGACATGTGGTCCGCCTTCGTCCTCGTCGGCCTGATCGGGATCCTGCTCAATTCGATTTTCACGCTCATCGAACGGCGCGTACTGCGCTGGGAGCGCCGCTCCGGCATGGCGGATCTGTGATGCCGGCGCCGACCACGAGAGGAACCCGATGGACCTGCGGGTAGATTCCGTCAGCAAGACCTACGGGAACGGTTCCGGCGCTCGCGTCGCGTTGACGGGTGCGGCGATGACCGTCGGCTCGCAGGAACTCGTGTCGATCGTGGGACCGTCCGGATGCGGTAAGTCCACCCTCCTGATGATCATGGCTGGACTGCTGCGGCCGAGTTCGGGCACGGTGACGCTCGGCGAGAAGGTCGTGGACGGGCCGCCGATGGGGCTTTCCGTGGTGTTCCAGGACTACAGCCGGTCGCTGTTCCCGTGGATGACCGTACGGCGCAACCTGACGATGGCGGCGGCGGCCTACAAGCTGCCCAAAGCCGAGCTGGGGCACCGGGTCGAGCACGCCCTGGAGTCGGTGGGCCTGCCGGGATCGGGCAACCTGTATCCGTACCAGATGTCCGGCGGCATGCAGCAGCGGGTCGCCATCGCCCGCGCCCTGGTCGTCGAGCCCACCGTCATGCTGATGGACGAGCCGTTCGCGGCGGTGGACGCGCAGACCCGCGCCGACCTTGAGGACCTCGTGCTGCGGGTACGGGACGAGTACCGGGTCACGATCGCGTTCGTGACCCACGACATCGACGAGGCCGTCTACCTCGCGGACAGGGTCGTCGTGATGGCCGCCAACCCGGGGCGGATCCTCAACGACATCCCGGTCAGCCTTCCCAAACCACGCGACCAGGTCGAGACGAAGCTCGACCCGGATTTCGCGGCCCTGCGCAGCCAGGTGTTCCAGCTCGTGATGCGGCCCGGCGCCACGCAGAAGGTCGGCTGATCCTCTTCCCCACTCCTGGCCGGAGAAGGCACGGCTCAACCGCCGCCGGCCGCCTCCGGTCCGCTATCGCAACACCGGCGAGGGTGTGCTCTGTCCATGGCTATCGGTTCCAAGAAGGAAGACATCGTGGAGATAGATTCGATCACTCGGCGCGTCCGGCACCGGCGGACTCTCGGCGGCATGGCGTTGGCCGGTGCCCTGGTTCTGGTCACCGCGTGCGGGGCGACCTCGGAGGAGACCTCCGGCGCCTCGCCGGAGGCGACCGGACCGCAGACGCTCAAGCTCACCACGCTGGGACTGTGCAACGAGATCTCCGTGTACTGGGCCCAGGAGAAGGAACTGTTCACCAAGCACGGCGTGAAGATCGAGCTGGTGAAGTCGGCCGGTGGAGCCGCCGGTCTGACCGCGTTGCAGAGCGGTGACGTCGACCTCGCCTTCACCAACCCGTTCTCGACCATGCTCGCGATCTCACGGGGCATCGGCCTGCAGTGGATCGCGACCGCGTACGGCACCCCCACCTCCGAGGACGACGGGACCAACTCGATCGCCATCTCCAAGGACTCGGGGATCACGAGTGCGAAGGATCTCGAAGGCAAGACCATCGGGGTCAACGAGGTCGGTGGGATCAACCAGATCATCACCACCGCCTGGCTCAAGGCGAAGGGAGCCGACCCGTCGACCGTCAAGTTCGTGGCGCTGCCATTCGCCGAGCTGGCGTCGGCGGTGGCCAGCGGCAAGATCGCGGCCTCCCAGGTCTCGGCGCAGAACCTCAAGCCGGAGCTGGGCCTGAAGTCACTCGGCGACCCGTTCGTCGCCGCCGGCAACGGCAAGTCGCTGGTCTTCGCCGGTTACGTGGCCACGACCGAGAAGTCGAAGACGCTGGAGCCGGCGATGAAGGGGTTCCAGGCGGCGCTCATCGAGGCCAACGAGCAGATCAAGCTGCCGGAGAACCAGGACGAGCGCTTCGCGCTGTCGTCCTCGCACTGCAAGCAGGAGGTGAGCATGCTCAAGACCATCAAGGAGAACCCGTACCTGGCCGAGGTGGACACGAGCGCGCTTGAGCAGATGGCTCAGCTCCTGAAGGACCAGGGCATGCTCCCCGACCCGCCCACGCCCGACACCTTCGTACCGTCCTACGTCGTCAAGAAGAGCTGACGAGAACGTGGTGATCCGGCGACGCCCGTGGATCGTTCCGGCGTCGCCGGTCGTGGCCGAGCAGCACCGGAGAAGTGAGGATCTATGAAAGTGGACACCCTGGTCAAGGGTGGACGGCTGGTCACGCCGCAGGGCGTCGTCGAGGCGGCCATCGCGGTACGAGACGGGCGGATCGTGGCGATCGGCGACGAGGACTCGCTGCCGGCGGCGGCGGAGGTGATCGACTGCGCCGGCAAGCACGTGCTGCCGGGCCTGGTGGACCCCCATGTGCATCTCGGCGGAGGGCGGCCCCTGGCGGAGATCTTCGCCTCCGAGACCGCCTCGGCGGCGATCGGCGGCGTGACGACGGTACTGCAGTACCGTCGCAGCGGCACGTCGTTCTTCGAGACGTTCCCCGCCGAACGTGAACTCGCCCGCTCCCGGATGATCGTGGACACCCAGTTCCACTTCATCATCGGGACGATGGACCAGGTCGAGCAGATCCCCGAGTACGCGGCCGAGTTCGGCGTCACCAGTTTCAAGTTCTACATGGGCGGCTACGAGCCGGGAAATCCCATCGGGCTGGTGACGGTGAACGACGCCCTGCTCTACGCGGCGATGGAACGCATCCGCGAGCTCGGGCCCTACGGCTGGTGCATGGTCCACTGCGAGGACGACTCACTGGTCAGCCACCTGACCCACCAGGTCAAGGCTCGCGGTGGCAACGACCTGGCCGCGTACACCGAGTCCAGGCCGGCCTTCGTCGAGGAGCAGGACCTGCTGCGCGCGATCTGGCTGGCCGACCTGCAGGAGTGCCCGCTCTACGTGCCGCACACCACTGTGGGCATGGCGGTCGACGCGGCGGCGGAGTCCCGCCGCAAGGGACGCACCGTCGTCCTGGAGACCTGCCCGCACTACCTGGCGCTGACCGCCGACGACGCGCGGCTGGCCTGCCAGGGCCCCGGCGTGGGCAAGGTGGCGCCCGCGCTGCGCGACCACGACCACCAGGCCGAGCTGTGGCGCGGCCTCCGGGAGGGCTGGATCTCGACCATCGGATCGGATCACGTGCCCATCGCCAAGAACGGGCGCGGTTTCTGGGAGGAGGCCCCGGGGTTCGCCGGCCTGGCCACGATGCTGCCGGTCGTCCTCACCGAAGGCGTCCTGCGCGGCCGGATCACCCTGGAGAAGGTCGCCGAGACCATGTCCTACAACCCGGCGCGGCTGTTCGGCCTCTACCCGCGCAAGGGCGCGCTGCAGGTCGGCTCGGACGCCGACCTCGTGCTGGTCGACCTGGAGCGGGAGGCCGTGGTCGGGCCCGAGGTCACGCAGAGCGAGTTCCCGAGCGCGTTCGAGGGGACTCCGCTGAAGGGCTGGCCCGTGCTCACCATGCGGCGCGGTGAGGTGATCTTCCGTGACGGCAAGGTGCTCGCCGAACCGGGCAGCGGTCAGATCGTCGAGAAGAACCCGGCGGACGCCGGCGGGGGAAGGAACTGGCATGCGGCTTGAGACCCAACTCGATCCGGCCGACGTCGGGCTTCTCGTCGTGGACATGCAGAACGGCTTCTGCCATCCCGACGGCGCCCGAGGCAAGGCGTTCGGCCCCGGCGCGGTCCGCCGGCCACGCGAGATCATCCCGAACGTCGTCAACATGGTCGGCCTCGCGCACCGGCTCGACATCCCGGTCTGGTTCACCCAGCAGGTGCACTACAACGAGGACGCCGGAAGAACGCGACGCAGGATCCCGTCCCATCTGGAGCGGCGCGGCGTGAAGCTCGAACTCTGCCGGCGCGGGACCTGGGACGCCGAACTGCTCGACGAGATGAAGGCGGTCCGCCGCCCGGAGGACGAGATCGTCGTCAAACACCGGTCGAGTGCCTTCTACTCGACCACGCTGGAGTGCGAGCTGCGCATGCGCGCGGTGCAGGTTCTGGTGGTGACCGGGACGACCACCAGTTTCTGCGTGGACTCCACCATCCGTGACGCCTACGCCAGGGACTTTGACGTCATCGTGCCCGCCGAATGCGTCGCGGACTCCGACGACGCGGCCCAGGCCGCCACCCTGGCCTGCATAGACCGGTTCCATGGCGTGGTGACCACCATGACCGACCTGACCAGGGCACTGGGCGCCTGACATGCGGATGCCACGACCTGACGGCGCACGACCTGACGGCGCACGACCCGACGGCGCACGACCGGACTCCGGCTGGGAAGCGCGGCGGATCCGGATCCGCGTCGACGGCGAGGTGGTCGAGGATTCGCTCACCGATCTGGGTGTGTCGCTACTCACCGTGCTTCGCCGCAACGGCCGCACGGCGCCCAAGTCGGCCTGCGGCCGAGGTGAGTGCGGCGCCTGCACGGTGCTGCTGGGCGATCGCGTCGTCATGTCGTGCACCGTGCTCGCGGCCGCGGTCACCGCCGACGTGACCACGGCCGCCGGGCTCGCGGCGGACGACCTGCGCGAGTCGTTCGCCGACCATGTCGCGTTCCAGTGCGGATTCTGCACACCCGGCCAGATCGTCCGCGCCGAGGCCCTGTTGCGCGAGGGCTCCTGCCCGACCCGTGCGGAGGTCACCCGCGCGATGGCCGGAAACGTCTGCCGCTGCACCGGATACGTGCAGATCATCGACGCGATCATGGACACGATGGAGAAGCGGCGAGTCGAGGGATCAGATTGCGTACCTCAGTAGTCGGCACGCGGGTCCGCCCGCTCGACTGGACCGGCAAGACCACCGGAACCGCCCCCTACTCGGCCGACGCGTTGCCCGAGGGGACACTCGTGGGACGGATCCTGCGCTCCCCCCTCCCACACGCCCGGATCACCAGGCTCGACACCGGCCGGGCGCTACGGGTCCCGGGAGTGCACGCGGTCGTGACGCACCGGGACCTCGCTCCCGGAACCGTCTACGAGCACAGCGGCGAGCCGTACTCCGACCGCCCGCCCCTCGCCGTCGACCGGGTCACCTACGTCGGCCAGGAGATCGCCGCGGTGGCCGCCGACACCGTCGAGGCCGCGGAACTGGCACTGAGCCTCATCGACATCCGCTACCGGCGGCTGAAGCCGGTGCTCTCCGTCGCCGCCGCGCTCGCCCCCGGAGCGCCGAGGGTGCAACGCCGGGCGAGCGGGGACAACGTGTCACTGACCGTGTCCGGAGTCTGGGGTTCGGCCGAACTCGCGCGCCTCAACTCGGCCATCACGGTCGGCGGGTCGTTCGACTACCCGCGGGTCACCCACGCCTGCATGGAGCCGAACACCACGCTCGCCTGGTGGCACGGGGACCGCCTGGAACTGTGGACGTCGACCCAGGCCCCGCACTTCGTGGTACACGAGCTGGCCCGGGTCCTCGGCCTCCGGGTCGACCAGGTCGTCTGCCGTGACGTCGCGGTCGGCGGTGGCTTCGGGTCGAAGTCGAAGGTGTCGGAGCACGAGGCCGTCGCGGGCCTGCTGTCGATGCGCAGCGGACTACCGGTGCTCGTCGAGTTGAGCCGCGAGGAGGAGATCGCCGCGACGAAGCCCCGGCACGCCTTTCGCACCGCGATGCGCGCGCACGCGGACGACACCGGGCGGATCTGCTGGTTCGAGGCCGACGTCGACGCCGACAACGGCGCGTTCAACCACTACGGCCCGTCCGTGATCCGCGCGGGTATCAAGCAGATCGGCTCCCTCTACCGTCCGGACGCGGTCAGCTGGACGGGCCGTCTGGTCGACACCAACCTGCCTCCGGGCGGTCAGTTCCGCGGGTACGGCGCTCCGCAGACCGCGCTCGCGATCGAGTGCCTGGTCGACGAGCTGGCCGAGCGGACCGGGACCGATCCGATCGAGTTCCGGATCAGGAACGCCAACGAGCCCGGCTCGGTCGCGCTCGCGGGCGCGCGCATCGGTTCGGCCCGGCTGGTGGAGTGCCTGGAGTCGGTACGAGAGCTGATCGGGTGGGACGAGAAGAAGGCCGCCGCACGTCCCCTTCGCGGTCTCGGTGTGGCGGTCGGCATGCACGCGAGCGGTTCCTACGCCTACCCGGGCGGCAACGTCAGCGCGGCGGGGATCGACGTGACCTCGACCGGCGAGGTCGTGGTGCGCTTCGGCGGGTCCGACGCCGGGACGGGCCAGCGCACCGTGCTCGGGCAGATCGCCGCCGAGGTGCTGGGCGTCCCGATCGACCGTGTCGAAGTGATCATGGGTGACTGGGACGAGACGCCGCCGGACATGGGCGCCTGGTCGTCGCGGGGAACGCACATGGGCGGGCACGCCGTCAAGCGCGCCGCGGAGGCGATGGCCGACCGGTTGCGCGAGCTGGGCGCGGCGAAACTCGGGGGCCCCGAGGTCACGCTGCGCGCGGGGCGCGTCGAGTCCGCCGAGGACGCCATCGAGATCGGCGAGCTCGCCGCGACGGCACCGGAGGCCGTCGACGGGCGGCTGCGACTGGATCTGGAGTACCTCGAAGAGCGAATGGAGCCGTACTGGACGGGTATCCCCACCCCCAACATCTCACCGAGCTACACCTTCGCCGCGCACGCCGTCGAGGTCGAGGTCGATCCGGACACCGGCGAGATCCGCGTACTGGACTATGTGGCGGCCCATGACATCGGCCGGGCGATCCACCCGGGGCTGGTGGAGGGACAGATCATCGGGGGCGTCGTGCAGGGACTGGGCGCCGTCCTGGGGGAGAACCTCATCTACGAGGGCGGACGGGTCGTCAACCCGTCGTACCTGAACTATCCGCTGCCGCGCTCGACGACGGCACCGTCGGTGCGCGCGGTGCTCATCGAGGGCCCCGAGGAGGCCGGGCCGTTCGACGCGAAGAGCGTGGGTGAGATGTCCATCGTCCCGCCGGCGCCGGCGGTGCTCAACGCCGTGTACGACGCCATCGGCATCCGGTTCCACCAGGTGCCACTGACACCGGACGTCGTGCTGCGCGCACTGCGCGAGTCCCACGGCACCCGCGAGCGGCGTTATCACCTGCTCCGCCGCCCTTCACGCTGGCAGATCGAGCTGCTTCGCCGGCTCTACCCGGTCGGCGTCCACGCGCTGCTGCACCGCGCCGGAACCCGGTTCGCCCGTCGCCTGACCCCCCGGCCGGTCCGGGAGGTCCTCTCCCCGGCGAGCGTTCCCGAGGTGGTGACCGCGCTCGGGAGCGGGCCGCGCGGCGATGTGGCGGTCATCGGCGCCGGGTCCGACCTCCTGCCGCAACGGGATCAGAACCTGGCGAATCCACACACCCTGGTGTCGACGTCCTCGGTCGCATCGCTACGCCGGCTCGACTCCGACGCGGGGGTGGCCGAGATCGGCGCGGCGGTGACCCTCGCCGAACTCGGCCGGTGGGCTCGCGGGCGCGTACCGATGCTGGCCGACGCCGTCGGGATGATCGCCTCGGCGCAGATCCGTGACATGGCCACGGTGGGGGGCAACCTGGCGCAGGCCAAGCGGTGCTGGTTCTTCCGTAACGGGTTCGACTGCTACAAGCGCGGTGGCTCCACCTGCCCGTGCTACGCCGTCACCGGCGACCACCGGTTCCAGCACGCGGTCATCGGCGGGCATCGCTGCCAGGCGGTGACCCCCTCGGACCTGGCGACCGTCTTCGCCGCACTCGACGCACGGGTACGGATGACCGGGCCCGCCGGCAGCCGGGAGGTGCCGATCGGCGAGCTGTACCGCGGCCCCGGCGAGTTGCGCGTACGCCCCGGCGAGTTCATCGAGTCGGTGTCGTTCACCGAGCCGGGGTCGTTCACCGAGCCGGGGTCGTTCGCCGAGCCGGGCAGGGAGCGGCGCGGCGTCTTCGAGAAGCTGCGGCAGTGGGACGGCGACTTCGCCGTCGTCTCCCTCGCGATGACCGCCGACGTCGACGAGGCGGGCGCCTGGCACCGGCCGAGAATCGTCTTCGGCGCGCTGGCCCCGGTCCCGTGGCGTCCGACCACGGTCGAACGGGCGATCGAGGGACGGCACCCGTCCGTCCGGGAACTCCTCTCCCTGACCGAGCACGAGTTCGAGCACCACGCCCATCCCCTGGCCCGCAACGAGTGGAAGCTCGACGCCGCGGCGGGCCTGCTCCGGCGCGCCGCCATGGCCCTGGGCGCGGCAGACCGATGAGACAGGGAGCGATGACGTCGATGAGTTCTTCGAGCGCGACCCCCGGCGACGCCCGGGCCGCGCGGATCGTCGACCGGCTGAGGGCCGGCGGTGCCGGCGTCGCCGCGTCGCTGCCGGACAGCTGGCTGAGCCCGCTGATCGACACGGTCGCGCGCACCCCGGAGATCACCCACGTGCGGGTGACCCGCGAGGACGAGGGGGTGGCGATCTGTGCCGGCGCGTCGCTCATGGGCCGCCGCGCCGTACTGCTCTGCCAGAACGCCGGAGTGCTGCTGGCGGCGAACGTGCTGGCCGGTTACGCCCACCACCACGAGATTCCGCTCGTCGTGGTCGCGGCCGACCGTGGCGGCCCACAGGACGGGTTCTTCTACCAGGCCTACAAGGGCCAGGTCACGCCGGGCGTGCTGACGGCTCTCGGCCTGCCCTGGCATCGCGTCGAGAGCGAACGTGACGACTGGCTTTTCGAGCGGGCCTTCGAGCAGGCGTCCCTGCACCGTCGCCCCGTCGTCCTGCTGTGCTCACGTGCCGGACTGACCGGGGAGGCATCGTGAAACGCGCCGAGGTGGCCCGCGCGGTCGCGGCGGCGGCCACGGAACACGTCGTGATCACGAGTCTGGGCAGCGCCGGGCGCGCGTGGCGCGAGCACGGTGGAACCAACCCCACGTTCTACGGCTCGGACCCCATGGGCGCCGCCCCGACGTTCGCCCTGGGCGCGGCCCTGGCCCGGCCCGACCGGGAGTTCGTGCTCCTGGAGGGCGACGGCGACCTGACGATGGGCCTGGGATCGTTGCTCACCCTCGCCGGCGCCGCACCGGGCAACCTGCGCGTCGTGGTCTTCGAGAACGGCCGTTACGAGACCGGTGGAGGCCAGCCGCTCAGCGCGGCCGGCCTGGCCGACATCGCGGCGCTCGCGGCCGCCGCCGGCTGGGGCTGGACCCGCACCGTCGAGCGTGACGCGACGGCCGAGGACCTGGCGGCGGCGGTCACGGCGCTGCTGGCCGCCCGCGCCCCGGCGCTGCTCGTCGTCCGCGTCGACGTCGAACCGTCACCGTACGGCGGCCCGGGACCGCATTCCGGCGGCGAGGCCAGGGCCGTCTTCCAGCAGCGGTTCCAGGCATGGGACCACATGATCGAGAACGGAAACCGATGACAACCCTCATCCTCCGCCAGGCCAGACTGCTCGACCTCGACCATGACGGATCGATGGGGGACGTGGTCGTCGCCGACGGGCGCATCGTGGCCGTCGGTCCCGGAGCGGGCGCGGCACACGTGCCCGCGGAAACGGAGTCCGTGGAGATCGTCGACCTCGGCGGCGACATCCTCATCCCGGGACTCGTCAACTCCCACACCCACTCCAACCAGAGCATCGAGAAGGGACTGTGCGACGCGCTGCCCCTCGACGCGTGGATGGTGGTGGCGAGCTACGGCGGAGCGGGTGCCCGGCTGAGCCCTCGCGACCTGTACGTCTCGGCGATGGTCGGCGGCCTGGAGATGATCCGCACCGGCACCACCTCCGTCCTCGACTGCGCCCGCGCGGACCTGGAGTGGATCGACGAGGGCATGGACGCGATCATGCAGGCGTACCTGGACCTGGGTCTGCGCGCGTCGGTCGCGATCCAGTTCTCCGACCTGGACTTCTTCTCCTCCCTCCCCATCGATCTCGTTCCCGGCGGAGCGGCGCTGAGGCGGCCTCCGTCGGCGCGGCCGGACGAGGTGCTCGCCGCGGCCTCGCGCTTCCTGGACCGCTGGGAGGGGACGTCCCCCCGAGTGCGGCCGATCCTGGGCCCCTCCTCCCTGCCGCGCTGTTCCACCGAGTTGTTCGGAGCCACCGTCGACCTCGTCCGGGCGCGGGGCACTCGGATGCAGACCCACCTGCTGTCCGCCCGCTCGCAGATCGATGTGGCGCGTGAGCGGTTCGGGGGATCGACCGTCGAGTTCCTGCGGAAGATGGGTGCCCTGGAGGACTGGGCCTCCTTCGCGCACGCCATCTGGCTGGACGAGCGCGAGGTGGCGATGTTCGCCGAGACCGACGCGGTCGCCGTCCACAACCCCGCGAGCAATCTCAAGCTCGGTGCCGGTGTGGCACCGGTTCCCGCTCTGCTGCGGGCCGGCGCGCGAGTGGCCCTCGGATCGGACGGGGCCAGCAGCAACGACACCCAGAACATGTTCGAGACGTTGAAGCTCTCCACCATCGTCCACCGGGTGCAGGGCCCGCCGGCGACCTGGCCGACCGCGATCGACGGGCTGACCATGTGCTGGACAGGTGGTGCGCGCGCGCTCGGTGCCGATCTGGGCCGGATCGCGGTCGGCGCCCTCGCCGACCTCACGGTGCTCGACGCCGATCACGTGTGGCCGGCCCCGGCGGCGCAGCTCCGGCACCAGATCACCTACGGCGAGCTCGGATCGGCGGTGCGGAAGGTGTACGTGGACGGCGCGCCCGTACTCGTGGACGGAACCGTGACAACGGTCGACGAGGCGGCGATCCGAGCCGAGGCACGAGAACTCACCACGCGGATCTGGAGCTCGCTCCCGGCCAGGCTGGCGAGGTTCGAGGAGGTACGCCCGACGCTGGAACGGATCGAGGCGGCCAGCGGCGTCCGGGCGACCCCGTCATGCGGCTAGTGATGATCTCCGCGTGACGCCACGCGACGGCCGGCTGTCTGCCCTGGTCAGACCATCTGTCGTCAACGACGTCACGCGACGATGCCCGCCCGCACCAGGCGGCCGATCAGCGCGTCGCCCATCGCCACGGCGGCATTAATCGGCAATACCGGTTATTGCCGATATCCCCCCAGAAGGTCCAGGTTGGTAAGTTCTTTGGAAGGACAATTGGAACACGCACCCGAGGAGCTGACACGGTGGAGGTCGAGCAGACGGCACTGCCCGGGATAGGACTGCGGCACGAGTTCACGACGCGGTCGGGCAGGCGCATTGGAATCGTCTCTCACCGCACAGGCCGCCGTGACCTGGTGCTTTACGACCCAGACGATCCCGATCGCGCATGCGAGACCATAAAACTGAACGACGAGGAGGCCGACGCGCTCGCCGAACTGCTCGGCGCCCCCCGCATCGTGCAGCGCCTCAACGCCCTGCACAGCGAGGTCGAGGGGCTCGTCAGCCTGCAACTGCCGATCACGCCCGGCTCGCCGTACGCCGGCCGGCCGATGGGTGACGCGCGCGTCCGCACCCGTACCGGCGCCTCCATCGTGGCCGTGGTTCGCGAGGGCCAGGTGTTCGCCAGCCCCGCCCCCGATTTCGGTCTGCTCGGCAACGACGTGGTGGTCGTGGTGGGCAGCCCGGAGAGCACCTCCGCCGTCTCTGACATCCTGTCCGGCGGGTAGGAAACCTGGTGCATACGGCTATTCTTTTTCTTGAGCTCGGTGCTGTCCTTCTCGGGCTCGGCATCCTCGGCGCACTGGCCCTTAAAGTCGGCATCTCGCCCATCCCCCTGTACCTCATCGCCGGACTGGCCTTCGGCACCGGCGGCATCCTGCCCCTGGCCACCAGCGAGGAGTTCACCTCCGTCGGCGCCGAGCTCGGCGTCATCCTGCTGCTGCTCACCCTCGGCCTGGAGTACAACGCCGACGAGCTGGTGACGAGCCTGAAGGGCAACGCCCGCGCGGGCGTCGTCGACCTGGTGCTCAACGCCGCGCCGGGCGCGATCACCGCGCTGCTGCTGGGCTGGGGTCCGGTGGCCGCCATCGCCATGGCCGGCGTCACCTACGCCACCTCCTCCGGCATCACCGCCAAGGTCCTGTCCGACCTGGGGTGGATCGGTAACCGCGAGACACCGGTGGTGCTGTCGCTGCTGGTCTTCGAGGACCTGACGATGGCCGTCTACCTGCCGATCCTCACTGCGGTGCTGGCCGGGCTGAGCTTCGCCAGCGGCGCTGTCACCGTGGCGATCGCGCTGGCCACGGTGAGCGTCGTGCTGCTGGTCGCACTCCGCTACGGCAGGTTCATCGAGGCGTTCGTCTCCAGCCCCAACTCCGAGGTGCTGCTGCTGAAGGTCATCGGTCTCGCGCTGCTGGTCGCCGGAGTGGCCCAGCAGCTCCAGGTCTCGGCCGCGGTCGGCGCCTTCCTGGTCGGCATCGCCCTCTCCGGCAAGCTGGCCGAGGACGCGCAGGAACTGCTCACCCCGATCCGCGACCTGTTCGCCGCGGTGTTCTTCGTCTTCTTCGGCCTTCAGACCGATCCGACCAAGATCCTCCCGGTTGCCGGGCTGGCCGTACTCCTCGCCGTGATCAGCATGATCACGAAGCTGCTCACCGGTGCCTACGCCGCCCACCGGGCGGGCATCGCCAGGGCCGGACAGGCCCGGGCCGGAATCGCGCTCATCCCCCGGGGCGAGTTCAACATCGTGATCGCCGGGCTGGCGGTGGCCTCAGGGGTCCATCCCGACCTGGGCCCGCTGGCCGCCGCGTACGTCCTCATCCTCGCCGCGTTCGGCCCGCTGGCCGCCCGGGTGCTGCAGCCCTTCATCACCGCCATCGCCAAACGCGCCTGACCCTCCCGTCGACGGCGGCGTCGATGTCGTCGACCGGAAAGTCGAGGATGGTGTACGAGGCCGGGACGTGGCCGGGCTTGGGGCAGACCAGCACGTTCCCGCCTCCGGCGAGGTGCGGGGTCAGCATGCCGGTCTCCTCGGACACCTCCGGTCCGAAGGCGAGGGGTCAGCGGATCACGCGGCAGAGCAGCGCTTCGTACGGGCCGGGCAGGGCGCTCATCACCACGTCGGCGGTCAGATACTTGCACGCCAGGTACGGGTCTCCCAGTCCCCGGGTGGGCAACCGGTCCGGCGCGGCGGCACACCGGGCGGTGTACCGAGGACGCGAGGAGTGAGATTGAGGAGGATTGACCTGTTCATCGCAGTATTCAATAGGAAAGTTTCCTATACAATCCCTGGCGACCAGGTTCCGTACGGCGACCTGCCCGTGCGCGTCGGGGGCACTGTTCCTCGACGCCGGCCGCACTCCGCTCCGACCCGGATCCGCGAGCTGCGCGTGCCCGGTCCGTCACCGATCCGGGATCTGGTAGGTATTTGTCCCGTGATGCGTTTGCTGACGGTCCTCGCGACCGCCCTCCCCCTCCTGGCGGCCACCACCCCGGCCTCGGCCACCGCCCCCGGCAAGCCGCATGTCCCGGCCGGGGTGACCGCCGGTTACCTGGTCTTCGACCGGCAGACCGCGAAGGTGACCGAGCACCGCAACGCGCACCGGAGGTTCCGGTCGGCCTCGGTGGTGAAGATCCTCATCGCGATCGACTATCTGGAGTCGCACAGCGGCGTCTCCAAGAAGGACCTGGCGCTGCTCAAGGTCATGCTGCGGGTCAGCGACGACGCCGCCGCGACCTCCTTCTGGAGCAGGGGCGGTCAGGGACGGATCATCCAGCGGATGGCGCGCAAGCTGCAACTCACCGACACCGCTCCCCCACCGGCCGACAAACCCGGCTTCTGGGGCTACGCCTCGCTCAGCGCGATGGACGTCGTCAAGACCTACCGCTACCTGCTCGACCGGGCCGACCCCAAGGTCAGCGGCCTGATCCTGGGCCACCTGCGCAGGGCCGGGCAGTGCGGCTCCGATGGCTTCGACCAGTACTTCGGCATCCCCCGCGGAGTGCGCGGGCCGTGGGCGGTCAAGCAGGGCTGGTCGGGGTACGGCTCCACACCCCCGGTCCGCTGCCGCCCGGCGACCTCCCCCGCCGCCCGCACCGCCTCCGCCGCCTTCACCTCCGCGTCTCCCGTGTCCGCCTCTCCGGCTCCGGTGGCCCTGGGCGCCACCGCGAGCCGGAGAGGCTCCGCCACCGCCCCAGGCGGAGTCACGACGGCGGCACCCGCCGGGGCCGGCGTCGTACCTGACCTGGGCCGTCCCGTACTGCACACCACCGGTCTCGTCGGCCCCAAGGAACGCTGGATCATGGTCCTGCTGACCGCCCATCCGGCGGGGTCCACCTGGCGGCGTTCCACCGGCCAGACGACGAAGCTGGCCGGGGAGGTCCATCTCGGCGGAACCTCCTGAACGTCCGCCGCCGGCCCGTCCACCTGCCGGAGGGTTTCCGCCGCTAGGCCGGTGACATCACCGGGTCGTCAGAGCGTGTGGCGGGCGGCGGGGTGGCACCGCCGTCATCGTCGTCGTCCAGGAGGGTCGTCTCGTCGAACGGGGCACTCCCCGCCAGGACCTCGGCCGCGCGCTCCCTGTCGAACTCGCCGGTCCAGGTGCCGACCAGGACCGTGGCGACCGCGTTGCCCACGAAGTTGGTCAGCGCCCGCGCCTCGGACATGAAGCGGTCGATGCCGACGACGAGACCGACGCCGTCGACCAGGTCGGGGCGGTGCGACTGCAGGCCTCCGGCGAGGGTGGCCAGGCCGGCGCCGGTGACCCCGGCGGCGCCCTTCGACGCGATCATCATGAAGACCAGCAGGGAGATCTGCTCGCCGAAGGCGAGTGGCGCGCCGGTGGCGCTCGCGACGAACAGCGTGGCCATGGTGAGGTAGATGGCGGTGCCGTCCAGGTTGAAGGAGTAGCCGGTCGGCACGGTGATCCCGACGACGGGCCTGCTCACGCCGAGGTGCTCCATCTTGGCGATCAGGCGCGGCAGTGCCGACTCCGACGACGAGGTCGACAGGATCAGCAGGAACTCCCTGCCCAGGTAGCGCAGGAGCGAGAGCAGGCCGATCCGCGCCACCAGCCAGAGGATCGGACCGAGGACGGCGAAAACGAAGAGCAGGCAGGTCACGTAGAAGGCGAGCATGATGACGCCGAGGCTCTTGAGCGCGTCCACGCCGGTGGCGCCGACGACCGCGGCCATCGCACCGAAGGCGCCGACCGGGGCGGCCCACATGATCATGGCGAGGACCCGGAAGACGAGCCGCTGGATGTGCGCGATGCCGTTCAGCACGGGCCTGCCGCGCTCGCCCATCGCCTGCAGGGCGAACCCGGCGAACAGCGCGACGAGCAGGGTCTGCAGCACCTCGCCCTCGGTGAACGCCGACACCAGCGTGGTGGGGATGATCCCGAGCAGGAACGTCACCGTGTCGCTCTCGCCGCCCTTGGCCGCCTCGGCCTCGGCTGCCTTGCGGAGCTCGTCGGTGAGCGCGAGGCTCTGTCCGGGGTCGATCAGATTGCCCACGAGCAGGCCGATGCCCAGGGCGACCGTCGACATGGCGAGGAAGTAGCCGAGTGCGAGACCGCCGACCTCGCCGACCTTGGCGGCCTTGGTGACGGATCCGACGCCGAGCACGATGGTGCAGAAGATGATCGGGCTGATCATCATCTTGATCAGGGCGACGAAGGCGGTGCCGAGTGGTTTCAGCTCCTTGCCGAGATCGGGGGCGACGAGCCCGATCGTGACTCCTGCGACCACGGCGGCGATCACGGCCAGGTACAGGTAGTGCGTTTTGTCTCGAGCCGCGCTCATACGTGTCTCCACCGCGGTAGAAGAAAAATCCGGTCGAGTGACTATGCGCCGACGCTGTGATCTGAGTCACCGTTGCGTACATTTCGTTCGTGAACTTGCGGGAGCTTTCCAGACAGGTGCGCGGCTGGAGTCTGGCCCGGACACCCGCGATCTGGTGACGATCGTCGGCAACCTGATGGACAACGCGGCCGAAGCGGCCATGGCGGGAACCCGGCCCGCGCGGGTGGAGGTACGGCTGCGCACCGACGAGACGGCCTTCGTGATCAGCGTGGCCGACAGCGGCCTGGGGCTCGACCCCACCACGGCGATCGGCGTCTCCCGGGTGACCGCCCGCCGCTACCTGGAGCACCTGACGGAGAACGGAATCACCCGCCGGGTTCCCCAGTACGGCGGGGTCGGACGGCCCGAGCTGCTCTACCAGGTCGTTTGAGGTCGTTTGAGGCCCGGCGGGAGCACGGTGGCCCCGGAACTGGTAGGAAAAAGGACAGCCCGCCCTGCCACCCGCGGGCAAAGGAGCCAAGCATGACCTTCTTCACGACCTCATCGAGCCTGCTCGGGAAGGTGTTCGTCGTCCGGGTGCTCGGAGAGCTCGACTACCGGCACGCCTCCGCCTTCCGCCTGGAGATGGAGAAGGCGTGGGAGGTCGAAGCACCTTCCATGATCGTGGCCGATGTCACAGGGCTCACCTTCTGTGACTCCACCGGGGTCGCAGAGCTGATCCTGGCGCTCCAGCGAAGCCGCGTCCTGGGTGTCCGCCTGGCACTCGTCGGCGTGCACGGCACCCTGGAGCGCATTCTCGCCATCACCGGCCTGCGACCCTCCTTCGAGGTCTTCACCTCCGTCGAGGAGGCGTTGCAGAAGGCCTGATCAGCTGCTGCCGTTGTTCAGCGGCACCCGAGGGGCGTCGGTGATGACATCCGAGAAGATGTCGACCGCCAGGGCGACCACACCGCCGACCGCGATGATCCCGGCCCCGATCCAGAAGAACATCCAGTTGGGGCCGAGGCACAGGGCCACGCCTCCCACGGTGAACCCCAGCAGAATGATGATCACCGCAAGCCAAGACTTGGGGCTTCCTCCGTGGCTTCCAGCCATGAGCCTTTCCTCTCCACGTGAATCAGTGATGCGCGCCGTCCGCCGCGGCGATCACCCGGTTCAGCGACCGGTGGAGCTCCCGGAGCTCCTCCAGGTTCATTCCCAGACGCCTGACGATCGCCGGCGGAACCTTCTCCGCCTCGTCCCGTAGCCTTCGGCCCTCCGGCGTGAGCGAGACTGCCAGGACACGCTGGTCCTGGCCGTCACGCTGCCTCCGGATGTAGCCAACGGCCTCGAGACGCTTCAGCAGCGGGGACAGCGTACCGGGGTCGAGTCTCAGTAGCTTGCTCAGCTCCTTGACCGACAGCGGCGCCTGCTCCCAGAGGGCGAGCATGACCAGATACTGGGGGTGGGTCAGCCCCATCGGCTCCAGCAGTGGCCGGTAGACCCCGATGACGTTGCGCGAGGCGACCGCCAGGGCGAAGCACACCTGGCTCTCCAGACTTAGGGGATCGGGCATGTCACTCACACGTACCTCCACCCGACATAGTACGATAGTTACTACACAAACTATTATCGCCCCAAGCATTGGTGAGCAAAGGATCCCCATGTTTCACAGCAAGTCGATCGAGGAACGGATCGCCGAGCGCCAGGCGGAGCGCCCCGCACTCAAGGAGGGCCAGCACTTCGAGCACGGCCCGGCGAAGTTCGTCTTCATCTTCGTGATCGTCTTCGTGGTCGTCGGCCACCTCGCCGGACTACTGCTGCTGATGGCCATGGATCTGAACTAGGGTCCCCCCGCCCTGCTCGTCCCGGCCGCTGCCGGCGACCGGCTCCGCGGTCAGGCCCGTGACGCGTTCCAGCAAGCCGGACCCATGTTCGAAACATGAGAGGATGATGGTCCGGTTGGCCGGGGTGGGACCGTCCGCCCAGATCAGGAGGTCTGCATGTCTGACGTCACGCCGGAGGAGCCCGAGAGTTCCGACGACGAACTGAAGCGCAAGTTCCGCGAGGCCCTGGAGCGCAAGAAGCTCGCCCAGGCGGACGCGAGCGCCGGAGGCAAGGGGAAGAACGCCTCCAAGATCCACGGTGCTCACGGCCCGGCTGCGGCCAAGCGCTCCTTCCGCCGCAAGAGCGGCGGCTGAGCCGCACTCCGAACCGAGTCCGGATGCTCCGGACCGACCGCCGCCCGGCTGGCGTCCGGCCAGCGGGCGGCGCCCGCCTGCCCGCCCGCGGGGCCCGCCTCCCTTTGAAGAATGCCGCCTGCCTGCAATAGGCTGCACCTGTGCGTGATCTTGGCGAGGACCCCCGGCCGGCTCGAGGCGCGGTCAGCGAGGTCTACCGTGTCGACCGGGCGGCGACCCTGGACTACTCCCCCGACCTCGACGGGCTCGCCGACCCCGGCGAGATCGTCTGGGCCTGGGTCCCCTACGAGGAGGATCCGAACCGTGGCAAGGACCGGCCACTGCTGGTCGTCGGCCGCCACGGGCGCAAGCTGCTCGCGCTGATGCTCTCCAGCCGGGGCGGCAACGGCGACCCGAGCGACTGGCTGGAGCTCGGCCCCGGCCGCTGGGACCGGGAGAACCGCGTCTCCTACCTGCGCCTGGACCGGATCTTCGCCCTCGATGAGGACGACATCCGGCGCGAGGGCTCCATCCTCGACGCCGAGCGCTTCGCCCGCGTGGCCGTCGTACTCAAGCGCACCCACGGCTGGGCCGCCGACGGCTGAGGACCCTGAGGACCAAGCGCGCCGAGGACCGAACGCACTGAGGACCAAGCACACCGAAGGCCGAGCACACCGAAGGCCGCGGGCCCACCCACGATCCCTTCCCAGTGCCCCGGAAGCGTCCGACAGCATCCCGTTTCCCGCCGAGGGATCTCCGGCCGAGGGGATCTCCAACCGAGGGATCTCCGGCCGAGGGACACCGTTTCCAACGCGATCCAAATTTTCGGCGGCCTGCGGCCACACTCTCCTCACAATCCACATACAGTCCCAAACCCCAGGTACATACCTGGGGTTTTTCATGTTTTACCTGGCTTAGCTAGAAGTCACCCATTGACGTTCCAACAGATTCGGGTGTAAATAAAGCTGAAACAACATGGAAACGGCGGTGAATCAACAGCATGTACGCCGAGGAGCGGCAACAGGAGATCCTGCGCCGGGCGCGTACGGTCGGACGGGTAGACGTGGTAACGCTCGCGGAGGAGTTCGCCGTCACCACCGAGACCATCCGCCGCGACCTGACCGCGCTGGAGCGCTTGGGGATGCTGCGGCGCGTGCACGGCGGTGCGATCTCGGTCGAGCGGCTGGGGTTCGAACCTGAACTTGCCGCCCGCGACGAGGTAATGATCTCGGAAAAGGAGCGTATCGCCAAGGCGGCGCTCGCCGAGCTCCCCGAGGACGGCGCGATCATCATCGACGCCGGCTCGACGACCGGCAGGCTGGTGCAGGCGATGCCGACCGACCGGGAGCTGACCGTGATCGTGAACTCCCCGCCGCTGGCGACGGTACTGGCCACCCGCGTCAACCTGACGGTGATCATGCTGGGTGGCCGGGTGCGCGGGCGGACCCTGGCCACCGTCGACGACTGGGCGCTGCGGCCCCTCTCCGACCTGCACGTGGACGTGGCGTTCATGGCGGCCAACGGATGCTCGGTGGCCAAGGGGCTGACGACACCGGACCCCGCCGAGGCCGCCATCAAGCGGGCGATGGTCGACGCGGCGCAGCGATGCGTACTGCTGGCCGACCACACCAAGTTCGCCAATACCTACCTGGCCCGCTTCGCCTCGGTCCAGGAGATAGATGTGGTGATCAGTGACATGGGACTTGACACCGAGGTCGCGGCCGAGATGGCCGCGGCCGGGCCCGAGGTGATCCGGGCATGATCGTCACCCTGACCCTCAACCCCAGCCTGGATCGTACGATCGAGGTCGGGTCGCTTACCCGCGGGGCCGTCATCCGCGCCGCCGCCACACACCTCGACCCCGGCGGCAAGGGCGTCAACGTCTCCCGTGCGCTGCTGGCCAACCAGGTCCGCTCCTGCGCCGTCGTCCCCTTCGCGGGCGACGAGGGACGGCGGCTGGTGAGCCTGCTCTCGGCCGAGGGCATCGAGATGATCACCGTACCGGTCGCCGGGGCCACCCGGTCCAACGTCGCGCTGGCCGAGCCCGACGGCACGGTCACCAAGATCAACGAGCCGGGCAGCGCCTTGTCGGCGGCCGACCTCGACACCATCGCCGAGGCCGTGCTCAGTGCGGCAAGCTCCGCGGACTGGGTGGTCGCCTCCGGCAGCCTCCCGCCCGAGGTGCCGATCGATGTCTACGCCCGCCTGTGCGAACGGTTCAAGGGCGCAGGCATCAACGTCGCGGTCGACACCAGCGGCCCCGCGCTCGTCCACGCGCTCGCCGAGGCTCCCTCCCTGATCAAACCCAACCGGGAGGAGCTGAGCGAGGCGACGGGGATGGTTCTCTCATCGCTGGGCGACGCCATCAAGGCCGCAGAGAACCTGCGGGCCCGAGGCGCGGGAACCGTCCTGGCCAGCCTGGGATCCGACGGCGCGATCCTCCTCCAGGGAGACCAGGTCTGGTACGGCCAATGCCCGGTGGCCGAGCCGCGCAGCACCGTCGGCGCCGGCGACGCCATGCTCGCCGGGTTCCTCGCCGGCGGCGCACAGGGCGAGAGCGCACTGGTCGAGGCGCTGGCCTGGGCTACCGCCGCGGTCGGGCTGCCGGGCAGCCGAATGCCCTCCCCGCACGACATCCGGCGCGATGACGTTCGCGTCACCGGAGCCGATCCCACCCTGCCGCTGCAGCCCGGGGGCTGACAGCGACGCGGATCCACCCCCCTGGCCGGCTCCCCCGCCGGCCACCCCGGAAGGAGCAACACCATATGAGCACCGAGTACACCCCCACCGTCACCGGAACCGGGGTAAAAGCGAAAATCCAGCGTTTCGGCGGATATCTCGCCGGAATGATCATGCCGAACATCGGCGCGTTCATCGCCTGGGGTCTGATCACGGCCCTGTTCATCCCCACCGGCTGGTTGCCCAACGAGACCCTCGCCGCCCTGGTCGGGCCGATGATCACGTCGCTGCTGCCCATCCTGATCGGCTACACCGGCGGTCGGATGGTCCACGGCCAGCGCGGCGCCGTGGTCGGCGCCGTCGCCACCATGGGCGTTGTCGTCGGCGCCGAGAACCCGATGTTCCTCGGCGCGATGATCATGGGACCGCTCGCGGCGTTCCTGCTGAAACTCGTTGACAGCTTCACCGCCGACCGCACCAAGTCCGGCTTCGAGATGCTGGTGGACAACTTCACCGCCGGCATCGTCGGCGGCGCCACGGCCCTGGTGGGCGTCTGGGCCATCGGCCCCGTCGTCTCCACGATCACCACCGCCGCCGGTAACGCGGTCGGCTGGCTGGTGGACGCCAACCTGCTGCCGCTGGCCTCGGTCCTGATCGAGCCCGCCAAGGTGCTGTTCCTCAACAACGCCATCAACCACGGCGTGCTGACCCCGCTGGGTGCCAACGAGGTGACCCAGTTCGGCCAGTCGATCCTGTTCATGCTGGAGTCGAACCCCGGCCCCGGTCTCGGCCTGCTGCTGGCCTACATGTTCTTCGGCCCGCGCCTGCTCCGTCCCAGCACCCCCGCCGCGATCATCATCCACTTCCTCGGCGGCATCCACGAGATCTACTTCCCCTACGTGCTCATGAAGCCCCGTCTGATCCTCGCGGTCATCGCCGGTGGCGCCACCGGCATCCTGGTCTTCATCATGACCGGCGCCGGCCTGGTGTCCGCGGCCTCGCCCGGCAGCATCTTCGCCTACCTCGCGGTGACGCCCAAGGGCGGCTGGTTCGGTGTGCTCGCCGGCGTCTTCGCCGCGACCGCCGTCTCCTTCGCCGTGGCCTCGGTGCTCCTCGGCTTCGGCCGGCGCAACGGGGACGGGGCCGAGGAAGCCGCTGCGGGATCCGAAACCGCACCCGCCGCCAAGGAGGCTTAACGCATGGCCAGTATCGAGAGCAAGGACATCCACAAGATCATCGTGGCCTGCGACGCGGGTATGGGCAGCAGCGTCATGCTCGCCAGCCAGCTCCGCAAGCAGTTGAAGAGCCAGAACGTCCAGGTGGAGCACACCCCGGTCAACTCGATCCCCGCCGACGCCGACGTGGTGGTCTGCCACGTCGGCCTGGCGGACCGGGCCAGGGCCGGCGCACCCGGCAAGGTGCTGATCCCCTTCCAGGTCTTCATCGGAGACCCGGCGGTGACCAAGCTGGTCAACACCATCAAGAACGGCGGCACCGTCGATGCCTGAGACAGCGCCGCTGCCGCTGGACCCGCGCGCCATCCTGCTGGCGGCCTCGGCCACCGGCCGCGACGACGCGATCCGCCAGTGCGGGCAGGCCCTGCTCTCCGTCGGCGCGGTGGAGAGCCCCTACATCAACGCCATGCTCGAACGGGAGCGCTCGATCTCCACCTACGTCGGTGAGGGGGTCGCCATCCCGCACGGCACCCTGGCCGCCAAGGACGCCGTCCGGCACGACGCCATCAGCGTCGTTCGCTTCCCGGACGGCGTCGACTGGGACGGCGACCAGGTGACGGTGTGCATCGGTATCGCCGCCAAGGGCGACGGCCACGTACGGCTGCTCGCCGAACTCGCCCAGATCCTGATGGATCCCGAGCAGGCCCAGGCCCTTCGCGAGGCGACGGAGGTCGCCGATGTGGTCCGGCTGCTGCAACCCAACGAAGAGGACGAAGCACAGTGAAGGTCGCCCGTTTCTACGCTCCCGGCGACATCCGCGTCGAGGATGCGCCGGAGCCCGCCGCCGGACCAGGCGAGATCAAGATACGCGTGCGCAACTGCTCGACCTGCGGTACCGACGCGAAGATCTCCAAGTACGGCCACCACCACATCAAGCCCCCCAGGGTCATGGGCCACGAGATCGCCGGCGAGGTGGTCGACGCCGTCGACGCCGGCGAGTGGGCCCCAGGTGACCGAGTGCAGGTGATCGCCGCGATTCCCTGTGGGACGTGCGAGGAGTGCCTCCGGGGCCGGATGACCGTCTGCCCGAACCAGGAGTCGATGGGCTACCACTACGACGGCGGCTTCGCCGAGTACATGGTCATCCCGGCCAAGATCCTGGCGGTCAACGGCGTCAACCGCATTCCCGACGAGGTCGGCTTCGCCGAGGCTTCGGTGGCCGAGCCGCTGGCCTGCGTGCTCAACGGCCAGGAACTGGCCCGGGTGGGCGAGGGCGACGACGTGGTGATCATGGGGTCCGGCCCGATCGGCTGCCTGCACGTGCGGCTGGCGCGGTCGCGGGGCGCGGCGCGGGTCTTCCTCGTCGACATCAACGCCGAGCGGCTGGAGATGGCCGCCGGGCTGGTCCACCCGGACGCGTCGGTGCACGGCGAGGACGTCGTCGAGCAGGTGCTCAAGCTGACCGACGGCAGGGGCGCCGACGTCGTCATCACCGCCGCCGCCTCGGGAGCGGCCCAGGAGCAGGCGCTGCGGATGGCGGCCCGCCAGGGGCGGGTCAGCTTCTTCGGAGGCCTGCCCAAGGACAACCCGATCATCCGGTGCGACTCCAACCTGGTCCACTACCGGGAACTGACCATCGTCGGTGCCAACGGGTCCAGCCCCGCGCACAACGCCCAGGCCCTGCGGCTGATCGCCGATGGCTCGGTGCCGGTCTCCGACCTGATCACGCACCGGCTGCCGCTCGCGGAGGTCCTGGAGGGGATCGACATCGTCAGCAGGGGCGAGGCCATCAAGGTGACCATCGAACCCTGACCGACCCGGCCCCCGGAGCTACCGGCCTTCGGGCCGGACAGCAGCAAAAGGTCATGCCGGGGAGCCGCCGGAAGATCCGCCGATCCACACCAGAGTGCGCCGGCCTCCCGCCGGATCCGGTGGAGGCCGGCGCAAACTCACACCACTCGCAGAACGCGCAGAAGGAGAACCGGAGATGCCGGAGAGGACAGTGGTCGTCGCCTCAAGCACGGGCCTCCACGCCCGTCCCGCAAAGATCTTCGTGCAGGCCGCGGCCAGGCAGGGAGTGCCCGTCCGTATCCGCGTCGGGGAGGGCAAGCCCGTACCCGCCAACAGCATGCTCGCCGTGCTGGCACTGGGCGCGAAACATGGCACGGAGGTCACGCTGGAGGCGGAGGGGCCTGGGGCAGGCGAGGCGCTCGACTCCCTCGCCGAGCTGCTCGCCCGCGACCTCGACGCCGAAGAGGCACCTCATGGCTGAGGCGCTCAAGGGCCTGGGCGTGAGCTCCGGCCGGGCGGCCGGGCGGGTCTGCCGGATGGCGGGTCCGCCGGAGCTGCCGCCCCGCCACCCGGTCGCCGACACCGACGCCGAGCTCGGCCTGGCGCTGGACGCGCTGCGGGCCACCGCCGCCGAACTGGCGGAGCGGGCGGAGAAGGCGCCCGACGCCGAAGCTCAGGCGATCTTGGAGGCACAGTCCTTCATCGCCGACGACCCCGGTCTGCACGAGTCCGTGGAGACGAGTGTCAGGGCGGGTGCGGACGCCGCGCACGCCATCGACGAGGCGTGCGCCCACCACCGGCACGCGCTGCTGGCGGCGGGCGGCTACATCGCCGAGCGAGCCGCCGACCTCGACGACATCCGTAACCGGGCCGTCGCGGCGGTGCTCGGCCTGCCCGTTCCCGGGGTGCCCACTCCCGGTCATCCCTTCGTCCTGGTCGCCGAGGACCTCTCCCCCGCCGACACGGTGAACCTGGACCCCGACACCGTCCTCGCCCTCGTCACCGAGAAGGGCGGCCCGACCAGCCACACCGCCATTCTGGCCCGCGCCCGCGGCCTGCCCGCCGTGGTCGCCTGCCGGGGAATGAGCGAGGTCGACGAGGGGACGTGGGTGTCCGTCGACGGTCTGCGGGGCGAGGTGGAAGTCGGTATCGGTGAGGAGGCCGCCACCGAGATCCAGCGCCTGGCGGAGGCCGAGCGCCGCCGGAAGAGCACGAGCCGGGGTCCCGGCCGGACCTCCGACGGCCACCCGGTCAAGCTGCTGCTCAACGTCGGCTCCGCGGCCGACCTCACGCCGCAGGGGGTGGACGCCGAGGGAGTGGGACTGTTCCGCACGGAGTTCCTCTTCCTGGACCGGCGCGAGGAGCCCGGCTACGAGGAGCAGGTGGCCGCCTACGCCGCGGTCTTCCGTGCCGTCCCCGGCGGGCACGTCGTGGTCCGCACCCTCGACGCGGGCACCGACAAGCCGCTGCCGTTCCTCGGGCTGGCCGACGAGACCAACCCGGCGCTGGGCATCCGGGGGCTGCGGGTCTCCCGGGTCAGGCCCGAGGTGCTCGACACCCAGCTCGACGCCATCGCCGAGGCAGCGCGCCAGAGCGGAGCCGAGCCATGGGTGATGGCCCCGATGGTGACGACGGCGGGCGAGGCGGCCGACTTCGCCGGGCGGGCCCGCGCCCGGGGAATCACCCGGGTCGGGGCGATGGTGGAGGTCCCCGCCGCCGCGCTGCACGCCGGGCGCCTGCTGAAGGAGCTCGACTTCCTGAGCATCGGCACCAACGACCTGAGCCAGTACACCTTCGCCTCCGACCGGCAGCACGGGGATCTCGCCGACCTGCTCGATCCCTGGCAGGCGGCGCTGCTCCAGCTGATCGCCGACTGCGCGGCGGCCGGGCAGTCGGTGGGCAAGCCCGTCGGCGTGTGCGGCGAGGCGGCGGCGGACCCGCTCCTGGCGACGGTCCTGGTCGGGCTGGGCGTCACCAGTCTGTCGATGTCGGCGCCCAGCGTCCCCGCGGTACGGGAGAGCCTCGCCGCCCACTCCCTGGCGCAGTGCCGCGACAACGCTCAGATCGCCCTGGGCTCGGACGACCCCGAACAGGCCAGAAAGCTGATCGTCCCGGGCTGGTGAGTGGCCCCCTCCCAATCACCCTCACCATCCCCGGGCCGGGGATGGGGAGGGGCCCTCTTCCCATCCCCTCCCCATCCCCGGGTTGGGATGGTGAGGGCCCCTCCCCATCCCCGAGCCGGGCCGGAGACACCCTTCTCCGGCCCGGCTCCCACATCCGGCCCGTTTCCCCGGTGCGCATCGGTGAAATCACCGGTCTTCCTGACGGAAAGCGCCGAGACGCCGGCGCGGGTGGACGGAGAACCCCTTCACCCGCCCTTTCCAGGCTCGACATCCGCTGATCCGACGGCGGCCGCCATACGCGGCCGCCGTTGGCGTACCCAACCCGTAGCTCTCCGTGATGTCAGCACATGATGATTTTCCCCCGATTTGATCAGTTACCGCCGTAGGGCAATATGGTTTACGGACTATGTCCAGGAACGAAAGTCGACGTGACTCCAAAACCGTTATGTGGCTTCTCGCGTTCAGCGTCATGGTCACGTTCACGGCCGGAGCGGTCACCCTGCTGAGCGGTCACCTCGAACCGGTTCCCGACATTCCCCCACCCCCGGACGCCGCACTGCCCCAGATACCCGTGACACCGGTGACACCGACCCCGCCACCGCAGCCTCAGGGGACGGCAGATCCCTCCGGCCAGGCCAAGAAGCCACTCCTGCTGGCCAACGGCCGGCAGCAACCGCTGAGGCTGAAGGTGCCCCGGGCCGCCAAGGGCCGCTACGCCGTCGCCCCCGGCGAGGCCAGACCCCCCAGGGGCAAGGGCAGGGTGGTCCGGTACGCGGTGGAGGTCGAGCGGGGCCTGCCGTTCGAGGTGGAGGAGTTCGCCTCCGAGGTGCACCGGATCCTCAACGACCCGCGCGGCTGGGGGCACCGGTTCAAGCGGGTGGCGCGCGGCCCCGTGAAGCTCAGGGTCTCGCTGAGCAGCCCGGAGACGGCCGACCGGCGTTGTCTGCCGATGCGGACCAACGGCACGCTGTCCTGCTGGAACGGCGAGCGCGCGATCATCAACGCGGTCCGCTGGAACAGCGGGGCGCGCGGCTACGGCCGCGACGTGGCCTCCTACCGCGAGTACGTCATCAGCCACGAGGTCGGTCACGGCCTCGGCCACGGCCACGTGTCCTGCCCCGGGCCCGGCAGGCGGGCACCGGTGATGCTCCAGCAGACCAAGTCCCTGTACGGCTGCCGCCCCAACCCCTGGCCGTCACCTCGTCGCTGACCGGGCACCCCACCCGGCCCGCCTCCCTCCACAAGGACCCGCGGGAGAGGCTCGGCGCGCCGCCGGAGCGCGACCTCCACCTCAGGGACGTGCCGCCGGAGATCACCGACGAGGTCCGGCGGCGATTCCTCGGCACGCTGGAGCCGCTGCACGAGGCGGCAAACCGGGAGCGGTGCTCTTCCAGTACCCGGAGGCGGAACTCGGGCTCTGGGCGGCCGGCCGGGAGTGCCGCTACCTGACCTGGCGCCTCGCCCTGGTCATGGTTGCCCTGCGCTCGTCGGGTGTGGTGCCTCCCCACACACCGTCCATCTGCTGGGTGTTCAACGCGTACTCCAGGCAACGCCCGCGCACCGGGCAGCGTCGGCACACAGCCCTGGCGCGCTCGTACTGCTCACGGCCCGGTCCCTCGTAGGACACGGGGAAGAAGAGCTCGGGGTCCTCGTTGAGGCAGGAGGAGCGGCGGGACCAGTTGATGATCGGAATGACGTTGCTCTCAACAGGCATGGCAATCCAAATGGGAGTGAGAACGGCTCAGATATCGGCGGCTCAGTTTGAGGATCGCGTGCCCGCTGTAATGGTATTCATACCTTTTAAGCGGAAAAATCGGACAGCCTTGACCGATGGTTTCTTCCCTGCCGGAAGACTCCGGTCAGCAGATCGAGCCCGGCGACGCGCAACGAGCGGATCACCTCCGCGCGCTCCGGGCTCGACGACCGCCGCTCCCACCGGGCCGGTGACCGTTCCCTACCGCTCCACCCGGGCCCGCTCGTTGGGCACGCAGTGGGTCATCTTCAGGCCGCTCACGTCGCGCGGCCCGTTCTTGCCCAGCTTGGACAACCGCTCGCGATCCTCCTCCGTCAGGTCCTGGCCGATCAACGGTTTCAGGTGGGAGACGTCCCCGGGGCTGATGCCCAGCCCCTCTCCCACCCTGAGCCCGAGGTCGTCCTCGACCATCAGGAAATGCCAGACCATCCGCTCCTGAACGGGGCGCGTGGCCTGGGAGAGCATGTCGACGAAGTTCAGCACCAGATCGTCGCGCTCCCACTGCTCCATGAGCAGGTAGCGCTGACCGGCCTGGGTGTAGTCGTTGGTACGCGGGATGCGCTTGCGGGTCAGCCTCCCGGAGATGACCGGCCCCTGCTCGTCGTAGGTGGGGTACTGCCCCTCCCTGAGCCCCCCGGTGATGGACGGCTCGTAGTTGACGTGCGGGTTGGCGCCCTGCTCGTCGACTCGGTAGGCCATCTGGCCGTCGCGCTGGTTGGTGCGCACCTGGGCGTGCTTGGGCTGGTTGACCGGCAGCTGCAGGTAGTTGGGACCCACCCGGTGGCGCTGGGTGTCGCTGTAGGAGAACGTACGGCCCACCAGCATCTTGTCGTCGGAGAAGTCGAGGCCGTCGACCAGGACGCCGGTCCCGAAGGAGATCTGCTCGTTCTCGGCGAAGTTGTCGTCCACGTTGCGGTTCAGCACCATCCTGCCGACCGGCAGGGGCGGGAAGTCGTTCTCCGGCCACACCTTGGTGTCGTCCAGCGGGTCGAAGTCCAGCTCGGGGTGGTCGTCGTCGCTCATGATCTGCACCCGCAGCTCCCACTCGGGGAAGTCGCCCCGGTCGATCGCCTCGTGCAGGTCCTTGGTGGCGTGCCCGAGGTCCTGGCCCTGTACGGCCGTGGCGTCCTCGGCGGTCATACTGCGCACGCCCTGCTTGGGGATCCAGTGGTACTTCACCAGACGGCTGTCGCCCTGCTGGTTTTCCCACTTGTAGGTGTTGACCCCGAATCCCTGCATGTGCCGGTAGTCGGCCGGGATGCCGCGCGGGCTGAACAGGTTGACGATCATGTGCATGCTCTCCGGCGTCTGCGACATGAAGTCGAAGATCCGGCCGGGCTCCTGCCTGAACGTCACCGGGTCCGGCTTGAGCGAGTGGATCACGTCGGGGAACTTGAGGGCGTCCCTGATGAAGAAGACCGCCAGGTCGTTGCCGACGAGGTCCCAGTTGCCGTCCTCGGTGTAGAACTTCACCGCGAACCCGCGCGGGTCACGGGCGGTCTCCGAGGAGTCCCTGCCACCGATCACCGTGGAGAACCGGACGGCCACATCGGTCCGCTTTCCGGGCTCCTGGAAGAGCTTCGCCCGGGTGTAGCGGCCGATCGGCTCGTCTCCGAGCTTGCCGTAGGCCTCGAAGTAGCCGTAGGAGGTCACCCCTCGGGCGTGCACCACCCGCTCGGGGATGCGCTCGCGGTCGAAGTGACTGATCTTCTCCAGGAACTGGTAGTTCTCCAGCGTGGCCGGCCCCCTCGCGCCGACCGTGCGCTGGTTCTGGTTGTCGTAGACCTGGTGCCCCTGTCGATTGGTCAGGATTGGACGGTCATCGCCCGGCTGGGGCCCCACGCTCGACACATCCGTCATGATGACGATTCCTTCCCTGCCGCGGTCGTTTTCGGCGCACCACTCCATATCGGCGCACAGTCCCCTTATCCGGCACAGAGCGCTTTATAGCGATAAAGGGAATAATCTCCATGAACAGGGACAATGCTTTAAGGGGCAATGCTTTAGCCGCGTCGAGGCCCGGCCGGGGGCGAAAAGGATTCACCGTCGGCCCGCCTCGCGCCGGTCACCGGCGCCGGAGGCGGGATCGGGGCGGCGGCGGGATCGGGGCGGCGATCGCGCGCGTTCTGCGCACCCGCCGCCCTCAGATGGGCTCGCCCTCGTTCTCGTCGCCCTCCTCCTGGCCGGGGGGGCCGGTCCCGCTCTGGCTCGGTGACGGCGAAGGGGTGGGCCGGCCGGGATCCGGCGTCGCCGGGACCGGCGGCGGGGTCGGCACGAACACCGTGGGCGGCAGCGGCCTCGGCGGCGGTTTGAAATCGTCCTCCCTGCGCAGCAGGAGCCAGACCGTCACGGCCAGCAGCACGAGCAGCAGGGTCAGCACCACCCCCGCGACGATCACGGCCCGGCGGGTCTCGGTCGGCGGCGGCGCACCCTTGGGCGGCGCGGGCAGCGCGGGCGAGCGGTCGCCCACCCAGTGCGGCGCGAAGTCGGGGCCGTGCTGCTCGCCGATCAGCGTTCCGCTGACCAGCACCGGTTCCAGGAACCGCTCCGCCCCCGCCCTGTCGGGCTCGTACGGTGTGGCCACCCACGGGGCGCTCCCGCCGTCCATGGCCAGCACCTGTGGGACCATGCCGGCCACCGCGGTGCGCCCGCGTGCCGCCCTGACCATCCAGCCCCGGACGCCGGAGCGGCTGGCCGCCGCGTCGCGGACCCCGGTGACGAAGCGGTCGCGAGCCGCCGGATCGAGCGCGGCCCCCCTGGTCAGCACCGCGACCGAGACGGCCCTGCCGTCGGGCGCGAGCCCGAGATAGACCAGCCCGGCGGGCCCCACCCGCAGACGTGCCTGCACGACGAAGGGTCCCAGCTGGGGCGGGTCACCGTACTGGAGTGGAGTGGCCACGTCTGACATGAAAGCACACCCGGGTGATCACACCGCGCCGCACGGGTTGCGAGATCAAGCACACCGTGCGAGCCGACAGCGCGTTCTGGTGAGTCCCTCCCCTCCGGAGAGGAATGATTTCTCGCCTTCCTCTGCCGAGATGGGCGACGGCCGGACCCCGGCCCTTTCGAACACGGGAGTCATGGCAGGGAAGGCGATTCACCTGCCGGGTCAACCCGGCGGTCCCCTTGCCGAACGTGATGGAATATCGACATGACCGTCGCCGAAGAACTGCCGAGCGAGATCGACACCGGACTGCTGCGCGACGCCCTGACCGAGGTCCGGCGGGTCATCGTCGGGCAGGAGCACATGGTGGAGCGATTGCTCGTGGCACTCCTCGCCCGCGGCCACTGCCTGCTGGAGGGTGTGCCCGGAGTGGCCAAGACCCTGGCCGCCTCGACCCTGGCCACCGTGGTCGGCGGAGTCTTCGCCCGCATCCAGTTCACCCCCGACCTGGTCCCCAGCGACATCGTGGGCACCCGGGTGTACCACCCCTCCCGCGAGGCCTTCGACGTCGAGCTCGGCCCGGTGTTCGTCAACTTCCTGCTCGCCGACGAGATCAACCGGGCTCCGGCCAAGGTGCAGTCGGCGCTGCTGGAGGTCATGGCCGAGCGGCAGGTGACCCTGGCCGGGGAGACCCACCCGCTGCCCAGGCCGTTCATCGTGCTGGCCACCCAGAACCCGATCGAGTCCGAGGGTGTCTACCCCCTCCCCGAGGTCCAGCGCGACCGGTTCCTGTTCAAGGTTCGCGTCACCCATCCCAGTGCCCACGAGGAACTGGAGATCCTGCACCGGATGAGCGTCACGCCGCCGACCCCCAGGGCGGTGCTCGACCCCGCGCGGCTGGCCGCGCTGCAGTCGATGGCCGATCAGGTCTCGGTCCACCAGCTCGTCGCCGACTACGTGGTCAGGCTCGTGATGGCCACCCGCTCCCCCTCCGACTACGGCCTGGCCGACTTGGAGGAGAACATCGAGATCGGCGTCAGCCCCCGGGCCACTCTCGGCCTGGTCTCCGCGGGGCGCGGCCTGGCGCTGCTGCGGGGCCGCGACTACCTGCTCCCCGACGACATCCGCGACGTGGCGGTGGACGTGATGTCCCACCGGCTGATGCTCACCTTCGACGCCCTGGCCGACGGGATCGACCCCGAGGACGTGATCCGCCAGATCCTCGCCGCCGTTCCCCCCCCCCTCGTCGTCTGGAACCAGGGCCCCCGGTGACCGGTCCCAAGGAGCCCCATCAGGACACGCCGATGACCCACTCCAAGGATCGCCGTGGGGACGTGCCCCCGCCCACCCCGAGGGACCCCCGTGAGGCCGCGCCGGCGACTGGACTGAGGAGAGAGGGGTCGCGAGGAACGAGCGACCCCTCTCGACGAGGGAAGGAGCCGGATCCCAGCGGCCGAACCGCGACGCGCAGCGTCGCCATAGGCACTGCCGAGCAGGCGCTACGGCGGCTGGAGCTCACCATCGTGCGGCGCCTGGACGGGTTGCTGCAGGGCGCGTACCAGGGGCTCCTTCCCGGTCCTGGAAGCGAGTTCGGCGACAGCCGGGTCTACGTGCCGGGCGAGGACGACATCCGGCGAATGGACTGGGCGGTGACCGCCCGCACGACCGTCCCGCACGTACGCGACCTGGTCGCCGACCGGGAGCTGGAGACCTGGGCGCTGGCGGACCTGTCGCCCAGCATGGACTTCGGCACCGTCGGCATGGAGAAGCGGGACCTGGTCGTGGCCGCCATCGGGGCGATCGGCTTCCTGTCGGGCCGGATCGGAAACCGCTTCGGCACATACGTCCTGCACGACGAGTACGTTCACCGGATGCCCGCCAGAAGCGGCCGCCCGGCACTGTACGGCCTGCTGCACTCGCTGATGGAGGCCCCCAGGGGCCGTGCCGTCGCCGACGCCCCCGACCTGGCCGAGGCGATCGAGGTGCTGGCCTCGGCACGGCGGCGGCGCGGCCTGCGAGTGATCGTCTCCGACTTCCTCGACCCCGAACCCACTCTCGACCCCACCCTGGAGCTGCCCTGGGAGCGGCCGATCCGCCGGCTGGCCGCTCACCACCAGGTACTGGCCGTCGAGGTGATCGACCCTCGCGAGCTGGAGCTACCGGCGGTCGGACTGGTCAACCTGACCGACCCGGAGTCGGGGCGGAGCCGCCAGATCCAGCTCACGCCCAAGGTCCGCCGGGCGTACGCGGAGGCCGCCGCCGTGCAGCGTGCGGCCAACCAGACGGCGTTGCGCCGCTGCGGGGTGGCCCACCTGGTGCTGCGCACCGACCGCGACTGGATCTTCGACATCGCCCAGTTCGTGCTGCGGCAGCGACGCATGGCGTACCTGACCCATCGGCACCCGAGGTCGGGAGCGACACGG
This sequence comes from Streptosporangium sp. NBC_01755, assembly GCF_035917995.1. Classification (NCBI taxonomy): domain Bacteria; kingdom Bacillati; phylum Actinomycetota; class Actinomycetes; order Streptosporangiales; family Streptosporangiaceae; genus Streptosporangium; species Streptosporangium sp. NBC_01755. Next base: position 7,068,271 of record NZ_CP109131.1, on the reverse strand, counting down.
TGACCTTCCTCTCTCCGGCCTGGCTGTGGCTGTTCGCCGCGCCGGCACTGCTCGTGGCGGGCTATGTGGCCGCCCAGTTCGCCCGGCGCCGCTACGCGCTGCGCTTCACCAACCTGCCGCTGCTGACGCTGGTGGCCCCCTCGGGGCCCGGCTGGCGGCGACACGTCGCCCCGCTGCTGTTCCTCGTCATGATGAGCCTGCTGATCGTGGGCGCGGCCCGTCCCGCCGATTCGGTACGGATTCCCCGCGACCGCGCGACGATCATCATCGCGCTGGACGTCTCGCTGTCGATGGAGTCCGACGACGTCCGGCCGAACCGGATCACCGCGGCCAAGGAGGCGGCCCAGAAGTTCGTCGCGGACCTGCCGGAACGCTTCAACGTCGGGCTGGTCGCCTTCGCCCGCTCCGCCTCCGTCGTGGTCTCCCCCACCACCGACCACCAGGCGGTGGTGACCTCCCTCGGCAACCTGAGCACCCGTGCGGGCACCGCGATCGGCGAGGCGGTGTTCAGCTCCCTGGACTCGTTGCGCTCCTTCGACCAGCAGGCGGTGACCGATCCCCCGCCGGCGGCGATCGTGCTGCTGTCCGACGGCGACAACACCTCGGGCCGCTCGGTGGCGGAGGCGATCGAGTCGGCGATGAGCTCGCGCGTGCCGGTCTCCACGATCGCCTACGGCACCCAGGAGGGCACCGTCTCGATCGACGGGCGCGACGTGAACGTGCCGGTGAACAAGACCACCCTGCAAACCCTGTCGGACGGCACGGGCGGCCGGGCCTACGAGGCGGAGTCCGGCAGCCAGTTGCGGGAGGTGTACGAGCAGATCGGAACCTCGCTGGGCTACCGGACGGTCAACCAGGAGGTCACCCAGTGGTTCGTGGTGACGGCGATCCTGACCGGGCTGGTGACCGCCGGGGTGGCCCTGCTGCTGGGGTCGCGGCTGCCCTGAACCGGTCCCGGCCGTTGGTAACGTTCTACGACGTGGCACATTACTTCGAGGAGCGTCCCGAGACCGCCGGCCGTCCCGGCTCGGTCACGCTCGTGCTCCCCGACCTTCATCTGAAGCTGGAGACCGACAGCGGGGTCTTCTCCGCCGAGCGCGTCGATGTGGGCACCCGGATCCTGCTGGAGAGCGTGCCCCCTCCACCGCCCGGTGGCGACCTGCTCGACCTGGGCTGCGGTTACGGGCCGATCGCGCTGACGATGGCCTCGCGCGCCCCGGAGGCGACGGTCTGGGCGGTGGACGTCAACCGCAGGTCCGTGGAGCTGTGCGCCAGGAACGCCAGGTCCGCCTCCCTCGGCAACGTGAGGTCGATGCATGTCGACGAGGTTCCTCCCCAGCTGCGGTTCTCCGCCATCTGGTCCAATCCGGCGATCCGCATCGGCAAGACCGCGATGCACGAGATGCTGACCCGCTGGCTGTCACGCCTCACCCCCGACGGCGTCGCCCACCTGGTGGTTCAGAAGCACCTGGGCTCGGACTCCCTGCAGCGCTGGCTGAACGAGCGGGGCTGGCCCACCGAGCGGGTGGCCTCCCGCTCGGCGTACCGGATCCTCCGAGTGGAGGCCGGGCCGCAGGCGGGCCCGCCGCGATGAGCACGGTCATCCCGGCGTGCGGGACACGAACCGCCCGAGAGACGAACGAGGAACGGTGAACGACCGATGACTGCGAACCCGCGCAGGCAGCTGCGCCCGACCGATGTCAAGCGCCTCAACCGCACCTGGCGGAGAAACACCGAAGGGCGGATCGCTCTGATCCTGGAGTCGGTGACCGGCCCGTTCAACATCGGTTCCATCTTCCGCACGGCCGCCGCCTTCGGGGTGGAGCGGATCTGGCTGGCGGGCAACGCCACCCCTCCGACCAACCCCAAGGCGCAGAAGACCGCGCTGGGCACCGACCGCCTGGTGGCCTGGGAGGAGCCGGTGCCCGCCCTGGAGGCCGTACGGGCGGCCAGGGACGACGGGTTCACGGTGGTCGCGGTGGAGTTGACCGGCGACGCGGTACCCCTGTCTGAGGCCAAGCTGGGCGGCGACGTGTGCCTGGTGGTGGGCAGCGAGGACCACGGCTGCTCCCCCGCACTGCTGGAGGCCGCCGACGGCGTCTGCTACATCCCGCAGGTGGGCCGGGTCGGCTCGTTCAACGTCTCGGTCGCGGCGGCGATCGCGGTGGCGGAGGCCCGCCGCCAGGAGTGGTCGGGCAAGGCGCTGCCGGAGGACTGAGCCGGTCACGGGGACGGGCGCCCGCCCTCATCCGCGCCCGAATCCGTGCCCGAGTCCGTGCCCGATCCGATGGCCGCGCGCCCGTCCTGCCCGTCCTGCCCGTCCTGCCTGTGCCCGTCGCGCCCCTGGTCACCGTGGAGCGGGACCTTCTCGCCTCCGTAGATCCTGCTCATCCTGGCGCGAAGCCTGGCGAGCCGGCGGTGCCTCCCGTTCGCGGGGATCCCCTCCTTGTCCTCGACGGCCGCGGGGATCGTCGGGATCGGCCTCTTGCCTCGGATGAGAGCCTCGATGCCCTCGTTGGGCGGGACGTGCACCTCGATGTAGTCGCCCAACGGCCGCCGCTTGATCACGCCGGTCTCCACGCCGTGGCCGATCTGCGCGGCGTCGCGGCGCTGCAGGCCCAGGCAGATCCGGTAGGTGATGTAGTAGGCCAGGGCCGGCCCAAGGAAGATCATGACGCGGCCGATGTAGGTCAGCGTGTTCAGCGAGAGGTGGAAGAACGCGGCGATCACGTCGTTCGAGGCCATCAACCACAGGATCCCGTAGAACGTGATCGCGGCTACGCCGATCGAGGTGCGGTGCGGGTTGTTGCGGGGACGGTCCACGACGTGGTGCTCGCGGCGGTCTCCGGTGACCCACTGCTCGATGAACGGATACAGCGCCAGGCCCGTCATGATGATGCCCATCGGCAGCAGCGCCGGGATCAGCACGCTCAGCGGCAGCGTGAAGCCCAGGACATTGATCTCCCAGGCGGGCATCAGACGGAGCGAGCCCTCGAGGAAGCCCAGGTAGAAGTCGGGCTGAGAGCCCGCCGAGATGTCGGCCGGGGTGTAGGGACCGAACAGCCAGATCGGGTTGATCTGGGCGAAGGCGCCCAGCAGCGCGGTGACGCCGAACGTGAACATGAAGTAGGCGCCCGACTTGATCATGAAGGCCGGGTAGAACGGCGCGCCCACCACGTTCTCGTTGGTGCGGCCCTTGCCCGGCATCTGCGTGTGCTTCAGCACCCACGTCAGGATCATGTGGGCGGTGATGAGCGCCAGCAGGACGCCCGGGATGAGCAGGATGTGCAACGAGTAGAAGCGAGAGATGACGTCCTCACCGGGATACTCGCCGCCGAGGAGAAAGAAGGTGAGCCAGGTGCCGACCACCGGAAACGAGATCGCCACACCCGCGGTGATCCGCAGGGCGGCGCCGGAGAGCAGGTCGTCGGCCAGAGAGTAGCCGGTCAGCCCCTCGGCCAGGGCCAGCGTCAGCAGCAGCACGCCGATCACCCAGTTCAGCTCCCGGGGCTTGCGGTAAGCGCCCATGAAGAAGATCCGGAGCATGTGCACCATCATCCCGGCGACGAACAGCAGGGCGGCCCAGTGGTGCATCTGGCGCATCAGCAGACCACCGCGCACGTCGAAGCTGATGCGCAACGTCGAGGCGTACGCCTCGGACATCATGACGCCCCGCAGCGGGCCGTAGGAGCCGTCGTAGGTGATCTCACCCATGGTGGGCCTGAAGAAGAACGTCAGGAACACCCCGGTCAGCAGCAGGACGATGAACGAGTAGAGCGGGATCTCACCGAGCAGGAACGTCCAGTGGTCAGGGAAGAGCTTCCGCATGTTGCGCTTGAGAAAGGAGGCCGCGCCAAGGCGGTCGTCGGCGAAACCGCCGACGCCCGCCACGGATTTCGGAATGTTCCCGGTGCCCATGCGCGGCCTCCGTTCTCGTGGACCTCGGTCTCGATGTCGTGCTCCCGGGGACCGAGAACCAGGTGAAACGGCGAGGTCTGCCGTGGATGACCAGGTATTTCTCATCATCCATGGCGGTGAACAAGCCGGTGAACAAGCCGAGGCAAAGACTCGCCGATCGGCTCCGTTCCGGGGTCTTGTGACCCAAATGTTCACCTGCTCGCGATGACGAGCCCGGCTCACAGGGGGCATACTCCTGCACGTGCAGCGTCGTTACGCCTTCCTCGACCATCCCGCCCCGCTGGCCTTCGCCCACCGCGGCGGGGCCGCCGAGGGCAGGGAGAACACCTTCGCCGCCTTCGAGCGAGCCGTCGAGCTCGGTTACACGTACCTGGAGACCGACGCGCACACCACCTCCGACGGAGTGCTCCTGGCCTTCCACGACCACACGCTGGACCGGGTGACCGACCGCCGGGGACGAATCGCCGAGCTGCCGTACCGGCTGGTGCGCGAGGCGCGAATCGGTGGCGTCGACGAGATCCCGCTGATGGAGGACCTGCTGGGCTCGTGGCCGGAGGCGCGCTTCAACATCGACGTCAAGGAGGCGGCGGCCATCGCACCGCTCGCCGAGACGGTGAGGCGGACCACCGCCCATGACCGGATCTGCCTCACCTCCTTCTCCGAGGAGCGACTCGCCCGGGCCCGTGCCGCGATCGGCCGCGAGGTGTGCTCCTCGCTCGGACCGCGCGGTGTGGCGGCCCTGCGCGCCGCCGCCACCACCTCCGGGTACGGCCGGCTGCTCGCCCGTCTGGCCCGCGCCGGGGTGCCGTGCGCGCAGGTTCCGGTGGGCTTCCGTGGCCTGCGTATCACCACGCCCGCCCTGGTCCGCACGGCGCACGCGCTCGGCATGCAGGTCCACGTGTGGACCGTCAACGACACCGTGGTGATGGAGCGCCTGCTCGACGCGGGTGTGGACGGCCTGATGACCGACAACATCTCCGGGCTGCGCGACGTGCTGGAGGCCCGTGGCCAGTGGCACCCCGGCCGTCTCGCCGCATGAGCCGCATGAGCCGCATGAGCCGCATGAGCTGTATGAGCTGTATGAACGACATGAACCGCATGAACGACATGAACGGCGCGCGGGCGCCTGACCGCCGGAACACGCGCGGCCCCGCGAGAGCACCGGCCCGGCCGCCACGCGCGTTCCGTCTTGTGGCGACGTAAGCGCATGACGACGTAAGCGCCCCGTTCCCCCGCCCCCCAGCGAACCGAGGACCCCCATGACCTCCGAACAGGTCGTCGAGGAAACCCCCCAGGCCCGCCGTCGCGAACAGCGTGGCTGGTACTTCTACGACTGGGCGAACTCCGCCTTTCCCACCACGGTCCTGACGGTCTTCCTCGGCCCCTACCTGACGACGATCGCGGAGACCGCCGCCCAGGGGCGCCCCTACGTGGACGTGCTCGGGTTCGACGTGCGGCCCAGCGCCTACTACTCCTTCGTGGTGGGCAGCGCGGCCATCCTGCAGATCATCCTGATGCCCGTCGCGGGTGCCCTGGCCGACCACACCGGCCGCAAGAAGGAGCTCATGGGGCTGTTCGCCTACCTCGGCGCCGGCGCCACCCTCTGCTTCTGGTTCGTCGCCGACGGACGCTACCTGCTGGGCGGCGCGCTGTTCCTGGTGGCCAACCTCGCCTTCGCCGCCGCGTTCGTGATCTACAACTCATTCCTGCCGGAGATCGCCACGCCGGACGAGCGCGACAAGGTCTCCGCCCAGGGATGGGGGTTCGGCTATCTCGGCGGCGGCCTGCTGCTCGCCTTCCACCTGGCGCTCTTCCTCAACCACAAGTCCTTCGGCGTCACCGAGGGCGAGGCCGTGCGCATCGCCCTGGCCTCGGCGGGCCTGTGGTGGGGCGGGTTCACGATCATCCCGCTGCTGCGGCTGCGCAACCGGCGGGCGCTCGCCTCCGGCGCCGAGACAGCCGGCCAGGCCGTGACGGGCAGCTTCCGCCAACTGGGCCGCACCATCAGGGAGCTACGGCGCTACCCGCTGACCCTGGGCTTCCTGGTCGCCTACCTCATCTACAACGACGGCGTGCAGACCGTCATCTCCTTCTCGGCCACCTACGCCGACAAGGAACTCGGGCTGGACCAGGAGGTGCGGATCGCGGCGATCCTGATGGTGCAGTTCGTGGCCTTCTTCGGGGCACTACTGCTAGGCCGGCTCGCCGCCTCGTACGGGGCCAAGCGGGTCGTGATGGTCGCGCTGATCGCCTGGGTCGCCGTGGTGGCCGTGGCCTACTTCCTGCCCAAGGGGTCGGCGGGACCGTTCTTCGCGCTGGGGTTCGCCATCGCGATCGTGATGGGCGGGACGCAGGCACTGTCGCGGTCGCTGTTCTCACACGTGATCCCGCGAGGCAAGGAGGCAGAGTACTACAGCCTGTACGAGATCAGCGACAAGGGATCGACGTTCCTCGGCTCGTTCACCCTCGGCCTGGCGCTCCAACTGACCGACAGCTACCGGCTGGGCATCATCTCTTTGGTGATCTTCTTCGTGCTCGGTTTCGTGCTGCTCGCCCTCATCGACCTGCCCAAGGCCATCAGAGCGGCCGGAAACCAGGTGCCGGAACGCCTCTGAGAACGCCCCGGAAAAGGGTTCCTTCACAGACCGGGTCAAGAACGTGCGATTGGATCACCCTGTCTGTGGGAATCCACACACGGTATCAAGCGTTGTACGCCGTGGGAGATGAACCCCTCACGACGGGGCCCTCAGGAGGCATTCAGACATGGGCGAGCGTGCGCTACGCGGTACCCGGCTCGGGGCGACCAGCTACGAGAACGACCGTAACACCGATCTGGCCCCGCGCCAGGAGGTGTCCTACACCTGCCCGAAGGGCCATCGATTCGACGTTCCGCTTGCCGCTGAGGCCGAGATCCCGGCGACCTGGGAGTGCCGCATGTGCGGCGCGACCGCCCTCCGGGTGGACGGCGAGGTGCCGGAGGCCAAGAAGGCCAAGCCCCCACGGACGCACTGGGACATGCTGCTGGAGCGCCGCACGATCGAGGACCTGGAGGAGGTGCTCAACGAGCGCCTGGCGATTTTACGCGCCCAGCGCCGCAAGAGCGCCTGACCGATTCGAAGAGACGGAGACCTTCGGCCCCCTTCACAAGGGGGCCGAAGGTCTCCGTCTTCCCTGCTGTCCCGATGACGATCTGCCCGGTGGTGACCTGTCCCGGCGGCGACCGGGACGCGAAGTGGCTCAACTGGAAGTGGCTCAACTGATTGATGCGGAATTGGTCCTTGGGGTCGGTCCATTTTCTGCCTAAGGTCACTCCCATGACCAGTCAGACCAGCAAAGGAACCACCGGCACCACCTTGACGACGGCCGGTGAGAAAGCCGCGGCGCTGCGGGCGCTGCACGTGCCGGGCCGCCCGCTGGTGGTGCCCAACGTCTGGGACGCCGCGTCGGCGCGCGCCGTCGAGGCCGCGGGGTTCCCGGTGATCGCCACCGGCAGCGCCGCCGTCGCCCCGGTGCTCGGGTACGACGACGGTGAGGAGACACCGGTCGAGGAGATGCTGGCCGCGATCGCCAGGATCAGCCGCTCGGTCGGTCTGCCCGTCACCGCCGACATGGAACGCGGCTACGGACTGGAGCCCGCCGAACTGGTCGAACGGCTCGCCGCCGCCGGGGCTTCCGGCTGCAACCTGGAGGACTCCGACCCTCATACGGGCGCGATGATCGACGCCGGCGAGCAGGCCGCCTTCCTCGGTGCCGTCCGATCCGCCGCGGTCGACGCCGGCGTGGACCTGGTGATCAACGCCCGGGTCGACACCTACATGCACGGCACGGGAGACGCCGGGGAGCGACTGGCCGAATCGGTGCGGCGGGGCCGCAGCTACCTGGAGGCGGGTGCCGACTGCGTCTACCCGATCTTCGCGGCCAAGGCCGAGGCCATCCGCGCACTGGCCGAGCGGATCGGGGGGCCGATCAACATCCTGTTCCGTCCAGGTACGCCGTCGCTCGGCGAACTGGCCTCCCTCGGGGTGGCCCGGGTGAGCTTCGGACACGGTCTGCACGGGGCCGTGCAGGCGTACACGGCCCGGATGCTCACCGCTATCCGGGACGGCGAGAGCCCCTACTTCCCCGCCCTGTCAACTTGACCCGGCCCTAAAGGACCGGGCTTGGAGGTAGGGCACCACTGGCTGTGGTGTGGCCTCCTCCGTCCAGACCACCTATGGGGTGGCTGGGACGCGTGACTCACGCCCCGCAATCCACGCAGCCTCGCCGCGTGCGGCGATGTTGCGGGAGGCATTCCGGTCGGCGTGGGCAACGACCCCGCAGTTCCGGCAGACGAAGAGGGCCTGGTTGACCCGGTTGTTCTTCTCGATGTGGTGGCAGTCGGCGCATTCCTGACTGGTGCAGGCCGGATCAACGCGCACCAGCGGGACGCCCGCCCGCCGCGCTTTGTACTCAAGGAAGGCCCCGAGCTGGTGGAAAGCCCAGGAGTGCAGTGCTTGCGAGGAACCTCGGGCCTTCAGGACTCCGTTGGGAAATTCAGGAACAGGGCGGATCAAGCTGACAGAGGCTTCTCGAAGCAGTGGGAGCCCGCGAGCCGCTCGTACGGAGGAAAGATCGGGACAGGGGCGTAGCCCTCCCTCTCGTACAGCCTCACCGCGTCCGGCTGGCGGTCGCCGGTCTGCAGGACGATCCGGGGCGCGCCCAGCGCGCGGGCCGCGTCCTCGGCCGCGGCCAGCAGGGCGCGCGCCACGTGGGTGCCCCGGTGCGAGGGTGCCACGAACATCCGCTTGAGCTCCAGCTCTTCGCCGAGTCTGCGCAGCGCCACGTGCCCGACGGGAAGGCCCTCCGCCGAGTACGCGATCCCGGTGTAGGCGACGGTCTCGGGCTCGACGTCCATGCCCCGGGGCAGCAGGTCGGGGGTGGCGGCGAGCAGATCGGCGTAGCGAGCGTGCATCTCCTCGGTCATGGCCTGGCGCAGCGCCACGGCCGCGTCGTCGTCCCAGGGAACGGACCTGACCGTGGCCAGGCCGGTTCCCTCCGCGAACGCGGTCATAACAGTCCCTCTCCCTCGCTCCGTCTCCGCGCCGTCTGGCCGCGTTCAGCGATCGGTGAGGCCTCGGGGGCCGACGGCACCGTCAGGGGCTCCGGCACCACCGGGGGCGGCCGGCTCGTCACGGATGACCTCCCCGTGCAGCACCGGACCCGAGCCGGGCGACCTCCCGGCGTCGCGCAACACGTCGAAGGGCGAGCCGTCGCCGCCGAACGGCGAACCGAGCCCGGTGCCCGCCGCGTTCCTGGCCATGACGGTGCGGACCCGGCGGGCGAAGAACCAGGCTCCGAGCCTGCGGACCATCGGCCGGGTGAAGGGCAGCAGGCACAGGACACCCAGCACGTCGGAGAGGAATCCGGGGATGAGCAGCAACGTGCCACCCACAATGATCAGGCCGCCGCCGGCGAGCTCGCGGTCGGGCATCCGCCCGGTCTGCAGCGCGCTCTGGAGGTTACGCCAGGCCCGGCGGCCCTCGCGGCGCACGATCCAGGAACCGAGCAGGCCGCCGGCGAGCAGGAGGGCCAGCGTCGGCCAGCCACCGATGACCTGACCGACCTGAATGAGCACCAACATCTCAAGGACCGGCACTACAAGGAAGGTCAGGACCAGCAGAAAGCGCATCTTTGCCTCAACTCATGCGACAGCCGTATGACATGACAACGCCGCGGAGCGGCCGCGCGTTCCACGTTCGCTCAGCGTGGACGCGTCCTCGGCGGAGTCTCGGGAGCACGCTCTCGCCGTACCCCGGAGGTCAGCGACCACGGCGGCGGCGCAGCCGCGCGGGCAGGCCCATGACACCCCAGGCGGCGACCCGCCAGAAGGCTTCGACCACGACGCCGCGGCCCATCTTGCTGGCCCCGATGGTGCGATCCACGAAGGTGATCGGCACCTCGGTGACGCGCAGCCCGTTGCGGACCGTGCGCAGGGTCAGGTCCACCTGGAAGCAGTAGCCCTGCGACTCGACGTCGTCCAGGCCGATCTTCTCCAGGGTGGCGGCACGGTAGGCACGGAACCCCGCGGTGGCGTCGCGGACCGGAAGGCCGAGCATGAACCGGGTGTAGAGGTTGGCGCCGCGCGACAGGAGCTCCCGCGAGGCCGGCCAGTTGACGACCTTGCCACCGGGCACCCACCGGGAGCCGATCGCCAGGTCGGCCCCGTCGACCAGCATGTCCAGCAGCTTGGGCAGTTCCTCCGGCCGGTGGGAGCCGTCGGCGTCCATCTCCACGAGGATGCCGAAGCCCTCCCCCAGACCCCAGCGGAAACCCGCGATGTAGGCCGCACCCAGGCCCTGCTTGCCTCCTGGCCGGTGCAGCACGTGGACGTGGGCGTCGTCGGCCACCAGCTTGTCGGCGACCGCCCCCGTGCCGTCGGGGCTGTCGTCGTCGACGACCAGGAGGTGCGCCTCGGGCACGGTCTCGCGCAACCGCCGGGTGATCACCGGCAGGTTCTCCCGCTCGTTGTACGTCGGGACGATGACGAGCACCCGACCAAGCATCCGCTCCATCACGCGTCTCCCACCTGCTGATCGCCTTTCCGGATCACGGGGTGCCCCACGCCATGCGTCCGGCGCCGCCAGGCGGCGGCCAGCGCGCCCGCACCCACAAGTATCAAGGCCCATTCGGGCAGCGCGCCCACGCGTGTGGCGATGGTTTGCGCGGTCCTGACCGGGACGGTCAGGACGTTCATGGCGGGCACCAGTTCCCCGGTGCGCCAGGCGATCGAGCCGCTGGGGGTCACGTATGCCGATATACCAGTAATTGCGGAAGTGATCACCGCCCGATTGTGCTCCACGGCCCGCAGCTGGGACATGGCGAGCTGCTGCGGCGGCAGGTTGGTCAGCGCGTACGTGGCGTTGTTGGTCTGCACCACCAGCGGCGAGGCGCCCGTCCTGGCGGTGTCGCCCACGATGCCGTCGAAGGCCACCTCGTAGCAGTTGATCGCGCCGATGGTCACCGGTCCCAGCCGGAGGTCGCCGTCGCGGGTGCCCGGCACCGACTGCTTGCCGACCAGTGACGCGCGTTCGAACAGGGTCAGCACGAGGTCCTTGAGCGGGGTGTACTCCCCGAAGGGGACCAGTTGCTGCTTGTCGTAGTGGGCGCCTGGCCCGGTGACCGGGTCCCAGACCAGGCTGCGGGTCGCCCGCTTGTCCTTCCCGATCCCGACCACCGCGCCGACCAGGACGGGTACCCCGACGTCCTTGACCGCCGCGTCGATCTCGTTCCTGGCGAACTCACTGCGCAGCGGGTCGATGTCCGTGGAGTTCTCCGGCAGCACGACCAGGTCGGGCCGGGGAGTCCTGCCCTCCCTGACGTCCCGCGCCATCTGGTGGAGCATCCGGGTGTGGTTGCCGAGCACCACGGCCGGCTCGTCGCCCAGCGGGTGCATGCCCCGGCCGGGGACGTTGCCCTGGATGACGCCGACGATCACGTTCCTGCCCTCGTCGCCGTACCGGGGGACGGCCAGGGCCCCGGCCGGCACGGCCAGCGCTCCGGCGAGCGGCCACGCGACGGCCCGTCCCCAGCGCGGGACCCGGGACCCGGCCGGGGTCGAAGACGTGCGCGGGGCCCGGGACGCGAGCCGAGCCGGAAACGACCGCGACACAGCCGAGGCGAGCAGGCCGCCGCACAGGGCCACCGCGAAGCTCACCAGCGGTGCCCCGCCGAGTGCCGCGTACGGGGTGAAGAACGACTCACCCTGGCTGAAGGCCACCCGCGCCCAGGGGAACCCGCCGAAGGGGAACCGGCCCCTGGCCCACTCGGCCGCCACCCAGAGCGCGGCGCCCCACAGCGGCCACAGGCGCAGCCTGGCCACCAGGGCGGCCCCGGCACCCCAGGCGGCGTAGAAGGCGCTCTCCATGGCGACCAGCCCCAGCCAGGCATCGATGCCGATCGGGCTCACCCAGTGCAGGCCGGGCAGCAGCAGGGCGAGCCCGGCCAGGAGGCCCAGCCACGCGCCACGGCGCGGGCGGGTGCCGTGCACCGCCAGGATCGCCGAGGCCATGCCGAGCGGCGCGAGGAACCAGAGCCCGAGCGGTGGGAAGGCGAGGAACATCAGCAGGCCGCCGATCACCGCACCCGCGACGCGGGCGGGCAGTTCCAGGCGGGAGGGGGGAGGCGGGGCCGTCTCACTGGACGAGCCGTCCGTCACGGACACCTCCGGCACCGGGGCGGCCGTCTTCTCCTGCACCACGGGCGGGGCTCCTTGCCATGTCGTACGGGCCGGCGACGCCCGGTCCTCCTAGCCCGAACGCTACCGCCCAGTGGGCACGCCCCCAAAAAGTTCCCTGACATATTCTCCAGAAGCTCAGCAAAGAGCCCTGAAACCAGCAAAACCACCAGAGCGGCCCCGGTCACGGCAACGGGGCGGTCCGGGGTGTCCTTTCGACACCCCGGACCGCCCCGACGCTTGCGGCGCTCGCACGGGAGCGGGAAGAGAGCCCGGGCAACCCTTCGGACCGGTTCCGTCCCGTCGGCGGCGAGCGCGGATTGCCGTTGTCTACTGGGTGCCCGGACCCCTCCTGGGTCCAACCCCCCGCCCGGAAGGAGTGCCCCGCCTCGACGGACTGCCGGCCCTGCGTCTGGCTGAACGGACGGGGTCACCCCCGTCACGGGCGCAGGAAACGGCGATGTCGAAAGGCGGCCGACCGGCCAGTCCCGTGCTGGACTGGGCAGCAAACTACCGAGCCCAGCGCAGATGTCAACCGTGTCACTAACAGCGGAAACATCAAGTTTTCGCAGCTGGGACATGATCGACGAGAGCCGCCAATGGTCTCATGTGATCCGATGTCTCTCAAGTCGAGCGAGGGCATCGGGAAGCGGACCGTCGTGCACGACGCCAAGCCGCTGGGTCGCGCGGGTCAACGCCACGTAAAGGTCGCTGGCCCCGCGCGGGGACTCGCCCAGGATCGACTCCGGTTCGACCACGATGACCGCGTCGAACTCCAGCCCCTTGGCCTCGGCGACGGTCAGCACCGCCACCTGTGCGTCCAGGGCCGCGGCCCCCGGACCGGCGACCGCGCCGTCGACGGAACGGACCACCGCCTCTCCGAACTCCCGCGCGCGCGACTCGGGGACGATCACGACAAGTCGCCCACCCTCGACGACCTCGGCCTTGACGACGTCTCCGAGGGAGGCCGTCGGGGAGACCGCCCACGGGTGCGCCCCGGTCTCCCTGACCGAGGCCGGGGCGCTCAGCGCCGGATCGACCAGGGTGAGCACGTCGGCGGCCACGGCCATCAGCTCCGCCGGGGTGCGGTAGTTGACGCTGAGGGTCTCCTCGCGCCAGCGCCCGGCCACGTAGGGGTCGAGGACCCGGCCCCAGGAGCGCGCCCCGGCCGAGGATCCGGTCTGGGCCAGGTCGCCGACGATCGTCATCGACCGCGTCGGGCAGCGTCGCATCAGCATTCGCCAGTCCATCGGCGACAGCTCCTGCGCCTCGTCGACGATGACATGGCCGAATGCCCAGCCGCGGTCGGCCGCGGCGCGCTCGGCGGTGGTCAGGAAGACGTCGTCGCCGAGGTGGCGAGCGGCGAACCTCTCGGCGTCCATGATGTCGGACAGCCCGGTCAGCTCCAGGACCTCCTTGGCGTAGGCGAGCTGGTGCTGCCGCTCGTCGAGCGCGGCGGCGCGCTGCGCGGCCTGCTCCTCCTCGGCCATCCAGGCTCCGGCCCGCAGCACCGCGGGGTCGATGTCGCCGAGCAGTTCGGCGGCCTCGTCCAGGAGCGGCACGTCGGACTCGGCCCACCAGTTCTCCCCCTTGCGGGGCGGCTCGCGCAGCATCAGCTCCCGCTCGGCCTCGCCGAACTCGGCGGCGGCGTGGTCGAGGCGCTCGCGGGAGGTGAACAGCCCGATCAGGAGCTGCTGTGGCGTGACGTAGGGCCACAGGCGGTTCAGGGCCGCCTTGACGGGGCGCTCGGTACGGAGGTCCTCGCGGATGTCGGCCAGCTCGTCGTCGTCGATCATCCCCTTGCCCAGCTGCCTGGCGGCCTGGCGGGCGAGCGCGTTGAGCAGGTGGCGGACGAAGATCGAGCGGGCCTCGTTGTGCGCCCGCTTGGAGCGGGCCGCCCTGCTCCGCGCGGCCTCCAGGACGTTGCCCTCCAGCCTGAGGGTGTAGCGGTCGAGGCGGATCTCGATCGGCTTACGCGGCACCCGCTGCCGCTCGCGCACGGCCCGTGCGATGACCTGGCCCATCCGGGAGTCACCCTTGAGCCCCGCCACCTCGGGACGCTCCCTGCGCCCGGGGACGACCCCCGGGTAAAGCTCGGAGACCGTCGACAACAGCACGTCGGTCTCCCCCAGGGAGGGCAGCACCTGCTCGATGTAGCGCAGGAACGTCAGGTTCGGCCCGAGTATGAGCACACCCCTGCGGGCCAGCTTCTCCCGGTGGGTGTAGAGCAGGTAGGCGGCGCGGTGCAGCGCGACCACGGTCTTTCCCGTGCCGGGACCGCCCTGCACGACCAGCACCCCGCCCAGGTCCGAGCGGATGATGCGGTCCTGCTCCGACTGGATGGTGGCCACGATGTCGCGCATCCGTCCGGTGCGCCGGGCGGCCAGGGAGGCCAGCAGGGCGGCCTCCCCGTTGAGGGTGGCCACGTCCTCGTCCGTGAGGTTGTCGAGGTCCAGGAGGTCGTCGTCGATCCCGATCACCCTGCGGCCCTTGGTCTGCAGGTGGCGGCGGCGGGTGACGCCCATCGAGACCGCGGGGGTGGCACCGTAGAAGGGCTGGGCGACCGGGGCACGCCAGTCGATCAGCAGCCGACGCTGGTCGTCGTCGGCCATGCCGATGCGGCCGATGTAGAGGGAGGTGTCGTCGGCGTTGTCGAGTCTGCCGAAGCACAGGCCGTTCTCGACAGCCCACAGACGGCCCAGACGCTCGGCGTACATCCCGGCGAAGGTGTCGCGCTCGGAGCGGTTCTGGTGCGTGCCGCCGCTCCCTCCCTGCGCGAGGACGCCGTCCAGCTGCCGCTGGGTGCGCTCGCGCAGCAGATCGAGCCGCGCGTAGAGACCTGAGACGTACTCCTGCTCCTTGGCCAGCTCGATTTGACGGGTTGCCGTCGCTCCATTATCGTTGCTAGTAATGGGATACTCCGGACCATTGCGCTAGTTGTTATGACAAACCATCACCCTAGCAGGTCCGTTGAGAAGTTTACCCGCCCTCTGCGCCATCACAGCTTGATTGCGGCACCCCCTGCCTGCTTGACGAGGATCCGCCGGGCTCCTTACATTCACTCGAAGTTAGGAAAGCTTCCTAACTTCGCTTCATCAGTGAACGCGAGGACGCACGCGGAGGGCCAGTGAAACAGCCGACGCCGGGCACCCCCAGCCTGCTACGCGCGATCAACGACCGCGCCGCCCTGCAGGCCCTGCTGGAGCGCGGTCCGCTGACCCGCCCGGAGATCGGCGCCCTCACCGGCCTGTCCAAGCCCACCGCCTCGCAGCTCCTCATCCGCCTGCAGGAGGCGGACCTGGTCGTGCTCGACGGCATCCGCGAGGGACTGCCCGGCCGCACCGCCGAGGTCTACCGGCTCAACCCGGCCGCCGCGTACGCCGCCGCGCTGGACGTCACACGCGCGGGCATCGACGTCAGGGTCGCCGACATCACCGGCACCGTGGTCGGCGAGCACCACCTGCCCACTCCAGGCCGCTCCGGCGGCGACGCGGTGGAGCGGGTCGCCGCCGCGCTGAAGGGTGCGGGCCCCCCGGCGACGCCGCGGTGCGCGGTCATCGGTGTGCAGGGCGCGATCGACCCGGGCACCGGCAGGCTGGCCTACGCCACCAGCAAGGACATGCCCGGCTGGCACATCCCCGATCTGGTCCGCACCCTCGGCGAAGGGCTGGGCATACCGGTCTCGATAGAGAACAACGTCAACCTCGTCGCCCAAGCCGAGCAGGCGCACGGCGTGGGCCGGGGCCACCGGGACTTCGTGCTGCTCTGGGTCGACGAGGGCCTGGGCGCGGCGCTGGTCCTCGGCGGCCGGCTGCACCGGGGCGCCACCGGCGGCGCCGGCGAGATCGGCTACATGCCCACCCCCGGCGCGCCGACCGCCGGGGACACCGGCCGCTACGCCAACCACGGCTACCAGGCGCTGACCGGTGGCCCCGCGGTGCTCAAGATCCTCCGGTCGTACGGCGTGCGTGGCAGCGCCCCCGCGCAGGCGGTGCTGAACGCCGTGCGGGCCGCCGCTTCCACCGGCAGGCGTGCCGACGACGCCCGTGCCGGGCTGCGCGACATCGCCTCCCGGCTGGCCGTCGGGCTGGCCTCGATCATCTCGGTCGTCGACCCCGAGATCATCGTGCTGACCGGCGGGACCCTGCTCGCGGGCGGCGACACCCTGCGCGAGCTCGTCGAGCACGAGCTCCACGCGCTGACCATCCCCCGGCCGCCGCTGCTGCTGTCGACCGTCGAGGGCAATCCCGTCCTCGCCGGCGCGCTCGACCTGGCCCTCGCCACCGTGCGCGACGAGGTCTTCGGCTCCACAGTCCCCTCCTGACCCTCTCGTATACCCCCACCCCCCAGACGGCACCTCGGCGGTCGGCTCCGACCCGGCGTGGAAGGAACTGCTGCGCTGGCAGAAGGAGCTCGTCGACTGGTACGGCTACGACAAGCTGGAGAAGTTCCGCAAGAGCCTGGGCCAGGAATGGTCGGCCGATCACCCGTTCCACAAGGGCAAGATCGCCATGGTCCTGGACGGCGAGTGGCGCAACGCCATGATCGCCAATGAGGCCAAGGGCCTCGACTACGGCACCGCGCCGCTCCCGGTCTCCGACGCCAAGCCCGACCTGTACGGCAGCGGCTTCACCGCGGGCACCGTGATCGGTGTGCCCAAGGGCGCCAAGAACCCGCAGGCCGCCTGGGAGCTGGTCAAGTACTGACCACCGACACCTCGGCGCTGGTCACGCTCTCCAACGCACTGCGCAACGTGCCGACCACCAAGGCCTCGCCGGAGTCACCGGACCTGGACAAGGACCCGAACTTCCAGACCTTCCTCTGGATGTCGCCCTGGCTGCTGTCGTCGATCCCGGGTGGACGGCTGCTCGGACTTCCGGACCCTGATCAAGGTGATCCTGCCGATGGCACGTCCGGCGATAGCGGCGGTGGGGCTGTTCCAGTTCTTCTACTGCTGGAACGATTACTACGGTCCGCTGCTCTACACCCAGACAAACGAGGAAAGCTGGACGCTCTCTCTCGGGCTGGCGTCCTTCCGGGCACTGCACAGCGTGCAGTGGAACCTCACCATGGCGGCGACCCTGCTCGTCATGGCCCCGGTGATCGTCGTGTTCTTCTTCGCCCAGAAGGTCTTCATCGAGGGCGTCACGCTGACAGGAGTAAAAGGGTGAAACTCGCCGTTGTCGGGGGCGGCTCGACGTACACGCCGGAGCTGATCGACGGGTTCGCGCGGCTGCGCGACGAGCTGCCACTGACCGAGATCGCACTGGTCGACCCGGACGCCCGCCGGCTGGATCCGGTGTCCGGCATGGCGCGCCGGATGCTGGCACGGGCCGGGCATCCGGCCACGGTCGTCGCGACCACCTCGGTCGAGGAGGGCGTCGCCGGGGCGCACGCGGTCCTGCTGCAGCTGCGCGTCGGCGGCCAGGCGGCGCGCGACGTGGACGAGACGCTGCCGCTGGAGTGCGGCTGCGTCGGCCAGGAGACGACCGGGGCGGGCGGGCTGGCCAAGGCGCTGCGCACGGTGCCGGTGGTGCTGGACATCGCCGAGAAGATCAGAAAGCACGCGCCCGACGCCTGGATCGTCGACTTCACCAACCCGGTCGGCATCGTCACCAGGGCACTCCTGAAGGCCGGGCACCGGGCCATCGGCCTGTGCAACGTGGCCATCGGCTTCCAGCGCCGCTTCGCCGCGAACCTGGGCGTCGCCCCCGAGCGGATCTCCCTGGGCCACGTCGGCCTGAACCACCTCACCTGGGAGCGGGCCGTCCACCTGGACGGGGTGGACGTGCTGCCGAAACTGCTGGAGAGCCATGCCGAGGAGATCGCCGAGGACGTCGGCCTGAGTGCCGCGCTGATCCGCCACCTGGGCGTGGTGCCCTCCTACTACCTGCGCTACTTCTACGAGCACGACCTGGTGGTGGCCGAGCAGCGGACCAGGCCGTCGCGTGCGGCCGAGGTCGCGGCGATGGAGACGGCGCTGCTCGAGATGTACGCCGACCCGACCGTGGACACCAAGCCCGAGCTGCTGGAAAAGCGCGGCGGAGCCTTCTACTCGGAGGCCGCGGTGGCGTTGATCGCCTCGCTGGTCGGCGACCGCGGCGACACCCAGGTGGTCAACCTGCGCAACGACGGCACGCTGCCGTTCCTGCCCGACGAGGCGGTCATCGAGGTCCCGGCCACGATCACCGCGGCGGGCGCGACCGCGCTGCCGGTGGACCCGGTGGAGCCGCTCTTCGCCGGGCTCATCGCCCACGTCACGGCGTACGAGACGCTGGCGCTCGCGGCCGCGCTGCACGGCGGTGAGGGCCGCGTCGCCGACGCGCTGCTGGCCCACCCGCTGATCGGGCAGGCCACACTCTCGAAAGACCTGGCCCGGCGCCTGATCGAGGCCAACCGCGGGCACCTGTCCTGGGCGAACGCGTGAGGACGATCCTGGCCGTCGACGGCGGCAACAGCAAGACCGACGTCACGCTGGTCGGCGAGGACGGCTCGGTCATCGCCACCGGGCGCGGCGGTGCCTTCCAGCCGCAGACCGCGGGGGTGCGGGCCGCGATCGACGTGATCGGCGACGCCGTGCGCTCCGCGCTCGGCGAGGAGGCGGTCACACCCTACGCCGACCACGTGGCCGCCTATGTGGCGGGCGCGGACCTGCCGGTGGAGGAGGACGCGCTCCGCGCGGAGATCCTCCTGCGGGGGTACGGCACGGAGGTGACCGTCGGCAACGACACCTTCGCGCTGCTGCGCGCCGGGGCCTCGGGCCCCACGGGCGTGGCCGTGGTGTGCGGCGCGGGCATCAACGCGGTGGCGGTCTCCCCCTCGGGGGAGGTGGCGAGATACCCGGCCCTGGGGCGGCTCACCGGCGACTGGGGCGGTGGTCTCGGCCTCGGCGAGGAGGCGCTCTGGCACGCCGTACGGGCCGAGGACGGCCGGGGCCCCGCCAGCGCGCTGGCCTCCGCGATCCGCGAGCACTTCGGCACCCGCACCGTCGAGGAGGTGTCCCTGGCCATCCACTTCGGTGAGCTGCCCTACGGCAGGCTGAACGAGCTGGTACCGGTGCTGATGGCCGTCGCCGCCCAGGGTGACGGGGTGGCCCGCTCGCTGGTGGCGCGGATGGCCGAGGAGGTCGTCGTGCTCGCGGTGGTCGCGTTGCGCCGCCTGGACCTGCTCACCGTCCCGATGGAGGTGGTCCTGGGCGGTGGCGTGCTCACCGCCCGTGACCCGCTGATGAGCGAGCTGCTGGAGCGGGGCTTCGCCGAGCGGGCCCCGCAGGCCAAGCCGATCGTCGCCGACGTCGCCCCCATCATGGGTGCCGCCCTCCTGGGGCTGGACGCCCTCGGCGCCCCCGAGGAGGCCAGTGCCCGCCTGCGCGCCCACTTCCACACCGCGACATGATCCGCGAGGCGGTGTCACAGGTACTGGCCGGTTTCGACTCCGTTCGTCTTCGACACCCGGACCGACACCACGTTGGCCAGGTTGACGACCATGCCGATCATCTCGGTCTCAGGGCCGTATCTCACCTGGGTCAGCACCAGGCTGCGCCGCTCGTCCAGAGCACGGGAGATCGCCTCCAACGCCTCGGACTCCCCGTCGAAATCCCCGCTCGTCACGGAGACGTCCTCACCTCCCACCGGATGGAATCGGATGATCAGTGCGTCGTTGTCAGGCACAGCCGGCTCCTTTCGCCAGTGTCCACAAGAAGTACCTGCCCAGCGTCGAACGCTGTAGACAACCGTCGCCGCCCGGGCTCCATGCGGAGGACCTGACCGCCGCGGAGGCGCCCCGTCCCCGTGCGGTAAAACGGAGATATCCGCGAGGTGAATCACCTCGTCGGAATTTCGCCGGTCATGTCATTCCATTCTTGTCATAAATATTTGGTATGACGTGACTAAAGCCTTATTCGGGCGGCCCTCACCTGCATGATTATTACCACGGTAGCCATATGGCGAAGTTATAGAAACATGGAGGGTGCCGCGGCCTCACGTCCGATGTCAGCCTTGTGCACGTCCAGGCTGCCAGGTCCCGCCGATTCCCCGCGGCAGTGTCGCACGGCGCCGTTTTCGACCGGCCGCCCCGGCGCCGCACGCGTTCGACAGATCGCGTCCAGGCACGTCCCCCCGAAGGCCAAGGAGGCCATTGTGGACGCCGAGAACACCCACCACCAGAATACCGGCGACGAGAGCGGCGGTATCAGCCGCAAGACCCTGCTGAAGGCCGCTCTCATCGCCCCGATTCCGCTGCTGGTCGGCCGGGCTCCCGCGCTGGCCCGCGACGCGCAGCGGACGGACGGGCTGCTCGACCCCACCCCCTTCTGCGACGACGGCGACGACCCGACGACCGCCCAGACCGAGGGCCCCTATTTCAGGCCCAACTCGCCACGGCGCACCTCACTGGTCGGGCCCGGCACACCGGGCGTCCCGCTGACCGTCCGCGGCTACGTGTTCGGCCGCTCGTGCCGGCCGATCGCCAACGCGCTTCTGGACTTCTGGCAGGCGGACACCAACGGCGCCTACGACAACAGCGGATTCGGCTTCCGCGGGCACCGGTTCAGCGACGCCCAGGGCGCGTTCAAGCTGACCACGATCGTTCCGGGCCTGTATCCCGGACGCACCCGGCACATCCACGTCAAGGTCCAGGCCCCGAACCGGCCGGTACTCACCACCCAACGGGGGCGGGACGTGGAAGGCCGGAACGAACTACAAGGCCGGCGACCAGGTCACCTACGGTGGCGTGACCTACCGCTGCCTCCAGGGGCACACGGCCTACGCCGGATGGGAGCCGCCGAACGTACCGGCCCTGTGGCAGCGCGTCTGACGCACCGACCGGCCGACGTGACCGGCGACCGCCCACCTCCCCTCGTGGACGTCGTGTCGCCGTAGCCCGGGATGCCCGGTCCGACCTCTCCCCGGACCGGGCATCCCGCCGGAGGTCTCCCGGTCGATGTCCGACGCGCTTCTCCCGGCGTTCGATCGACTCCGCGACCCGCGCGTAGACGGGATGATCTTCCTGGGAGGCGCCCGTCCAGCCTGGATTGACTACCTCACATCCGGCAAGTCGGGATTGGTCGCCCACCGCAGGGGGCGGGGCGTTTCGCAGGCACCGGGAGGATCAGGCGCGCTCGTCGGGCTTGCCGGCCTCGGTGCCGGCCGGCTCCGGGGTGCGGTGCTCATACGGCGTGCTGAGTACGACGGTGGTGCGGGTGGAGACGTTGGCGGCGGTGCGGATCTGGTTCAGCAGTTCCTCAAGCGCGATCGGCGAGGCCACCCGGACCTTGAGGATGTAGCTCTCGTCCCCGGCCACGCTGTGGCAGGCCTCGACGGCACTCAGGTGGGCCAGCCTCTCCGGTGCGTCGTCGGCCGCGGCCGGGTCGATCGGCTTGATGGACACGAACGCGGTGAGCGGAAGCCCGATGGCGTCGTAGTCGACCAGCGCCGCGTAACCCCGCAGCACCCCGCGCTTCTCCAGCCTGCGCACCCGCTGGTGCACCGCCGACACCGACAACCCGGTCTCCCTGGCGAGATCGGTGAAGCTCATCCGACCATCCCTGGCCAGCAACGTGACGATACAGCGGTCGATCTCCTCCATCCGGTAACGGTAACGGCACCGGGGACCACACGCACCGCCCGGATGTCACGGCACGGTCCCAACCACGGGCAGCCCCGCGGTCCGGTGACCCGGGGAGGCCGGATCAGACCGTAAAGTCACGAGATGAGCAACCTGGAAACGAATCCGCAGGAGTCGGCGTGCGGCGGCCTCGCGGACGTGGCGACGGAGCCGGTGACCGAAGTGCTGGCCGGCCGGGACGTGGTGCTGGGCGGCCCGCGGGCGATGAAGGTCACCAGAACCCTGCCGAACCGGGACATCAGAATGGTCGGCGCCTGGTGCTTCGTCGACCACTACGGCCCGGAAAAGACGACGATGAACGTCCCCCCGCATCCGCACACCGGACTCCAGACCGTCAGCTGGCTCGTGGAGGGCGAGATCCTGCACCACGACAGCGTCGGCAGCGAGCAGCTGATCAGGCCGGGCCAGCTCAATCTGATGACCGCCGGGCGTGCCATCTCCCACTCCGAGGTGGCGGCCGCCGAGGCCGTCCTGCACGGGGTCCAGCTCTGGGTGGCGCTCCCCTCCGACGCCCGCGAGACGGCTCCGGCCTTCGAGCACCACCCGGTGCTGCCCGAGTTGACCCTGCCGGGCGCCAGGGTGACCGTCGTCATGGGCGAACTGGGCGGCGTCACGTCACCGGCGACGGCCCACACCCCGCTGGTCGGGGCCGAGGTGAGACTGGAGGCCGGCGCGACGACCTCCGTCCCGCTCCGTCCCGGCTTCGAGTACGCCGTGCTGGCCCTGTCCGGCACCGTGCGGGTCGACGAGACGGACCTGGCCCCCGGGCCGCTGCTCTATCTGGGCAGCGGGCGCTCACAGCTGGCCATACGGGCCCAGGAGGCCGGCCGGCTGCTGCTCATCGGCGGCGAGCCGTTCGAGGAGCGGATCGTCATGTGGTGGAACTTCGTCGGCCGCAGCCACGAGGAGATCGCCCGGCTCCGGCGGGAGTGGATGGAGGGTACGGAGTTCGGCACGGTGCCCGGCGGAGTCGCCCCGCTGCCCGCTCCCGAACTTCCGCTGACCACCCTGAAGGCGCGCGGACGCCGCCGCTGACAAGGGCTTCTCGCGCGAGACGCCCCGCCCATCACGAGGCCCCGCGCCTCGCCGGAGCCCCCACATGACTTCGGCCCCGGCCGAACGGTGCGAAGCTGGTACGACCCGCGCCGCGGGAGCGGTGCGGGTCCATGACCGGTTCTGCCTGGGAGGTAAGTCGTGTCGGACGAGTTCGACGTGGTGGTTGTGGGCGCGGGCCCCGCGGGCGAGAACGTCGCCGACCGTGCGGTCAGGGGAGGGCTGACCGCCGCGATCGTCGAGAGGAACCTGGCCGGCGGCGAGTGCGCGTACTGGGCGTGCATCCCCAGCAAGGCGCTGCTGCGCCCGGTGGAGCTGGCCGCCGAGGTCGCCCGGGTACCGGGCCTGACGCTGGGCCCGATCGACACCGCCGCCGTGCTCGCCCGGCGCGACGAGGCGGTGTCCCACCTGGACGACAGCGGCCAGGTCGAGTGGCTCAGGAGCGTGCCCGCGGAGTTCGTACGCGGCCACGGGCGGCTGGACGGCCCCAGACGGGTCGTGGTGACCTCGAAGGACGGCTCGGTCCGCACGCTGACCGCCAGGCACGCGGTCGTGCTGGCGACCGGTAGCGGTGCGGCCGTCCCGCCGATCCCCGGGCTGGCGGAGGCCTCGCCGTGGACCAGCCATGAGGTGACGGCGGCCAGGAGCGTCCCTGAGCGGCTGGCCGTGCTGGGCGGCGGCGTGGTGGCCTGCGAGATGGCCCAGGCCATGCACGGACTCGGCGCGGTGGAGACGACGTTGCTGGCGCGCGGCGGACTGCTCGGCAGGATGGAGCCGTTCGCCGGGGAGCTGGTGGCCGCCTCGTTCGCCAGGGCCGGCATCACGGTGCGCCAGGGCGTCCAGGTGACGAAGGTCGAGCGGCCCAGGCCGGGGGGCCCGGTCACACTCCACCTGTCCGAGGGCCCGCCCGTCGAGGCGGACGAGCTACTGGTGGCCACCGGCAGGTACCCCGCCACCGGCGACCTGGGCCTGGAGAGTGTCGGCCTGGAGACCGGGCGCTTGGTGGAGGTCGACGACAGCATGCGCGCGACCGGCGTCTCCGGCGGCTGGCTGTACGCGGTGGGCGACGTCAACGGCCGCGCCCTGCTCACCCATATGGGCAAGTACCAGGCGCGGCTGTGCGGCGACGTCATCGCGGCGCGGGCCAAGGACGAGCCCGACGACCTGCCAGGACTGCGCGACGTGGCGGACGGCTACGGCGCACCGCAGGTCATCTTCACCGACCCGCAGGTGTGCGCGGTCGGCCGGACCGAGGCCCAGGCCCGCGCCGAGGGGTTCGACGTCCGCGTGGTCGAGTACGACCTGGGCAGGGTGTCGGGAGCCTATCTACAGGGCGACGGCTACCACGGCATGGCCAAGGCGGTCGTGGACGAGCGGCGCCGCGTCCTGCTGGGGGTGACCTTCGTCGGCCCGGCCGTGGGCGATCTGCTGCACGCCGCGACGATCGCCGTCACCGCCGAGGTGACCCTCGACCGGCTCTGGCACGCCGTGCCGTCCTTCCCCACGGTCAGCGAGATCTGGCTGCGGCTGCTCGAGGCCTACGGCCTGTAGCCAGGTCCTGGGCGTCTTCCCCGCCGCGCCGTCCGGCGCGGCGGGGAAGACCCGGTTTTGGCCCCCGGCCACGTTCACCGGACAGCAGGGCGCCTCGGAGACGACCCCGGCCGGACCCGCCCGGGAAACCGGCGAGGACTCCCGCTAACGGGCGAGGGCCCGGCTGATCACCAGGCGCTGGACCTGGTTGGTGCCCTCGACGATCTGCAGGACCTTGGCCTCCCGCATGTGACGCTCGACCGGGAAGTCCTCCACGTAGCCGTAGCCGCCGAGGATCTGGACCGCGTCGGTGGTGACCTTCATGCACATGTCGGTGGCGAAGAGCTTCGCCATCGCCGCCCGCGTGCCGTAGGGCCGGCCCGCGTCGCGCAGCCGGGCGGCGTCCAGGTAGAGGGCGCGGGCGGCGGCGATCTGGGTGGCCATGTCGGCGAGCATGAAGCCGACGCCCTGGAAGTCGATGATCCGCGAGCCGAACTGGCGACGCTCTGCGGCGTACGCGGTGGCGGCGTCGAAGGCGGCCTGCGCCACGCCGACGGCACAGGCGGCGATACCGAGCCTGCCGCCGTCCAGGGCGGCCATGGCGATCCTGAAGCCCTCCCCCTCGGCGCCCAGCAGTGCCTCCGGCCCCAGTCGCACCCCGTCGAAGCGGACCTGGGCGGTCGGTGACGACCTCATCCCCATCTTCCGCTCGGGCGCGCCGAACGACAGCCCTTCCGTCTCCGCGGGCACGTGGAAGCAGGAGATGCCGCGCGCGCCGTCGGCCGAGGTGCGGGCCATCAGCATGTAGAAGTCGGCGACGCCGCCGTGGGTGGTCCAGGCCTTGACCCCGTCGACCGTGTAACCGTCCTCACCGGGGACCGCCCGGGTCACCAGCGCGGCGGCGTCGGACCCCGACTGCGGCTCCGACAGGCAGTAGGCGCCCAGCCACTCACCACCCAGCATCCGGGGAAGCAGCGCGGCGCGCTGCTCGGCGGTGCCGTAGGCGGCCACCGGGAAACACGACAGGGTGTGCACCGACAGGCCGAGCCCGACCGCCAGCCAGCCGGCCGCGAGCTCCTCGATCACCTGCAGGTAGACCTCGTACGGCTGCGCCGCCCCGCCGTGCTCCTCCGGGTAGGGCAGGCCGAGCAGTCCCGCGTGGCCCAGGGTGGTGAACACCTCCCGGGGAAAGCGCGCGGCGGACTCGTCGGTCGCGGCACGGGGGGCGACCTCCTTGCCGATCAGATCGCGGACCAGGTCCAGCAGGTCATGGGCATCGCCGGTCGGCAGAACGCGCTCAACGGTCATCTGACTCCTTCCAACGTGAAAGACCCCACCCTCGGGCTCATGGGAGGGGACCGCATCCGCGTGCTCCAGGTCCTGGCGCGGACGACGAAGGGGGCGGCCGGGATCGCCGGCCACCCCGATTCTGGCACCCGCCGGACGACCGCGGGTTCGCGCCGGGGGTGATCGCCACGGCACGGCCGTACAGGGGCCGGTCGTGGCAGGGGCCGTACAGGGGCCGTACAGGGGCCGGTCGTGGCGGGCGTCAGACGACCACGAGCTCGCGAGTGCGGTGGTTGACCCGCTCGCCGCCCTCCTCCGTGCAGATGAGGATGTCCTCGATGCGGGCGCCGTGGGCCCCCGGCAGGTAGATGCCCGGCTCGACGGAGAAGGCGAACCCGGGCGCCAGCGGCTCGGAGTTGCCCGCGACGATGTAGGGCTCCTCGTGGGTCTCCAGACCGATGCCGTGGCCGGTGCGGTGGATGAAGTAGTCGCCGTAACCCTCGGCCGTGATCACGTCTCGCGCGGCGGCGTCGATCTCCTCGCACGGCACCCCGGGGCGCACGGCGTCACAGGCGGCCTGCTGGGCGCGCCTGAGCACCTCGTAGTACTTCAGGAAGCCCGCCGGAGGCTCGCCGATGGCGTAGACGCGGGTGGAGTCCGAGCAGTAGCCGTCGGGCATCTGGCCCCCGATGTCGACCACGATCGGCTCGCGCTCGGAGACGATCCGGTCCGACAACTCGTGGTGCGGGCTGGCGCCGTTGGGGCCGGAGCCGACGATGACGAAGTCGACGGTGGAGTGGCCGGCCGCGATGATCGCCTCGGCGATGTCCCTGCCGACCTCCCGCTCGGTCCTGCCGGCCCGCAGGAAGCCGGGCACCTGGGCGTGGACGGCGTCGATCGCGGCGCCCGCCGCGCGCAGCGCCGCCACCTCGGCCGGGCTCTTGCGCATCCGCAGCCCGCGCAGGACCGTCCCGGCGAGCACCTGCTCGGCTCCGGGGATCGCCTCGCGCAGGCGCAGCGACTGCATCGCCCACATCCGGTCGGCGAGGCCCACCTTCCCGACCTCGCCCAGGCGCCTGCCGACGACCGCGTACGGGTCGTCGGTCTCGTCCCAGGGGACGAACTCGACGCCGAGCCGGGACGCCGGAGAGCGCTCGGCGGCGGGCAGCTCCAGACGGGGCACCATCAGGAACGCCTCCCCCACGACCGGGAGCACCAGGCAGGTGAGCCGCTCCAGCGGCAGCGCCTCGTAACCGGTCACGTAACGCAGGTCGGGACCTGGCGTGAGCAGCAGCGCGTCGAGCCCGGCGGTGGCGGCCACCTCGCGGGCGGCCGCCAGGCGGGTCACGGGATAGAGATCAGATGGCTCCGTCGTCACGCCGCCCAATCTAATCCCGGCCGGAGCGGCGACGCATCCGGGAGCGGCCCCGGGACCGAAAGTCAGGGAAAGGAAGGCACCGCGGCGACCCTGCCACTACAATCTGTTGAAGTACGATCACAATTTGTTGGCAAAATGTCCACACAGCCATACATTTCGAGAGCGAGCTACATGGTCGGCGTAGTGGGCGGCCACCAGCCCCCCCTCCACCCACGAAACGACCAGGTGACCGCTTCGGCCCCGTCGGCCACCGCTGAGATGGCGCAGCGATTGCGAGACGAGCCGGGCGAGCACATGGCCGTGGAGCGACAACTCCTCAACACCCGCCTGGCGCACGCGGAACGCCTGGGCGATATGGGCTGGACCGAGTGGAATCTTCAGACCGGAGAGTCCACCTGGTCCGATCAGGTGTACACCATATTCGGCCGTGATCCCGGCGACGGCCCGATTCACCTGCGCGATCTGGCCGGCCACGTCGAGGCGACCGACCGGCCCGACCTCGACCTGCGCCTGTGGTCCGTCATGCACCGGGCCGAGTCCGGGGAGGTCGAGTTCCGCATCCGCCGCCACGGCGAGCTCCGCCACCTGCGCGCCGTGCTCGACCCCGTCGTGACCGGCGGCCATGCCGCCGTGCACGGCGTCGTCCAGGACATCACCTGTCGACGTCGTGCCGAGCGCATCATGTCCGAGTCGCGGAGCAAGCTGCTGCGGGTCCGCGAGCAGGCCGCGGAGGAACACCACATGAGCCTCGCGCTGCGCGAGGCGATAATGCCCGGCCTGGGAGAGACCATCGACCTGCCTCACGCTCGCATCGCGGTCCGCTATGTGGCGGCGGGTGTCAAGCCCAGCCTCGGCGGCGACTGGTACGACGCCGTTCCCCTGCCCGACGACAGGGTGCTGCTGGCCATCGGCGACGTCTCCGGGCACGGGATGTCCGCGATCTCCCAGATGGCACAGCTGCGGCACGCCCTGATCGGCCTCGCGATGACCGGCCACTCCCCCGACCGGCTGCTGGCCTGGCTCAACGACTTCGTGCTGCACCGGATGCCGGAGACGACGGCGACCATGATCGTCGGCCACCTCGACCCGGCCACCAGGATGTTCACCTGGGGGCAGGCCGGGCACCCGGCGCCGATCCTGGTCCGCGACGGGACCGCCACCCAGCTCGACCCGCCTGCCGGGGTGCTGCTGGGCGCCACCCCCGACGAGCCGTACGAGCTGGCCGGGGTCGAGCTGCGGGAGGGCGACCTGCTGCTGCTGTTCACCGACGGGCTGGTGGAGCGGCGCACCCGCGACATCGACGAGGGCCTGGCGCTGACCATGGAGGCCGCGGCCCTGCTGAGGGGAGATCCGAACGACGGACTCGACCAGCTCATCGAGGTGATCGGCGGCCCCAATCCCGAGGACGACACCTGCGTTCTGGCCATCGGAGTGCTCGGCTGATTGGTTAAATGGTCGCCATGCCCGGCCTGATGCTTCTTGACACTCCGTCGCTGTACTACCGCGCCTTCTACGGGATTCCCGAGTCGATGACCTCGCCCGACGGTATGCCCGTCAACGCGGTGCGCGGCGTCATCGACATGATCGCCATGTTGGTCCGCAGGCACTCTCCCCGCGAGCTCGTGGCCTGTATGGACGCCGACTGGCGCCCTGCCTTCCGGGTGGCGGCCATCCCCACGTACAAGACCCACAGGGTCGCCGAGGGCGGCGCCGAGGAGACCCCGGACACGCTCGCCCCGCAGGTGCCGGTGATCGAGCGGGTGCTCGACGCGGTGGGCATCGCCCGCATCGGCGTGCCCGGCTACGAGGCCGACGACGTGATGGGCACGCTCACCGCACGGGCCGGCGGCCAGGTCGACGTCGTCACCGGCGATCGCGACCTGTTCCAGCTGGTCGACGACTCCCGGCCGGTCCGCGTTCTCTACACCGCCAGAGGGGTCAAGAACCTCCAGCTGGTCGACGAGACCGTCGTCGCCGAGAAGTACCGCATCCCCGGCCGCTGCTACGCCGACTTCGCCACCCTGCGCGGCGACCCGAGTGACGGCCTGCCGGGCGTGCCGGGGGTGGGCGACAAGACCGCGGCGGCTCTGATCACCCGATTCGGTTCCCTGGAGGCGCTGCTGCGGGCCTTCGACGGGGACGGCGACCTGACCTCGGGGCAGCGCGCCAGGCTGTCGGCCGCCCGCGACTACCTGCGGGTGGCCCCCGAGGTGGTCTGGGTCGCCCGCGACGTGCCCCTGCCCGAGACCGACCTCACGCTCCCCGCCAAGCCCCGCGACCCGGAGGCCCTGGCCGCGCTGAGCGAGCGCTACGGCCTGGGCGGGCCGCTGGAACGGCTGACCTCCGCGCTCTGACCCATCCCATGGAATGTCCGGTCTGCCCATTTCGCCCTAGTCGGTGGGGCGGCCCCGCCGCAAGCCGGTAGGTTGCTCCCTGTGCCTCACAAGAGCATCCGGGTGCCCGGAGAGTCCCATCCGCGGCTCGACGACGGTTTCGAACGGATCCGCCGTGAGATGAAGTTGCCCGAGGGGTTTCCCCGAGCGGTGGTCGACGAGGCCGAGTGGGTCGCCGAGGTGCCCACCCTGCCCCGGCTGGACCGGACCGACCTGCCACTGATCACCATCGACCCTCCGGGGGCGATGGACCTCGACCAGGCCGTGCACCTGGAGGAGCAGCCCGGCGGCTACCGCGTCTGGTACGCCATCGCCGACGTCGGGGCGTTCGTCAGGCCCGGCGGGGCGATCGACACCGAGGCCCGCACCCGGGGCGAGACGATCTACATGCCCGACGGGCGCGTGCCGCTGCACCCGCCCCTGCTGTCGGAGGCCGCCGCCAGCCTGCTGCCGGGCGTGACCCGGCCCGCCGCGCTGTGGTGCGTCGACCTCGACGCGGAGGGCCGGATCGTGGGCGCGGACGTGACCAGGGCGCTGGTACGCAGCCGCGAGAGGCTCGACTACGACTACGTGCAGGCCGCGATCGACACCGGCACCGCCGACGGCACGCTGCGGCTGCTGGCCGAGATCGGCCGGCTCAGGCTCGCCCTGGAGCGGGCCAGAGGCGGCGTCACGCTGCCCACCCCCGACCAGGAGGTCGTTCCGGACGGGGACGGCTACCGGCTGGAGTTGCGCGCCCCGCTGGAGGCCGAGGCGTGGAACGCGCAGATCTCGCTGCTGACGGGCATGGCCGCCGCCTCGATGATGCTGGACGCGGAGATCGGCCTGCTGCGGGTGCTGCCGCCCGCCCCCGCCGAGAGAGTCGCCCAGGTCCGCAGGGTGGCCGCGGCACTCGGCGTGCCCTGGCCGGAGGGTGCGGGGTACGGCGACGTCGTGCACGCCCTCGACCCGAAGATTCCCGAGCAGGCCGCGTTCCTGCAGGAGTCGACGGTGCTGCTGCGCGGCGCCGGCTACGTGGCCTTCAACGGCGAGCCCCCCTCGCAGGCGGCGCACGCCGCGGTGGGCGCACCGTACGCGCATGTGACCGCGCCGCTGCGCCGGCTCATCGACCGCTACGCCACGGAGATCTGCCTGGCCATCGCGGCGGGCGAGCCGGTGCCGCAGGACGTCCAGGAGGCCATGGGCGAGCTGCCGGAGATCATGCGCACCACCGGGCGGCGCGTGAACGGCGTCGAGCGGGCGTGCGTGGACCTGGTGGAGGCCTTCGTGCTCCGCGAGCGGGTGGGCCAGACGTTCGACGCGGTGGTGATCGACGTGACCGAGGGTCAGCCGTGGGGCCAGGTGCAGCTCACCGATCCGGCGGTGACGGCCCGCTGCGACGGCGAGGGGCTTGGGCTGGGCAAGGTCGTGCGCGTGCGGCTGACGCGCGCCGACCCGACCACCCGCGAGGTCCGCTTCGGCCTGGCCTGACACCACGCCACCCGCGAGGTCCGCCCCGCCGCGGCACGGCTCAGACCAGAGCCGTGCCGCCGACGGGCTCAGGTCAGGGACGAGTAGGCCACCACACCGCGGCGTAGGGCGTCCATCGCCTTGCCCGCGCTCTGCTTGACCTTGCTCCCCCCGGGGGCGGCATTGGAGATCTGGCCGAGAAGGTCGAGCAGCTGCTTGATCCAGCGTACGAAGTCTCCCGCGGCCAGTTCCGCGCCGCCGGCGCCGTCGCGGAGCACGGAGTCCAGGGTGTGGCCCTTGGCCCAGCGGAAGGCCGCCCAGGCGAAGCCGAAGTCGGGTTCCCTGATGAACGACAGGCCGTGGTCGCTCTCGATCGATTCCAGCTCGCCCCAGAGACGGACCATGTCGGCCAGCGTCTTCTGCGCGCCGCCCGCGGGGATCCTGGGCTGGCGGGCATCGTCGGCCTGCCTGGACTCGAAGACCAGTGAGGAGACGCACGCGGCCAGTTCGGCCGGGTCCAGGTCGTTCCAGAGCCCGGCGCGCAGGCACTCGGCGGTCAGCAGGTCCAGTTCGGTGTAGAGCTGGGCCAGGCGGCGGCCCTCGGCGGTGACGCTCTCACCGTCGAGGTAGCCGAGCTGGTCGAGCACCCCGCAGACCTTGTCGAAGGTGCGGGCGATGACGTGGGAGCGGCCCTCGACCCGGCGGCGCAGGCCCTCGGTCTCGCGGAGCAGCTTGTGGTAGCGCTCGGCCCAGCGGGCGTGGTCCTCGCGCTCGTCGCACCCGTGGCAGGGGTGCCGGCGGATCTCCCGGCGCAGGCGGATGATCTCCTCGTCCTCCGCGGCGTGGTCGCGTGCCCTGACGGGCTTGCCGAAGTCCCGGTCGCCGATCTTGGCGTGCACGGAGGAGACCAGGTTGGCCCGCTCCTTCGGCGAGCGGGCGTTGAAGTTCTTCGGGATGCGCAGGTGCTCGACCGGTTCGACCGGGACGGGAAAGTCGGCCGGCGACAGCTTCTTGACCTGCTTGCCGATGGTCAGCACCAGCGGGGACGGCCCCTCCCCCCGGGAGTTGAGGCCGGGGTCGAGAACGACGGCCAGGCCGGCGCGGCGCCCGCCCGGAACCCGGATGATGTCACCGGGCTTGAGCGCCTCCAGCGAGCGCAGCGCCTGCGTCCTGCGGGCCGCGCCGCGCTGGCGCGACAGCTCGGCCTCCCTGTCGGACAGGGCCCTGCGCATCGCGGCGTACTCCTCGAAGTCGCCCAGGTGGCAGGTCATCGCCTGGCGGTAGCCTTCCAGGGCCTCCTCGGCTCGGCGCACCTGCTTGGCGATGCCCACCACGGCCCGGTCGGCCTGGAACTGCGCGAACGAGGACTCCAGGAGCGTCCTGGCCCGCTCCCTGCCCACCTGGCCGACCAGGTTGACCGCCATGTTGTACGAGGGGCGGAAGCTGGAACGCAGCGGGTAGGTGCGGGTGCTGGCCAGGCCGGCGACCTGGAGGGGGTCGGTGCCCGGCTGCCACTGGACTACCGCGTGCCCCTCCACGTCGATGCCGCGGCGCCCGGCCCGCCCGGTGAGCTGGGTGTACTCGCCGGGTGTGAGGTCGGCGTGGGTCTCGCCGTTCCACTTGTCGAGCTTCTCGATCACCACGGAGCGGGCGGGCATGTTGATGCCCAGCGCGAGGGTCTCGGTGGCGAACACGGCCTTGACCAGACCGCGGGTGAACAGCTCCTCGACGACCTCCTTGAAGGCCGGGAGCATGCCCGCGTGGTGGGAGGCCAGACCCCGCTCCAGGGCGTCACGCCACTCGAGGTAGCCGAGCACGGCCAGGTCCTCGTCGGGCAGGTGCGCGGTGCGCTCGTCGACGATCTGGCGGATCTCGTGGCGCTCGGCGTCGGTGGTGAGCCGGATGCCGTCGTGCAGGCACTGCATGACGGCGGCGTCACAGCCGGCCCTGGAGAAGATGAACGTGATCGCGGGCAGCAGGGCGTCGGTGTCCAGGCGCTCGATGGCCGCGGCCCGGTCCGGCGGACCGCTCCTACGGGGCCGCGAGTAGCCTCGGCGGCCCCTGCCGTACGCCTGGCGCTCCTCGTCCTTGGCGATGCGCAGCAGGTTGGGGTTGATCTGGGGGCGGCGGTCCCCGTCGCCGGTGACGAACAGGTCGTAGATGCGGTTGCCGACGAGCATGTGCTGCCAGAGCGGGACCGGACGGTGCTCGTCGACGATGACACTGGTGTCGCCGCGGACCTCCCCCATCCACTCGCCGAACTCCTCGGCGTTGCTCACCGTGGCCGACAGGGCGACCAGCCGCACCGACTCCGGCAGGTGGATGATCACCTCTTCCCAGACCGCGCCGCGGAACCGGTCGGCGAGGTAGTGGACCTCGTCCATGACGACGAAGCCGAGCCCCGCCAGGGTGCCGGATCCGGCGTAGAGCATGTTGCGCAGCACCTCGGTCGTCATGACGACGATGGGAGCCTCGCCGTTGACGCTGTTGTCGCCGGTCAGCAGCCCTACCTTGGTCGCACCGTACCGCCTGACCAGATCGTTGTACTTCTGGTTGGACAGCGCCTTGATCGGGGTGGTGTAGAAGCACTTGCGGCCCTCCGCCAGGGCCAGGTGCACGGCGAACTCGCCCACGACCGTCTTTCCCGAGCCGGTGGGGGCCGCCACGAGGACCCCGTCGCCCGCCTCCAGCGCCCGGCAGGCGTCGAGCTGGAAGTCATCCAGTTCGAAGTCGTACAGGCCGCGGAACGAGGTCAGCGCCGGCCCGCTCTCAGCCTGGCTCTGACGGAAAGCAGCGTATCGTTCCGCTGGGGTCGTCATGCCTCCCAGCCTACCGATATCGGGATTCCGGTCTGTCCCCCCTTTTACCCGGCGCTCTGGCCGATCGCGTGGGCGGTCCGAGGGCGGCGGTCCCTCCCCGCGGAGCGCCCGAGCGGGCCTAAACGAGGACCGTCAGCGCCCCGGGAACGATCTCGCAGGTCAGCGGGGTGGGACCGACCCGCTCGCCGTCGGCGTAGACGATCACTCCGGGAGCCTCCACCCGCACACGGCGGGCGCGGCGCATGGTGACGGCGGGGTGGCTCCCGTGGGTGCCCCGGTAGACGCGGGGAAAGGTGCGCAGGAACTCCCCCCTGGGGACGGCACCGAGGATCGTCACGTCCAGCAGGCCGTCGTCGGGCACGGCATCGGGGCACACCCGCATGCCCGCGCCGTACGAACGGGTGTTGCCGACCGCGACCAACATGGCCTCCCGCTCGACGATCTCGCCGTCCAGGTCGATCCGGAAGGGGATGGGGCGGAAGGAGCGCAGTTCCCCGACGAGGGCGAGCAGGTATTTGGCCATGCCGGGCGGCCAGGTCATCCGGTTGGCCCGCTCGTTGACACGGGAGTCGAAGCCGCAGGCCACCACCCCGGCGAACCACTCGTCCTCACCCACCTTGGCGGCGTCGACGGTGCGCACCCGCCCGCGCAGCACGATGTCGGCGGCGGCCAGGGGCGCCTTCAGCGGGATGCCGAGCGCGCTCGCGATGTCGTTGCCGGTGCCCACCGGGATGACGCCCAGCGGCACACCACTGCCCGCGACCGCCTGGAGTGCCAGGTGGACCAGGCCGTCACCGCCGAAGGCCACCAGCGCCTCGGGCTCCTCGGCGACGGCCGTGCAGGCTCGGTCCAGGGCGTCGGCGGCGGAGTCTCCGAGGATCACCGAGACCTCGCGACCGCCCTGCCGCAGCCGGTCGAGCACCGGGGAGAGCAGTCCCCGCGAGCGGCCGCCACGAGCGGCGGGATTGACGAGGACTGCGATCTCTGCGGGCACAGACCGGAACTTATCCCCTATTTGCCGGGATCGGTGTCGGTCGTTTTCGAATCGATAGGAGCCGGATCATCGACGGGAGCCACATCGCCCAGGGCCGAGGCGTCGTCGTCGAGCGAGGATGCCTCGTCGTCGGAGAGGTGGGAGAAGTCATCACCCTTCGGCTGCCGCTTCTCCCGCAGGTACATGAATCCCTCGGCCAGGGCGAACAGCGCCACCATCGGCAGGGCGAGCGCGATCATCGTGAACGGGTCGCCGCCCGGGGTGGCGACCGCGCCGAAGACGAACATGATGAAGATGACCATGCGGCGGTGCTTGGCCACCAGCGCGCGCGGCAACACCCCGATGACGTTCAGGAACACCATGAGCAGCGGCAGCTCGAAGGAGATGCCGAACACGATGAGCATGATCAGCGCGTAGCTGAGGTACTCGTCGATCGTGATGCCGGTCAGCGTCCCCGGCGGGGCGAACCCAAGCAGGATCGACAGCCCCGTGTCCATCACGAAGTAGGCCAGAGCCGCGCCCGCGAGGAACAGCGGGACGGCCAGCACGACGAACAGGATCGAGTAGCGCTTCTCATTGCGATACAGGCCCGGGGTGACGAAACCCCAGATCTGCCAGAGCCAGATCGGCGAGGAGACGACGAGGCCGAACATCGCCGCGACCTTGAGGTTCACGAAGAAGGAGTCGAAGACGCCGAGGATCAGCATCGTGCACTGTCCAGGCCGCAACTCCTGCGCCTGGGGAAGCCCGCAGTAAGGGGCGGACACGAACTGCCAGATCGGGCCAAAGAATATGAAACCGACCACCATGCCCGCGACCAGGCCGAGCATGGCGATGACCAGCCGGTTGCGCAACTCGCGCAGGTGCTCCATGAGCGGCATCCGGCCGTCGCCCGAGTCAACGGAGTCAACGGAGTCAACGGGCGGTGTCGCCCCATTCCGGCCCGGTTTAGGCCACTTCAGCAGCGCCATTCACGAATCCTGGGGTGACGAGTCGGTTGATCAGGGTAGATCTTCAGGCTACCGCCGATCACTGCGTCTTGGGCGCTCCGGCCTGAGCTCGCAGCCTGGCGGCCTGCTCCTCAAGCTGGCGGGCCTGCTCCTCGGCGCTCAGCGCCGAGGCCGGGGCCGAAGTCGCCGGCGGGATCGGCTGCGGAGCCGGGGTGGCGGGCTGGGCATGGGCCTGGACGACCGTGGTGGTCGTGCCGGCTGCCTCGTCGTCATCGCGGAGCTTGGCGGTCTCCGACTTGAAGATGCGCAGCGACCGGCCGAGCCCGCGGGCGGCTTCCGGCAACTTCTTGGCACCGAAAAGCAGCACCAGGATCAAGCCGATGATGATCAGCTCAGTGGGTCCGAGGTTTGGCATTACACATCCTTACGCCGAACGACGTGCGGTCTCTGCTCCGATCGTACGCTGCCCCGAGGACAGACTCATCCCCGCGGAACGCGTATCGTCCCCGCTCTCTCACCGAACAGCACCCGGACGGGCTCCAGCCTCCCGTGCGCGCGGTCGATCTCGCGGCCGAGCTCGGTGGCCGCGCGCAGCACGCGAACGGCCAGGAAACCGAGGACCGCCAGCCCCGCGAGAGCCGGCGAGAGCGCGGCGATGATCCAGCTCATACCGGGAGATCCTAGCTCCGCGCGTCAGGAGATCGACTCGTAACGATTCAGCGCGGCCGTCGCGGCGGCGCGCACGCTCGCGTCCAGCGAGGCGGGCGAGATCACCCTGCCGGTGTCTCCCAGGCGCAGCGCCAGACGTACCACCCAGCCCTGGTCCCTGGCGCGCAACGTCACCCGCACGCGGCCCTCGCCGAGCTCGGTGACCTGCTCGCACGGGTAGTACTCGGAGACCCAGCGGCCCGCGGCGGTCAGCTCCAGCTCCACCAGCTCGTCGGTCGGCGAGGGCCGGAACACCCCGGGCGTCACCTCGTCCGGCACGGCGTCGGCGGGCGGGTCGGCGGGCACGTCGAGCACATCGACGGAGAGCATCCGGTCCAGCCGGAACAGCCGGACCGCCTCGGCCCGGTAGCACCAGCCCGACAGGTAGGGGCGGCCGTCCACGACGACCAGGCGCATCGGGTCGACCTCGCGCGGGGTGACCTCGTCGCGCCCCGGCACGTAGTAGCGCAGCGACAGCCGTCTACGGCGCCGCAGCGCCTCGTTGACGACGGGCAGCGCGTCGGGTGCGGCGTCGACCTCCACCGCGACCTGGCTGCTGACCGCCGCCGCGCCCTCGCCCGAGGCCTGCTCGAACTTGGCGATGACCCGGGTCAGCGCGTCGCGCTCCCCGAACTCCGGCATCTCCGCGAGCAGGCGCAGCGCGACCAGCAGGGCGCTGGCCTCGTCCACCCCCAGCCGCAGCGGGCGGGCGATGGTGTCGGCGTTGTCGATGACGATCTCCCCGCCGTCCCACGACACGTCGATCAGGTCGCCGGGGGTGTGACCGGGCAGCCCGCACATCCACACCAGCTGCAGGTCGTCGATGAGCTGCTTCTCGGTCAGGCCGAAGATCTTCGCGACCTCGGGCACCTGTGCCCCGGGGTGCGACATCAGATAGGGCACCAGCGCCAGCAACCTGGGCAGGCGATCGGCGGTACTCACGCGAGTGCTCCCTTCAGGCGGCAGATCACCGCGTCGCGGGCGTCCGGCGGGCCGACCACCTCGGCGTCGGCGGCGAAGCCCACGATCCACCCGGCCAGCCGGCCGGGGTCGGTGAACTCGACCTCCAGCTCGTCCCATCCGTCGCCGGCGGACCGCACCGCCTTCGCCACCTGGCGCAGCCCCTGGCAGGTGTCCTGCCTGACCCGGACCAGGGCGGTACGCTCCCGGACCGCGGCGTCGCTGTAGACGACCATGGACTTGATGTCGACGCCCTCGGGCACCGTCACGGAGCCCGGGCGGCCGACGGTGGTGACCGCCCCGCCGATCCGGCTGAGCCGGAAGACCCTCGGCGCGTCCCGGTCGCGGTCGTGACCGACCATGTACCAGCGGCCGCGGCGGCTGACCACGCCCCACGGCTCCACGGTGCGGGTCAGTACGTTCTGGCTGGCCGCCGCCCGGTAGGCGAAGCGGACCGCCCGCCGGTCGCGCACGGCCTCCCAGAGCGCGGGGAAGGACGGATCCTGGGTGTCGACGCGCAACTCCAGTGCCCCGCCGAGCACCCCGTACGCCTCGTCGGTCTCCACGCCTCCGGCGCGCAGCTTCAGCAGCGCGCCGCTGGCCGCCTCGGCCAGGCTGGCCCGCTGCCACACCTGGGCCGCCAGACCCACCACCGCGGCCTCGTCCGGCTCCAGGGTGATCTCCGGCAGCTCGTAGGCCTGGCGGACGATCCGGTAGCCGGGATCCTCCTCCCAGGGGTCCTTGTGGACCTCGATCGGGATGCCGATCTCGCGCAGTTCGTTCTTGTCCCGCTCGAACATCCGCTGGAAGGCCTCGTCGTTGTCGGCGTCGTAGCCCGGCACCGCCTGGCGGATGTGCTCGGCACTGAGCGGCCGCCGCGTGGCCAGCAGGCAGATCACAAGATTGAGCAGCCGCTCGGTCTTCCGGCGCGACATCCGGCCTCCTCCCTGTTCAAGTGACGCTACCCTTCCCCCGTGATCAGATGGCGCAGGGGCGAGGTCGTACGGATCCGGCGCGAATGGCCGGGGGCGGTGGAACTCGACGTGACCACCGAGGACGGTGAGGCGCGCGCGCTCGCCTACCCGGCCCTGGTGGGGCGCCCGGAGCCCGGTGATGGGGTACTGCTTAACACGACCGCGCTCGCGATGGGTCTCGGTACGGGAGGTTACGCCATGGTGGTGGCTGTTCCCGACCGATTGCCACAAGATCCTCAAGGTCCCGGACACCTGGTGAAGGCACGCTACACCCCATTGCAGACCACCGTACTCGGCGCGGACGAGCAGGACTCGCCCTTCCACGACCTGCTGCGCGACGCCGACTCCGTGGACGGCATGCCGGTGATCGTCGCCGACCTGCACTCGGCCCTGCCGGCGATTCTCTGCGGCCTGTACGGCTCGAATCCCCCGCCTACCGGGGAGACCGGCGACGAGCGGGGATCCAACGGCGGGCGCCGGCCCGTCAGGGTCGCCTACGTGATGCTCGACGGGGGCGCGCTGCCCGCCTGGTTCTCCATGTCGTGCGCGCGGCTGCGGGAGGCCGGCTGGCTGTGCGGGGTCGTCACGGTGGGCCAGGCCTTCGGCGGCGACGTGGAGGCGGTGACGCCGCACACGGGCCTGCTGGCGGCCCGGCACGTCCTGGGGGCCGACGTCGCGATCGTCACCCAGGGGCCGGGCAACCTGGGCAGCGGCACCCGCTGGGGCTTCTCCGGCGTCTCGGCCGGCGAGGCGGTCAACGCCGCCGCCGTCCTCGGGGGCCGCCCGGTCGCGGCGCTGCGGGTCAGCGAAGGCGACCTGCGCGAGCGCCACATCGGGGTCTCACACCACTCGCTGACCGCCTACGGCCGGGTGGCGCTGGCTCCCGCCCAGATCGCCGTGCCCGTGCTGCCCGGCGACTTCGGCAGGCGGGTGACCGAGCAGTCGCGCCCGCTCGCCGCGCGGCACGAACTGGTCGAGGTGCCGGTGGACGGGCTGTACGCGGCGTTGCGGGAGTCTCCGGTCAGGCTGTCGACGATGGGCCGCGGCCTGGACGAGGACCTGGCCTACTTCCTGGCCTCGGCCGCCGCCGGACGCCACACGGCCTCGCTGCTGTCTTGAACTCCTCCCCGGCCCGAAGGCCGGAGACTCTCCCGTCGCGTCGCGGTTAAGCGGCGCGCGGGGGTTGACGCTTCGCAGACCGGGTAACCCCGAGGTCTCCACGTCCTAATGGGAGCTACCGGTTCTGCTGTTCGGGCAGACTCGGTGCCTGGTAGCTTGGTGGGCCGCCTTCTTCTCCAGCCGGCGCAGGTGTTCTTTCTCGCCGTTGCGTCGCCCCGGCGGCGGAGCGTCAGTAGGCGGCCAGCACGTCGACCAGGAAGACCAGGGTGTCGGTTCCCTTGATCTTGTCGCCGGAACCCGCCTTGCCGTAACCGAGGTCCGGCGGGATGCTCAGCAGCACCCGGCTGCCCACGGGTACGCCGACCAGACCCTGGTCCCAGCCCTTGATGACCTTGCCGGTGCCGATCTGGAACATGATCGGCTGGCCGCCGCGGGACCAGCTGCTGTCGAACTCGACGTCCGAACCCCAGACCTTCCCGGCGTACTGGACCAGGATCGACTGACCGGTCTTGACCTCGGGCCCCGCGCCCTTGATCACGGTCTTGGCGACGAGTTCCTTGGGCGCCTTCTCCTTGGTCTTGGTGGTGAACTTCGGTGCGGCCTCGCCGCCCGGGTTCTCCACCTTGACGCCGGCGAGGCCGGGGTCGGTCGCGGTGCCCTTGGCCGCGTTCCCCTCGGGGACGCCGATCACGTCGACCACGAAGACCTGCGACTGGCCCGCGGGGGCCTGCGCCTGCTGCTCCTTGGGCAGTGCGTCCTTGGCGACGACGGACATGAACCTGCCGCCGCCCTTGGTCTCGGCGAAGCCCTTTCTGAGGATCTCCGGGACCTGCTCGTTGAGCGTGATGACCTGCGGCCCGCCCTCGTCATAGGTCGAGCCCGCGAGCTTGTTCTCCTTGCCGTCCCAGGCGAAGACCGTGAAGTTGGCCACCACGTTGGTGCCGAGCTTGGCGGCCTCCCCCGTGCTGCCGGGGGTGAGCACCTTGTAGGAGGAGGTCTCGACGACCTTGGCCGGGAAGGCCACCTTCGGCTTGGCGCCGACCGCCCCTGTCACCTGTAGCTCGGTGACTCCGCTGCCGGCGGGACTGGAGGAGCCAGTGGCCACGTCCCCTCCGGAGCCGCATGCTGCGGCGAACATCAGAGGCACTGCGGCCAGTACGGCCATGCTGCGGCGGCGCATAGGTATCCCTCAAGCAGACGTCAGGTTCGCGCCACACTACCCGTACCGGCATACAGAGGAGGTAAGCATGGAAGGAGCTTGCCGAAGCGTGACCATCACATTCCGGCGATGAGCTTGTCCACCCTCTCGTCGACGCTGCGGAACGGATCCTTGCACAGCACCGTGCGCTGTGCCTGGTCGTTGAGCTTCAAGTGCACCCAGTCGACCGTGAAGTCACGGCGCTTCTCCTGCGCCTTGCGGATGAACTCCCCGCGCAGCCGGGCACGGGTGGTCTGCGGCGGCACCGACTTGGCCTCGAAGATCTTCAGGTCGGAGGCCACCCGCTCCACCGCACCGCGCTTCTGTAGCAGGTAGAACAGGCCACGGCGGCGGTGCACGTCGTGGTAGGCCAGGTCG
Source organism: Streptosporangium sp. NBC_01755 (assembly GCF_035917995.1). Classification (NCBI taxonomy): domain Bacteria; kingdom Bacillati; phylum Actinomycetota; class Actinomycetes; order Streptosporangiales; family Streptosporangiaceae; genus Streptosporangium; species Streptosporangium sp. NBC_01755. Next base: position 7,027,327 of record NZ_CP109131.1, on the reverse strand, counting down.
AGCTGGGCGACCCGGGGGCTCGACAGCGGCAGGTCGTACTTCCTGCGGTAGCGCTCGATCAGCTGGTACTTGGTCACCCAGTCGATCTCGCGGGCGACCTTGTCGAGGTTGCCGGTCTCGACCGCGTTGAGCGTGCGCTCCCACAGTTCCAGCACCCGGTGGCTGATCTCGTCGCCGCCACGACGCTCGACGAACTCACGGGCCTTGGAGAGGTATTCCTCCTGGATCTCCAGCGAGGACGCCTCCCTGCCGTTGGCCAGCCGCACCCGCCGCCGCCCGGTCATGTCATGGGAGACCTCTCGGATGGCCCTGATCGGATTCTCCAGGGACAGGTCACGCATCACGGTGCCCGCCTCGATCATGCGCAGCACCAGGTCGGTGGCGCCGACCTTGAGCAGCATGGTCGTCTCGCTCATGTTGGAGTCGCCGACGATGACGTGCAGGCGGCGGAACCGCTCGGCGTCCGCGTGCGGCTCGTCACGGGTGTTGATGATCGGGCGTGACCTGGTGGTGGCGCTGGATACGCCCTCCCAGATGTGCTCGGCCCGCTGGGAGACGCAGTAGACCGCTCCACGCGGGGTCTGCAGCACCTTGCCGGCCCCGCAGATGATCTGCCGGGTGACCAGGAACGGGATCAGCACGTCGGCCAGTCGGCCGAACTCGCCGTGCCGGCCCACCAGGTAGTTCTCGTGGCAGCCGTATGAGTTGCCCGCGGAGTCGGTGTTGTTCTTGAACAGGTAGATGTCGCCGGCGATGCCCTCCTCGCGAAGACGCTTCTCGGCGTCGACGAGAAGGCCCTCCAGGATGCGCTCGCCCGCCTTGTCGTGGGTGACGAGCTCCACGACGTTGTCACACTCGGGGGTGGCGTACTCGGGGTGGCTGCCCACGTCGAGATACAGGCGCGCCCCATTGCGGAGGAAGACGTTGCTCGATCGGCCCCAGGAGACGACACGGCGGAATAGATAACGCGCTACCTCATCGGGTGACAGCCGCCGCTGCCCCCTGAATGTGCAGGTGACGCCGTACTCGTTCTCAAGCCCGAAGATGCGACGATCCATTGCCTCACACTATTCGCCGAACCCCTCTCGTGGGAGGGATCATGGGGTTTTCGGTCGTACGGCTTATGCCCCGGGCTGCGAGCGGCTAAGCGCGGACGCGGCTCGCACCCGGGGCATCGCCGGATGCGAGCGATGCGAGGGCGTCGGGCCCGATGGGCCGGATCAGCCGCCGCCCTGCCAGAAGATCTCGACAACCTTGGTGATTCTGCCGTTCTCCGTGGTGATCAGGGCCGGCCGGTAGAGACCCTCCACCCCGGCCAGGGATGCCGCCTCCTTGACGTTGTCGATCAGCGTCTGGCGGCCGCATTTCTCGGTGCCGAGGTTGGTGGCCTTGTCATAGGTCTGTGACGAGCCGTCGCAGCCGCTGTCCGCGAGGAACAGCACGTCCTCGGCGATGGGCGCCAGGTAGCGGGTCACGTCGCCCTCCTCGGGACCGTCGAAGTGGCCGTCCTCGCCACCGCTCTGGGCGAAACGGATCGGCCGGTACTCGGCCACGCCGTTGTCGTCCACGCCGGTGAGCCAGCCGCGCAGGACACCCTCGAAGGGGGGCGGGCTGCCCTTGCTCCAGTCGTGCTCGGGAGCGGCCTGAAACTCGGTGCCGAAGAGCTCGGGGGTGGCCGCGGGCCGGGAGGCGGGGGCGGACTCGGGGGCGGCGTCAGGCGCGCCGGTCGAGGGGGCGGCGGAGGCGGTCGTTCCCGGGGAGGAGGCCGGAGCCGGCGTCTCGCTACAGCCGGACGTCAGTGCCACGGCTGCGAGCAGTGCCAGCGTGGCGGGACCGGCCGAGCGGAGGGTGAGCCCGGTCCGGGCTAGAGGGGTGGCGTTTTTCACACAGACTGTGACCATCGGTGAGCCGGTTCGGTTGTCAGGAAAGGGTGTGATCCAGAACACACCGAGAGCGCCGCCCCGGGCAGGGCGGCGCTCTCCCGTCGTGCGGTCAGTCGCCGGACGCGGTGCCGGTGTCGTCGTCGGACCCGATCAGCCGCTCGCCCCGGTGTCGATGTCGCCGTCGGGCGCGGTCGGCGGGGCACCGGGCGTCTCGGGCGCGGAAAGGGGACTCTCCGTCTGGGCCGTCTGGGTGGCCTGCGCCGCCGATTCGGCCGCGGATTCGGCCGCGGAGGCCCCGTCGGCCAGCAGGCGCTCCAGTCTCGGGCCGCTGAGCCGCAGGAACTTGCGGTGCGGCCGGTTCCGGTCGAGGACCGCAACCTCCAGCTGGCCCGCGGGGAAGCGCTCGCCGCCCGGCTCGGTCAGCGCGAACAGTGCCGCCTCCAGCGCCTCGGTCAGTGACAGACCGTCGCGGTAACGCTCCTTGAGCCGGCCGGCCACCGCCTCGGCCTGGCCGCCCATGGCCACCAGGCCCGCCTCGTCGAAGACCGAGCCGTCGAAGGTCAGCCGGTAGATGTGGTCCTCGTCGGAGGAATCGCCGACCTCGGCAACCACGATCTCCACCTCGAACGGCTTCAGTGACTCGGTGAAGATCTGTCCGAGGTTCTGCGCGTAGAGGTTGGCCAGGCCACGGGCGGTGACGTCGTCACGGGCGTAGGTGTAGCCGTTGATGTCGGCATAGCGGATGCCGCCGAGACGCAGCGCCTCGAACTCGTTGTAGCGGCCTACCGCGGCGAAACCGATCTTGTCGTAGATCTCACTGATCTTGTGCAGGGCACGGGACGGGTTGGGCGCGACGAACAGGATGCCGTCCTTGTACTGCAGGACGACGACGCTACGGCCCCGCGCGATCCCCTTGCGCGCGTAGTCCGCCTTGTCCCGCATCTGCTGCTCGGGCGAGACATATCCAAAAGGCATGGACACCTGGGGTGATCCTCTCGTGTTAGCGCAGCGGGGCGGTGGGGCCGTCGGGGAAGTTCGCTCTGGAGTCGATCACGACCCGGGCGAACTCGCCCACCTCCTCGTCGGGGAGTCGGCGGTATCCGTCGGCGGTGATCACCGCGACGACGGGCCAGATCTTGCGGATCACATCGGGGCCACCGGTCGCCGAGTCGTCGTCGGCCGCGTCGTAGAGGGCGTGGATGAGCGTCAGCACGGTGTCCTCGGGCGAGGCGCCCTCCCGGTAGAGCTTCTTCAGCGCACCCCGCGCGAAGATCGAGCCGGACCCGATCGCGTGGTGCTGCCGCTGTTCGTAGGGGCCACCGCCCACGTCGTAGCTGAAGATCCGGCCGCCGTCGATATCGGGGTCGTAGGCGGCGAAGAGCGGCACGACCACGAGCCCCTGCATCGCCATCGGCAGGTTGCCGCGGATCATCGTGGCGAGCCGGTTGGCCTTGCCCGCCACCGAGAGCGTGCGGCCCTCCCGCTTCTCGTAGTGCTCGAGTTCCACCCGGTAGAGGCGGGCCAACTCGATCCCGGTGCTCGCCGTCCCCGCGATGCCCATGCCCGAGTAGTCGTCCGTGCGGAACACCTTCTCCATGTCTCGCTGGGAGATGATGTTTCCCGAGGTCGCCCGGCGGTCTCCCGCGATCACCACGCCACCCGCGCACATCGCCGCGACGATCGTGGTGGCATGCGGAATCTGGTCACCAACCGGGGTCGCCAGAGTCTCGTTACGGACAGGCAACAAGTCCGGCGAATGGGACCTGACGAACTCGGTGAACGAGGAGCTCCCGGTGTCGGTAAAGATATGATTCACCATGCCGGCGGGCAGGTCCCTGTGCGATCCCACGCGACTCCCTCCAAAGGTGCAGTCCTTTAAGGCCCGACCTTACTCATCTTGCCGTCCTGCTTGCACTTCCCTGGATCAGCTCAGCGCGAACCACCTCCGCCGGGCTTTTGAATCTTTACGGGTGACTACATCCGTGTAGTGGCGGAGTCGTCGCGACATGCCGTCCCCTCGGCCCGCCTCCGGGCGCGCGGGCGGGCGGGCCGGAGACCCACCCGGTGCCCGAGCCCCTCCTCCCACCACTCCGCTCTCCCGCCCGGTGGATCGAGCGGAAGCCGTCCTGCTCGGCGAACGTCCGATCGACGTCCACCTCGGTGACGCCTCTCGGTAGTGCCGTGACCCGGTTTCGGCCGGTAGTCGCGCTCGCCTTCGTGGTTCTTGACTTCGCCGACCCTTTGCATCCGGGTTTCATCCAGGTGCGACAGGGTTTGCGATGAGAAGTCAGTCCATCTGGTCGCGCTCGGTCACGGCTGAATTCGGCCTACGGCCTGGTCGCCTCGTATCTCGAACGATATTCACGGCCGACGGAAACCTCCGGCCGCTCCTTGGCGGCTTTTCCCGCGCGGTCCCCTACTCCCCGCCTTTTTGCACGTAGCTTCGAACGAACTCCTCCGCGTTCTCCTCAAGAACCTCGTCGATCTCGTCGAGGATCGCGTCGACGTCGTCGGAGAGCTTCTCGTGACGCTCCTGGACGTCGGAGGTCTCCGCCGCGGCGGTCTCCTCGACTTCCTTGTCGGTCCGGCCGGTCTGCTTCTGGCCGCCGGTGTCCTTACTTGCCATGTGTGGCACCTCCGCTTGGGGGACGCATCTGACTCATATCTTCCCCGAACCGGACGACATTGCGCGCGGATCGTCCCGTGATCTTTGTGGGAGCTTCCCTGGGCCGTTCCGAGGTGCTCCCCGTCAAGGAACCTCCCCAGGGACTCCTCGGCAAACCCCCCTTCGCCCCGTTCTCCCGGGCGGGATGCCGCCGCACTCGGGCATGCCGCCGCCCTGGTCGGCCCTGTGTGACCACCATCACCCTCGAATCCGGCCTTATCCGGAAGCCCATGAGAAGGTAAGGAACGTTCCAGGTAGGCCTACCGGGCTGAAAACTGCGATCATTGAGGGGTGAGCACCATCATCGCGCGCAGGTACAAGCTCGTCTCCCGCGTCGGCCAGGGGGCGACCGGCGTCGTCTGGCGCGCATACGACCTGCTTCTGGAGCGAGAGGTGGCCCTCAAGGAGATACCCCTGCCACCTGGACCCGCCGCGGCCGAGCAGCGGCGGCGGGTGGTCCGGGAGGCGCGGATGGCGGCACGGCTGAGCCATCGCGGCATCGTGACGGTGCACAACCTGACCGAGGAGGCCGAGCGCCTCTGGATCGTCATGGAGTTCCTGGAGGCCCTCACGCTGCACGACACGCTCGTGCAGGCAGGCCCGCTCCCGGTCGACCTGGTGGCGGCGATGGGCTGCCGCCTGCTGGAGGCGCTGCGGCACGCGCACGACGGCGGAGTGATCCACCGCGACATCAAGCCGGCCAACATCATGCTGACCGGTGACCGGGTGGTGCTGGCCGACTTCGGGTTCGCGGCGCCGGAGGGTGCGGCGACGACCTCGACGCGGGGCACACCGGCTTTCATCGCGCCGGAGGCGCTGCAGGGCAGGGGCGGCACCCGCGAGGCGGACATGTGGTCGTTCGGCGCGACGCTTTACATGGCGGTGGAGGGTAGGACCCCGTTCCGCACGGTGAACTCGATGGCGGCGTTGGTGGCTGCGCTGCGAGAGCAGCCACGCGCGCCGAAGCGGGCGGGCGCTCTGGAGCCGGTGCTGCGGGGGTTGCTGCGCAAGGATCCACGGGCGCGACTGAGTGCCGAGCGGACGTCGAAGATGCTGGAGGACGTGCGCTGTTTCAGTGCGGCCTGACGCGTTTCCGGGCGTTTTTTCCAGCGTGTTCGCCGACTTCGGAGCAATTTTTCTGATCCCAGGGTAGGGATTTAAGGACGCGGAACAAAATTCCATCGTGTCTGTGCGACTGAATTGTTATCCACAATCACCATAAGTAACCACACGGTGCACCGTTCCAGGTGAAAATATGAATCAGCTGAGGGGCTCGGCTTCTATGTGCAACAGGTGATTCATGGGAACAGGTGCGGGAAGGGCACGTCCACTGGGTGATCGTTATCACTTGACCTCGCCGATCGGGCAGGACGGTATGGGCATCGTGTGGCGGGCCCATGACTCCCTGCTCAGGCGGAATGTGGCAATCAAGGAGATCCAGCCGCGGTTCGGCGAATACGGGGCGGACATGCGCGACGCGCGGCGGCGGGCCCTGCGCGAGGCTCGCTCGGCCGGGCGGCTGAACCACCCGGCGGTGATCTCCGTGCATGACCTGCTTGAGGAGGACGGGCGGCTCTGGATCGTCATGGAGCTGCTGGAGGCCCTCACGCTCAAGGAGACGGTACGGCACATGGGCCACCTGCCGCCCCACTGGGTGGCATGGATCGGCTTCCAGTTGCTGGGCGGGCTGCGCCACGCGCACGGGGCCGGCATCCTGCACCGGGACATCAACCCGCGCAGCATTCTGCTGACCGGCGACCGGGTGGTGCTGGCCGACTTCGGAATCGCGGCGCTGCACCGCGACGCGAGCACCTCCACGACCCTGCCGCTCACCCACACCCCCGCCTTCATCGCGCCGGAGCGGCTACAGGGCGGTTCACCGACCCCGGCCGGCGACCTGTGGTCGTTCGGGGCGAGTCTGTACTTCGCGCTGGAGGGCCGGCCGCCGCGCTCCGGTCACCGCGCGCCGACGTCCCGGAGCTCAGCCGCCGACCGGCCCACGGAGGGGATGGTACGGGCGGGAGCGCTGCGCCCTGTGCTGGAAGGGCTGCTCCAGCGCGACCCGGCGGCCCGTATCAGCACGGGTCAGGCCGGTCGCATGCTGTCGGCGGTCCTCCATGCGGAGGGTGTGGCCCTGGCCCCGCCGCGACTCCCCGCGGCCCGGCTGCCACCGGACGCCTACACGTAGCGCCTCGCGTGGCCTTTCACCAGGCGGGCGGGCCGTACGGCACCGTACCGGTCACCACCGGGCCGGACCGTCCGCCTGGAGTCGACGGGCCCGCTGCCGCCGTACGGGCGGTCCGGATCGAGGGGGAGGCCGCCACGGCGGACGCCTCCCCCTCGGGGAGCGTCGCTACTCGCCGGTCAGCGCCGTCACCAGCTCCGCGGCGGTACGGCAGCGGTCGAACAGCTCACCCACATGGGCCTTGGTACCGCGCAGCGGCTCAAGGGTGGGAACACGCTGCAACGACTCGCGGCCGGGGATGTCGAAGATGACCGAGTCCCAGGAGGCGGCGGCCACCGACTCGCTGTACTGGCTCAGGCATCGTCCGCGGAAGTAGGCGCGGGTGTCGTTGGGCGGCACCTCGACGGCCCTCTGCACCTCTTCCTCGGTGACCAGGCGCTGCATGCGGCCCCGGGCGACCAGCCGGTTGTAGAGCCCCCGGTCGGGGCGGATGTCGGAGTACTGAAGGTCGACGAGCTGCAGGCGCGGGTGCGACCAGGGAAGGCCGTCGCGGGTGCGATAGCCCTCCAGGAGCTCCAGCTTGGCCACCCAGTCAAGCTCCCCGGACAGCTGCATCGGGTCTTCCGCCAGGCGGGTGAGAACCGACTCCCAGCGCTCCAGAACGTCCTTGGTGGGCTCGTCCAGGCCGTTGACGCTGCGTTCCTCGGCATATTTGCGCGCGAGTTCCAGGTATTCCATCTGGAGCTGCACCGCCGTCAGCTTGCGGCCGTCGCGCATGGAGATCTCGTACTTGAGCGTCGGGTCATGCGACACCGCGCGTAGTGCCTGGACGGGGTTGTCCACGGCGAGGTCACGGGTGAAGTAGCCGTCCTCGATCATGGCCAGGACCAGCGCGGTGGACCCCAGCTTCAGATAGGTCGAGATCTCCGACATGTTGGCGTCGCCGATGATGACGTGCAGGCGGCGGTACTTCTCCGGGTCGGCGTGGGGCTCGTCCCGGGTGTTGATGATCGGCCGCTTGAGCGTCGTCTCCAGGCCCACCTCGACCTCGAAGAAGTCGGCCCGCTGGCTGATCTGGAAACCCTCACCTCGGGAGTCCTGGCCGATGCCGACCTTGCCCGCGCCGGTGACCACCTGCCGGGAGACGAAGAACGGCGTCAGATGCCTGACGATGTCGGCGAACGAGGTCGCCCGGCGCATGAGGTAGTTCTCGTGGCAGCCGTAGGAGGCGCCCTTGTTGTCGGTGTTGTTCTTGTAAAGCTGGATCGGGGCGTTGGCCGGCATCGCCGAGGCGCGAACCGCCGCGTCGTGCATCACCCGCTCGCCCGCCTTGTCCCAGATAACCGCCGCCCGAGGGTTGGTGCACTCGGGAGTGGAGTATTCGGGGTGGGCATGGTCCACGTACAACCGGGCCCCGTTGGTGAGGATCACGTTCGCCAGGCCGAGGTCCTCGTCGGTCAGCTGGCTCTGGTCGGCCACCTCCCGCGCGAGGTCGAACCCTCGCGCGTCGCGCAACGGGTTCTCCTCCTCGAAGTCCCACCGCGCGCGCCGCGCTCTGGCCGCCGAGGCCGCCAGATAGGCGTTCACGACCTGAGAGGAGGTCACCATCGCGTTGGCCCCCGGCTGTCCGGGCACGGAGATGCCGTATTCGGTCTCGATGCCCATCACCCGCCGTACCGTCATGCGCACCCTCTGTTCATCAGGGACTGTTTCTCTTCGAGGTATCTATTCCCGACCCTAGACCCTTCACTATGCCCGGTGGTCGGACAGTTATGGCACCGAAGCCTTTTCGCCCGTTGCGAGGGGGATCGAGGAGAGCGCGGGGGGCTGTGCCGGCGGCGCCGGTACGGCCTTCCCTTGCCTCCTCGACTTGACGAACTCCTGAAGAGGGCGCTCGGCCACCCGGTACACCAGGTAGGAGAACGCCATCGCGGCCAGCACCGTGACCAGGGCGGTCAGCGGCGGCGGCAGCGTGTCCCGCAGGGCCGGGACGATCAGGACGGCGGCCGTGGTGTGGAAGAGATAGAGCGGGTAGGTGAGCGCGCCCAGGACGACCAGGCCACGCCGGCGCAGCCACCGTAGCCATCCGAGCGCCACCATCGCCATGAGCAGGTAGAAGCCGACCACCGTGGCGACGACGGCCCACTCGGGCACGGGCATCGCGGCGTAGCCGACCTTCTCGATACGCCCGGCCACCCGGTCGAGCGCCGAGCTGACGGCCAGGCCGCCACTGATCCCGGCCAGACACCACAGCACGAGTCTGGGGCCGAACCTGGTCATCAGGAAGAACGCCATGCCACCGACGAAGTACGCCGCGTACTTGGGCATGACCACGAGTTCGACCCACGCCTCCTCGCTTCCGGCAAAGAAACCGGCCGCCAGCAACCAGACTCCCATGAAGGCCAGGCAGCGGTTGAGCGTCACCCCGGTGATCACCAGGATCGAGATCAGCACGTAGAAGCGGAGCTCCACCCAGAGCGACCAGTAGACGCCGTTGGCGTCGTAGACGCCGAAGGCCCGCTGGAGCATGGTGAGGTTGACGCCGTACTCACCGAGGCTGAGTTTGGGGTCCAGGGCCGTGGCCGCGGTCAGCCCGTAGACCGCGGCGGTGACGGCCACGCTGACCCAGTAGGCGGGAAAGAGCCGCACCAGCCTGGAGAGGGCGAACGCCCCCAGGCCCCGGCCCCAGATGCTCATCAGGATCACGAAGCCACTGATCATGAAGAACAGCTCGACACCGAGGATGCCGAGCCCGGAGATCGTGGAGATGGCCGGGAACAGCTCGGCCGGACGGTCGCCCCACACCGAGGCGAAGGCGATGAAGTAGTGGAAGGCGAGCACCGCCATGGCGGCGGCGAAGCGCAGGAGGTCGAGTTCGGCGAGGCGGCCGCTTCCCCGAAGCGCCTCGCGAGACCTCGTGCCGGTCACCTGACGGCCGGGCCGGAATGTTCACGCACGCCACTTGGACGGCGTTTCGATCATTCGGGTTCCCTGTGACGGCTGTTGATTTCCGGTCACTTTCGTGACGGGTGTGACCGGGGATACGAGTGGCGACGGGTTTGCGCGGACGGCGCGGCCCCCACGAGGAGGGCCGCGCCGCCGGTCGGCACGTGCCGCCGTTACAGGTACTGACCGGTGTTGGCCACCGTGTCGATGGAACGCCCGGCCTCGGTGCCCTGCTTGCCCGTCACGAGGGTGCGGATGTAGACGATCCGCTCGCCCTTCTTGCCGGAGATGCGGGCCCAGTCGTCGGGGTTGGTGGTGTTGGGCAGGTCCTCGTTCTCGGAGAACTCGTCCACGCAGGCCGCCAGCAGGTGCTGGATCCGCAGGCCCTTCTGCCCGGTCTCCAGGAACTGCTTGATCGCCATCTTCTTACCGCGGTCGACGATGTTCTGGATCATCGCACCGGAGTTGAAGTCCTTGAAGTACAGGACCTCCTTGTCCCCGTTGGCGTAGGTCACCTCAAGGAAGCGGTTCTCCTCGCTCTCGGTGTACATCCGCTCGACGACCCGCTGGATCATCCCGAATATGGTCTCCTGGCGGTTGCCGCCGTGCTCGGAGAGATCCTCGGAGTGGAGTGGGAGCTCCGCTATGAGGTACTTCGAGAAGATGTCCTTGGCCGCCTCCGCGTCCGGCCGCTCGATCTTGATCTTGACGTCCAGGCGGCCGGGCCGCAGGATCGCCGGGTCGATCATGTCCTCACGGTTGGAGGCGCCGATCACGATGACGTTCTCCAGGCCCTCGACACCGTCGATCTCCGACAGGAGCTGGGGAACGATGGTGTTCTCGACGTCGGAGGAGACGCCCGAACCTCGGGTCCGGAAGATCGAGTCCATCTCGTCGAAGAACACGATCACCGGGGTGCCCTCGGAGGCCTTCTCGCGAGCCCGCTGGAAGACCAGGCGGATGTGCCGCTCGGTCTCGCCGACGTACTTGTTGAGCAGCTCGGGACCCTTGATGTTGAGGAAGAAGCTCTTGCCGGACTGGCCGGTCTTCTCCGCGACCTGCTTGGCCAGGGAGTTGGCGACGGCCTTGGCGATGAGTGTCTTGCCGCAGCCGGGCGGCCCGTAGAGCAGGACGCCCTTGGGCGGGCGGAGCTTGTGCTCACGGAAGAGGTCGGCGTGCAGGTACGGGAGCTCGATGGCGTCCCGGATCTGCTCGATCTGCCGCATCAACCCGCCGATCTCCTCGTAGGAGATGTCGGGCACCTCCTCCAGGACGAGCTCCTCGACCTCGGACTTGGGAATGCGCTCGTAGACGTAGCCCGAACGGGGTTCGAGCAGTAGGGAGTCGCCTGCCCGGATCGGCTGGCCCACCAGCGACTCGGCGAGCTTCACCACCCGCTCCTCGTCGGCATGCGAGATCACCAACGCGCGCTGGCCGTCCTCAAGGAGCTCCTTGAGCATCACGATCTCGCCGAGCTCCTCGAAGCCGAGGGCCTCGACCACGTTGAGCGCCTCGTTGAGCATGACCTCCTGGCCACGCTTAAGCGAGTCGACATCCACCGCCGGACTGACGTTCACTCTGAGTTTGCGGCCACCGGTGAAAACCTCCACCGTGCCGTCTTCTCTGGTTTCGAGGAACACGCCGAACCCGGATGGCGGCTGCGCCAACCGGTCTACCTCCTCCTTCAAGGCGACGATCTGGTCTCTGGCCTCCTTGAGGGTGGCCACCAGACGCTCGTTCTGGCCGGTTACGGCCGCGAGGTTCGCCTGCACGTCATGGAGACGCTCTTCAAGGATCCTGGCCTGCCGGGGAGACTCCGTCAGCTTCCGACGCAACACGGTGATCTCCTCCTGCAGGAAGGAGACCTGTGTTGTGAGGTCAGCGACCTCCCGTTCGCGCTGCGCGGCTCGAGCCTCAGCGTCGTCGCGAGCTGCCACGGCGTCACCTCCTTCCCAGTCGAGACCGAACTACTCGAAACCCTACCCATCTAAGGGCTGTCCCTTACCTGGCTGAGCAGTGTTCGTATAACTACATTAAGTGCGTGATGATTAATCCCTTTTGATGCTTTTAGTACTAGAAGCATAAGAACACGAAGGTCAACCCCCGTGTCACTCCCTCACGGACCGTCGTGTCCGAATCGTCATCATGTGGCGGAAGACGTGGACTCCTCACCCTGTGCCCCCTTCGCCGGGCGCCTACGTCGAGGTGGTGGTGTCACCCCGTCGGCCATGCGGCGGGCCGTGACCAGAAAGCCGGTGTGACCGACCATCCTGTGGTCGGGCCGTACCGCGAGCCCCTCGACATGCCAGTCACGAACCAGGGTCTCCCACGCATGGGGCTCGGTGAAACTCCCGTGCTCCCTGAGAGTTTCGACCGTACGCGACAGCTGGGTCGTGGTCGCGACATAACAGCAGATCACACCGCCAGGGGTGAGAGCCTTGGACGCGGCGTCGACACATTCCCACGGGGCGAGCATGTCGAGGATGATCCGGTCGACGTCGCTCTCGTCGAGGTCCGCGACGAAGTCGCCGACCACCAGGCGCCACTGCGGCATCGGGCCGCCGTAGAACCTCTCCACGTTCTTGGTGGCGATCTCGGCGAAGTCCTGGCGCCGTTCGTAGGAGGTGACGGTGCCCTCGGAGCCCACCGCGCGCAGCAGAAAGCAGGTGAGCGCGCCGGAACCGACCCCCGCCTCCACCACCCGGGCACCCGGGAAGATGTCGGCCATGGCCACGATCTGCGCCGAGTCCTTGGGATAGATGACCGCCGCGCCGCGCGGCATGGAGAGCGTGTAGTCCTGGAGCAGGTGCCTGAACGCCAGATACTGGGTGCCGCCGGACGAACGCACCACCGAGCCCTCGGGCCGGCCGATCAGCTCACTGTGCGGGATCCCTCCCTTGTGCGTGTGGAACACGCCGTCTTCCTTCAGCGTCACCGTATGACGCTTGTTCTTGGGGTCGGTGAGCTGAACCTGATCCCCGGCCTGAAACGGCCCATGCCTGCGAAAACCCATGACCGCAAGGTTAACGGCGCGCGACCACGGCCGGTCCCGCCTCGGGCCGGGGCCGATGGTCGGCCGGAAGAGAACGGACGCGGTTCTCTAGATCAAACAGACCGGGACGATCCGCAAAATAGTTCGCCGTACTACGAAGGAACTGGTAGCTGTTGTCATGTGTTTCCCCAAGATGTGATTCCGGCAGGTCCCGTCGTCCTGAGGCCGCTCGCCCCCACGGACGCCGAGGCGATCGTCCGCGCCTGCGCCGACCCGGAGATCGTCCGGTTCCTCCCCCGCGTGCCCGTGCCCTACACCCGAGACGACGCGCTCCGGTACCTGGAGATGGCCGAGGAGGATTGGAGGAGCGGGGGAGCCGCGTTCGCGATCGCGGACGCTGTGACGGGCGAGTGGCTGGGCAACATCGGCCTCAAGCCCTCCCGTCTGCGGAGCACCAACGAGATCGGCTACCTGGTCGCGCCGTGGGCGCGGGGCCGGGGGGTGGCCACGGCCGCCGCCGCCGCGCTGGCCGGGTGGGGCTTCACCCACGGGGTCGAACGCGTCGAACTGCTCGCCGACGTGGAGAACCTGGCCAGCCAGTGTGTCGCCCTGGCCGCCGGTTTCCGGCACGAGGGCGTGCGGCGCGGAGCCGAACAGCATCGTGGCGGCACCCGCCGCGACCTGGTCTCCTTCGCACGCCTGCGCGGCGACTCCGGCGAGCGCGTGACACCGTTCCTGCCGGGCTTCCCCGGCGACTCGCTGACCGACGGGATCGTGCGGCTCAGGACGCTCACCCCCGCCGACGCCGCCGACTACCTGGCGCTGCAGAACCTGCCCGACGTCGTGAGATACAGCGTCCCGCCCGAGCCGCACAGCGCCGAGCAGGTCGAGGAGCGGTGCCGCACGGCGGGCGCGAACCGGCTGGCCGGCAGGGGGGTCGAGGCGGTGATCATGGACGCCGCGACGGGCGCGTTCGCCGGGGAGATCCAGCTCTCCAACCTGATCCCGCCGCTGGGGCAGGCCATGACGGGCTACAGCCTGCTACCGGCGTTCCGCGGCAGGGGCTTCACCACCAGGGCGGTGAACCTGCTGGTCGATTGGGCCTTCGAGCACACCCCCCTGAGCCGGATCATCGCGGGCACCTCCCCCGCCAACGTCGCCTCGCAGCGCGTGCTGGAGCGCGCGGGCTTCACCCGCGAGGCGCTGCTGCGCGGACTGCTGCCCGGCCCCGACGGCACCCGCCTGGACGACCTGCAGTGGTACCGGCTGCGGGACGCCCCCCTCGCTAGCCGCGCGTTCAGTCGGCGCCGAAGTGGGCCCTGAGCCTGGCGTAGGCCGCGTCGGTGCCCTGCAGCACCCGGTCGATGTCGGCGTCGGTGTGGGCCGCGGACAGGAACCAGTTGTGCCACGGATGGAGGTAGACCCCCTCCCGCAGGCAGGCCGCCGCCCAGAACATGCTCTTGTCCAGCGTCGCGTCCCCCTCGAAGGAGAGCCACGGGATCTGCACCGGGCCGGTCTGGTTGACCGCGAAGCCATGGGAGGCGGCCTGGGCGGCGAGGCCATCGCGCAGGCGGGTGCCCGCGCGCTCCATCAGGGCTATGCCGTCGATGTCGCGCAGCGTCTCGATGGTGGCCTTGGCCGCGGCCATCGGAGCGGCGTTGAACCAGAAGGAACCTGTGGAGTAGAGCGTCTGGGCGGGCCCCGCAGGGCGTCCACACCGGTGACGGCGGCGATCGGGTGGCCGTTGGCCATGGCCTTGCTGAAGGCGTACAGGTCGGGGCGCACACCCAGGGGCTCCCAGGAGCCGCCCAGGTCGATCCGCCAGCCCCCGCGCACGTCGTCGATCACCAGCGCGGCGCCGATCCGGTCGGCCAGCGCCCGCACCCCCCTGGCGAACTCCGCGGCGACGAGTTCCTGGTCCTCGAACGAGTCATGCTTGAACGGCGTCACGATGATCGCGGCGACGTCGCACTCCGCCTGCGCCGCGGCGGCCTCGACGCCGTGACCGAGCGGCTGCTCGCCCTGGTCGACGGGCTGAGTGCGCACCGCCTGCTCTACCCCGACAGGCTCGGCACCGCACGCCTGGAGCGGGTGCTCAACGCGGAACTGGACCGCCTGCGCCCCACCGGCACATAAGTGCCCGGCCCACCCCGTGCCCGCTCGGGCGCCCCACTCGGCTCCCGTACACCCCGGGAGCCGACGCCACGGTCCCGCGCGGCACGCGGGCGGAGGTTCAGGCCAGCAGGGCGTAGAGCCGGTCGGCCACCCCTCGCGCGGTGGGCCGCTTGGCCACGTCGCCAAGGCATGCCTGGACGAGATCCGACAGCTCGGGCTCCAACCCGGGATCGATCGACGGCGACGTGCTGTACACCTTTCGAAGGGTCAGCAGCGGGTCGTGGGTGGGCAGCCTCCCGTAGAGCCCGACACCGCTCACCGCCCAGTGCAGCGTCGCGCCCAGCGACCACACGTCGCCCGCGGGCGTGGGTGTCTCCCCCTGCAGCAGCGTGGGGTCGGTGAACTCCACCGAACCGATGTCTCCCATCCCGGTCACCGTCGCGCCCGGCGTCAGCACCTGCGAAAGGCCCAGGTCGGAGAGCTTGCCCCCGTCGTCTGCGAGCAGCACGTTGCCGGGGCGGATGTCGCGATGGACGATGCCCTCCTCGTGCAGTGCCTGCGCCGCATGGGAGACGCAGGCGATCGAGCGCAGCACCTGCTCCCGCGACGGCCGCGCCGCAGGACGCGCCAGCGAGCCGTCCGGCAGATATTCCATCGAGTAGTAGAACACCCCGCCCTGCTGGCCGGCGTCGTAGAGCCGCACCAGGTACGGAGAGCGCACCGCGGCGAACGCCTTCAACTCTCTCGTGGCGCGGCGGAAGGCGTCGCTCCCCGTGCCCCCCACCACCTTCACCGCTACCAGATCCGCCTCGACGGGTAACCGCTCGGGCCTTTTCGCCAAATAGAACTCACCGTGATTACCCGCCCCCAGCGACCGGATGAACTCATAGTCGGCGATGCCCTCCACAACGATCTCCCTCCATGCCTGCGCAACGTTCGCGACGACATCCCACACACGGTAACGTCGCCTTCGCCATTCTCGGGGCTTTTCTTGGCATACGGAAAGCGTGCTCGCAATTGCTGCAGATGGATCTGCTCCTACTCGACCTCGTCATCGTCCTCGCGGCCGCGCGGCTTTTCGGAGCGCTGGCCAGATGGCTCGGCCAGCCACCGGTCATCGGCGAGATCGTGGCCGGCATCCTGCTGGGCCCCACCCTGCTGGGCCCCCTGATCGGTGACAAGCTGTTCGGCCCCGAGATGCGGCCCCCGCTGCAGGCCCTGGCCAACGTCGGCCTGGTGCTGTTCATGTTCGTCGTCGGCCTGGAACTGGACCAGAAGCTGGTCAGGGGCAAGGGCCGGATCGCGGTGACCGTGGCACTCGGCTCGACCGTGGTGCCGTTCGTGCTGGGCTGCGTGCTCGCGCTGGCCATCGCGGACGAGCACGTGGGAGGCGACAAGACCCTGCCGTTCGTGCTGTTCATGGGCGCGGCGATGGCCGCCACCGCGTTCCCGGTGCTGGCACGGATCCTCACCGACCGGGGAATGCAGCGGATCACGCTCGGCGGTCTTGCCCTGGCCTCGGCGGCCGTCATCGACGTGCTCGCCTGGACCGTCCTGGCGGTGGTGGTGGGCATCGCGGGGGCGGGAGAGTCCGAAGGGCAGTGGAAGGTCCTGCTCGCCCTGCCGTACGCACTGGTGATGTTCCTGGTCGTCAAGCCCCTGCTGGCCCGGATGGTGCCCGCGTACGAGAAAGCCGGGCGGCTGACGCCCGGTCTGCTCTCCCTGGTGCTCCTCGGTCTGATCGGATCGGCCTGGGCCACCGAGTGGATGCACGTCCACTTCATCTTCGGGGCGTTCGTGTTCGGCACGGTGATGCCCCGCGAGGGGGCGGAACGGCTCAACCACGAGATCCTGGAACGGCTGGAACAGCTCGCCGTACTGCTGCTGTTGCCGATGTTCTTCGTCGTGGCGGGGCTCAACGTCAACCTGCGCGAGCTCGACCTGTCCAGCCTCGGCACGCTCTCCGCGATCCTGGTCGTCGCGATCGGCGGCAAGCTGCTCGGCTCCTACGCCGCCGCACGGACGCAGCGGCTGCCCGCCCGGCAGTCCTGGGCACTGGCCTCCCTGCTCAACACGCGAGGGCTCACCGAGATCGTCATCCTCACCGTCGGCCTGCAGAAGGGCGTGCTCGACGACGAGCTCTACTCGCTGATGGTGGTCATGGCCCTCGTCACGACCGCGATGACCGGCCCGCTGGTACGCAGGATCTACCCCGACAGGCGGGTGGCCCGCGACATCGCCGAAGCCGAACGTGCCGCCCTTGGCGTGACCGCCGCCCACCGGGTGCTGTTGATCGTCCCCGATCCCCCCGCCGAGCAGGTCCCGCTGGTCGGCCTGACCACCACCCTGGCCCTGTCCAGGTCGCCGTCCGAGGTGGTCCTGGGCCACCTGCGGCCCTACCCTGCGGGCCGCCTGGAGGTCGGCAGCGGCCTTTCCTCGGAGCTGGCCGAGCTGGCCGAGACCCTCCACGACCTGGAGGCGCTGGCCGGTACCGCCCGCGAGCGCGGCTCGGCCACCAGGGTGGTGAGCCGGTTCAGCGCGGATGTGGCGGGCGAGCTGCCCGAGCTGGCCTCCGGTGCCCGAGCCGACCTGCTGGTGCTGCCCGCCGACGTCCCCGGCCATGCCGCCGTGCGCGACGGCTCGGCCTGCCGCGTGGTGACCGTGTCGCTGCCCCTGCCTGAGCAGGCCGAGCCCGGCTCCGAGCCGGGAGCGGTCGCGGTGCGTTACGGCTCCGGTGACGACGCGGCCGCCCACGTGGCGCTCACCCTCGCGATGCTGTGGGACCGGCCGCTGGTCGTCACCGGCGGGAACCGGGCCTCCGCTCTGGCCCAGCGGCTGTCCAGACTCGAGGTGGCGGCCGAATCGGGCGCGATCCCCGAGGGCGCGCTGATCGTGGCCGCCGACACCGCGACCGCCCCGGAGGGCGCGCACCTGCTGGTCCGCACCGAGCAGGACCCCGACCCGGTCGACTGGGCCGAGGCCGTCGCCGCCCTGCGTGCCCCGATCCGGCAGCTGTGATCGCACACCGATCCGGCGCGCGAGCGCCACGGCGCCACGGAGAAAATCTCCGCGACCCCGGAGAACACGCGGGCGCTACGGCCGTGGCCGTACCGCCCGGAAGACGGTCTCAGCGGTTGCGATGCGACTCGTAGCGCATGGTGCGCGAGACGCCGATCCGCACGGTGGTGCCGGGCTGGATCGCAACCGGCTCGTTCGGCGGGATGTCGTAGAAGTTGGGGTCGCCGGGCGGCTGGATCTGGGTTCCGTTGACAGACCCCAGGTCGACCAGGTTGACGTCCCAGCCGTCCAGCGCCACCCGCAGATGCCGACGGGAGACCGAGCCGTCGGGGCTGGTGACCTTGGCCGGGCGCACGGAGCCGTCGGCCACCTCGGGTGCCCGCTCGGGGTCGCGGCCCACCAGGTAGTCGGTGTCGAGCCGCAGTGTGAGGCCGTCGTCGAGGAGCAGGACCCCCAGCGGCGGGCGCGGCCCCTTGTAGGGAACCAGGGTGCGCTGGACCAGCGCGATACCGCAGACCGCGCAGTAGGGCACGCGGGGGTCGTTGAAGTGGTCGTTCTTGCAGTCGACCCCGTAGACCAGCGGCCGCGCCTCGGGCTCGGCCCCGGAGTTCGGCGCGGGCGCCAGGGACTCGGCCGCGGACTGTGAACCGCCGGGCGTCAGCAGCTCGTACTCGAACGGCTGGTCGCGGACGTCAACGGGATCCCCGCCCATCCCGCTGGCCCTGGCGGTGTCGATGTCCTCGTGATGGACCTCTTCGTGGTGGATGATCGCGGGGGCGGGTCCGCCGGAGGGCACCGGCCCCTGCGGGGAGACCACGGGCAGCGGCTCGGAGTGCCATGCCTGCGGCTGCGGCTCCATCATCGGCGGAGCGGTGACCGGCTGATACGGATCCGCCGGGCCCAGGGGGTAGGGCGCCGGCGGGGCGGCCTCCTGAGGGGCCGACCACTCGGGGGCGGCCGGCCGCTCGGACGGCGCGGGCATCGGGGTGGGCGCGGGGGCCACGGGCTCCATCCGGGGCGCCGCCTGCTGGACCTGTGACGCGGCGGGCTCCATCCGCGACATCGCCTGCGGGGCGGCCCCATCCTCGGTCAGGTCGCACCAGACGCCGCCTGCGACGATCACCCCGGCGTCCAGCCGGGACAGCGGGTGCGCGGCCCCGGCATCCGGCAGGCTCAACTCCACCCGGGTCACCGGGCCGGGAACCAGCCGGTCGGACCAGGTGAGCGCGTCACGCCCGGCGAGCTGGATCTCACCGGCCACCCCGGTAACCGCCGCGAACGCCGGGCCGCTGACCAGGACGGCCACTCCCCCACTGACCGGGCCGGCGACGGCACACGCCACCGGCTCGCCTATCACGACGGCGAGGATCCGGGCGACCCGGCGGGCCAGCGACCGGCCGTCGCCGCCCGAGGCCGCGGTCTCCCGCAGTGCCCCCAGCAGATCCTCAACGACGGCCTCGGCCGCGTCGCACACCAGCAGCAGGCCGCCCACGTAGGCCACCAGCCCGTTGCCCGGAAGCGGACGCACCACCCCGAAGCCCTGGTCGGTCACAGAACTCTCCCTCCCCGGAAACGCCACCGGATGAACGGCACCCGCATGGGACCGTTCGTCACCAGCCAGATGCATACCCAGACGACCGTGAAGTGCGTCCAGAAGGCAGCCGACGGAACCGGATCGATAACATCGACTGCACCGGACCGTAGCAAAAAGTACAGTACAAGGCCTTCGGGGACGAGCGTCAGCAGACCGAAGAGGGTCGGCCAGTCCTTCTCCCATCTGAACTGCATCAGGAAGTGATATATCAGCTCCCAGACGATCCCCAGCACGCCTACCGCCGCGAGCACCAGGAACCCGTTGACATAGCGCTCGGAGAGCGGCCCGGAGGAGCCGGGAAGCACCGGCACGATCAGCAGGGTGATGATCGCACCAACGGTGGCGAGCATGAGGAGGCGCGTCTGAATACGGCCCCACAGGGTCGGAACCACAGGGGATTACTCCTTATACCGACGAGTTGAAGGCCCATTTGAACCACTGCGAGGTCGAGCGCAGCGGCCCCATCTTCTTGACGAACCCCCGCCTCGCCAGATCGTCGGCTATCTCCTGAGCCGCGATCTGCAGGCCAAGGAAGGTGTCGACACCCGGGAAGTACCCCCCGAGCGTGGCCGATCCAGAGGCGTAGAGGGCACCGTCACCATTGGCCGTCCCCTTCACCTCGAAGTGGCGCTCCACCTCGAGCCTGCCCACCGGATTGCGGAACGCCCCGCCGTGTTGGAGCAGGTCCGCGAAGATCCGATGCTCGGCGATGTCGGCCTCCAGGCCGGTGCAGTCGATGATGTAGTCGGAGACCGGCTCGCGGACGATGCCGTCGCTGCTGCGCACGTAGCTGACCAGCCGCCCGTCCTGGCTGTGCTCCACGCGGTCGACGGTGCCCTGCACGGGGTGGTAGTAACCTCCGCTGCGGCCCGCGCGCATCTGCTCCTGCCAGCGCCGCCGGTAGGGGGTGTTGGTGCCGCCCATCTCCTTGTACTTCTTCGCCCGGTCGGCGCCTTCGAGCTTGCGCATCTGCGCCTTGAGCTGACCACCCCACACCGACTTGGGGTAGTTGAAGCCCTGGTAGGCCCAGCCGTCCCCGCCCTTACGGCGTGACCAGATGTGCGGGCCGTGGGAGCCGCTGATGAACGTGCGGAAGATGTGGATGATCTGGGTCTGCAGGCCGTGCCGCTCCCGATCGTCGAACAGCCGCTGAAGCACCCGGGAGGCGACGATGCCGCCGCCGCGAATGACCACGGTGCCCGGCCTGGTCTTCAGGAACTCGTAGACCTGCTCATGCGGCTCGTAGGCGTTGACGACGTGCTGGTAGTCACCGTGCTTGGTCCGGAACTCCTGCAGGTCGGGCAGGAACTTCAGGCCCGGGTAGCCGATCGCGACGTGCACGAAGCGCGAGCGGAAGATGATGCGCTTGGTCGCCGCCGCGCCGTCCGGTGGGGTGACCACGGTGAAGTAGCCGCCACCGGCCCGGCGGCGGACCATCCGCACCTGCCCCTTGACCAGCATGTCCCAGTAGTTGATGCGTTTGGCCTCGCGCTCGAGGTTCTCGAAGACCGTGCCGGCGCGCGGGGTCCAGTAGTCGTTCAGGAGGGGCTCGGTGAGGATCTGCCACAGGTACGACGGTTTCTTCTCCTTCCACGCCTCTTCCAGGGCGTAGGAGGGGAAGCCCCACAGGTTGTCCGGGCGGGAGGAGGAGTCGGAGCGGATCCGCTCCCCCCGGGGGATCTGCGAGCACCTGGTGAGGAACTCGTAGGTCTGCCACGGGTGATCGATATTGGAGACCACCCGCATCTGTGAGGTGGGGACGCCGTAGATCCTCAGATAGTCGAGCGTCACGAAGGATCCCATACCCCCACCGACGGTGAGGAACGGAATATCGTACATGGGGATGCCCGCGGCAGCGACCATCTGGTCGGTCCATTCGGGCGCGCCGAGGAGATCCGGCGTCAGATCGCCGGCCGGAGCCGGTGTTTGGGGGGGTGCCAATTGACGTCCCTTAAGCTACATGACCAGCCAGTTCGCTAGCCAAAACCCTAGTCCTGGTACGAGCCGAAAACGAGTGGGACAAACAGGCATGATTTTCCCTGGTCGTCCTATCCTCGGCGAGTATTCAGTGAGACGCCTGCAAACGACATGTGGTTCGCTTAAACCCCGCTGAATACTCGATTCACGTCCGACGTCGCGAGCACACCGAAGATCTCGCCACCGCGCTCCACCAGGAGATACTCCCCCGCGGGGGATTCGCGCATGGCGTCGATCAGCGGCTCCCCCTCCAGATCGGCGGCCAGCACCAGCGACGGTTCGAGACTGCGCGAGAGCGAACCCGTCGTCACCCAGGGGCGGCGGCTCTCCGGAGTGGCCTCCACTGCGACCTCGTTGACGATGCCCGTGGGGTGGCCCTCATGGTCGACCACCACCATCGCCCCCGCCTGCGCCTCTGCGGCCCGGCGCAGGGCCTCGGCCAGCGGCACGTCACCGGTCACCGCGATGGCCCGCCTGGCCAGGGCGCGGGCGTTGACCTTGGGGATGCGGGCACGCACCCGGGCGCCGCGCAACGCCTGGGTGGCGCCGAACCAGATGAAGGCGGCCAGCAGCACCGACCAGGCGAGCGTCAGGTCCGGTGCCTGCCCGGCCGCCAGCGCCAGCCCGATGGGGATCGCGACCAGGGCCACGGCCAGCACCCGCCCCGCCCAGGCCGCGGCGATCGTGCCCGTACCGGGCTTGCGGGTGACCTTCCAGACGCCGGCGCGGAGCATCCGCCCCCCGTCGAGCGGCAAGCCCGGCAGCAGGTTGAAGATGCCCACGATCAGGTTGGCGACCCAGAGCTGGAAGACCAGGATCCCGGGGATCGTGCCGGGGTCGATGACCCGGGAGGCGGCAAAACCGAGCCCGGCCAGGCCGAGCGAGAGCAGGGGCCCGGCGAAGGCCACCATGAACTCTCTGCCGGGGGTCTCCGGCTCGCGTTCGATCTCCGAGACGCCGCCGAGCAGGTAGAGCGTGATGCGCCGGACCGGCAGGCCGTACATCCTGGCGACCACGCAGTGCGCCAGCTCGTGCAGGAGCACCGAGACGTACAGCAGCACCGCGAAGACGAACGCGACGACGTACGTGATCGGGATGCTCAGGTCGGGCAGCCAGTAGGCCACCACACTCTGGAACGAGTAGGTGATGAACGCCGCCACGATGAGCCAGGTCGGCGAGACGTAGACCGGGATGCCGAACGGCCGGCCCATCCGCAGCCCTGTACTGTCCCGGCGTGGGCTGTCGCTGCTCACCGCTGGCTCACCACTCCTCGTTCAACCCGTGTTCAATCCACCCTCAAGCCTCGATGGTACGCGCCGCCGGACCACCGGCAGACGCCACGAGGACACCTGCGGCGCAAACTGTCGTCACCGTGACCTACAGTGCGGTCATGTCGCTGACCGAGCCCACGATCATCGGAGCCCTGTCGCCGTCGCGAGCGGGTGACTTCATGACGTGCCCGCTTCTCTACCGCTTCCGGGTGATCGACAGGCTCCCCGAGCCGCCGTCGCCGGCCGCGGTGCGCGGCACGATGGTCCACTCCGTGCTGGAACGGCTGTACGACCTGCCCGCCCCCGATCGCACGGTCGCCGCGGCCCAGGACCTGCTGGAGCCGCAGTGGCGCAGGCTACAGCAGGAGGATCCCTCGTACGCCGACATGTTCACCGGCGACGACGACCGCGCCGAGTGGCTGGGCCAGGCCCGCGTCATGCTGGAACGCTATTTCACCCTTGAGGACCCCACCTGCCTGGAGCCCGCCGAGCGGGAACTCTACGTGGAGGCGGTGCTCGGCAGCGGCCTGATGTTGCGGGGCTACATCGACAGGCTGGACGTGGCGCCCAGCGGCGAGGTCCGCGTCGTCGACTACAAGACCGGCAGCGCCCCGGGGCCCGCCTTCGAGGCCAAGGCGCTGTTCCAGATGAGGTTCTACGCGCTGGTGCTGTGGCGGCTGCGCGGCGTGGTGCCCCGCCTGCTCCAGCTGATGTACCTGGGGGGTGGTGGCGAGGTCCTGCGTTACACCCCCGACGAGGCCGACCTGCTGGCCACCGAGAGGAAGGTCCAGGCCCTGTGGCAGGCCATCGAGCGGGCACTGGAGACGGGCGAGTGGCGTGCCAGGCCCAGCAGGCTGTGCGGCTGGTGCAGCTACAAGGACCTGTGCCCGGAGTTCGGCGGCACTCCCCCACCGGTCCCCGAACGGCAGCCGGGCGACACCATCCGCAGCAGTCGTGTTGTTGGCGACGCTGCGCGCAGCGTCGCCAACAACACGCGTCGCAATCAACACAGTCCTCCCTGGGGATGAGGGTGGATATCCGCCTGTGGCAGGGTGGATTGATGGGGAGGGCGCCTAAGTTGGTTGTGTGCGCAACACCATCGGCGGCCTGCGGGCGTGGTTTCACCGGCATCCGCTGATCCCTGATCTGCTCCTCGGGGCGACGCTGGCGGCCGCCGCGGTTCCCTTCGCTCACGTCGCCCAGGTTTTCGGCGACCCGGCCCGTCTTGGCGAGCCGGACGCGATGAGCCTCGGCCTGATCGTGACCGGCTGCCTGTCGGTGGCGCTGCGCCGCCACTGGCCTTTCCTGCTGCTCTGTCTGGTCTGCCTGACCGAGATCACGCTGGCCGCGGCGGGGCGGAGTTCCTCCCTGCTCTGGCTCGCCGCCCTGGTACTGGTTTACACGATCGCCGTCCGGCGCGGCCTGGCACTCAGCCTGTGCGCGCCGGCGCTGGCCCTGGCCGGTCACTTCCTGGCGACCGCGGTCGGCGGCGGGCTCGGCGGGCTCGGCGGGTGGAGCACCCACCTGCTGATGGTCGTCTTCGCCGTCTCCCTGTGGATCGCCGGCCGGAACGTACGGCTACGCCGGGCCTACCAGGCGGAGCTGCACGACCGGGCACGGCGCATGGAGCGCATCCGGGAGGCCGACACCCGGGCGGCCAGGGCCGAGGAACGCTCCCGCATCGCCCGTGAGCTGCACGACGTGGTGGCCCACCACGTGAGCGTGATGACCGTCCAGGCCGCCGCGGCACGCCGGGTGCTGGCCGGCAACCCCGAGGGAGCGCGGGAGGCCTTGTCGGCGATCGAGGAGCTGGGCCGGACCGCGATGTCGGAGATGCGCAGCCTCGTGGGCGTGCTCAGGACCGACGCGATGCCCGCCGAGCGCAATCCGCAGCCGGGGATGCGTGAGATTCCCGCCCTGGTGGACCAGATGCGAGAGGCGGGGCTGCGGACACAGCTGTGGATCGAGGACGAGCGCGGGACGGCGGGGGCGGCGGCGCTGCCTCCCGGGGTCGATCTGGCCGCGTACCGGCTGGTGCAGGAGGCCCTCACCAACAGCCTGCGGCACGCGGGGCCGCAGGCACGGGCCTGGGTGACGGTGCGGCACGAGTCTGGCGAGCTGGCCGTGAAGGTCACCGACGACGGCCTCGGCCAGGGAGCGGGCGAAGCGGGCGAAGGGGAGACCGGTCACGGACTGGTGGGCATCCGCGAACGCGTTGCCCTCTATGGTGGACTTCTGAGGATCGGCCCACGTCCCGAGGGCGGATTCGAGGTCGATGCCCGGTTCCCCCTCAAGGACACATGATGACGATCAGAGTGCTGCTGGTGGACGACCAGCCACTCCTGCGCACCGGTTTCCGCCTGATCCTCGAGGCCGAACCCGATCTCACCGTGGTCGGTGAGGCGGGGGACGGCAAGGCCGCACAGGACCAGTCGCGGGCTCTGCTGCCCGACGTGGTGCTGATGGACATCCGGATGCCGGGCGTGGACGGCATCGAGGCGACCCGTCGAATCGTACGGGAGGCCGCCGGAGGCGCGCATGTGCCCCGGGTGCTGGTGCTGACCACCTTCGACCTGGACGAGTACATCGTGGAGGCGCTGCGTGCCGGAGCCAGCGGCTTCCTGCTGAAGGACGTCCCGCCGGAGGAACTGGTGCAGGCCATCCGGGTGGTGGCGGCCGGCGACGCCATCGTCGCGCCGAGCATCACCAGGCGGCTGCTGGACAAGTTCGGCGCACATCTGCCGACCCACCGGGAGTCCACCCCCGCTCGCCTGGAGCGGCTGACCGAGCGTGAGCTGGAGGTGCTCAAGCTGATCGCCAAGGGCATGTCCAACGCGGAGATCGCCGCCGAGCTGGTGGTGAGCGAGACGACGGTCAAGACCCACGTCGGCAACGTGCTCACCAAGCTGAGCCTGCGCGACCGCGTCCAGGCCGTCGTCCTCGCGTACGAGACCGGCCTGATCACCCCCGGCGCGCTTCCCTGACCCCGGCGCCCCGGCGCGAACGGGCGCGTCCGCGCACCGGCCGGACCATCGCATCGATGGGCGGGAAGCCGGAGAGGGCGCGAGCCGGGGTCGATCAGCCGGAGACGGTCTGTCAGCCGGGGACGGTCTGCAGGGGCGGCTGCTCCTTGGGGGCGTTCTCCGGGAAGTGACAGGCCACCCGGTGGCCCGCTGCCAGCTCTGCCAGCGGTGGTTCCACGGTCTTGCAGATCTCCTGGGCCTTCCAGCACCGGGTGTGGAAACGGCAGGCGGGCGGGGGGTTGAGCGGGCTGGGCACGTCGCCCTGGAGGCGGATGCGCTCGCGCCCCTCTCGCCGCTTGACGTCCGGGACCGGGACCGCGGACATCAGCGCGGTGGTGTAGGGGTGCATGGGCGACTCGTACAGGTTCTTACGGTCCGCCAGCTCGACGATCTTGCCGAGGTACATGACCGCGACCCGGTCGCTGATGTGCCGGACCACCGACAGGTCGTGCGCGATGACCACATAGGTCAGGTCGAGCTCGTTCTGCAGGTCCTCCAGCAGGTTGACGACCTGGGCCTGGATCGACACGTCCAGCGCGGACACCGGCTCGTCGGCGACGATGAGCTTGGGCTTGAGCGCGAGCGTGCGGGCGATGCCGATGCGCTGGCGCTGGCCCCCGGAGAACTCGTGCGGGTAACGGTTGTAGTGCTCGGGGTTGAGACCGACCAGGGCGAGGATGTCCTGGACTTCCTTCTTGATCCCCTGTTCGGTCTTGATCCCCTGGATACGGAACGGCGCACCGACGATGGCGCCGACCGTGTGGCGGGGGTTGAGCGAGGAGTAGGGGTCCTGGAAGATGATCTGCATGTCGCGCCGGAGTGGCCGAATCCTGGACTGTGACATGTGAGTGATGTCGTGGCCCTCGAAGACGACCTTCCCGCCGGTCGGCTCGATGAGCCTGGTGATCATGCGACCCGTCGTGGTCTTGCCACAGCCGGACTCGCCCACCAGACCGAGGGTCTCCCCCTTGAGGACGTCGAAGCTGATCCCGTCGACCGCCTTGACCGCACCGACCTGGCGTTTGAACAGGCCCTTGGTGACGGGGAAGTGCTTCTCCAGCCCTTGCACTGACAGAATTGGCTCGGTCACAAACTTTCCGTTCGTCGAACGCGCGTCTCGCTCGCTCACGAGGACTCCAGGTTCACTTTGATCTCGCTCTCCCAGATGTCCCGCCTGACCTCGCGGGACAGGTGGCACCGGACCAGATGGCCGCCGTCGCTCTCGAACAGCTCGGGCACCTCGGTGCTCGACTTCCCTCCGGTGCGGTCGGCATAGGCGCAGCGCGGGTGGAAGGCACATCCGGTGGGCACGTTGATCAGCGAGGGAGGAGTGCCCTTGATCGGCAGCAGCCGTTCGGTCCGCTCCCGGTCCAGGCGTGGCATCGATCCCAGCAGGCCCCACGTGTAGGGATGTTCGGGCCGCTCGAAGATGTCCTCCGCCGTGCCGTACTCGATGCCCTTTCCGCCGTACATCACCAGGATGTCGTCCGACAGCTCCGCGACGACACCCAGGTCGTGGGTGATGACGATCAACGCGGCGTTGAAGTCACGCTGCAGGTCGCGCATCAGGTCCAGGATCTGTGCCTGGACCGTCACGTCGAGAGCCGTGGTCGGCTCGTCCGCGATCAGCAGTTCCGGGTCACAGGAGAGCGCCATGGCGATCATCGCACGCTGGCGCATACCGCCGGAGAACTCATGCGGATAGCTGTCGACGCGCTTTTCCGGCTGCGGGATGCCCACCCGGCCCAGCATGTCGATGGCGTGCTTGCGCGCGACCTTCTTGCTGACCTGGTTGTGGATCCGGTACGCCTCCATGATCTGCGCGCCCACCGTGTAGAAGGGGTGCATCGCCGAGAGCGGATCCTGAAAGATCATCGCCATCTTCTTGCCGCGCAACGTCCGGACATGGTCGGCGGAGGCGGTGACGAGTTCCTCGCCGTCCAGCCAGATCTCACCGGAGATCTTCGCGCGGCCGCCCTTGTGCAGACCGAGGATGCCCAGCGAGGTGACGCTCTTGCCGGATCCGGACTCGCCCACGATGCCGAGCGTCTTACCGCGCTCCAGTTGGAAGGAGAGCCCGTCGACGGACTTGACCAGGCCGTCGTCCGTCGGAAAGTGGATCCGCAGGTCCCTCAGTTCGAGAAAGCTCGACGGAGCGCTCATCCCAGCCTCACCCTCGGGTCGACCACCGCGTACAGCAGGTCGACGATCAGACTGGCCAGCACGACGAAGAGCGCCGCGACCATGGTGACACCCATGATCTTCGGAAGGTCGTTCGTCACGATGGCCTGGACGGCGTAGTCGCCGATGCCCTTCAGCGAGAACGTGCTCTCGGTGAGCACCGCGCCACCGAGCAGCAGGCCGAGGTCCAGGCCGAAGATCGTCAGGATGGGGGTCAGCGCGGCGCGCAGGCCGTGCTTGACGACCACCCTGGACTCCTTCATGCCCTTGGCCCTGGCCGTGCGGATGTAGTCCTCGCTCATGGTCTCCAGCATTCCCGCCCTGGTCAGACGCGCGTAGGACGCGGCATAGAGGAATGCGAGTGTGATCCATGGCAGCAGGAGGTCGTAGGCCCATTCCACCGGATTCTCCAGGAACGGCGTGAAGCTACCGCCCGGCGCGGTGATACCTAACCCGTAGCTGAAGACGACGAGGGAGACGATGCCGGTGAAGAAGACCGGCAGGGAGACCCCGGCGAGCGCGATGCTCATCGCCGCCCGGTCGAAGATCGTGCCTTTTCGCAGCGCGGACAGCACGCCTGTCGCGACGCCGCAGAGCAACCAGATGACCGACGCGCCCAGGGCTAGCGAGAGGGTCACCGGGATGCGATCCACCAGGTCGGGCCAGACCGGTTGCCTCCTGATGAAGGAGTAGCCGAAACAGGGAGCGGGGCACTCCTCGATGGTGGCGCCGGTGTCGAACTCCGAGCCGACGAAGACACCTGAGATCCAGCGGCCGTACTGCACGGGGATCGGGTCGTTGAACCCGAGTTTTTCCGCCGTGACCGCGATCATCTCCGTGTTGGCGGATCTGCCCATGTAACGGCTGGCGAAGTCCTCAGCCGTGGCGCCCGCGATACGGGGAACCACGAAGAAGATCGAGAACGTGACCATGCTCACGATGACGAGCATGAGCACCGCGCCGATCAGGCGCCGGATGATGTAAGTGACCACAGTCCCCCCGGCTCCAGGGACCGGCCTTGTGGGCCGGTCCCTTCAAGCCTCGACTAACTGAACAGGATTTCCGACGGTTACTGGACGCCCAGGTTCAGGTAGTCGTACATGTCGAACGCACCGGTGACGAAGACGTTCGTCGCACCCAGGGGGCGGACCATGACGCCCTTGGACCAGACCGAGGGCAGCACGTAGGCCTGCTCCATGATCCTCTGGTCGATCTCACCCCAGAGCGCGTCACGCTTGGCGACATCGGTCTCCGTGAAGATCTGGTCGATCTTCGCGTCGACCTCCTTGTCCTTGATGCTGAGGTTGTAGTTACCACCCGACTCGCGGATGGTGCGGCTGTCGACGATCTGCGACATGAAGCCGAAGCCGTCGTTCCAGTCGGCGCCCCAGCCGTTGGTGGCCAGGCCGATGCCGTTCTTCTTCACGAAGTCCGGCTTGCCGGCGTAGAGCGCGAAGTAGTCACCGGTGGGGTAACCCTTGAGCTCCAGCTTGATGCCGACCTTGGCCAGCGCCTGCTGGAGCGACTCGGCGGTCGCCTTCTCCTTGGGGCGGTCGGCGCGGTAGGCCATGATGGTCTCGAAGCCGTCAGGCTTGCCACAGGCGGCGAGTGCGGCCTTGGCCTTCTCCGCGTCGCCGGTGCCGGACGGGTAGAGGTCCAGCTTCTTCCAGCCTCCGATCGACGGCGGCATCAGACCGGTCGCGATCTCACCACCGGCGAACTCGCCGCCGTAGGCGTTCTGCAGGCCCACCCGGTCGGCGCCGTAGATGATCGCCTTGCGGCACTCCACGTTGTCCAGCGGGGCCACGTCGGAGATGATCGAGGTGTACCAGGTGCGGGCGCCGGTGGGGTTGTCCGACCGGGCCTTCAGCGCCGGGTCGCCCAGCACGCGACCGAGCGCGGCGGGCTGGACGCCCGAGCCGGCGAGGTCGATGTGCAGGTCACCGGAGATGATCCGGTTGTCCAGGTCGTCGGCGTTCACCCCGAGGGAGATCTCGTAGCTGTCCGGCAGCGCCTTGCGGATCGGGTCGGTCGCCGGGTCCCAGTGCTCGTTGCGGACCAGGGTGTACTGCTTGCCCGCCTCGACCTTGTCGAACTTGTAGGGGCCGGAGGCCATCACGTGCTCGCGGTACTTGACGCCGGTGTCCTTGGCCTTGGGGACCGGGATCGTGCCGGGCAGCGCCGCGAAGTTGTCGAAGCCGCCGTAGGCCTTCTTCAGGTGGAAGACGATCGTCTGGTCGTCCGGCGTCTCGATCGCGGAGTCGGTGTTGACGTCCGGGGTCTTGTAGACGCTCTTGAAGTCCTTCGGCAGGTCCAGCCAGTCGTTGAAGTACGTCGGGCCGTTGACCAGGGTCTCCTTGTCCATGGACCGCAGGACCGCGTACTTGACGTCCTTGGACGTGATCGGCGTGCCGTCCTCGAACTTCAGACCGGCGCGAAGCTTGTAGGTCCAGGTCTTGCCACCGTCGCTCGACTCGCCCAGGTTCTCGGCCAGGTCGGGGGCGAGCTTGCGGCCCTCGGCACCGGGAGCCGGGGTGTAGGTCACCAGCGAACGACCGTAGATCCGGACGAGGTTCCAGGAGAGCGCGTAGTAGGTGTCACCGGGGTCCACCGAGTCCCAGTCCTCGGAGATGGCCATCTTCAGGACGCCACCCTTCTTGTCGGAAGGGTTGAACACCGCCTCGAGTCCGGCGTTGAACGCGTCCGCGGTCGCCGGCGCGGCCGACGAACCATCGGCCGGCTTCGTCTCGCTGCCGCCGCCGCCGCAGGCGGAGAGCCCCAGGGAGAGAGCGGCACCCGCAGCCGCGAAGGCCAGTGCGGATCTCTTGTTCATTTACTTGCACCCCTTGTTAATTCCAGGAGAACGGGAGGTTGAGGGTCAGCGGGACGATTTCGGGTCGAGGGCATCGCGCAGCCCGTCGCCGAAAAGATTGAAGGCCAGCACCGTGATGAAAATCGCCATACCGGGGAAGAACATGAAATGCGGCACATTGTAGAACTTCACCGCCTGCGAGATCATGCCTCCCCAGGTCGCCGTAGGCGCCTGGATACCGACTCCCAGGAACGAGAGCGCCGCCTCGAACATGACATTCGTCGGAATGAGCAACGTCGCGTAGATAAGAATCGGTGCGATCAGATTCGGCAGGATCTCACGGAACAGGATGTACGGCCCGCGGGCGCCCAGGCTACGGGCGGCGTCGACGAATTCACGTTCCCGCAGTGACAGTGTCTGGCCGCGAATGATCCTGCCGATGTACGGCCAGTTGAAGAAACCGATCACGAAGATCAGCAGACCGACGCGCAGCGTGTCGCCCGTCACCCCGAGGTCCTTCTCGAACTGGCCGAGGACACCGACCAGGGCCATCGCGAAGACGAGCAGGGGGAAGGCGAGGAAGACGTCCATCGTGCGGCTGATCAGGGTGTCGGCCCAGCCACCGAAGTAACCGGCCATCACTCCCATGACCGTGCCGATGACCACCGAGAGCAGGGTGGCGAGAACCGCGATCAGCAGCGAGATCCGCGCTCCGTAGACAACCCTGCTGAAAAGGTCACGACCGTTGACCGGCTCCACCCCGAACAGGAACTCCCCTCCGATGCCCGTGCCGCCCTTGGGCGTCATGGTGGAGGTGTCGATCATCTCCTGGTGGAACTCGTTCGGCGGATGACCGAACAGGTCCACGATCAGCGGGGCGAAGATCGCAGTGAGGATCAGCAGAACGACCACGCCGGCACCGACGAGCGCGACCTTGTCGCGTTTCAGATGCATCCACGCGATCTGCCCGAGCGAGCGGCCTTGGACGGCCTTCACGCCCGCTCCCGCGAGCACTGCCTCCGGCGAGCCCTCGGTGGTCTTACCGGGGGCATCGAGCGGTGCGGTCATACAGTTGGCCCCCTGGATCCCAGACGACGTTGTCCGTCAACGCGTTTCCCGGGTCGGGTAGCGCGCCGTAAGTCTACGGGCCAGTAGTTCGCGGCCCCGTGCGCAGAATCTATGGGCTGAACTGCGCTGACTAGTCCTCTGGGGCGCTATGTGGCTTAACTGTGATTCACGCGAAATTCATTCGTTTTGATCTTTGAGCTAATGTCCGGAAGCCGTTCCGCTTCTGTCTTGAATTCGTGACACGGGAATGAGCCGGTCACTCAGCGTCACCCGATCCCGCGACGCTTGAGGATGTCCTCGATATCGGAGAAGTCGTCGTCGGCGGCCGGCTTCGCGGCGGGCTTGGAGGTGTCGGGCCCGGAGGTGGGCGCGGGCGCGGCCTCGCGCTTGGGCAACGGCTGCGTGGCGGCCGTCGCGGCAGGCGCCGCGGTCCTGCCCCGCGTACCAGGGCCCGCCGCGGCTACGGCGGGCACAGAGGCCGCCGGGGACGCCACAGCCCTGAGGCGACGGCCGCGCAGGAACCCGGAGACCAGGAACAGCACCACGGCGAGCCCGGTCACCGCCACCCCGGACCACACCACGGGGTTGAACACCAGACCTGCGAAGAAACCGATGATCGCCGTGCCGATCTGCCACAGGGTGGGAAGCGCGCCGGTCAGGAAGGCGGCGACGGGTAGCAGCGACCAAGCCGCGGCACGCAACCCCGCCGCGACGCCACGGCGCCGCATCAGCAGGAAACTCAGCACCAGCCCCACACCGGTGACCCCGGCGCAGAGCGGCAACCACGCGATCTGATCGAACGACACAGCGGACCGCCCCCTCACGTTGACCTATCCGACATCCATCCTGGCACGTCGAATCGGACCGGGTCCTCCTTCTCAAGGAGGGATCATCCCCTAGGGGATACGGCCCGGATCGCAGGAAAGATCAGGGACGATCCCCGGCCACGCACTCTCACGGGAGGAGCGCACCGGCCCCTCATGCCGTCCGCCCCGCCAACGCGGCGAGCCCGCCTCAGAGAGCACCGGCGGACAGTGAGCGCAGGACCTCCACATCGATCTCACGCAGCGACCCGACGACAAGTCGGCCCGGCGCACCGGGAATCGGTAGCACGCTCGGCACCGCCACCACCCGGCAGCCCGCCGAGGTGGCCGAGGTCACCCCATTCGGGGAATCCTCCAGCGCGACGCAGCGGGCCGGATCCACACCCAGCAAACGGGCCGCCGTCAGGTAGGGCTCGGGATCGGGCTTGCTCCTCGCGACGTCGTCACCGGTGACCACGTGGTCGAAGTGGTGCCTGCCGATGCTCTGCAGGCACGCCTCGGCTATCGATCGTGCCGAGGAGGTGACCAGGGCGGTGGCCAGGCCCTCCCTGTGCACCCCCGCCAGCAGTTCGGCGGCGCCGGACATCATCTCCACACCACCGGCGAGCCTGGAGATCATGCCTTCCAGCATCCATGTCTCCACCTCCTCGGTAGCGGCGCTCCCGCCGGAGACCTGGAGCATGTAGGCCACGGCCGCCGACATCGAGCCGCCCACCATGTTCTCCTGATGGGCGGTCCCCCACTCACCGCCGAGCCGCTCCATCACCTCGGTCTCGACCTGAAACCAGATCTTCTCGCTGTCGACGAGAAGCCCGTCCATGTCGAAGAGAACCGCTTCCATACCCTTGTAGCCCTTCCGGCAGACGGTCACACGTTGAAGTAGCTGGCCTCAGGATGATGGACGATCAGCGCGGACGTCGACTGCTCGGGGTGGAGCTGGAACTCCTCGGACAGCTCGACGCCGATCCTGGCCGGGTCGAGCAACCCCATCAGCTGGACCTGGTCCTCCAGATTGGGGCAGGCCGGGTAGCCGAAGGAGTAGCGGCAGCCCGTGACGTTGACCTTGAGCATGTCCTCCAGGGACTCGTCACCGCCGATGCCCAGTTCGGTGCGCACCCGCGCGTGCCAGTACTCGGCCAGGGCCTCGGTCAGCTGCACCGACAGGCCGTGCAGCTCCAGGTAGTCGCGGTAGGCGTCCTTGGCAAACAGCTCGGCCGCCGCCTCGGAGACCCGGTTGCCCATCGTCGCGACCTGGAAGGCGACGACGTCGACCTCGCCGGAGTCCTTGGAACGGAAGAAATCGGACAGGCACAGGTGCCGGTCGCGCCGCTGGCGCGGGAAGGTGAACCGGGTGCGCTCGTTGCCCCCGTCATCCAGGATGATCAGCGAGTCGCCGTCGCTGACGCACGGGAAGTAGCCGTAGACGACCGCCGCCTCCAGCAGGCCCTCGGTCTGCATCCGCTCCAGCCACATCCGCAGGCGCGGTCGGCCCTCGGTCTCGACCAGTTCCTCGTAGGAGGGCCCGTCGCCGCCGCGGGCGGCCTTGAGGCCCCACTGCCCCATGAACGTCGCCCGCTCGTCGAGGAACGCGGCGTACTCGGCGAGCGGCACGCCCTTGATGACACGCTCGCCGAGGAAGGGCGCCGTCGGCACCGCGTTGTCGGCGGCCGCATCGGAGCGTGCGGGCAGCTCCTCCACCGGGGTCCTGACCAGCGTGGCTCCGCTCTTGACCCGGCGCTCGCGCAACGGCGGCAGGCTCGCCCCCTCCTCGCCGCGCTTGACAGCCATGAAGGCGTCCATCAGACGCAGTCCCTCGAAGGCGTCGCGGGCGTAGCGGACCTCGCCGTGGAAGAGTTCCGCGAGGTCCTGCTCGACATAGGCGCGGGTCAGCGCGGCCCCACCGAGCAGCACGGGGAACTTGTCGGAGATGCTCCGGGAGTTCATCTCCTCCAGGTTCTCCCTCATGATGACCGTGGACTTCACCAGCAGCCCGGACATGCCGATGACGTCGGCCTTCTTCTCCTCCGCGGCCTCCAGGATGACCGACACCGGCTGCTTGATGCCGAGGTTGACGACCTCGTAGCCGTTGTTGGAGAGGATGATGTCGACCAGGTTCTTGCCGATGTCGTGCACGTCGCCCTTGACCGTGGCGAGCACGATGCGCCCCTTGGTCTCACCCTCGACCCGGTCCATGTGCGGTTCCAGGTAGGCGACCGAGATCTTCATCACCTCGGCCGACTGGAGCACGAACGGCAGCTGCATCTGGCCGGAGCCGAACAGCTCGCCGACGGTTTTCATGCCGTCGAGCAGCACGTCGTTGACGATCTCCAGGGCGGGACGCTGGGCGAGGCCCTCGTCGAGGTCGGCTTCCAGACCCTTGCGCTCGCCGTCGACGATACGGCGCTTGAGCCGCTCCCACAGCGGCAGCGCGGCGAGCTCCTCGGCCTTGCTCGCCTTGAGAGCGGCGGCGTCGACACCGTCGAACAGCTCCATGAACCGCTGCAGCGGGTCGTAGCCCTCCCTGCGCCGGTCGTAGACCATGTCCAGGGCGACCTGGCGCTGATCCTCGGGGATGCGCGCCATCGGCAGGATCTTGGAGGCGTGCACGATCGCCGCGTCGAGGCCGGCGTTGACGCACTCGTTGAGGAAGACCGAGTTGAGCACGATGCGGGCGGCCGGGTTGAGGCCGAACGACACGTTCGACAGACCGAGGACCGTCTGCACACCGGGGTGGTGCCGCTTGAGCTCCTTGATCGCCTCGATCGACTCCAGCGCGTCGCGCCGGGTCTCCTCCTGGCCGGTGGCGATGGGGAAGGTGAGCACGTCGACGAGGATGTCCTCGACGTTCATGCCCCACTTCGTGGTCAGGTCCTCGACGAGGCGGAGGGCGATCCGGACCTTCCAGTCGGCGGTGCGGGCCTGGCCCTCCTCGTCGATGGTCAGGGCCACCACTGCCGCGCCGTACTCGCGGACCAGCGTCATGTTCTTGTGGAAGCGCGACTCGACGCCGTCGCCCTCCTCGTAGTTGACCGAGTTGACGACCGCCCGCCCGCCGAGCATCTGCAGCCCGGCCTCCAGGACGGCGGGCTCGGTGGAGTCGAGGACGATCGGCAGCGTGGAGGCGGTGGCGAAGCGGAACGCCAGCTCCTTCATGTCGGCCACGCCGTCACGTCCCACGTAGTCGACACAGAGATCCAACATGTGCGCGCCGTCGCGGGCCTGCGCCCGCGCGATCTCCACGCACTCCTCCCAGTCCTCGGCGAGCATCGCCTCTCGGAAGGCCTTGGAACCGACGGCGTTGGTGCGCTCGCCGATGGCCATGTACGAGATGTCCTGGCGGAAGGGGACGCTCTGGTAGAGAGAGGAGGCACCGGCCTCGGGGCGGGGCCGGCGCGAGGCCGTCTCCTGCCCGCGTACCCTCTCGACGACCTGGCGCAGGTGCTCGGGCGTGGTGCCGCAGCAGCCGCCGACGAGGGAGAGGCCGTAGTCGCGGGTGAAGTTCTCGTGCGCCGAGGCCAGTTCCCCGGGGGTCAGCGGGTAGTAGGCGCCGTCGGAGGTCAGCACGGGCAGCCCGGCGTTGGGCATGCACGAGAGGCGGACGCGGGCGTGGCGGGCCAGGTAGCGCAGGTGCTCGCTCATCTCGGCGGGACCGGTCGCGCAGTTCAGGCCGATCACGTCGACGCCGAGCGGCTCGATCGCGGTCAGTGCCGCGCCGATCTCCGAGCCCAGCAGCATCGCGCCGTTGCTCTCGATGGTCACCTGGGCGATGACCGGCACGTCCCGGCCGGCGTCGGCGATGGCCCGGCGTGCGCCGATCACCGCCGCCTTGACCTGGAGCAGGTCCTGGGAGGTCTCGATGATCAGGGCGTCGGCGCCACCGCCGACCAGCCCCGCGGCGTTGTCGTAGTAGGCGTCGCGCAGTTCGGCGTACGGCTTGTGCCCGAGAGTCGGGAGTTTGGTGCCGGGGCCGATGGAGCCGAGCACGAAGCGCGGCCGCTCGGGGGTGGACCAGGAGTCGGCCGCCTGCCGGGCGACACGGGCACCGGCCTCCGAGTACTCGAAAACCTTCTCGGAGATGTCGTATTCGCCGAGAGCCGAAAGGTTGGCCCCGAAGGTGTTGGTCTCGACGCAGTCGACCCCCACCTCGAAGTAGGCCTCGTGCACGGCGCGGACGATGTCGGGACGGGTGACGTTCAGCACCTCGTTGCAGCCCTCATGGCCTTGGAAGTCGTCCATGGTGACGTCGTGCGCCTGAAGCATCGTCCCCATGGCCCCGTCGGCGACCATCACGCGCTCGGCCAGGACTTCACGGAAAGACGGGGTGCTTGTCATGGGACAAGAGTACTGGGATCCGCTTGGCCGTTATTGTTGTTGACAGCAATTGGACTTTTCATCCAATTACTCCGATCACCCCTGTGCGGCACCGATGGCGACCTACCGCACCATCCTTGTCGGCACCGACGGCGCCTCCTCCTCCTTCGGCGCGGTCTCCTCGGCCGCCTCTCTCGCCGCCACCGGCGCCGGCCTGATCCCGGCCTGCGCTCTACTCCCCCATGCGCGAGCGCGACCGCAACACCGCCGCCGGCGCCCTCGGCGACCTCTCCTGCAAGGCGACCGGGCTACGACGTCCTGATCGTCCACACCACATCTGGAAGGTGACGTGAAGGCCCCCTCACGGCATAGGCTTAGCCGGAGAGGGCGGTGCGGTGAGAAGGAGGGACGCGTGATCGAGATCGAAGGTCTGCCCGAGCTCGTCGACCCGGTGATGATCGCCGCGTTCGAGGGGTGGAACGACGCGGGTGAGGCCTCGAGCGGAGTGATCGCGCACCTCGAGGGCGAGTGGAAGGCGACCCCGCTGGTCTCCCTGGACCCGGAGGAGTACTACGACTTCCAGGTGACCCGCCCCATCGTCGAGATGGGCGAGGGGCTGACGCGCTCCATCAGCTGGCCGACCACCAAGCTGTCGGTGGCCAGGCCACCGGGTGTCGGCCGCGACGTGGTGCTGCTGCGCGGCATCGAGCCCAACATGCGCTGGCGCGCCTTCTGCGAGGAGATCGTTCTGGTCTGCCGGGAGCTGGGGGTCGAGCTGGCGGTCCTGCTCGGCGCGCTGCTCAACGACTCGCCGCACACCCGCCCGGTGCCGATCGTGGGATCGGCGACCGACGAGGGCCTGGCCAGGGCGATCAATCTGGAACTGAGCCGCTACGAGGGGCCGACGGGCATCGTCGGCGTGCTCCAGCAGTCCCTGGGCGCAGCCGGGCTGAACGCCGTGTCGCTGTGGGCCTCGGTGCCGCACTACGTGGCCCAGCCCCCCAACCCGAAGGCCACCATGGCACTGCTCAGCCGGATGGAGGACCTGCTCGACATCCCGATGCCGCTGGGCGAACTGGCCGAGGAGTCCCGGGCCTGGGAGCACGGTGTCGACGAACTGGCCTCGCAGGACAGCGAGGTCGCCGAATACGTCAAGGAGCTGGAGGAGCGCAAGGACGCCGCCGAGCTGCCCGAGGCCAGTGGCGATGCCATCGCCGCCGAGTTCGAGCGCTACCTGCGCCGGCGTGGCCACGACTCCGACGGCTGAGCCCACGACGGGGGGTTACCGCCGGCCGCTCCGCTCCGCCTGGACCGGACGCGCGAAGACCGGGCTTCCGGCGCCCGCACCGGAGGCCACGGACGCCGGGCATGCCTGGTCGAACCGGGCCCACACCAGCGCGGCCAGATCGGCGTCCACCCCCAGGGGAGCGGTGACCAGGTCGGCACCGGACGCCTCCAGGCGGTCCTGGAAGAAGCCCGGGGCCAGGAGATAGGAGGCGAGCGCGATCCGCGGCGCGGGTCCTGAGCGCAGCCGCTCCAGGGCCTCGGCGACCGTGGGGGCGCCCGTCCCGGCGAAGGCCGCGGTGACCGGGCGGGAGAGCCGGACCGAAAGCAGCCGGGCCGCCGCCCGCACGTCGGCCAGCGCCGCGGGGTCGGACGACCCCGCGGCTCCCAGGATCACCGAGTCGGCCGCCCGCAGTCCCACGGCGGCCAGTCGTCTGGCGAGGACGGCCGCGAGCAGCGGGTGCGGCCCCAGCGGGGCCGTCACCGTGGCGTCCGGCCTGGTCGTGGCCACCACCTCGGGCAGGTCGATGTGGACGTGGTAGCCGCCCGCCAGCAGCAGCGGGACCACCACGACGGGGCCGGGCACCTCGACGAGCACGTCGGCCAGCGAGGGTGAGCTGATCTCCAGGAACGCCTGCTCGACGCGCGTTCCCCGGCGGCCACCGCGCACCAGGTCACGCAGTCCGGCCAGGGTCTCCTCACCCATCGCGCTGCGCGTCCCGTGCCCGGCGAGGACCAGCGTCGTCACAGGCCTTCGCCCCGGTCGCAGGCCAGGCGGTAACCGCGTTTGACGACCGTCTCGACGATTCCCGAGGGCCCGAGAGCCCGGCGCAGGCGGGTGATGGCCATCTCGACCGCGTGCTCGGCCGAGTCCCGCGACGGGCCTCCGGGTAGCACCGTCCGCAGGTCGGAGCGGGCCACCACGTGCCCCGGTTTGTCGGCCAGCCGCTTGAGCACCGCCATCGGCGCCGGCGGCAGCGGCTTCAGCTCGCCGTCCACCACGACGGCGTGGCCGCGGATCTCCAGCCGGTGGCCGCCCGCGACCAGACGGGTGACGCTGTGCTCGGGCAGGTGCCTGGCGAGGGTACGGGCCAGTGTGCCCAGGCGGGAGCGCTCGGGCTGTACGGTGGGCACCCCGCGTGCCTCCAGGGGCGCGGCGGTGACCGGGCCCACGCAGGCGGCGACGACCGGCCCGGCGAAGGCCGCGACCAGTGCGTCCTCCAGGCCGTCCGCGCGGGCCGAGTTGAGCATGGCCAGCACGGCGGGGGCGCTGGTGAAGGCCACCGCGTCCACCCCGCCGGAGATCGCCTGGCTGACCAGGCGGCGCAGTGGCGACACGTCCCGGTAGGGCAGCCACCGGTAGACCGGCACCTCGAGGACCTCGGCGCCGGCCTCGCGCAGCGCGGCCACGAAGTCGGTCAGCGGCTCCCCGTGCAGCTGCACGGCGATGCGGCGGCCGCGCAGATCCTGGGCGAGCAGGTGCTGCTTGACCTCCTCGCACGACTCCGTGGACGGGGTCCAGTGGTCGTTCAGCCCGGCGGCCCTGACCGCGCCGCGGGCCTTGGGCCCGCGGGTCAGCAGCCGTGCGGAGGCCAGGTGCTCGGCGAGGTCGCCCGCCAGCCCCCAGCCCTCGGCGGCGGCCATCCATCCCCGGAAGCCGACACCGGTGGTGACCACCACGTCGTCGATCGGGGCGGACAGGCCGGCGCGCGTCGCGGCCAGCAGGTCGGCGTCCTCGGCCAGGGGTACCAGACGGATCGCGGGGGCGCGCACCACCCTGGCGCCCCTGCGTTCCAGCAGCGCGCAGAACTCCTCGCGCCGCCGGGTGGCGGTGACCCCGATCGTGAACCCGGCCAGCGCGTCGGACGCGGTCTCGGGAGAGTCGACGGGACCGTCCAGCACGGCGATGCTCATCTGTCGTTCACCACTCCTCGCTTGATCTTCTGTCGGTATCCGGCCGGCTGCGGGCTCACCCCGCGCCCACCTCCACCGTTTCGCCGGTGAGACGGATCGGGTAGGTCGGCACGGCCGTCGCGGGGTCGTCCAGACACACCCCCGTCGCAAGGGAGAACGCCTGCTTGTGCATGGGAGAGGCCACCACGGGCTCGCCGGCCCTGGTGCCC
Source organism: Streptosporangium sp. NBC_01755 (assembly GCF_035917995.1). Classification (NCBI taxonomy): domain Bacteria; kingdom Bacillati; phylum Actinomycetota; class Actinomycetes; order Streptosporangiales; family Streptosporangiaceae; genus Streptosporangium; species Streptosporangium sp. NBC_01755. The sequence goes on along the minus strand of NZ_CP109131.1, from coordinate 6,987,055 downwards.
ACGATCCCGCGGGACAGGACGTGGGCACCGCTGAACGGGTCGCGGTTGCCGATCGCGAACAGGGCGCCGTCAAAGGTACGGAACAACGCGATCTGGTGACCACCGACGAGCGCGCACACACCGCGCTCGGGCAGCAGGTCGGTGTAGGAGCAGACCGGCGTCCAGCCGGTCCGCTTCAGATCTTCGCTCAGGACGGTCATCGTTGAGAGCCTCTCCTCGGGGGTTGGCGACGGCGGGGACACGGGACACGGGGCGGCGGGTCAGGAACGGACCACCTCCAGCGGGATGAGGACCGGTTTCACCTGGTCACGCTGGGGTTCGAAAGCGATCGAGGGGTCCGGCGTCCCGGGGGCGTTGATGAAGGAGACGAACCGCCGCAGCTTCTCCGGGTCCTCGATCGCGGCGCGCCACTCGTCGGCGTAGCCGGCCACGTGCCGCTCCATCTGCGCCTCCAGTTCGGCGCAGATCCCGAGGGAGTCGTCCAGGACGACCTCCCTGACGTAGGCCGTCCCCTGTGCCTCCAGCCAGGCGGAGGTGCGCTGCAGGCGGTCGGCGGTACGGACGTAGAACATCAGGAACCGGTCGATGACGCGGACCAGTTCCTCGGTGCCCAGGTCGGAGGCGAACAGGTCGGCGTGGCGCGGGGTGAAGCCGCCGTTGCCACCGACGTAGAGGTTCCAGCCCCGCTCGGTGGCGATGACGCCAAAGTCCTTACTCCTGGCCTCGGCGCACTCGCGGGCACAGCCGGAGACCGCCGACTTCAGCTTGTGCGGCGAGCGCAACCCCCGGTAGCGCAGCTCCAGCGCGATGGCCAGGCCGACGGCGTCCTGCACGCCGTATCGACACCAGGTCGAGCCCACGCAGGACTTCACGGTGCGCAGCGCCTTGCCGTACGCTTGCCCGGACTCGAAGCCCGCGTCCACCAGGCGTTTCCAGATCAGCGGGAGCTGCTCCACCCGGGCCCCGAACAGGTCGATCCGCTGCCCGCCAGTGATCTTGGTGTAGAGGCCGAAGTCGCGGGCCACCTCGCCGATCACGATGAGGCCGTCCGGGGTGATCTCCCCACCGGGGATGCGCGGCACCACCGAGTAGGTGCCGTTGCGCTGGATGTTGGCCAGGAAGTGATCGTTGGTGTCCTGCAGGGCGGCCTGCTCTCCGTCGAGGATGTGGCCGTTGCCGAGCGAGGCGAGGATCGAGGCGACGACGGGCTTGCACACATCGCAACCGCGCCCGGTGCCGTGATCGGCGATGAGCTGCGAGAACGTCGTGATGGCGCGCACGCGGACGATGTCGAACAGCTCCGCCCTGCTGTACGCGAAGTGCTCGCACAGAGCCTTGGAGACCTCGACGCCCGATTTGACGAGAATCTCCTTGAGCATCGGGACGCAGCTGCCGCAGGTGGTGCCCGCGCGGGTACAGCCCTTGATCCCGGCCACGTCGGTGAGACCGTGGTCGGCGATGGCTGCGCACACCTGCCCCTTGGTGACGTTGTTGCAGGAGCAGACCTGCGCGTCGTCGGGAAGCTCCATGCTCGCCGGACCACCGCTGAACAGCAGCTCGCTCGGTGATCCCGGCAGGTCGCGGCCGACGAAGGGCTTCAGGGTGTTGTACGGAGTGGCGTCACCGACGCAGATCCCGCCGAGCAGGGTGCGTGCGTCGTCGCTGACGAACAGCTTCTGGTAGACCCCTCCCACCGGATCCATGAAGGTAACGTTCAGCGCGCCGTCCATGGCGCCGAACTGGGCGACCTCCACACCGAGCAGTTTGAGCCTGGTGGAGAGATCCGCACGGGTGAAGACCGCCTCACCGCCGAGAATGCGGTCGGCGGCGACCTCGGCCATCGTGAAACACGGGCCGACCAGCCCGTAGACCACGCCCTCGTGCAAAGCGCACTCACCGATCGCGTAGATCGCCGGGTCGCCGGTGCGCATCCGGTCGTCCACGACGATCCCACCGCGCCCGCCCACCTCCAGGCCTGCCTGCCCGGCCAGCTCGTCACGGGGCCTGACCCCCGCGGAGAAGACCACGATCTGCGCCTCGACGGCCTCCCCGTCCGGCTTGACCAGGCCCGCGACCCGCCCGTCCGGGCCCGCGACGATCTCCTTGACCCCCGCCCGGGTGTGTACCCTCAGGCCGAGTGCCTCCACGTGACCTCGCAGGACGGCACCGCCGCCCTCGTCGACCTGCCGGGGCATGAGCCAGCCCCCCATCTCCACGACGTGCGTCGACAGGCCCAGGCCACGCAGGGCGTCGGCGGCCTCCAGCCCCAGCAGCCCGCCGCCGATCACGACACCGCTCGTGGCGGTCGAGGCGGCCTCCCTGATCGCGTCGAGATCGTCGATCGTGCGGTAGACGAAGCAGCCGTCCAGTTCCCTGCCCGGCACCGGCGGCACGAACGGGCTGGACCCGGTGGCCAGCACCAGCACGTCGTACGGCTCGCGATGGCCGTCCGCGGTGGTGACCTCCTTCGCCCCCCTGTCGATGCCGACGACCCTGGACGACAGGCGCAGCACGACTCCCTCCGGCACCGGGTAGGTGAGATCCTCGACACTTCTGCCCGCCAGGTAGGAGGTCAGCGCCACCCGGTCGTAGGCCGGCCTGGGCTCCTCCCCCAGCACCGTGATCCGGCCCTCGAAGCCCTTGGCCACCAGGGCCTCGACCAGCCGGTGCGACGTCGGTCCGTTCCCCACCACGACAAGCCTTGACATGATCGCGCTCACCCTTCTGTCCGCTCCGCTCGCCCGTCCCCGGTGGATCTCTCCGCTCACCGGGCCGGGCGGCTCCGTTTCCGTCCCGATCTGGCCGTCCGTCCGGCGCCGAGCCGGCCCCTCGCCTCTCGCGCCGGTCACGCCGAGACCCCTTCCTGCTCGCAGAGCCAGCCGACGATGCCCTCGACCGCGTCGCGGCAGCCGCCGCAGCCGGTGGTGGCGCGGGTGGCGGCGGCCACGGCCGCGACGTCCCTGGCGCCCGACTCCCAGCAGGCCCTGATCTGCCCCTTGGTCACGTCGTTGCACTGGCAGACCTTCGCCGCGTCCGGCATCCTGACCGGGCTCTCGGCCACCGTGTTGCCCGGCAGGCCGGGGAAGAGCAGTCCCGTCCGGTCCACCGGCAGTGGCCCGCCCCGGTCGAACAGCTGGGTGAGACTGCCTACCGCCGACGTCTCGCCGAGGAGGATCACGCCGACCAGGCGGCCGTCGCGGATGACGAGCTTGCGGTAGGTGCCCGCCGCCCGGTGGCTGAACCGCACGACCTCGGCGTCGTCCTCGGTCAGATGGGTCTCCCCCATCGCGGCCAGCTCCACGCTCTTGGCCTTCAGGCGGGTCACCAGCCGCGACCCCCGGTAACGGGCGGCCTTGTCGGCCCCCGTGACGATGTCGGCGACCACCGCGGCCTGCTCCCAGGCGGGTGCGACCAGCCCGTAGACGCTGCCCCGGTGCTCGGCGCACTCTCCGATCGCGAAGACCGACGGGTCGTCGGTGCGCATCTCGTCGTCGACGACGATCCCGCGCGCCACCTCCAGCCCTGCCTCGCGAGCCAGCCCGGTCACCGGGCGGACCCCGCAGGCGAGCACCACCAGATCGGCATCGACCACCTCGTCTCCCGCGAGCCGCACGCCGCCTTCCAGGATCTCCTCGATCACGACGCCGGTCCTGGTCCGCACACCCAGCCCGCCCAGGGTCTGGCCGAGCACCAGCCCGGCCTCGGCGTCCAGCTGACGCTCCATCAGGTGCCCGGCCAGGTGCAGCAGCGTCACCGGCAGGCCGCGCCCGGCCAGGCCACGCGCAGCCTCGATTCCGAGCAGACCACCGCCGATCACCACGGCGTGCCGCGCCGCACCCGCGGCCCGCAGAATCCTCCTGCAGTCGTCCATCGTGCGGAACGTGACGGCCCTGTCCGCACCCGCGATCGGCGGCACGACCGCCTCGCTACCCGTCGCCAGCACCAGGACGTCGTACGGTTCGCGCCTGCCGGTGGCGGTGAGCACGGCCCGGTTCTCCCGGTCCACGGCGGTCACCTCGACGCCGGGCAGCGCCGTCACCGAATGGTCGGCGTACCAGCCAGGGTCGAGCAATCGCACCTGGTCAGCCGGTATCGTCCCGGCCACGACGTTCGACAGCAGTACCCGGTTGTAGGGCTGCGACTCCTCGGCCCCGAACACGGTCAGCCCGACGTGCCGATCACGGGCCCGGATCTCGCTCACCAGGCGGGCGCCCGCCATCCCGTTGCCCACGACCACGATCCGGGTCATCCGGCACGCTCCGCTCTGACCGCGCAGACCTTGAACTCCGGCATCCTCGACACCGGGTCCAGCGCGGGGTTGGTGAGCAGGTTGACGCCCGGCCAGTGGAATGGCATGAACACGGTGTCCGGCCGAATCGCCGGATTGACCCTGGCCGGTGCCTCGGTCACGCCGCGCCGGCTGACCACCCGCAACATCTCCCCCGGGGCCACGTCCAGACGCTCGGCGAGGTCGGGGTGGAGTTCCACGAACGCCTCGGGTGCCGCCGCGTTCAGCGCGGCGATCCGCCGGGTCTGCGCGCCGCTCTGATAGTGCGCGAGCACCCGTCCCGTCGTGAGATAGAGCGGATACTCCGGGTCGATGTCCTCCTCGGGCGGGCGGTGCTCGACCGGTACGAAACGGGCGCGCCCGTCGGGCGTGGCGAAGCCGTCCAGGAAAGGCCGGGGAGTACCTGGGTGATCCTCGGCCGGGCAGGGCCAGAACACTCCGGTCTCGGCGGCGATCCGCTCGTAGGTGATGCCGGCGTAGTCGGCGATCCCACCTGCCGAGGCCCGGCGCAGCTCGTCGAAGACCTCGCGCGGATCGGTGGGGAAACCCTCGGCTCCGGTTGTCCCGCGCAGTCGCGCGGTGAGCCCCCGGAGAATCTCAAGGTCGCTCCGCACCCCTGATGGCGGAGCGGCCGCTTGGCGGCGGAGCAGCACCCGGCCTTCCAGATTCGTCATGGTCCCGCTCTCCTCGGCCCACTGGGTGGTGGGCAGCACGACGTCGGCGATCGCGGCCGTCTCCGACAGGACCAGGTCCGAGACCACGAGCAGGTCCAGTGAGCCGAGCCGTTCGGCGACGTGCCCGGCACGCGGCGCGGAGATCAGCGGGTTGGAGCCGAACAGCAGCAGCGCCCGGGGGCCGCCGCCGGCGCCGAGCGCGTCCAGCAGCTCGTAGGCGGAGCGGCCGGGCCCCGGTAGGTCATCGGGGTCGACACCCCACACGGCGGCGACATGGGCGCGGGCCGCCGGATCATCGATCCTGCGGTAGCCGGGGAGCTGGTCGGCCTTCTGGCCGTGCTCGCGGCCTCCCTGCCCGTTGCCCTGTCCGGTGACACAGCCGTAGCCCGACCCCTCGCGCCCCGGCAGCCCGAGGGCGAGCGCGAGGTTGATGAACGCGCTGACGGTGTCGGTGCCCTTGGCGTGCTGCTCGGCGCCGCGCCCGGTGAGGATCGCCGCCCGGCTCGCGCCGGCGAGGATCGCGACCGCGGCGCGCATCCGGGCGACCGGCACACCGGTGATCCGTTCCACTCGCTCGGGCCACCAGGCCGCGACCGAGGTGCGGACCGCGTCGAACCCGCTCGTCCTGGCGGCCACGTAGTCCTCGTCGACATCGCCCCCGGCGACCACCATGTGCAGCAGGCCCAGAGCCAGCGCCAGGTCGGTGCCGGGGGTCGGCTGCAGGTGCAGGTCGGCCTGCCGGGCGGTCGCGGTGGCCCGCGGGTCGATGACGATCAGCCGGCCGCCCGCCGCGCGCATCGCGGTGAGGTGACGGACGAACGGCGGCATGGTCTCGGCCACGTTTCCGCCCGCGATCAGGACCGCGTCGGCGCGGGCGAGGTCGGTGATCGGGAAGGGCAGGCCACGGTCCATACCGAAGGCCCGGTTGGTGGCCGCGGCGGCCGAGGACATGCAGAACCGGCCGTTGTAGTCGATCTGGCTGGTCCGCAACACCACCCGGGCGAACTTGCCGAGCTGGTACGCCTTCTCGTTGGTGAGGCCGCCGCCGCCGAACACCGCCACGCCGTCGGAGCCGTGTTCGGCCTGGATCGCGCGTATCCGGCCGGCGACAAAGCCGAGCGCCTCGTCCCAGCCGACCTCCTCGCCGTGCAGCAGAGGGGTGGTGAGCCGCTCGCCGGTGAGAAGCTCACCGGCGGTCCAGCCCTTCTGACACAGTCCTCCCCCATTGGCCGGGACGTCGTGACGTGGAGTGATCGTGATGGTCTCACCCACCGCGACGTTCATGCCGCACTGCAGAGCGCAGTAGGGGCAGTGCGTCGCTGTCCCAGCCTTCACAGGCTGCTGAGGGGAAAGTGAGACCGGCATGGGTCCGATGGTGCTTTCAGGCGGTTTCACCGCGAGGTCTCCCCTGTTACCGATGTGCTACAAGCCGCTAACCGTGTTCACATTTGCAATGAGGCGGATGTGAGTTATCCGTCGGCCAGGCAGGTGCCGGATGTGAGTTATCCGTCGGCCAGGCAGGTGCCGGATGTGAGCAAAGCGGTCGCCGAGCATGGCGGCGGCACTCACACCCGGGCCGCCGCCATGCTCGGCGCGGTGCCGGCGGTACGCAGGTAGCAGGCCCAGGTGACGGCCGCGCACACCAGGTAGAAGAAGGCGAAGGAGGCCAGCGCGGCTCCCGCTCCACCGGTCGCGGCGATGGAGCTGCCGAATCCGCGGTTGATGAAGAATCCACCGAAGGCGCCGATCGCGGAGATGATCCCGATCGCCGCGGAGGCATCCCGTTTCCCGACTGCCACGGCGTCGTCATGGGCTGCCGTGCCCGGGGTGATGCCCGCGACCGCCTTGGCCCGGAAGATCGCCGGAATCATCCGGTACGTGGAGCCGTTACCGACGCCGGTGGTGGCGACCAGGAGCATGTAGGCGCAGAAGAACAGTGCGAAGCCACGCTGGGACAGGCCCTGCCAGACCAGCACCGCCGAGCCCGCCATCGCGGCGAAGTTGACGAGCGTCACCCGCGCCCCACCGAGCCGGTCCGACAGCCAGCCGCCCACCGGGCGGACCAGGGAGCCGAGCAGCGGGCCGAGGAAGGCCAGCCAGACCAGGGAGGCCTGCTCGGGAAACTGGCTCTTGATGAGCAGCGGGAGCGCGGTGGAGTAGCCGATGAAGGAGCCGAACGTACCGATGTACAGGACCGACATGATCCAGGTCTGGGCCCGGCCGACGACCTTCAACTGGTCCACGGGACTGGCCTTGGCCGAGGTCAGGTTGTCCATGAAGAAGTAGGCACCCGCCGCGGCGGCCAGGATGAAAGGGATCCAGAACAGCCCCGCGGCGGCCAGCCCGAACGCACCGATCACCAGCGGCATGAAGAGCTGGACGGAACTGACCCCGATGTTGCCGCCGGCCGCGTTGAGCCCGAGTGCGGCCCCCTGCCTGTCCCGAGGGTAGAAGTGGGTGATGTTGGCCATGCTGGAGGCGAAGTTGCCGCCGCCCAGCCCCGCCGTGGCCGCGATGGCCAGGAACACCCAGTAGGGGGTGCCGGGATCGCCGACCGCGATGGCCAGCAGCACCGCGGGCACGAGCAGGAGCAGAGCACTGACCACCGTGAAGTTCCGGCCGCCGAACCTGGCCGGGGCGAAGGTGTACGGGATGCGCAGCGCCGAGCCGACCAGGTTGGGCAGGGCGACGATCCAGAAGAGCTGGTCGGTGGAGAACTCGTAGGAGCCGAGTTGCACGGCCACGATGCTCCAGACGGTCCACAGTGTGAACCCGAGGTGCTCGGCGAAGATGGAGAAGACCAGGTTTCTCCGGGCCACCTTCCGGCCGCGCTCCTGCCAGAAATCCGGGTCGTCGGGCCGCCAGTCGTTGATCCAGGGCTTCATCGTCTGTCCTCCTGCTGGTTTCGGGGGGCTTCGAGCCCCAAAACTAGGAGGGCGGCGTTACGCACATTCACTGTCTGTGATGGTGCGCCGGTTACGTGTGACTAACCCCGGAAATGCGCAATGCACACGCCGCACGCTCGCAACACTCCGGAAACATGGGGGGACGGAAGTAATGGTTGAGCCAGGGCGACAGCGGGAACCGTTTCCGGTGCCGATTCGTCCGCCTCGGGGAGTACGCGTGGCCGTCCAGCCGATCCGACTGTTCAACGACCCCGTGCTCCGCACGGTGGCCGAGCCCGTGACCACCTTCGACCGCGCGTTGCGTGTCCTGGTGAAGTCGCTCCAGACCACGATGCGCGCCGGCACGGGCCGCGCAGGGCTCGCCGCCCCGCAGATCGGCGTCCCGCTCAGGGTCGTCGTCTACGAGTTGGACGGCAAGTCCGGCCACCTGGTCAATCCGCGTCTGGAGCTGTCCGAGCGGAGGATCGTGGCCGACGAGGCATGCCTGTCCGCTCCCGGCCACTGGTGGCCGCTGGAACGCTCCTACATGGTCACGGCCCGTGGTCGCGACATGTTCGGCAAACCCGTCACCGTCCGTGCCCTGGGCATGCTGGCCCGCGTCCTCCAGCACGAGGCCGACCACCTTGACGGCACCCTCTTCGTCGACCGCCTCCCCGAGGAGGAGCGGGAGCGCTTCCTCGCCTCGATCTCCTGACTTGCACACCGCGCGATTGTCCGATAGAGTTGAGTGGTTGCAGTCGTAATTCTCAGCTTAGCCTTATCATCTCAAGTGCTTATGAGAAGTCCGCCGACAGCGGACGTTACAGTTTCTCCGGATGGTTTCCGCGGGTGCATGGTAGGGTCCGCAACGCAGCCCCGTGCCGCCGACCTGGTGGTTCGGTGAGGCTCCCAATGAGGAGAAGTAGTTTTGTCTGAGGGCACCGTTAAGTGGTTCAATGCCGAAAAGGGCTTCGGATTCATCGCACCGGATGACGGCACCGCCGATGTCTTCGTGCACTACTCGGCTATCAACTCCAGCGGCTACCGCAGCCTGGAGGAGAACCAGCGTGTCAGCTTCGTCACCACGCAGGGCCAGAAGGGCCCGCAGGCCGACAAGGTCGAGCTCATCTGACCTGGTTTGACCTCAAAGGCTTCGGGCTGAGCCCGCACCGCGCAAGCGGTGCGGGCTCAGTCATTTTCCGGTGCCGGTTCGCCGCCGGGGAGTGCTTTCCGGGCGGTCGCCCGGAAAGCACGCCCGTCCAGAGCAGCCCTCAACGCGGCTGAGAGCCCCCGAGCGGCGCCAGAAGGCACACACGGGCGCCCCCGTCCCCGAAAGGCCGAAAGGCCCAGAGAGCGCGACTGGTCCTCGAAAGGCCCTTCAGAGCGCGACTCCGAGCAGCGCGTCCGCGATCCGCCCGACAAGGACCGGCGCGCCGGGGTCGCTGCCGCCCTCCGACAGGGCACGCTCGGCCCAGTCGTCGATGACCGCGAGCGCGCCGGGAGCATCCAGATCGTCGGCCATCCGGGCGCGGACCCTGTCGAGCACGACACCGGCGTCGGGGCCGGTCTGCAGGCCCACCGCCGAGCGCCAGCGCGCCAGCCGCACCTCCGCCGAGGCAAGCTGGCCGGAGGTCCACTCCCAGTCGGAGCGGTAGTGGTGCGCCAGCAGGGCCAGCCGGATGGCCATCGGGTCGGTCTCCCCGCGCAGGCGGGAGACGAAAACCAGGTTGCCCTTCGACTTGGACATCTTCTCGCCCTCCAGGGCGACCATGCCCGCGTGCACGTAGGCCCTGGCGAAAGGCCACTCACCACACGCCACGTGGCCCTCGTGGGCGCCGCACTCGTGGTGCGGGAAGATCAGGTCGGAGCCTCCGCCGGCGACGTCGAAGCCACTGGACAGGTTCGCCAGAGCGATCGCGGTGCACTCGATGTGCCAGCCGGGCCTTCCCTGACCGAACGGCGAGGGCCAGGACGGCTCCCCCGGGCGCTCCGCACGCCAGAGCAGCCAGTCGAGCGGGTGCTTCTTGCCCGGACGCTCCGGATCCCCTCCGCGCTCGCCGAACAGGTCGAGCATTCGCTCCTCCGGGTAACCGGAGACGGCACCGAACTTGGGGGCCGCGGCCGCGTCGAAGTAGACGTCGCCTTCCAGGTCGTAGGTGGCGCCCTTGTCGCGCAACAACGCGATCAGGTCCGCGACCTGATCGATCACCTCGGTCACGGCGACGTAGTCGCGCGGCGGGAGGATGCGCAGCGCCTCCATGTCCGACCGGAACAGCTCGATCTCGCGCTCGGCCAGGTCACGCCAGTCGATGCCGGTCTGCTCCGCGCGCTCCAGCAGGGGGTCGTCGACATCCGTGGCGTTCTGGGTGAAGTGCACCTCGTGCCCGGCATCCCGCCAGGCCCGATTGACCAGGTCAAAGGCGAGGTAGGTGTTGGCGTGGCCCAGATGGGTGGCGTCGTAGGGCGTGATGCCGCAGACGTACATCCGTGCTGTGGGACCCGGCTTTGTGGGGACGACATCTCGCATGGCGGTGTCGAAAAGCCGCAGCGGGACACCGCCACCGGGAAGCCGAGGAACCTTCGGCGCAGACCACGATCTCATAAAGTGAGCCTATCGAGCAGACAGACCACCCCGATCGGCTCGGAGTGGTGGATACAGAGGCATTCGTCTCAACTCCGCGAGCGGCCCAGATCATTCCATGAGAACTTCGCGGAAGGCACCCGGATCACGGGGAGCGGCGGTGAAGTCGTAGCGGATACCGCCCGGCGCCAGGGCGAGCAGGGTGACGGAAAGGGAGCCGAAGATCCGCCCGTCGGGCAGCTCATGATAGATGATCATGGTCCGGGGGTCCTCCGGGGGAACCCCTGCCCCGGTGGCGAGTTCCCGCCACTCCTCCCAGGGGCCGTCAAGCTCCGAGGGGCGGCCGGCCTTGGCGAACAGGGGGCGGAAGAACGCGACGCGCTCGTTCTCCGCACCGCGTTCCCAGCCGCTGTTTACGATCATGTGGGTTCCCGGAGGAAGGACGTCTCGCTCCAGCGCGGCCCCGTCCCAGTGCCACAGGCAGGCCCCGGCGGGATCGGCCCGCAGCAGGTGGAAGGGGTCGTAGCGGCCGAGGTCGCTCTCCACCGGCCCGCCTCCGGCCGCCGCCAGGAGCGGGAGGTCGCCCCGTGAGCGGCGCGTCTCCTCCGGGGCGAGCACACCGCGCCCGTTGAGAAGGGCCCCAACCCTCCTGGCCCGGGGGTCGACGGCCAGCCAGGTTCCGCCCCCCTGAAGGTCTCGGCCGCCGATCAGGCCGGGCCGGTCCTCGTGCCAGTGTCCCGCCGGAGGAACCCAGGGCCGGCCGGTGAACTCATCGCGCACCCCGACCACGATCAGGGGGATCTCCGCGCTCGGATCGATGCTGACGACAACCGTGCACATGCCCGGAGGCTACGCCCCCGCCGCGAGCGGGCTCGGATCGGGGTCCTTCGCCGGCGAGAAGTCCGAGGTCGCGATCTCCACCGCGCGGGAACTCAGATCGGCGGCCACGGGAGGGCCGGCCACTCCTTGGAGGGGAGGGGGTGCAGGCCGGTGTCAAGGAGCCTGCGGACCCGTGACCAGGTGGCCTCAACCTCGGGGAGAGTGAGGAGTTCCCGGAGGCGGCGGCCGAGCCGCCCCTGCTCCAGGTCGCGTTCGAGGCGGGTCAGGACGTTCATGGCCTCGCGAGACAGGGGCTTGCCGCGCCACTGCCAGAGCACGGTGCGGAGCTTGTCCTCGGCGGAGAAGGAGACCCCGTGGTCAACCCCGTAGACATGGCCGTCGGCGAGCGGCAGCAGGTGGCCCCCTTTACGGTCGGCGTTGTTGACGACGGCGTCGAAGACGGCCATCCGCCGCAGCGAGGGCTGGCGGCTGCGGATCAGCACCATCAGGTCGACCTCGGGGTCGGTGTCGATCCAGAGCTGGCACATTCCCGGGCCGAACGGGCCGTCCCGGTAGACGGTGGGCGGCACGATCCGCCAGCCGATCGCCGCGGAGACCTCGTAGGCGGCGACCTCGCGAGCAGCCAGGGTTCCGTCGGGGAAGTCCCAGAGCGGGCGCTCACCCCGTACCGGCTTGTACACGCAGGCCGCCGCGAGCTCACCGAGCCGGACCGAACAGTAAAGCGTCATGTTGGTCGCCTCGACCAGGCGACCCGCCACATCCAACCGGCCGTCACGGAGCAGACGCATCGCGGTCTCGTCATCCAGCCCCGTGGCCGGCACCGCACTCAGCGTCGGCTCGCTCTCAGCGCTCATTCGCCTCCTCCACCAGATGAAGCGCTACTACCCCGGTAACCGTTGAGCCGCACACAAATATGCCCTTCGGCATCGAGAGGCTGGGCGCAGAGCGGGCAGGGCGGGCGCCCGGCGGCGACCAGTGCCATGGCCCGCTTGGTGAAGGCCCTGGCAGCGTCTGGGCTGATGTGCACACGCAGTGCCGTGGGCTCGGCGAGCGTGGACGGCTCGAACTCCTCCTCGACCCCGGCCTCCTGTGCCTCGATGACCACCTGGGCGGCCTCGGAGTCCCAGGCCAGGGCCATGGTGCCGACGCGGAAGTCCTCACTGATCGGCACGTCGAGAGGGGCGTTGTCGGCCGGCGCGGCCGGAGCGACGGCGGGCACCGGGGCGTCGGCCTCACCACGCCGCAGCACCTCGTCGAGCAGCTGGTCGAGGCGGTCTGCCAGTGCGGCGACCTGGAACTTCTCCAGCGCCACGGTGGTCAGCCTGCCCTGCCCCCGCGCCTGAAGGAAGAAGGTTCGTGATCCCGGTTGCCCCACGGCACCGGCCACGAATCTCTCGGGTGGATCGTAGTCGAAGACCGGCATAGCCCGACCTTACGTGGTCCCGGATCCGCCGCCGACTGCGGCATCACTCCCGGTGGGATTTTCTCCCCCGTCCTCGCCTTCCGAACCCTCCGCGAGGCGCAATCCGGCCACATCTCCGCCCGTGTCGTTGAGCCTGAGCACGAAAGGGCGCAAGGGGGTGTAGCGAATGACGGTGAGCGAGGCCGGATCAGCGACTATCCGTTGGAACTGGTCCAGATGCAGACCCATGGCGTCGGCCACGATGGCCTTGATCACGTCTCCGTGGCTGCAGACGAGGTAGACCGCCTTCGGGCCGAGACGCTCGTTCCATTCCCTGACCGCCGCCACCGCGCGGTACTGGACGGCCGGCAGGAACTCTCCCCCGGGGAACGTCACCGCGCTCGGATGGGCCTGCACCACCGGCCAGAGAGGGTCCTTGACGAGTTCGGCGATCGGGCGGCCCGTCCAGTCACCGTAGCGGCACTCGCCGAAGCGCTCATCGGTCAGCACCTCCGCCTCCCCTCGCCCCTCGGCGACCGCCTGCGCGGTCTCCTGACAGCGTTCCAGCGGGCTGGAGACGATCGCGTCGAGCTCCAGCGAGGTCAGCCGGGCGGCGAGGGCCTTCGCCTGGGCCTGTCCCGCGTCGCTGAGGTGAACATCCGGGGTCCAGCCCGCGAGGACCGGACCGGTGAGGTGGGTAAGGCCGTGTCTGGCCAGCAACAAGGTCGTCACGCGGGCAAGTCTTGCAGCCCTCACTCCACTACTTTTAAGGGGCCGGGCGGTAATCTGGCCGGATCATGGAGCAGCGCTATGTGGGCCGGAGCGGCTTGTCGGTGTCCCGCCTGGGACTGGGGACGATGACGTGGGGGCGTGACACCGGCGCCGAGGAGGCCGCGGCGCAGCTTCGCATGTTCGCCGAGGCCGGTGGCACGCTCATCGACACCGCCGACGTCTACACGGGCGGCGACGCCGAGCGGTTGCTCGGGCGGCTGCTGCGCGACTCGGTGCCGCGTTCGGAGCTGGTGCTGTCCACCAAGGCCGTGCTCACCCCGGCCGGGCGCAGACCCCGTGACGCCTCCAGGAAGCATCTGGTCGCCGCGATCGACGCCTCCCTGACCCGCCTGGGCGTCAACGAGGTCGACCTGTGGCAGCTGCACGCCTTCGATCCCGACGTCCCGCTGGAGGAGACCCTGGCCGCCGTGGACGCGATCGTGTCCTCCGGGCGGGCCGCGTACGCCGGGGTGTGCGACTACGCGGGCTGGCAGCTGGCGACCGCCGCCGCGGGGCAGCGTGCGGTTCCAGGGCGGGTGCCGATCGTCGCGGCCCAGGTCGAGTACTCGCTCCTGGCCAGAGAGGCCGAGCGCGAGCTGATCCCCGCCGCCGAGTATGTCGGCGCCGGGGTGCTCGCCTGGTCGCCGCTCGGGCGCGGGGTCCTCACCGGCAAGTACCGCACGGGCATCCCCGCCGACTCTCGGGCCGCGACCCCGCACTTCGCCGATTTCGTCATGCCCTACCTCGACGAGCGGTGCCGCCGGGTCGTGGAGTCGGTGACGACCGCCGCCGAAGGGCTCGGCGTCTCACCGCTGTCGGTGGCCCTGTCGTGGGTACGCGACCAGCCGGGGGTGGCCTCCGCCATCGTCGGCGCCCGCACCCACTCGCAGCTGTCCGGGGTGCTCCAGGCCGAGGATCTGACATTGCCGGTGGAGATCAGGGAAGCACTCGACGACGTGTCGGCCGACTGAGGCACCCCGGACGGAAACCGAACGAGAATTCGCCTCGCGTATCACTACTCGATACCGAATAGCAACTTTCCGTGAAAAAACCGGGCCTCCCCACAAGACTGTCGAACAGGTGGTGGGGCACCCGGATGTCGGCAGGACACCATGGCCGACATCCGATCCGGGGAAGGGAGACGAGTGCGAACCGCGATGTCGGCAGGCGCCCTGGCGCTGGTGCTGGGCAGCGGGATCCCGGCGGCCGGATCGGTGGACACCGCTCGGGCGAGTGCCGTCACGCAGGTGAACGACTGCGATCACGGAGGGCTCCTGGGCACCGTGACGGGCGGGATCTGCCGGACCGTGGACAACGTGGTGAGCAGCCTCACGGGCGACACCTCCCCGCTCTCATCCTCGCCCGCCGACGACGACACCGTCGCCACCACGGCTCAGACGCCCGCCGACACCAAGAGGGCGACACAGGCACCGGACACCTCGGCCACCGACGCTCCCCCCACGACGGGAGAGGAGACTCCCTCCGGCGACGTGCCGCGTCCCGGAGATCCCGCCGATGCCTGCCGGTCCGCGTCGGCCTCCCCCAAGTGCCCGGACCCGTCGGCGAGTTCCCTCCCGCAGGGGACGGCCCTGTCCACGCCGTCGCCGAGCCCCTCACGCGACCACGACCACGAGCCCGCGCGGAAGGAACCAGTGCCGACCGGCCGGACGCGAAAGCCCTCACAATCGCCGTATCCGGAGGCCGACACACCCGCGACCGACGCGGGCGCACCGGTGGCCTCCGAGCCGTCACCCGTGGTGCCGTCACCCGTGGTCGACGCCGAGGCGCCCCGGGTGGAACTGCTCTGGCCGGCTCCGCTGATACAGGAGCTCCAGCGGCAGATGTCGAACGAACGGCCGGTGACGCCCAGCCGGTCGTCCGACACGGTGGGTACCGTGCTCACCACCGCGCTGCTCATCCTGGCCATCCTCGCGGTCCGCCTGCTGTACAGCAGGCGGAAGGTCAAGGAGTCGATACCCTTCGAGCCGGTGCCGCCGAGCCATCACCGGGTGGCCTAGGTGTACTGCCCAGGCAGGTCGGTGACGCGGCCGGCGGGTGGAAGCCTCCAAGTGCGGTGTGTCCCCGGTGATGGTCGTACCTGTGCGGCCAGGTGGTGAAGGCGGCGCCCCGCCGCGTCGTCGGTCACCGCGGAACGCCGCGGCTCCTCCCGCCCCGCGAGGCACCGCCCGGCCCGCGGGACAGGGCCTGGTTAGGCGCCGATGGCGTGAACGCCGCCGTCGACATGGACGATCTCACCGGTCGTGGCGGGGAACCAGTCCGACAGCAGGGCGACACACGCCTTG
Source organism: Streptosporangium sp. NBC_01755 (assembly GCF_035917995.1). Classification (NCBI taxonomy): domain Bacteria; kingdom Bacillati; phylum Actinomycetota; class Actinomycetes; order Streptosporangiales; family Streptosporangiaceae; genus Streptosporangium; species Streptosporangium sp. NBC_01755. Next base: position 6,971,311 of record NZ_CP109131.1, on the reverse strand, counting down.
GCCGCCGGGATCGGGTCGTTGACGTCCCAGCCGATCGGGGCCTTGGCGGGCCAGCTGTCCTCGAACTCGCCGAAGCCGGGGATGCTCTTGGCGGCCATGGTCCGGAGCGGACCCGCCGCGACAAGGTTGACCCGGATGCCGTGCTTGCCCAGATCGCGGGCCAGGTAGCGGGAGCAGGACTCCAGGCCGGCCTTGGCCACCCCCATCCAGTCGTACACCGGCCAGGCCTTGGTGGCGTCGAAGTCGAGGCCGACGATCGCGCCGCCCTCCTTCATGAGCGGGAGCGCGGCCACCGCGAGCGACTTGAACGAGTAGGTGGAGACCTGGACGGCGGTCGCCACGTCCTCCCAGGAGGTGTTCAGGAAGTTGCCGCCCAGGGCGGTCTGGGGGGCGAAGCCGATGGCGTGCACCACCCCGTCCAGGCCGCCGAGGTGCTCGCCGACCCGGTCGGCCAGGGAGTCGAGGTGCTCGGTGCTGGTGACGTCGAGCTCCAGCACCGGCGGCGGCTCCGGCAGGCGCTTGGCGATGCGCTCGACCAGGCTGAGCCGGCCGAAACCGGTGAGCACGATCTGGGCGCCCTCCTGCTGGGCCAGCTTGGCCACCGAGAAGGCGATGGAGGAGTCGGTGAGCACCCCGGTGACGAGAAGCCGCTTGCCTTCGAGAATTCCCACGTCAGTGCCCCATTCCAAGGCCGCCGTCAACGGGGATGACAGCCCCGGTGATGTAGGCGGCGTCCTCGCCGGCCAGGAACCTGACCACGCGTGCGATCTCCTCAGGGCTGGCGTAGCGACCCAGGGGGATGTTCTTTCTGATCTGCTCTTGGTATGACTCGTCGAGTTCGGCCGTCATGTCGGTCTCCACGAAGCCGGGGGCGACCACGTTGACCGTGATGTTGCGCGAGCCCAGTTCCCTGGCCGCCGACCGGGCGAAACCGATCATCCCGGCCTTGGAGGCGGCGTAGTTGCTCTGCCCCGCCGAGCCGAGCATGGCCACCACCGAGGAGATCAGCACGATGCGCCCGCGCTTGAGCCGCAGCATGCCGCGGGTGGCGCGCTTGGCGACCCGGTAGGCGCCGGTCAGGTTGGCGTCGATGACATCGGTGAAGGTCTCCTCCTTCATCATCGGCAGCAGCGTGTCCTTGGCGATGCCCGCGTTGGCGATGAGCACCTCGACCGGGCCGTACTCGGCCTCGACCTTCGCGAACGCGGCGTCCACGTCGGCCGTGCTGGTCACATCGCAGCGCACGCCGAACAGCCCCTCGGGGGGCTGTCCGGAACGGTAGGTCACGGCGACGGCGTCGCCTGCCTGGGCGAGTTCGCGGGCGATCGCGAGGCCGATGCCGCGATTGCCGCCGGTTACGAGAACAGATCGAGCCATGGTCAGAAGGTATCGGCTACTTAGGAGTAACCCTCTTGTCCGGGAAGGACAAGATCGCAGGGTTAGGATCGTTGACATGCGCCAGATCGATTCCGACTTTCTCGCCCTGCCGCTGCGGCGGCTGGCGGACGCGGCCCTGCAGCGCGCCCGGGACCTGGGCGCCGAGCACGCCGACTTCCGGCTGGAACGCATCCGCGGAGAGACCATACGCCTGTCCGACGCCGCCCTTGAGGGCTCCATCGACGCCGACACCCTGGGTTATGCCGTGCGGGTCGTCAGGAACGGCACCTGGGGCTTCGCCGGGGGCATCGAGCTCACCCCCGAGGCGGCCGCCCGTGTCGCCGAGCAGGCGGTGGAGGTGGCGCTCGTCTCCGCGGCGATCAACCGCGAGCCCGTCGAACTGGCGCCCGAGCCGGTTCACTCCGACGTCACCTGGGTCTCCTCCTACGAACTCGACCCGTTCGAGGTGCCGATGCGTGACAAGGCGGCGCTGCTCGCCGACTGGTCACGCGGCCTGCTGGCAGATCCCAGGGTGGACCACGTCCAGGCGTCGCTGATGCAGGTCAAGGAGCAGAAGTTCTACGCCGACACGGCCGGGACCTCCACCACGCAGCAGCGGGTGCGCGTCCACCCCCAGTTGCAGGCGATGAGGGTGCTGGACGGCCGTTTCGACTCGATGCGGACGCTCGCCCCACCCGCGGGCCGGGGGCACGAGTACCTCACCGGCACCGGCTGGGACTTCCCCGGCGAGCTCGCGCGCGTTCCCGAACTCCTTGAGGAGAAGCTCAAGGCCCCCTCCGTCGAGGCCGGGCCGTACGACCTGGTGATCGATCCGTCGAACCTGTGGCTGACGATCCACGAGTCGGTCGGGCACGCCACCGAGCTCGACCGCGCCCTCGGCTACGAGGCGGCGTACGCCGGGACGAGCTTCGCCACCTTCGACCAGCTCGGCAAGCTGGTGTACGGCTCGCAGGTGATGAACGTGGTCGGCGACCGCACCGTCGAGCACGGCCTGGCCACGATCGGCTACGACGACGAGGGGGTTGCGACCAGGGAGTTCGACATCGTCTCCGGCGGCGTACTGGTCGGCTACCAGCTCGACCGGCGGATGGCACTGCTGAAGGGCCTGGGCGCCTCCAACGGCTGTGCCTTCGCCGACTCCCCCGGCAACACCCCGATCCAGCGCATGGCGAACGTGTCACTGCGACCGGCACCCGACGGCCCCACCACCGAGGAACTGATCTCCGGCGTCGACCGGGGCATCTACGTGGTGGGCGACAAGAGCTGGTCCATCGACATGCAGCGTTACAATTTCCAGTTCACCGGCCAGCGGTTTTATCTGATCAAGAACGGCAGGCTCGCCGGGCAGTTGCGCGACGTCGCCTACCAGGCCACGACCACCGACTTCTGGCGGTCGATGGCGGCGGTCGGCGGGCCGCAGACGTACGTGCTCGGCGGGGCGTTCAACTGCGGTAAGGGGCAACCTGGCCAGGTCGCCCCGGTCAGCCACGGCTGCCCGTCGGCGCTCTTCCGCGGCGTGCGCGTCCTCAACACCGCCCAGGAGAGTGGCAGTTGAGCGCGTACGGCGAGCGGACAGCAGAAGGCGGCGGCCGGGCGAGCCGGCAGGAGAGGAGTGGGATGAGCCCCCAGGAGATGATCGAGAAGGCTCTTGAGCTCTCCACGGCCGACGAGGTCGTTGTGATCGTGGACGAGGGGACGAGCGCCAACCTGCGCTTCGCGGGCAACACCCTCACCACCAACGGCGTGTCCCGCTCCTCGCAGCTCACCGTGATCTCGATCGTGGGCCGGGGTGTGGGCGTGGTGTCGCGGGCGGCGGTCCACCCCGACCAGCTCGACGACGTCGTGGCGGCCGCCGACCACGCCGCGGAGGACGCCCAGCCGTCCGAGGACGCCCGGCCGCTGCTGGAGGGCGCCCGCTCCAGCGACTGGGACGACCTCGCCGAGCCGACCTCGATAGGGGTGTTCGGCGCCTTCGCCCCCGCCCTGGGCGAGGCCTTCACCGCGGCCGAGGCGAGCGGGCGCAGGCTGTACGGGTTCGCCGAGCACACGGTCACGACGACCTTCGTGGGCACCTCCACGGGCACCAGGCTGCGGCACGCCCAGCCCACCGGCCGTCTGGAGCTCAACGCCAAGTCCTTGGACATGAAGCGCTCGGCGTGGATCGGCGTGTCCACCCGCGACTTCTCCGACATCGACGTGGCGGCTCTGGACGCCACGCTGGCCCGGCGACTCGAGTGGGCGAAGAACCGTGTCGACCTGCCCGCGGGCCGGTACGAGACGCTGCTGCCACCGACGGCCGTGTCCGACCTGATGATCTATCTGTACTGGACGGCCGGAGCCCGCGACGCCCTGGAGGGACGCACCGTCTTCTCCCGGCCCGGCGGCGGCACCCGCGTCGGCGAGACCCTCTCGGAGTCGCCGATCCGCCTGTACGGTGACCCCGCCGCGCCGGGCGTCGAGTGCCCGCCGTTCGTGGTGGCGCACGCCTCCAGCCGGGAGAACTCGGTGTTCGACAACGGGTTACCGCTGGCGGCCACCGACTGGATCTCCGACGGAAAGCTGGCCAACCTGCTGCAGACCCGGTACTCGGCCGAGCTGACCGGCCTGCCGGTGACCCCGGCCATCGACAACCTGATCATGCGGGGACCCGAGGGCGGCCGGTCACTGGAGGAGATGATCGCCTCCACCGAGCGTGGCCTGCTGCTCACCTGCCTGTGGTACATCCGCGAGGTCGACCCGCAGACGCTGCTGCTGACCGGCCTGACCCGCGACGGCGTCTACCTGGTGGAGAACGGCGAGGTCGTGGGCGAGGTGAACAACTTCCGCTTCAACGAGAGCCCGGTGGACCTGCTCCGCCGCCTCACCGAGGTCGGCGCCTCCGAGCAGACCCTGCCGCGCGAGTGGGGCGACTACTTCAACCGCGCGATCATGCCGGCGATCCGGGTGCCCGATTTCAACATGTCGACGGTCAGCCAGGCCAACTAGGCCCTGCCTGGCGGATCTTGCCGTGGCGAGGATCGATCGGACGGCGCCTCGCGGGGCGGAGGAGGGGGCCGCGCCACCGGGGCCACGCCGCAGACGGGCTCAGTCGCCCTCCAGACGGAATCCGACCTTCATCCCGATCTGGAAGTGACCGATCTCCCCCTCCTCGATGTGCCCTCTGATCTCGGTCACCTCGAACCAGTCGAGGTGACGCAGGGTCCGGGAGGCGCGGCGGACCCCGTTACGCACGGCGGCCTCGATGCTCTCACCCGAAGTGCCGACTATCTCGGTCACCCGATACGTTCGATCTGTCATCTCATGCTTCTTCCCGGAAAGCGATGATTACATGACCGTTCGCCACCAGCCGATATGAGGCCTAGATTGGTAATCGTGAGGGGATGGCACAAGCGCCCGGTAGTTCATCAGGTGACGGATGCCCAGCCCTCCCTGAGTGCCGACATCGGCAAGCGGGAGAAGAGCTACTTCATCAAGATGGGGATCCGGCTGATCTGCCTGATCCTCGCCTTCACCGTGCCCGCTCCGCTGCCCGTCCGACTACTGCTCTTCGCCGGTGCGATCTTTTTACCGTACATTGCCGTGATCGGGGCCAACGCGCCACCACGTGGGGCGACAGCAGCCCCTGACGTGGAAGATTCCAGACAGAGCGAGATTCCACGCCACCGACGCGAGATCGGGTCGTGACTAAGTCTTGACGCACTCTAAGGGTTGTAGGTGTACGCTTTAGCCAAGTGCCCTGGTCCCCCGTCGGGGCACTGGTGCCGGCGTTCCGGGCCCCCGTCGGAACGCCGATGAAGCGACGCCGGGTGGTTTGCCCCCGTAACCACCCGGCGTCGCCCTTTTCTCAAACTTTTACTTGTTTCCGCCTTTTCTCCGGCGTTATTTCTCGCCCTGTGTATCGGTTGTCTGCTCCCAGTTACGCGCCATCGCGGTCAGCCTTTCCACGATGTCCGGCGGCGCCGTGCCCGCCCCCAGGGCTATGCCGAGCAGATAGGCCGTCAGCGGCGCGGCCGGCCGGGCCACCCCGTGCGCGACCTCCTTTGTCAGGTCGAGCACCTCGTCACGGTCGACCGTCGCGGGATCGATGCCCAGTTCCCGGCAGACCAGCGCGGTCCACTCCGTCAGCACGTTCAACTCTCGCTCCTTCTCCGCGGTAGCGCCCGTCCCGGGCCTCCTCAGCCCGCGCCCTGGCCCGCTGCAGATCATCCATGGTGTCGCAATCGAACCACGGCTGCCCGGCGAGACGAAGCGTGACCGGGGCGAGCGGGGCCAGCAACCCGTGCAGCGACCGCCCCTCGTAGCGGGCGAGCGCCCGCACCAGACTCGCCGTATGCCAGGCTCCGGCGAGCCACTGCTCGCGACCGGCGTCGTCGACGAGCACCGCTCCCACCCGTGTCCCCTCGGCGTAGGGCGCCGTCCCCGGTCCCGCACCGGCCGCGTCCAGCAGCGCGGACACGTGCTCGGCGGTCAGGAACGGGAGGTCGGCGGCGAGCAGCACCACCCACGGCGCGGTCACCTCGGCCAGCCCCGCCCGCAACGCCGGAACGGGGCCGCCTCCGGGTGGATCCTCACGGCGGAAGATCGCGCGCGGCAGCCCGGGGCGGGGCGGCCCGACGACGACCAGCCTTCCCGCGCCGGGCACGGCGGCGGCCACCGACTCGACCAGCGGGCGGCCGGAAACGTGCAGGGCGGGCTTGTCCCGCCCGCCGAGCCGTCTCGCGAGACCGCCCGCCAGGACGCAGGCGTCGTGGCGGGCGGTCATCCGCCGATGGCGGACATAGGGCGGGAGGGCTGTAGGAAGGCGGGATCGTCGATGCCGTGACCGGCCTTCTTGATCCGGACCGCGGACCGCCAGCGCTCGACGATCTCGTCGTCGCTCGCCCCCGAGCGCATCGCGATCCTCAGGTCGGACTCGTCCGTGGCGAACAGGCAGTTGCGGATCTGGCCGTCGGCGGTGAGCCGCACCCGGTCGCACGCACCGCAGAACGGGCGGGTGACCGAGCCGATGACGCCGACCCTGGCCGGGCCGCCCTCGACGAGGAACAGCTCCGCCGGGGCGCTGCCACGTTCCACCGGGTCGTCGTCGGTCAGGTCGAAGGCGGCCTTGAGCCGGGCGAGGATCTCGTCAGCCGTGATCATGTTCTCCCGGCGCCAGCCGTGCTGGGCGTCCAGCGGCATCTGCTCGATGAACCGGAGCTCGTAACCTCGCTCCAGGCAGTAGCGCAGCAGCGGCACGGCTTCGTGGTCGTTGACCCCGCGCATCAGCACGGTGTTGACCTTGAGGGGGCGCAGTCCGGCGGTGTGAGCCGCCTCCAGGCCCTCAAGGACGTCGGCCAGCCGGTCGCGGTGCGCGAGCTTCTTGAAGGTCTCGCGGTCGAGGGTGTCAAGGGAGACGTTGACCCGGTGCAGGCCCGCGTCGGCCAACGCGGCGGCCGTCCGGCTCAGCCCGATCCCGTTGGTGGTCAGCGAGACCTGCGGGGTGGGGCTGAGCGCGGTGGTGCGGGCCACGATGTCGACCAGCTCTCGGCGGAGCAGTGGCTCGCCGCCGGTGTAGCGGACCTCGGTGATGCCCAGCCGCTCCACCCCGATGGCGACCAGCCGGACGATCTCGTCAGCGGTCAGCAGTTCGGGCTTGGGCAACCATTCCAGGCCCTCGGCCGGCATGCAGTAGGAACAGCGCAGGTTGCAACGGTCCGTGAGGGACACCCGCAGATCGGTCGCCACACGACCGAACGAATCCTGCAACACGGGGCGCCACCTCCCAGTCGGTCATCTATTGAGCAGGGGGCCAGCCTATGGCCGGCCCCCCACCCAGCCCTAAACGGGCCTTGACCACTCCAACATCATCACGGGATGGTTGATTCCTTGGGAGATCGTCAGATCTGTCAGGAATGATCTCAGCCCCTCACGGTCCCTGAGATCCCTGCGTCCTCACGTCCCTCGAAACGGCCCCGCACGCCCTGGTCGCAGACCGATCGCTCAGCCCTTGACGCAGACCAGCTGCCGCAGGTGCGCGACCACCTCGTGCCTCCATCGAAGTCAGGCGATTCAGATGGAATTGACGCCGACCGAGGGACACTAGCGCTACCCGAGCGGGAGCGGGGGAGGTACGGCGAGCAACCATGATCTACGGCGCCCGATAAAATGAGTGGGATCTCCTCTCAGAGGTGGGCAAACTGGATCTCGCAACAGAAGGAGACCATGATGCCGAACCAGCCCGCACCAAACCTGGTGTCGTGGGCCAGCGAGATCGACGAGGGTACGATCATGCAGGCCGCGCGAGCCGCCCGCCTGCCCATCGTCTCCGGACACGTCGCTCTCATGCCCGACGCGCACATCGGCATCGGCGCGACGGTCGGATCGGTGATCCCCACCGAAGGAGCGATCATCCCGGCCGCCGTCGGCGTCGACATCGGCTGCGGCATGGTCGCCACCGAGACAACCCTCACCGCCGCCGACCTCCCCGACACCCTCGACGCCCTGATGCCCCTGGTGGAGAAGCGAATTCCCGCCGGCGTCGGCAAGGGCCACGACGACCCGTCCATGGACCGCGCGCTGAGCGACCTCGGCCGCCCGCACACCGACCTGACCCCTCATCAGGAGAAGAAGGTGTCCCTGCAGTTTGGCACCCTCGGGTCCGGCAACCACTTCGTCGAGGTCTGCCTCGACGAGCGTGACCGGGTCTGGACGGTGTTGCACTCAGGCTCGCGCGGCATCGGCAACCTGCTCGCCACCAAGCACATCGTCGATGCCAAGAAGATGATGAAGAAGCAGGCCATCGGCCTGGAGGACCCGGACCTGGCCTACCTGGTGCAGGACACCCCGGAGTTCACCGCCTACATCGAGGACATGTTGTGGTCGCAGCACTACGCCATGGCCTCGCGCGCCCAGATGGACAAGGTGCTGAGCAACGCCCTGTTCCAGGTCGTCGGCAAGGGTCAGCGGCTCCGGACGATCAACTGCCATCACAACTTCACGCAGCAGGAGACGTACGACGGCAAGGACCTGTGGATCACCCGTAAGGGAGCCATCAAGGCCGACACCGGCGACGAGGGCGTGATCCCCGGCTCGATGGGGACGCGCTCATACATCGTGCGCGGGCTCGGCAACCCGATGTCGTACAACTCCTGCTCCCACGGAGCGGGCCGCAGGATGTCGCGCACCCGGGCGAAGCGGGAGCTGACGGCCGCGTCCCTGACCGAGGCGATGCGCGGCCGCACCTGGAACGCCAACCGCGCCGCCGCCCTGGTGGACGAGCACCCGCAGGCGTACAAGCCGATCGACCAGGTGATGGCGGACCAGAAGGACCTGGTCGCGATCCAGCACACTCTGCGCCAGGTGTTCAACTACAAGGGCTAAAATCGGACACGGGGCGTTCTGGCTAGTGGGCACTGTTGGGTCCAAATCAGTGACATCTCGCTTGTAAGGCGATCCGAGCAGGAGCACGGCCGGGGCCGATACCGGTCCTGACCTGGGCGTACGGTCCACGACCGTCCACCATTGTCCGTGGTCGTTGTCACCCAGTTAGTCACCCAGAACTCGCGTTCTCCGCAGGCTTCCGCGGCTCTCCCGCCCAGACGTCCCGCCCGTTGCTCCATAGCTCGGAGGCGTGGTAGCCGAACCGGTCGAACAGCCCGTCGTCCTGGTAGCGGCGCAGGTGCATCATGGGCGAGTCGTGGCCGACGAGCTTGGCCAGGTGCGGGGTCACGAGCATCTCCGAGTCGAAGCGGAAGACGCTCATCGCGATGTGCTCGTCTCCGAAGCGTGCCTCGATGCCGGGCACGTCCCGAACCTGCTCGATCTCCGAAAGGGTGATCCGGATGCGGGTGGAGACGGTCAGCGGAACGTTCTCCACCTCTTCGCGGCGGCGGGTGACCTCGCTGTCCGGGTCGCCGATCAGGAACCGGATCTTGCACCCCTGCTCGGCCTTGCGCTTGAGGACCTTGGCGAGGTTGGGGTGCTCCAGCCACAGGAAGTAGTTGGTGTACCCGGCGAAGACGATCTCGTTGCGAGCCGAGGTGATCAGGTTGCGCCAGATCGACTTGGGACACGCCGACCGGTACGGATAGACGGTCAGAACCTCTCGATCCGGGCCGGTCTTCACGGTGTTACGGATAGCCTCTGGCCACAACACGGACGTATCAACTCCTACTGCCTCAGCGGCGGCCAACTGGTGCCGGAGGTGCGGGACTCGCGCCTCATCCTGTAACCAACGTTCCACCGTCTTAACATCCACCTCGCAGCGGTCCGCCAGGTTCTGGTTGCTCAGTTTCGCATCGAGCATGGCGCGGCGTAAGGGGACGTTGGCCACGGTGCACCTCGGAGAGTGAGGACGTCAAGGACGTTTTAAACTCTAACTTCGAAACGTCCTGGACGTCTCTGGAACGCGGTGGGTTCGTCACTCAAATGGAATGACGCTTACTCCATGTCAACACCCGTGATTCCGGAAGACCTCCAGGCAGCATTTCCCGGATGGTGTATTTGGCGTAGTTCTGCGGGCCGTTTGTGGGCAACTCGGAATGGCCGGCACCTCACCGACGAAGAGATAAATCGGGGTCTCTACCGGACAATCGACGCCGACGACGTCACCGAACTCGCCCAGCAGCTCCGCGACCAGGAGGGGCTGGAGTCATGAGCGCCCTCGGCCGGAAAGGGCCGACTCAACGATGCCCGGCGGCCCTGGCTGCTGAGCGCCTGCGCATCGGCCTCGAACACTGCGGCGTCTCGGCCGATGTCCACGAGGGCCACGGCGTCGCCCTGGTCTCCGTCTGGACCGACCTCCTGGTCTGGACGGACGGGCTCGCCTACCGCTGGTGGACGGGGAAGACCTCGGTGAAGACGGGCCGCCGTCTGTACCGGGTCCACGGCGTGGACAGCCCGATCACCGTCGCCCACTCCGTCGCCCAACGGTACGAGGAACTCCTCAAAGCGGCCTACCGGTGTGGAGGCGTCGCGGAGCGCACGTCGTGACCCTGCTCGACGAGTGCCTGAGTCCGCATGTGGCAATGCCTCAGCGAGACCACATCCGACTGGACTGGCAGCAGCCCTACCCGACACTTGAGCGGGCGCGCTCGGTGACCTGGACCTGTCGGTGCCGTGCCACGGTCTACGAACTGTACGAGGGCGCCGGTCGGGCGTTCGTCCGGCGAACCATTCAACTCGACAGCGGCCACCAGGTCCAAGAGACCCTTCCCTGGCCAATCAATGAGGCTCGGGTGATCTGGACGGCGCTGCTGTCCGGAAGAGCCCGGTAAGACGGGCGCGGCGGCGTGGGATCTGGAGGGACCTGCGCCGCCACGCCTCCAGCAAACAGGAATACGACCGTCCGCTTTTCAGGCGGAACGATCACCCTGTTCCGCTCAACGAACACGAGGTCAGAGGGTGGTGGACGGCTGTCGCCGTGTGCTCGTGGTGACCGACGTTGTCGTCACCGTTGTCGTCAGCCCTCACGTTCCAGAACCGAGACCGGCCGAACACCTCTCCCAGGCATCAGCACAGGTTGCTCCCGCTGGGGCCAGAACTGACCTGCAAGAAGTAGTCATCGCTGTCCTTCTCTTCCGGCCTGTCGGAGTACCCCACCGACAGATAGACATTCCGGCTGTTGATGACCTTAGTGAGGCAGACCTGCGTTGCACTCTCCTCCTGCTTCGGCACCGGCGCCTACTTCCAGCCGTCCTTGATCGCAGCCTCGCGGTAGAAGGACGGCACATCGGCACGCGATGCTGAAAGCTGGTAGGACTGCTCGGCATACGCGAGCCGGTCATCGTCATTGCACCCCCCGAGACGTTTCCCGTCCGGCTTCGCCTCGACCGGACGGGCATCAAGGATGCTGAGCACTACAAGAGCCGAAGCAAGCCGCTTGTCATCGTCGGTACAACGGGGAAACGGCGAGCGGGGCATCAACAACAAGCCCAGGCGATCCACCACGAAACTGCCGGCCCCCAGGACGCCTACGACGGCGGCAGCAGCAAGGCCACCGACCACCAGCACCACGACAATCAGACGCTTCATGATCTAGAGCCTAGTGTCGGCCCCAACAGGCCCGATAGATTCGATCGCCTCCTACCAGACGTCTGACCCCCTCATCCCGCTCCCGGGAGCCGAGCGGCGGCCCACACCTCGGCCGGTGGGTCGGCCCGCCCGCTCTCATCGGATGGGGGTACGGATTCCCATGGCCCAGGCCGCCCGAGAACCCGGATTCAGAACCGCGCGGTCACCACCGTCGGCGGGGAACAGGCGCTAGACCGCCCCGGAGGTGCCGAAGGGGCGGCGGGTCAGGCTCCGGTGGACCATTTCGGTGAGGGTCACGATGTCGAAGACCGGTATGCCAAGATGTGCCTGGATCTGGTGGGCGTAGGGCACCACGTCGGTGCATTCGATGACGAGCGCCCCCATGTCGGGGTTCTCCTTCGCCAGCTGTTCGACCCGGCCCAGCACCTCGCGGCCCAGGCGATCGGCGTCGAGGTCTGGGCGCCGGGCTTCGAGCATGACCTCACGGAACTCCGGCTGGTCCTCCAAGCCGGCGACGCAGACCGGGACCTGCTCGGCGCCGACGGCCGCCAGGTGGCGCCGGGTGAGGGAGGGCTTCCTGGCGACCAGCAGCCCGACCTTCTGGTCCGAGCGGATCATGCGGTGCACCATGGGCAGCTGGATCAGGCTTGAGGCGTGCAGCGGGACGTTGACCGCGTCGGCCAGCTGCCTTTGGAAGATGACGAGAAAGCCGCAGGCGCCGGTGATGGCGGCCGCGCCTCGCGCTTCGAGCTCCCGCGCGGCCTGGATGAACGGGTCGAGCAGGCGCGGGTCGGCCTGGGTCACCACGCGTTCGGCGGTCGCACCGTCCACGACCCGGTAGATGACGGGGAAGTCGAAGGTGGCCCGGTTGCGGATGTGCCCCGGGACCTTGGTGAAGTTGGTGTCGCAGCACAGGACGCCGATCGCGACGTCGCGCTCCGTTTCCGCTCCGGTGACCATGGCGCTTCTCTCCCGTCGGATGTTGCGGTCGTGTCGTCTGGTGCCGGGACCCGTGCCGGTCCCGGCGCGAGGTCCGGTGTCCCTTCGCCGGAGGCGGGGGCGGGGGGCGGGGGGCGGGGGGCGGGACGCGCCCCGGTGCGAAGGCCGGGGGCACCTCTCATCGCCCGGGACGCGGGCGGAGGCGGCGAGGGGGCCCGCCACCGTAGCGGCCGGGGCGCAGCGGGGTGAGGTCCATCTCGGGTCGTTCTCCGGCGACGAGCTGGGCGATCAGCCTGCCGCTGACCGGTGCGAGGCCCATGCCGATGTGGCCGTGACCGCACGCGACGGAGAGGTTGCGGTAGGGGGCGGCACGCCCCAGGAAGGGGAGGCCGTCCGGGCTGCAGGGACGAAACCCGCTCCAGGTTTCGAGGGTCTCGGTGCTCTCCATCTTCGGGAGGTACACCTGGACGGTTCGCAGGATGCCGTCCACCCGGCGGCGGGAGATCGCGGTGTCCATGCCTGACAGCTCCAGGGTTCCGCCGAAGCGGAGACGGTCGCCGAGCGGTACGAGCGCGACCTTCCCCTCGCCCAGCAGCACCGGCAGCCGGGGCGCGTTGCCCGGTGCCTTGACCGTGACGGAGTAGCCCTTGGCGGGCTGGAGCTTGAGCCCGATGTCCAGCTCGCGGGCGCATTCCGCCGACCAGGTCCCGGCGGCGATGACCGTCTCGCGAGGGCTGAAGTCCCCGTGGACCGTCCTGACCCGCTTGACCTCGGCTCCCGCGACCTCGAAACCGACGACCTCGGCGTGCTCGTGGATCTCCACGCCCATGTCGCCGAGCGTCCGGGCGAGTTCGCTGACGAAGTCGGGGACACGCAGGTAGGCGCCCTCCTCGTTGTACAGGGCACCGTGGATGTCGAACTCGGCGTCCGGTTCGAGCGCGCGCAGTTCCCCCGGGCCGAGGACGCGCAGCGGCACGCCGCTCGCGACCGTTCCCGGCACCGTCCGGCAGGCCTTCTCGAATCCCTGCCGTGTCCGGTACACGAGCAGCATGCCCTGGGCTGTGAAGGTGGAGGCGAGGCCGTCCGAGGTGCAGAGCTCGCGGAGGATCTCGAGGCTCCGCTTCTTCATGTCGACCAGTACCTGGAAACCGGCCTTCGCGTCGCGCTCGTTACAGGCACGGCGAAAGTGCCAGAGCCACGACAACAGCTCGGGGTCCGGGCGCGGTCTGATGTAGAAGGGACTTTCCGGGTTCAGCAGCCAGCGCAGTCCCTGGGCCATCACGCCGGGCTCGGCGAGGGGAAGCGCGCCCTGCGTGCCGACGAAGCCGGTGTTCCCATACGAACAGGACTGGAGGCCGCCGACCGGCCCGCGTTCCACGACGGTCACGCTGTTGCCAGCGCGGCGCAGGTAGTAGGCGCAGAACAGGCCGACGACGCCGCCGCCGATGACGAGGACGTCAGGGTCGTACCGGAGGGGGGCCGGGTTCGGGGAGGGCATCGTCGGCATCTGCTGTCCTTTACGGCGCGATCACGGGGGCGCGGCTACAGGGTCACGATGAAGAAGTTGGTCAGCAGGTTGATCACGACCCGCTCGTAGATCTCGGCCATGAGCGCGATGCCGGGCTCGGCGAAGGTCCCCGGCGGCGGCTCGGCGAAGCGGATCACCGAGCGTCCCGCGTCGAACAGCTGGGCGCCGTGCCCGAAGTCGCCGACGATGGCGGTTCCCGGATCGACCAGGCGCGTCCGCACGATGAAGACGCCGTTCTGCTCCAGGTCGTCCATCAGGCGGCCCTGCCCCATGAACCTGTAGTAGTCGGCGGGATTGATGATGAGGCCGTCGGCGGTGCCTCCCATCTGCTCCGCCTCGTTGCACGCCGCGAGGATCGTCGAGCCGAACGGCCCCTTCGAGGTCATCCGGATGACCCCCGGGATGTTCAGCAGCCCGCCCCTGCCTCGGATGATCGTGTGGTTCTCGGCCGTGCCGAGACGGACGATCAGCCGGTAGTTGACGAACGACTCGAAGGTCTCGGGGTCCTCCCACAGGTCCGGCGGGACCTGCACCCACGCGGTGGTGGGGTAGAGCTCGGGGATCGGCGACCGGTGGAAGCGGTTGGCCGCCTCGCGCCTCAGGTCGGCCTCGGTGACCTGGGGGTCGCCGGGAAGGGGCGGGCTCTCGTGCCAGTAGAACCGCCGGGGGTCCCTGGAGAGGTCGACGACCTTGAGCATGTTGCGCGCCGGGTAGCGCGGCTTGCGCCGCGAACTCGTCAGCGAGTCGGTGATCGTCACGTCGTACTCGACGGAGGCTTCGAGTCCCTTGGCGGCACAGGCCTCGACGAACAGCCGGCCCGGCGACATCTGCCTCTTCCGCTCGGCGACGACTTCCGCCATCGTCGACTTCATGCCTTCTGTGCGCTGCATGGCTTCCTCGCTACTGGTGGTCCGGCACTAGGGCGTGGCGTTGCCGGGCTTGCGGGTGACGAACATCCCCCAGCCGAACTCGCCGTCGTCGATGGCGATCTGGATCTCCGCGCAGGACTCGGAGAAGGCCAGCATCCAGTCGCGGGCCGAGGCGTCCGGCGTCGCCTCGGCCCGCTCGCGGGCGGTCCTGCCCAGCACGCGGTAGGTCTGCCGGATGTGGCTCTCCAGGTTGCGGGCGAGGAGGATCTCGAACCCGGCCTCTTCCAGGGCGGCCTGGTAGCCGACGAAGGAGTAGCCGCCGTTCCACCTCACCCGGTCGTAGACGTGCTTGCGGGCGCGCTCGCCGATCTCCTTCTTGGGCTGGAGGAAGTCGGAGAAGGCGAAGATGCCCCCGGGCCGCAGGACGCGATGGATTTCGAGGTGACTGCGCGGCTTGTCCGGCACGAGGCAGAGCGCGTCCTGGCTGACGACATGGCTGAAGGTGCCGGTCTCGTACGGCATCCGGGTGACCGAGCCCTGGCGGAACTCGATGTCGAGCCCGTTCTCGGCGGTCAGGGCCTCCCGTGCGAACCTGACGCGCTCGGCGCTCAGGTCGAGTCCCCCGCAGCGGCAGCCGAACCGCCTGGCGAGGTGGATCGGGAAGTTGCCGCAGCCGCAGCCGACGTCGAGCACGAACGACGAACCGTCGATTCCGGCGTCCGCCGCCAGGATGTCGGACGTCCGCTCGGCGGCGGCCCGGTAGTCGTCGTCGGCGGCGTCCGCGAAGTAGCCGGTGTGCAGGACTCCGTCACCGTCCCAGAAGCTCAGGTAGGTCTGGAGGGTCTGGTCGAAGAAGTCGCCGACGTCCCTCTCGGTGTAGGTGTGGCCGGTCGTTGACATCACGGGGTCCTTCCTTCGGCGGAGCTGGCCTGGGTCGTCATGTGTAGGTGTCCTTGCGCGCGGATGTGAGGTGCGCCGGTTCCGGCCCCACCACGCTGGCGCCGCCGTCGATCAGGTGGAGCGCGCCGGTGACGAACGAGGCCCGCTCTCCGGCGAGGAAGGCCGCGACGGCGGCGAACTCGGCCGGGTCCCCGACGCGACCCAGGGCGTTGTGCCGGCCCATGGCACGCAGCCGGGCTTCGGCGTCGCCGTCCTCGGCCAGCTTCGCCGCCGCCCGCTCCACCGGCGGGGTACGGGTCGTGCCGGGTGCCAGCACATTGACGGTGATGCCGTCGCGGCCGACTTCGGAGGCCAGGGACTGGGCGAAGCGCACGATGGCGGCGCGGGTCACCCCGGAGAGCGCCAGCTGGGCTATGGGGACGCTTGCCGTCTCCGAGGCCACGAAGAGCAACCGGCCCCACCGGGCGGCCTTCAGGTGCGGCAGCGCCGCGAGAGCCAGGGTCAGCGCCGGGGAGAGCACCTTGTCGATGGCCGCCTGGTACTCGGCCTGCTCGAACTGCGAGGCGGTGCCGATCGGCGGGCTGCCGCCGCTGACGAGCACGATGTGCAGGACGCCGAAGTCGGCGGCGACCTCGTCGACCCAGCGGCGCGCCGCCTCCCCGTCCGTGACGTCGACGCTCGTGGCGTGGACCCGGCCGCGCGCCACCTCCTTGAGGCCGCGTTCGGCCTCCGCGAGCCGGTCGCGGTCGCGTGCGCCGATCGCGACATGCGCGCCCTCCCTGGCCAGCTCCATGGCGGCGGCGAGGCCGAGGCCGCTGGATCCGCCGGCGACGAGCGCGACCTTGTTCTCAAGCCCCAGTTCCAAACGCCCTCCTCCTTGCCGTACGGGCTGTTCGACATCCGGCTCCTAGCGCTCCCCGGTCGCCCGCGGCGGCGCGGTGCCGGCCCGCCGTGAACCGGTGGGAGGCGTGCCGCCATAGCGGTAGCCATAACGCCGGAACAGCGGCCATGACAGCGTCGCCGCGGCCAGCCTGGCGGGCAGCGGCAGATCGGTTCGCCAGGAGTCGTCCCGGTCCCGGATGATGGTGGTGCCGGTGTGGAAGCGATCGGGATTGCCGGTGACCGTGTGGTTGGTACGAAGCTCGATCGTCTGGCCCCGCATCGGGTTGGCGGCCGAGTCCTCGCCGCAGAGCCGCAGCAGCGCGTCGATCGTTCTCGCCGGGTCGGCGATGAACTCCTCATAGCGCAGGAACATCGATCGGTCCCGATGACGGCGGACGATCGCCTGCGAGGCCACGTTGAAACCGTGCCAGTAGGCCGTGCTCTTCCTGGACGACATGACGTAGCAGTACTGCTTCTCCCGGCTCCACGACTGGGCGACCGCCCTGGGGTCGCGTACGAGATGGACGTAGTACGGCGTCACCCCGTCGAGGTGCGGCAGCAGGGCCGCCTCACCGGGGATCTTGGTGGTGTCCACCAGGACCCGGGCGCCGGTCAGCTCGGCGACGGCGTGGTAGGTCCGCGTCATCAGGGCGGCGTGCTCGCGGATCTCCTCGGAGTGCAGCCCCCGGTCGAGCACGCGCCAGGTGTGCCTCGTCCGTACGCAGGCCAGCTGGCGGCGGATGACGGCGTCCGCGTGGGCCTGCGCGGAGACCCCGGCCGGCCGGCCGAGCGGGAGGATCCTCGACCAGATGTGGCATTCGGTCAGCGGCCTGCCGCAGCCGCACGAGCTGTTCGCTCCCCTGCCCGCCGCGTTCTTCCACAGGAAGTGCAGTTCCCCGACGTGGAAGACCTCCTGGACCTCGTTGAGGATGTTGCCGATGATGGTGCTGCCGTTGCGGCACCATCCGGTGATACAGAGGATCTTGAGAGGTGTCTTCGAGAGGTTGGATCCGTTGATGACGTACTCCTGACTCAACTCACGGCCGCCGGGCTGCGGACACAGAGCGCCACGGCCACGGCCGACATCGCGCAGACGGCGCCGACGACGAACACCGCGGGGTAGCCGAAACCGGCGGCGACCACTCCGATCAGCGGCCCCCAGACGGCCAGGCCCAGATCCCAGAAGGAGGTGTAGGCACCGATCGCGGCCCCCTGCCTCGACGGGTCGGTGCGGTCCATCACCATCAGGGCGAGCGACGGGTGCAGCAGCGAGAACCCGGCCCCCATGACCAGGCTGCCGAACACGGCGACGGGCAGGTTCGGCGCCAGGGCGATGATCGCGAGGCCGGTGGCCTCGCCGATGCCGGACCAGACGGCGACCCTGCGCGGCCCGAGCCGGTCCGGTAGGTGGCCGATGAACAACCTGGTGCCGGCGTAGACGGCGCTGAAGCCGCTGAGCACCACGACGCCCGACTGGACGCCGCGGGCCTGGAGGTGCAGCACGACGAAGGCGGCGAGGCCCGCGTACCCCGCGGCGGCGAGCCCGAGGGCCAGCCCCGGCAGCAGCACCGGGCGTGGCAGCAGGGTGTGCCCGCCGCTCTGCCGCACCTCGCCCGGCCGCCCCGCGCGTGCGGGGGCGGGAACCGCGCCGATCAGCAGGAGGGCGACCAGCGCGGCGGCGGCACTGAAGCCCCACACCGCGCCGTAACCGAAGTTCAGCAGCAGCGCGCCGAGGAAGGTCCCCACCGAGATCCCGCCCCACATGCTGACGCCGTAGAGCCCGATCAGCTGTCCGCGGCGGTCGTGCGGCGCGAGCGAGACGACCCAGACGGCGCCCGCGGTGAAGAGCGACGCCTCGCCGACGCCGGCCAGCAGGCGGACGGCGACCAGGCCGCTCAGGCCGAGCGGCAGAAAGTAGAGCAGCCCGCCGACGGCGATGATCAGCGCGCCCGCCCACATGACGAGGCGATGGCCGTACCGGTCGGCCAGGTGGCCGGAGACGGGCCGCACCAGCAGGGCCGTGAGCGCCGTCGCCATGACCACCAGCCCGACGGCGAAATCGCCGGCGCCGAAGCTCTCCCTGACGAAGCCCGGCAGCACCGGGATCGCCGCGGTGAGGCCCAGGTAACCGCAGAAGAGTCCGCCGAAGACCCCGGCGAGGGCGAGACGCGGCATCGCGCTCTTCTCCGTGGGGGCTTCCATCGCTACTGCCCGACGGGCGCGGTGCCGGCCAGTCCGGTGACCGGATCCGCCGGCCGGGCGGAACCCTGGTCGACGGAGGCGTACCCGTCGACCAGGGGGGGTCGCGGGTGGCGATCCGGCGCGACGGCCGCCGCCACCTTGCGGACCGCCCTGATCAGGTGGTCGCAGTCCTGCGCCGAGAGGTTGGAGGACAGCGGGATGTCGACCGCCTGTTCCAGGTATCGCGTGGTGTTCGGCAGCAACGCCTTGATCTCCTCGACGCCCCTGGTGCCGAACACGAATCGCCAGTTCCAGAAGACCCGCACGTTGGTGTCCTCGTCGGAGCCGAGGTTGCGCGCGTCGATGCCCTCGCAGCAGAGCGCGCGGGCGAACCATTTCGCGTCCACGCCGGGAACGCGGAAGATGAACGCCTCGCCCAGATAGGCGCCGGGGTCCACGGGCTGGCGGATCGCGATCTGGGGGAGGTCGGAAAGGGCCGAGGCCACGTAGGCGTAGTTGCCGCGGAAGCGTTCCAGGCGCATCGGCAGCCGGGTCATCTCGGCGCGCAGCAGGGCCGCGCGGATCTCGTCCATGCGGAAGCTGAACAGCGGCAGGTCGAGATCGGTGGCGATCGGTGGCTCGCCGTCCGGGAAGTGCCGCCGGAAGCGTCCCTCGTACGCGCCGGAGAGCACGACGGCGCGGGCGAAGAGCACGCTGTCGTCGGTGGCCAGGAAGCCGCCCTCGCCGCAGTTGAGCGACTTGTCGGACTGGGTGCTGAAGGCGCCCGCGAGGCCGAAGGTACCGAGTTTTCTGCCTTTCAGTTCCGCGCCGAGGGCCGGGACCGCGTCCTCGAACACCGGCACGCCCATGTCGGCGGCGAAGCGCGTCACCGCCTCCATGTCGGCGGCGAAACCGCGCATGTGGACCACCAGGATTCCCTTGATCTCGGGTGTCCAGCGGCGACGGAGATCGTCGACGTCCATGTGGAGGTTCTCGTCCACCTCCACCAGGACGGGCGTGCATCCGGCGAGCACGATGGCGCTGGGGGTGGCCACGAAGGTGAAGCCGGGACAGGCGATCAGCGAGCCCGGCGGGATCCCCGCCGCCATGATGGCGAGCGCGAGCGCGGTGGTGCCGCTGGACACGGCCAGCGCGTGTTTGCTGCCGAAGTAGCGGCACAGTTCCTCCTCGAACTTGCCGCACTCGGTGTCCTGCTGGGATCGGTAGTCGTAGCGGAAGTAGAGATGGCTGCGGATGGCGCGTAACGCCGCTTCCTCGTCCTCGGAATGGACGAAGACGGCGCCCTTGTCGTAGGTCGGCCAGGGCGTGCGCCGGACGGGGTCGCCGCCGTTCACGGCGAGCCGCGGGTCCTCGCTCCGTCCGGTCTCCGGCAACGGCCGTACCGGCGCCGGACCCTCCTTATTTCTGTTCACCGTCGAGCTCCTTGTTACTGGCTGGCTGGTTTTCTCGTCGATGTTTTCCGGGCAGGCGTGATAACCACCGCCGGCGCGGTGGTGGTGGCGTCGAAGGTGGCGGCGGTGAACTTGTCCGTCGCTCCCCCGCTGCGGCCGCAGGGCTGGAGCGAACCGGAAACTGCGCTGGTGGTCGTCCGGGAAACTACGGGAGCCGATTCTTCCGAGGGTCCGTCCGGCGAGTCCGAGTGGCTTATTGATCACATTGTCGGCCAAGGAAAATCTTTTGAATGTTCCCTAAATGTCCGGAGGGTGTCAATGGGGGAAATGCCATGAGACCGATAATGACGAATTGACCTTGGGGCAGAAAAACCCACAAAACCTATAATAAAACTCGAAAATCAGGAATGAATGTCACCGCCGACCGGAGGTGTTTCCCATTTCCACTCCCGGCCGACGCTCGACACCCCGATTTCGGCCGACACCTTACCAATGTTTGGGAAAAAACTTTCCGGGCGGCGGAAATGATGCCGCAGCACTTTCCGTGCAACCGAATCAATATCCACCGCTCATCCGAAAGGCTTTCCGGGCGACGCGGTCACCCCTCCCTCATCGGGTGGTAGCACGGGCATGAAGGCGAGCGCGGCGGGAAACTCCGGGAACTCGCGGGCCCGCGCGGAGAGCATCGTCCGCATCCACTGCCGCAGCGTGTCACGGCCCGCGTCGGTGGGCTGGTAGACGGTCCGCTCGGGCCGGTTCTCCTCGCGCGAGGTCTCGCGGACCGCGATGAGCCCGTCGCGGAGCAGCCGGTCGATGGTCTGGTAGACGCTGTTGCGCTGCGCGACGTTGACGACGTCGTCCTTGCGCCGCTCCTTTGGAACACCTACGACTTCCCGACCGTGCCGAAGTGGTTCAACGAGCGCATGGTGATCCTGTGCGACGCCGCGCACGCGACCTCACCCTCGTCGGGCCAGGGAGCGTCCATGGCGATCGAGGACGCGGTGGTGCTGGCCGAATGCCTGCGCGACATCCCCGGCACCCGCGACGCGTTCGCCGCCTTCGAGGCAGTGCGGCGAGAGCGGGTGGAACGGATCGTGGAGCAGGGCAGACGCAACGGGAGCGGCAGGCGACCGGCAGGGTCAGGACGCGGTGATGGCGGTGCCGCGGGCGAGGAGCAGGACGACGGCGACCGCGGCGACGGCGACCGCCACGGCGAAGGGAACGCGCGGCGAGTTTCGGCCCAGCGCCACCCCGCAGGCGGTGAAGGCCCCGGCCACCGCCAGTGCCGCCCACCCCTCCGCGCCCGGCGACCCCGTGGGGCCGAAGACGAGCAGGGCGGTCGCGGCCAGCAGCGGCAGCGGGATCAGGACGCGGACGCGGGCGACACCGAGCCGCTGCGGCCAGCCCCGGACCCCACCGGCGAGGTCCGCGGGGACGTCGGGAAGCACGTTGGCCAGGTGCGCCCCGCAGCCGAGCAGCGCCGCGGCCAGGACCGCCCACCAGGCGGGCCACGGATGTCCCGGCAGGCCCAGGGTCACGAACCCGGGAAGCGAGCCGAAGCCCACCACGTACGGCAGCCAGGAGAGCGCGGTCGCCTTGAGTCCGAGGTCGTAGGCCCAGGCCGCGGCGACGCCGACGAGGTGGACCGCACCTGCCGCCGGCCCCGAGGCCAGGGAGAGCGGCACGCAGAGCGCCAGCGCCGTGATCGCGGCGCCCCACACCGTGCGGACGTTCACCGCGCCACCGGCGACGGGCTTGCCGGTGCGGCCCGCGGCGGCGTCCCGCGCCGCGTCCACCGCGTCGTTGCACCAGCCGATCGAGAGCTGCCCGGTCAGCACCGCAGCGGCCACCAGGACGCACCCGGCCGCGTCGCGCCCGCTCAGCGCGGCCAGCGCGGTCACCAGGACGGTGACCGCCGCGCTCGGCCCGGGGTGGCAGGCCAGCGGCAACCCCCGCGCGGCCCTGAGCACCGGCCCTGTCCCCGGGCACGTCGGCCGGCTCGTCGTCACTGATCGATCGTAGGCCGAGGCGCCTGGGAAAGCAGGTACCGAACATCTCAAAAAAGCGGACACCACTACAAGAAACAGACAGCGTTACGAGGTGAGTTGCCCCGAGAAGTGAATACCAAGGCTGTTGCAACGCATGCCACAGACCCAGCTGGGCAAAAGGCAGGTGTCCGCTGTTCGCGAGCCGGGGGTCTGTCCTATGACGCGAATCATCGCTGTCCGCGGCGCGCTCCCGCCGAACCGGCACTCCCAGGCAGAGATCACCGAGGCGTTCGCACGGGCGTGCCTGCCCGAGGGCGCCAACCGCCGGCTGCTCGACCGGCTGCACGCCTCCGCGCGGGTGGAGTCACGACACCTGACGCTACCGCTCGAGCAGTACGCCAAGCTGGACGGTTTCGGGGCGGCCAACGACACCTTCGTGGAGATGGCGGTGGAGCTGGGCACCGAGGCACTGGGCGGCGCGCTGGAGGAGGCCGGAGTCCTCCCCGAGGACGTGGACATGATCCTCTTCACCTCGGTGACCGGCGTCGCGACGCCCTCGGTGGACGCCAGGGTGGCCGGACGGCTCGGGCTGCGCCAGGACGTCAAGCGAATACCGATCTTCGGTCTGGGCTGCGTCGCGGGGGCGGCCGGGATCGCCCGCCTCCACGACTACCTGCACGGCTGGCCCGAGCAGCTGGCGGTGCTGCTCTCGGTCGAGCTGTGCTCCCTCACCCTGCAGCGCGGTGACACCTCCATCGCCAACATGGTGGCGAGCGCCCTGTTCGGGGACGGGGCGACGGCCGTGGTGGCCCGCGGTGACGAGTGGCGCCCCCGGCGTACCGGCTCGCCCGCGACCGCCCGGCCCGGTGGGGCGAGTGGCGCGTCCGCGACGACGCGGCCCGCAGGACCCGCGGGGTCCTCTCCGGCGGCAGGCGCTCCCGCGACCCCCTGGCCCGCGGGCCCCGCAGGCTCCTCTCCCTCGACCGGCGCGCCCGCGACGCACCACCGGCTCTGCGAACCGGCGGCTCCGGCGGTGGTGGCCTCGCGCAGCCGTCTGTATCCCGGCTCCGAGCACGTGATGGGCTGGCACGTCGGCGACACCGGCTTCCGTGTGGTGCTCGACGCGAGTGTCCCCGAGGTGGTGCGCACTCATCTGGCCGACGACGTGCACGACTTCCTCGCCGACCACGACCTGAGCAGCGAGGACGTGACGGCGTGGGTCTGCCACCCGGGCGGCCCGAAGGTCCTGGAGGCGGTGGCGGAGACGCTGCGGCTTCCCGAGGACGCGCTGGACCTCACCTGGCGCTCGCTCGCCGCGATCGGAAACCTTTCCTCCTCCTCGGTCCTGCACGTCCTGCGGGACACGCTCGCCCTGCGGCCACCACCGCCGGGCACGCCGGGACTTCTGCTGGCGATGGGGCCGGGCTTCTGTTCCGAACTCGTACTGCTGCGCTGGTAGGAGCCCGATGTCCTGGCATCTGTCGTCCTGGTACCTGCTGCTTCTGCTGCTCGTCGGCCTTGAGCGCGTCGCCGAACTGGTCGTCGCCCGCCGCAACGCGCGCTGGAGCACGGCGCGCGGCGGGGTGACGTACGGGCGGGGCCACTACCCGTGGATGGTCGCCCTGCACACCGGGTTGCTGGCCGGGTGCCTGCTGGAGGCGGGCCTGGCCGACCGGCCCTTCGAGCCCGCGCTCGGCTGGCCGATGCTCGCCCTGGTGGTCGCCGCGCAGGGGCTGCGCTGGTGGTGCGTGGTCTCGCTGGGCCCGCAGTGGAACACTCAGGTGATTGTGGTGCCGGGCCTGCCGCTGGTGGAGCGGGGGCCCTACCGGCTGCGCCTGCTCCGCCACCCCAACTACGTGGCGGTGGCCGTCGAGGGGGCGGCGTTGCCGCTGGTGTACGGCGCGTGGGTCACCGCGCTGGCGTTCACGGTGCTCAACGCCGCGCTGATGACGGTGCGGATCCACTGCGAGGAGGACGCACTGGCCTCGCTCGTCACGGCGCCTTCGGCCGGCGCGCCGGCGGCCACCGTGACCCCGGCTCACCCGGCGTCGGACAACGCGTCGCCGACCGTCACGCCGGTGGCCGACGCACCGCCCTCCGCCGGGCGGGCGCCGGCGTGATCGACGTCCTGATCGCGGGCGGGGGACCGGCCGGGCTGGCCACGGCCATCCACGCCGCCCTGGCCGGGATGGAGGCCGTCGTCGTCGAGCCCAGGGCCGTACCGGTGGACAAGGCGTGCGGCGAGGGGCTGATGCCCACCGGGGTCGCGGCCCTGCGGTCGCTGGGGGTACGGGTCGAGGGCAGGCCGCTGCGCGGCATCCGCTATCTGGACGGCCGCCACGAGGCACAGGCGGCGTTCCGCGACGGATCCGGCCTGGGCATACGACGGACCGCGCTGCACACCGCGCTGTCCAGGCGGGCGCGGGAGCTGGGCGTGGAGATCGTCCCCGGCAAGGTGGACGGCGTGCGGCAGGACTGCCGTCTCATCGAGGCGGCGGGGATGCGAGCCCGCTGGCTGGTGGCCGCGGACGGCCTGCACTCCCCGCTGCGCACCCTGCTCGGGTTGGAACTGCCCTGCCGCGGGCCGCGTAGGTACGGGCTTCGACGGCACTACCCGGTCGCACCGTGGACGGACTTCGTCGAGGTCCACTGGGCGGCGGACGGAGAGGCGTACGTGACGCCGGTGGGCGAGAACCTGGTGGGCGTCGCCGTGCTGAGCTCGCGACGGCGCGGCTATCCCGAGCACCTGGCGGACTTCCCCGCACTCCTGGAGCGGCTGGAGGGACCGGCTGCGACCCCGGTGCGCGGGGCGGGGCCACTGCGCCAGCGGGTCCGCGCCCGGGTGGCGGGTCGAGTGCTGCTGGTCGGCGACGCGGCCGGCTACGTCGACGCGCTCACCGGGGAGGGGGTGTCGCTCGCGCTGACGTCCGCGCGGCTGCTGGTCGACTGCCTGAGGGCCGGCGCCCCCGAGGCGTACGAGGCCGCCTGGCTGCGGCTGTCGCGACGGCACCGGCTGCTCACCGGGGCGCTGGTGGGCAGCCGCCGTTACCGGGCAGCCGGGCGGCTGATCGTCCCGGCCGCCCGGCGGATGCCCGCCCTGTTCGGCGCGGCGGTCCATGCCCTGGCCTGACCCGGCGACCTGGCTCCCCGGTGCTGCCTTCCCGGACGGAGACCTTTCCCGGACGGAGGTCGCGAACGCGCGGTCGTCGGGGCGGCTTGCACCACCCTCGGCGCCCTGGGCCGGTGGGCGACCTCGCGTCAGCGTGGCGAGACCTTGTGGACGACCCCCAGCCTGGGGGCGTAGTGCGTCGTGCCCTGGAACCTGAGCCGCCACTCACCGCCCGTACGCCCCGCGACCGCCCTGGTGAAGCGTCCGTGGGCGTCGGTCGTGGCATCTGCCACCTTCGTCCAGCCGGCGTCCTTACCGGCCCTGTGCATGATCTCGACGGGCTGGCCGGGGAAGGGGGCGTAGTCGAGGTGTCCCTGCGGGTCGACCCGGTTCAGCGCGCCCGTCACGCGCACCCCCGAGCCTCCCCTGACCGCCTGGACTCCACCGAACCTGGTCAGGCGCTTCAGGAGGAAGCCCCTGTGCCCGGTGACCTCGGCACCGTCCGCGCCCCTGGCGGTCACGGAGACGGTCCAGGGTCCCGCCGGATACCAGCGGCTCAGGCTCTTCTCCGGCGCGAACCGCCAGGTCTCCCACCCCTCCCCCGGGCGGAACGGGGCCGTTCCCTCCGTCCTGCCCACCGCGCCCGAGGCGAGGCGGGCGGACACGGTCGGGCCGGGTACGGGGCCGGGCGCGAGGGCGGGGCCGGGACCCGGCCGGGTGGCCGGAGCGGGCCCCCTGTCCGGACGGCCGCCCGGGCGGGACGCGGTGACGGGGAAGGAGGTTCCCTTCGAAGCGGGGGTCGCACCCGGTTCGACCTTGATCGTCACCCCCTCGGGGCCGGTGACGCCTCGGGCCACCACCTCTATCACCATGCGTACGGCGTCGGCGGGTCCGACCACGGGATTCGCCGGACGCAGGGTCACCGAGCGGATCGTCAGGTCCTCGGCGGCGGCCGCCGGAGCTCCTGCCGGTACCGGCAGGACCACGGTCCCCGCCGCCAGGGATGCGAGAAGGACTCTCAACGTCATGATCAGGAGGCTAGGAGTCCACCGGTAACAGGCAGGTAGAGGACACACGCCCCGTTGGGCAAAGCGGCGCCCGGCCGCCGGGGGCCGGTGCCGGAGACCGAGGTCGGAATCCGGCGCCGGCGGGCCGCGGTCAGTCCTCGTACATGCCGTCGATGATCTCGGCGTACCTGGCGTGGATGATGCGGCGCTTGAGCTTCAGGCTCGGGGTGAGCTCCGCGGTCTCGGCGGTCCATTCCACCGGTAGCAGGCGCCAGCGCTTGACCTGCTGGACACGGGCCAGTTTCTCGTTGGCGACGGCGATGGCACCCTCGACGGCCTTGAGGACGTCGGGGTGCTCGGCGAGGTCCGCCAGGGTGGTGAAGGTGATGCCGTTGGCCTGCGCCCAGCCGGGTGCCACCTCGCCGTCGAGGGTGAGAATCGCCACCGGGTAGGGCCTGCGGTCGCCGTAGGCGAGGGCCTGACCGATGAGCGGGTGCTCCTTGAGGTGGTTCTCGATGTTGGCCGGGGAGATGTTCTCGCCTCCCGCGGTGATGATGAGCTCCTTCTTACGGTCGAGGATGCTGACGAAGCCGTCGGCGTCGATGGAGCCCACGTCACCGGTGTGCAGCCAGCCGTCGGCGTCGAGCAGTTCGGCGCTGGCCTCCGGCCGTCCCAGGTAGCCGCAGGTGTTGGCCGGGCTGCGGGTGATGATCTCGCCGTCCTCGGCGATGCGGACCTCGACGCCGGGACCCGCCTGGCCGACCGTGCCGAGCTTGAAGCTGTCGGGGGCGTTGGCGGTGAACGCGCCGGTCGTCTCGGTCATCCCGTACACGTCCAGGACCCGCAGGCCGAGACCGGCGAAGAAGCGCTGGACCTCCAGCGGCATGGGCGCGGCCGCGGTGGCGAGCCAGCCCGCGTTGTCGAAGCCGATCATCGACCGGATGATCGACAGCAGTGCCGCGTCGGCCTGCTCGTAGGCGGCCAGGACCTCGGGCGAGGGGGTACGCCCGTGCTGGTTGGCCTCGATGTAGGCGAGACCGGCGGCCATGGCCTTGCGCACGCCCTCCTGCTGTTCCTCGGGCTGGGTGGCCAGCAGTGCCTGCAGGCGGGCCATCATCTTCTCCCACACCCGCGGGACGCCGAAGAACAGCACCGGCTTGACCTGGCCGAGGGTGGCGCCGAGCTGTGCGAGGTCCGTGCAGAAGTGGGTGTGGGAGAGCTTGAAGAGCGGCAGGTAGAGGCTGAGCACCCGCTCGGCGATGTGCGCGTAGGTGAGGTAGGAGATCTGGGTGCCCTTGACGGGCAGGTTGGCCATCCTGTTGGTGGCCACGACCTCGAAGCACACGTTGGAGTGGGTCAGCGGCACGCCCTTGGGGTTGCCGGTGGTGCCTGAGGTGTACAGGACCGTGAGAACGTCGTCGGCGGTCACCGCCTGCCAGCGGGCGTCGACGGCGGCGGGATCGGCGGCGAGCCGATCACGGCCGAGGGCCAGGAGGTCGTCCCAGGAGACGAACCGGTCACCGGCCGGGGCGCCCTCCAACATGATGACCTTGCGCAGCTCGGGAAGGTCGTCGAGGATCGGCTCCCACCTGGCCAGCTCCGCCGGTCCACCGAGCACCGCGATCCTCGCCTTGACGTCGTCGGCGACGAAGGCCACCTGCTCGGGGGTGAAGGTCGAGTAGACCGAGCACGACACCGCGCCGGCGTGCACCGCGCCCAGGTCCGCCAGCACGTGCTCGCTGCGGTTCACCATCATGAGCGCGACCGCCTCGCCGGGCTCCAGTCCAAGGGCGGCGAAACCCGCGGCGATCTCCAGAACTCGTCGCCGGGCCTCGGAGTAGGTCAGGGTGGACCAGCCCCCCTCGACCGGGTCGGAGTACGCCGGGGCGTCGGGGTTGTCCTCGGCCGCCTCCTTCAGCTGACCACAGACCGTACGGCCCGCGATCTCCCTCTCGATGGCCGCCCGCTCCTCAAGAACACCGGTCATACAGAGCCTCCTGAAAGTGCTTACTTGCACGAGTGGCATGCATCGCACCACACGCCGTTCCCCCCGGACAAGCCCCTGAAAGGGAGAAGAAACGTCACAATGCACGGCCACCATTGGCCTCTCAACATGATGCTTACGTAGAGTTACAGGTTGATCACAGTTTGACGTCTTGGGGGTCGCATGCCATCGGGGAGACGAGCCCGCGAGAAGACCTTCTTCGGGCACCCACGCGGCCTGGCGACGCTGTTCGGCACCGAGATATGGGAGCGCTTCAGCTGGTACGGCCTGCGGGCCATCCTGGCCACCTTCATGGCGGCCTCCCCCGCCATCGGCGGCCTGGGTCTGAGCGAGCAGACCGCCCAGGCGGTCGTCGGCATCTACGGCGCGCTCATCTATCTCGTCGCCCTGCCCGGCGGCTGGATCGCCGACCGGGTGCTCGGCGCCCGCAGGTCCGTGCTGTGGGGTGCCACCGTCATCATGTGCGGCCACATCAGCATGGCCATCCCCGCCGAGACCGGCGTCTTCGTCGCGTTCGGGCTGCTGCTCATCATCGCCGGGACCGGGCTGATGAAACCGAACATCTCCACGATGGTCGGCAAGCTCTACCCGCGAGACGACGACGCGCGCAGGGACGCGGGGTTCTCGATCTTCTACATGAGCATCAACATCGGCGCCTTCATCGCCCCCCTCGTCGTCGGCTGGCTCGCCACGGGCAACCGCTGGCACCTGGGCTTCGGCGCGGCGGCGGTCGGCATGGCCCTGGGCCTGGGCCAGTACGTGCTGGGCAGGCGGCACCTGAAGGGCGTGGGCGAGAGGCCGGGACACCGGCTGACCCCGCGCGAGCGCAGGCACTTCGGCCTCGCGGTGGCCGTCGCCGCGCTCGTGACCGTTGGCGGCCTGGCCGTCTGGGTGGCGTCGGGCACCTTCAGCCTCGACACCTTCGCACTCCTGATGACGCTGTTCATCGTGGCCGTGCCGGTGTTCTACTTCGGCTACATCCTGCTGGGCAGCCACAACCTGACCGACGACGAGCACTCCCGGATGAAGGCCTACATCTGGCTGTTCATCGCCGCCGCCATCTTCTGGATGATCTACGACCTGGCGCCGACCGTGCTGTTGTTCTTCGCCCAGAACAAGACGGACCTGTCGCTGTTCGGCATCCGGATCACCCCGGCCACCACGCAGTCGTTCAACCCGCTGTTCATCATGATCTTCGTGCCGGTCTTCGCGGTGCTCTGGGTCAGGCTGGGCAACCGGGTGACCGCTCCGCACAAGTTCTCGGTGGGACTGTTCATCAACGGCCTGAGCTTCATGATCATGGCTCTGGCCGCCAGGCTGGCCGAGAGCGGGAGGATCTCGGTCTGGTGGCTGGTGCTGGTCTACCTCGTCCAGGTCTTCGGCGAGCTGTCACTGAGCCCGGTCGGGCTCTCGGTCACCACCAAGCTCGCCCCCGAGGCGTTCAAGAGTCAGATGCTGGGACTGTGGTTCATCTCCATCTCGGTGGGCGACGCCGTGGGCGGGCAGACCGGGCGGCTGAAGAACCACATGTCGGAGCCCGCGTACTTCCTGACCCTCGCGCTGATCGCCGTCGTGGCGTCGCTGGTGCTGCTCGCGTTCGCCGGCAGGCTCCATGCGATGATGCGCGAGCACCGGGCGCCGAGCACCACCCCGCCACGCTAATGGAAATCCCATATATCCGGTCATGGGATGATTTATCCGTGAATAGTGTGCTCGATCTCGTCGGGATCTTCGTCTTCGCCCTCTCCGGCGCCCTGGTCGGCGTACGCAGACGGCTCGACGTGGTGGGCATGGCCGTGCTGGCCGAGATGACCGCACTGGGCGGCGGAGTCGCCCGCGACCTGATCCTGAACGTACGGCCCGCCGCCTTCTCCAGCATCGGCTACGTGGTCGTGCCGCTGCTGGCCACGATGATCGTGTTCTTCTGGCACCCGCAGGTGGAGCGGGTGATGCCCGCGGTGAACGTGCTGGACGCCGCGGGCCTCGGCCTGTTCTGCGCGGTCGGCACCGAGAAGGCGATGTACTTCGGCCTCACCCCCCTGCACGCGGCCCTGCTCGGGGTCATCACCGCGGTCGGCGGCGGAATCCTGCGCGACGTCCTCGCCGGGCAGATCCCCGCCCTGCTGTACGACCGCCAGCTGTACGCGGTGCCCGCCATGCTCGGCTCGGCGATGATGGCGCTGCTCTACACCCTGAACCTGCACGGCTGGCCGGCCACGCTGGCCGCCGCCTTCCTCGCCTTCGGGCTGCGCATCGTGGCCATGCGGCTGAAGCTGCGGGCCCCGCTGGCCAGGGGCGTCACCTCCGAGTGAGCCGCCCCGACCGAGTCAGAGGGCGGGGGTGAGGGGCTCGGCGGGCCGGGTGCCGTACGCCCCCCTGAGCCTGGCCTCGGCGATGCGCCGCACCGCCTCGACGAGGACTCTGGGCGGCTGGGTGAAGGGCAGGCGCAGCCGCCCCTCCAGCGTGCCGTCCACGCCGAACCACTGCCCGGGGGCCAGCCGGACCCCCTGGCAGACCGCCGCGTCGGCCAGCGAGGTGGCCGAAGGTTCC
This sequence comes from Streptosporangium sp. NBC_01755, assembly GCF_035917995.1. Classification (NCBI taxonomy): domain Bacteria; kingdom Bacillati; phylum Actinomycetota; class Actinomycetes; order Streptosporangiales; family Streptosporangiaceae; genus Streptosporangium; species Streptosporangium sp. NBC_01755. Next base: position 6,940,532 of record NZ_CP109131.1, on the reverse strand, counting down.
GGCAGCCGCACCCAGAGCGATCCGCCACCTCTGGGCGGGATGAAGCTCCAGTCGGGCATCCGAGCCGCCAGCTCGGCCGCCAGGACGTCCCTGGAGGCGCCGAGCAGGCGGGCGCGCTCGGCCCTGGCCCGCTCGATGTCCTCGAACAACCTGGCCACCACCAGCTGCTCGAAGAGCGGGCTGGCGATGTCGATGGAGGCGCGGAGCACGGCCAGGCGCCGGACCGTGGCGGCGGTGGTGCGGATCCAGCCGATGCGCAGCCCGCCCCACCACAGCTTGGACGCCGAGCCGATGGTGATCACCCTCCCGTCGGTGTCGAAGGCGGCCAGCGGCGTGGCGCGGGCCTCCTCGTCGAGCGCCAGCTCACACCAGCTCTCGTCGACCACCAGGACCGTGCCGTAGCGCCGCGCCGCGCCGGCCAGGGCCGCCCGCGCCGCGTCGTCCATCAGATGCCCCGTCGGGTTCTGGAAGTCGGGGATCACATATGCGAGGCGGGCGGCCGACTGGCGCATCGCGCAGGTCAGCAGGTCCAGGTGGCGCCAGCCGTCGTCCGGGATGCCGACTCCGACGATCCTGGCGCCGCGCATCCTGGCCAGGTCGATGGCGTGCGGGTAGGTGGGCGACTCCAGCAGCACCGGGTCCCCGCGCGAGAGCAGCATCGTGGTCACCAGGTGGATGGCCTGCTGGGCTCCGGTGGTCACCAGGATCTGCTCGGGCCGGGTGGCCACCCCTCGCGCGCTGTAGCGGGCGGCGATCGCCTGGCGCAGTGGGGCGATCCCGAGCGGGTCGTAGCCCATCCCGAGCGTGTAGCGGGGATACTGGCCGGTGGCGGCGGCGATCGCCTCGGGCAGCGTCGAGATCGCGCTCGGGGCCGCGGCGTGCAGCGGCAGCAGCCCGTCGTCCTCGGCGGCGATCCACGGGTTGTCCGCGCCCAGCGAGCCCGCGTCGGGCAGCGCCGTCCAGCTTCCCGCCCCCTGCCTGCTCTCCAGGTACCCCTGCTCGCGAAGGAGGTCGTAGGCCGCGGTCACGGTGGTGCGGCTGACACCCAGCGCCTCGGCGAGGTGGCGCTCGGCGGGCACCCGCACCCGCATCGGCAGCCGCCCGTCGAGGACCAGCGATCGCACGCTCCGGGCCAGAACCCGGTAGTACGGCCTGGCACCGGGGTCGATCGCCAGGAGACGGGCGAGCTGGGGGCCACTGAGATACCGGTCCATACCAACCACCATAAGGCCACTTTTGATGATTGGCTCTTTTATCCGGAATCGGTGGCCTGGATGATTGGGGCCATCATGAGCGAACTCCCCCTGCCCACCCTCGGTTCCCTGCCCAACCGGCTCACCCGTCTGTACGCGGGCCTGGTGCTCTACGGCGTCGGCATCGGCCTGCAGATCGAGTCCCAGCTGGGCAACAGCCCCTGGGACGTGTTCCACCAGGGGCTCTCCATCCATCTGGGCCTGTCGGTCGGCACCTGGATCATCATCGTGGGCGCCCTGGTCATGCTGCTGTGGATCCCGCTGCGGCAGAAGCCGGGGCTGGGCACCCTCAGCAACGTCGTCCTGCTCGGACTGTTCGCCGACGCGGCCATCTGGCTGGCCCCGACCCCGGACGCGCTCGCCGCGCGCTGGGCGTACCTGCTGCTCGGCGTCGTCGCCACCGCCGCGGCCACCGGCCTCTACATCGGCGCCGGCCTCGGCCCCGGACCGCGCGACGGCCTGATGACCGGCCTGAACCGCCTGGGCCTGTCCATCCGCTCGGCCCGCACCGTCATCGAGGTCACCGTGCTGGCCGCGGGCTGGCTGCTCGGCGGGACCGTGGGATTGGGCACGCTGGTGTTCGCCCTCGCCATCGGGCCGCTGACTCAGTTCTTCATGCCGCGGACCCGGCCTGGAGCGCGGTTGCGCTCCAGGCCCCCGGGGAGCGCGCCGAGGCGTTAGCTTCGAGGCATGTGGATCGAGGACTACGCTCTCATCGGCGACATGCAGTCAGCGGCCCTGATCGGCAGGGACGGCTCCGTCGACTGGCTCTGCCTGCCACGCTTCGACTCGCCCTCGTGCTTCGCCGCACTGCTCGGCGACGCCCGGAACGGCCGGTGGTGGATCGGCCCCGCGGACGCCGGGCGGCCCCATGCCACCCGGCGCCGCTACCGGGGCGAGACCCTCATCCTGGAGAGCGAGTGGGACACCCCCGGCGGCACGGTCCGGGTGACCGACTACATGCCCACCCGGCACACCAACCCCGACCTGGTGAGGATCGTGGAGGGCGTGTCGGGGACGGTGGAGATGGCCACCGAGATCCGCATCCGCTTCGACTACGGCCGGATCGTGCCCTGGGTGCGCCGCAGCGACGGCCTCCTGCAGGCCGTCGGCGGACCCGACTCCGTGTGGCTGCACTCCCCCGTCCCGCTCCGGGGCGGCGACTACGCCCACACGGCGAGGTTCGAGGTCTCCGAGGGCGACAGCATGGCGTTCGTCTTCACCTGGCACCCCTCGCACGAGCCCAGGCCCGAGGAGATCGACCCGTACGAGCAGCTGACCGCGACCGAGGAGCTGTGGGCCGAGTGGGTCGAGCGGTGCAGTTACCAGGGCCCGTGGCGCGAGGCCGTGGTCCGCTCGCTCATCACGCTCAAGGCGCTCACCTACGCCCCCACCGGCGGCATCGTCGCCGCCCCCACCACCTCGCTGCCCGAGGACCTCGGCGGCGTGCGCAACTGGGACTACCGCTACTGCTGGCTGCGCGACGCCACCATGACCCTGGACGCCCTCATCGGCTCCGGCTACCTGGACGAGGCCCGCGCGTGGCGGTCCTGGCTGCTGCGGGCCATCGCGGGCCGCGGTCAGGACCTGCAGATCATGTACGGCGTCGCCGGGGAGCGCCGGCTCACCGAGCTTGAGCTCGACTGGCTGCCCGGCTACGAGGACTCCCGGCCGGTCAGGATCGGCAACGGCGCGGTCGACCAGCTCCAGCTGGACGTCTACGGCGAGGTCCTGAACTCCCTGTACCTGTCTCGTGTCTCGGGTCTGGAGTCCGACCATCGGGCCTGGACCATCCAGTTCGAGCTGATCTCCTACGTCGAGGAGCACTGGGACGAGCCGGACGAGGGATTGTGGGAGGTCCGCGGCCCGCGCCGGCACTTCGTGCACTCCAAGGTCATGTGCTGGGTCGCCCTCGACCGGGCCGTCAAGCACATGGAGACCTTCGCCAAGCCCGGCCCGCTGGCGCGCTGGAGGGAACTGCGCGACCGCGTCCACGCCGAGGTCTGTGACAAGGGCTTCGATCCGGTGCGCGGCACCTTCACCCAGTCCTACGGCTCGCACGAGCTGGACGCGGCCCTGCTGCTGATCCCGATCGTCGGCTTCCTGCCGCCGGAGGACCCGCGCGTGATCGGGACGGTGGAGGCGATCCAGCGCGAGCTGATGGTCGACGGCTTCGTGCTGCGCTACCCGGTCTCGACCGACAACGAGGTGGACGGCCTGCCCGGCGGTGAGGGGGCGTTCCTGGCGTGCAGCTTCTGGCTGGCCGAGGTCCTGGCGATGATCGGCCGCAAGGACGAGGCGGTCGAGCTGTTCGAGCACCTGCTGTCGCTCCGCAACGACGTCGGCCTGCTCGCCGAGGAGTACGACCCCCGCTACGGCCGGATGGTCGGCAACTTCCCACAGGCCTTCAGCCACGTGCCGCTGATCCACACCGCCCGCGCACTCAGCTGAGACGGCACCCAGCTGGCCTTTTTGTACCTTTTTATGACCTTTAGTCCCGATGAGACGACCAAGCTCAGAGATTTCTTAAAAATCATCAAGAAATCTGGGATTCGGCTGCAACAATCCGGTGCGAACGTGACTCTCATCCCCTGTAACACCATCGGAAAGGAACCAGCCAATGAGCGATTTCGACGTGACCACCACCGACCTGGTCGACTACGACGGCGACGGAGGGACCGACGCCCAGCTGATCGACACCGACGGTGACGGCCTCGCCGACGAGGAGCGCTACGACGTCGACGGCGACGGCGTCACCGACGTCGTCTACCTCGACAACGACGGCGACGGCTACATCGACGAGACCCTGGTCGACCTGAACGGCGACGGGGTCGCCGACTACACCGAGGTCGCGGGCCCCTTCCCGACCGTCTGACGGAAAGAACCGGCGTGAGCCCGCGTGACCTCACCGAGAGGGGGACTCGGATCCGGGTCACAAGGGCCGCCGACGAGAAAGGCGACCGATGAGGGACCGACGCGTGTTCCTTCCCCTGCTGTTGCTGGCCTGGCCGGCACTGACCGGCTGCGGCGCGGTGGCGGGACTTCGCGGGGAGACCGCCACCGCGTCCTCGGCCCCCCTGCGAGGTGACGGTGTCGGCTCCCTGCGCCCCGGGGAGGCCGGATCCGTCACGGTGGGAACACCGATCGGACTCCTCCCGCTGCCCCTGGTGCTCGCGGTGGCGGCGGGCACCCTGGCCGCGGCGGCCGCGGGCCTGTACCTGTGGCACCGCAACCGCCGCCCCGCCCCCGCCCAGGCACCCGTGCCGGGCACCTGGCAGGCGGCCCCGTACGGGACACCTCGACCGGGGACGGCACCGCAGGGGACGGTGCCGTTCCCGGTGGGCGAGGCGGGCTCGACGCCGGTCCGGCCCGTCGCCGGCCGCACCGGCCCACCGGCCGAACCACCCACCGGACCACCCGCCGGACCACCCGCCGATCCGCTGTCCGAGGCACTGGCTCAGGTCTCCGGAAGCGGGATCAGTCCGGCGCTCACCCAGCAGGTGGAAAGGCTCTTCTCCGAGGGTCACCCCGGGCGGGAGGCCCTGGTGGGGGCCTGCGTCGGTTACCGGGACCAGCTCGCCGAGCGCCACCCCCGGCTGGCGGGAACGCTGCTGGAGGCACTGAACCGGGCCGGCGTCCAGGAGATCGTCGCGGACGGGCAGCGCTTCGACCCGCGCCTGCACGAGGCGTTCGGCACCGCGCCGGCCGGGAGCCCCGAGCTGCACGACATCGTCGCCGAGACGGTCAGGCGGGGGTACGCCGACGGTGGACACGTGATCCGCGTACCGCAGGTCGTCGTCTACCGCCACGTCTCACCGGGCCCCGGGGCGGAACGGTGAGCGGCTCGGCTCCCCGCGAGAACAGCGCGCCGGACCTCACGACAGGCGCACGGTTCGATCCCGCCCCTCAGCCGGCTCCGCGACCTCTCCCGGCCCGCGCGGCGGAACACGGGAACACATCGGACGGCCAGGGCGGTGACGCGTGAGCACCGGACCCGCGGACCTGCTGCGCCGCCTGTGCGACACCACCTCGGCCAGGCTTTCCGGCGCGGAGCTGCGCGAGCGGGTGGCGCAGGTACGCGCCGACCTCGACGCGCCGCTGCGGGTCGCGGTGGCGGGCGCGGTCAGCAGCGGCAAGTCGACACTGGTCAACGCGCTGCTCGGACTGCCCGTCGCCCCGGTGGACGCCGGCGAGTGCACCTTTGTCGTCACCCAGTACGAGTACGGCGAGGACGACGGCCGCATCACGATCGAGCTCCTCGACGGCGGCGTGGCCCACTCCCGGCTGCTGCCAGGCCACCGGCTCCCCTCCGAACTCGGCGTCGACGTGGCCCGGATCCGGCGTCTGCGGGTCGCCCTGGACCTGCCGTCGCTGCGCACGATCACCATCGTCGACACCCCCGGCATGAACACGGTGACGGCCGCCAACGAGCGGGCGGCCAGGAGCATGCTGTTCGGCTCCGGCGACGAGGACGACCGCGCACAAGCGATGATCTACGTGCTGCGCTACGTCCAGAAGTTCGACGACACCACCCTCGCGGAGTTTCGCGGGCTGACCGACGCCTGCGGGATGAGCTGCGTCAACACCCTCGCCGTACTCGGCCAGGTCGACCGGCGCGGCGACGAGGGCGACCCGTGGCCGACCGCCAGGCGGCTGGCCGCCAAGGGGTACGAGGACCTGCGCACCTCCGTCTTCGACGTGGTCCCGGTGATCGGCCTGCTGGCCGAGACCGCGCGGGCCCGCCCGCTGGACGGTGAGGAGGTGGCGGCCCTGGCGACGCTGGCCGGGCTCGACGAGGACGACCTGGAGGACTACCTCCTGGACCTGGACGACTTCCGCTCCGCGCCCGAGCTGCCCGTGCCGGCCGAGGTGCGCCACCGGCTGGTGGAGCGGCTGCACCGCTACGGCATCACCAGCGCGGTCGAGGCGGTGCGCGCGGCCGGCACCGCCTCCCCCGAGGCGCTCACCTCCCACCTGCTGGAACGCTCCGGCTACTCCTCCGCGGGGCGGGCCGCGACCGGCTCGGTGGCCGCGGGCATCGCCCACTTCGCCCGCCGCGCCGACCAGCTGAAGGCGCTCGACGCGCTGACCCGGCTCCGCGCACTCGCCAGGACGCCGGCGATGGGTGCCGACCGCGCCACCCTGGACGCGCTGGCGGCCCAGCTCGACGAGAACCGGCCGATCGCCACCTCCCTGGGCGGCCTGCGGATCTTCACCGCCGCCGAGGCGCTCGGCCGCGGAGCGCTGGTCCTGAACGAGGAGATGACCGCCGAGCTGCTGCGACTGGCCCGCCACGACGAGCCCGCCGAGCAGCTCGGCCTGCCCGCGGGGGCCTCCCCCGAACAGGTCGCCGCCGCCGCCACCGCGGCGTCGATGCGCTGGCGCACGCTCGCCATGATGAGCGAGGGCCGCGCCGGCGGGCACCGGGCCAGGGACGTGCTGACCGTCCTGGAGGACCTCGTCTCAGCGGCGCTGGAGGAGCAGGCGGCCCCCACCGACACCGGGGGCGGCGGCGGGAGGCTCCCGCCGATCCGGGTGGACCCCGCCGCGATCGAGGCGCTGCGGGCCTCCCCCATGGTCCCGCTCGACGACCGGCGGGCGCTGGAACTCCTGCTCTCCGGTGCCGAGCTGGCCACCCAGCTCGGGGCGCCGCCCGGTGCCCCGAGCGCCGAGATCGCCGGTTACGCCGCCGCCCTGAGCGCCCGGTTCCGCTCCCTCACCCACCGGCCGCTCTCCCTGCGGCAGCGGCGGGCGGCCGAGACCCTCTGCGAGGCGTACGAGACCATCTGGTCGCACCACGCCGGCGCTTCCTGAGAGGGGACGCCGCCGGAAGACGGCACCGGCCCATCCCCATCCATCCCCGACAGGAGAAAAGGATCATGACGACCTCCGACCCGACCGGCCCCGTGGCCAGGCTGCTGCGCTACGCCAACGAGGTCCACGCGCTGGCCGGGCAGTGCGGCAGGCAGGACCTCGCTGAGGTGCTGGCCGCGTGCGCGGGCCGCTGGAAGGACGAGTGCACCGACATCGTGGTCGCCGGGGCGCAGAAACGCGGCAAGAGCCGGCTGCTCAACACGCTGGTGGGCCACCCCGACCTGCTCCCGGTCGACGCCGACGTCGCCACCAACTGCTTCCTGTCGCTACGGCGCGGCCCGCGTCTGGCCGCCGTCGTCCACCGCAGCACCGACTCGGGGCCGCTCCAGACGCCGATCACCATCGAGTCGATCCCCGACTACGCCTCGATGCGCGGTGACGCGGGCAAGCGTCGTGACGTCGTCAGCGTGGACATCACCCTCGACAACCCCCTGCTCGACGGATTGCGGCTGCTCGACACCCCCGGCGTGGACAGCCTGACGGTGGGGCACCGGCAGGTGACCGTGGCCATGCTCCAGCGGGCCGACGCGCTGCTGTTCGCGCTCAGCGCGCAGGACCAGCCGGTACTCAGGCACGAGCTGGAGTTCCTCGCGGAGGCCGCCGAGCGGGTCCAGGCGATCGTGTTCGTGCTGACCAAGGTGGAGGATTCGACCAACTGGCGAAACCTCCAGGAGGAGAACAAGACCCGCCTGAGGACGTTCGTCACCGAGGCGATCGCCGCCGACCCCGCCAGGGCGGCGACACTGGCCCCGCTCCTGGAGGCACCCTGGATCCCGGTGAGCGCCAAGCTCGCCGAGGCAGCCGAGGTCAAGCGGCGCGAGGGGCGCGAGGAGCGGGCGAACACGCTGCGGGCGCGCAGCGGCATGGACGCGCTGGAGCGGCACCTGCGCGCCTTCGCCGAGGGCCGGGACTCGGCGCGGGGCGCCACGGTGGTCGCCGCCGCCCTGTCGGTGCTGGGCTCGCTGACGACCGGCGCCAAGGACGACGTCGCCGCGGGCTCCGACGACGACGGCGACGTCACCGCCAGGCTCGCCGAGGTGGACGCCGACCTGGCCGGCCTGGCCGAGCTGTCCGCGCGGCGCAGGGCGGGCATGGTGGCCAACACCTTCATCGGCCGGGAGGTGGGGGGCATCGTGGGCGCACGGGTGGCCGAGATCCGCCAGCCGTACGAGAACACGATCGCCACGCTGAAGAAGCAGGCCCAGATCGACCAGTACATGGCGGAGCTGCCGGTCAGCGTCCAGCGTTCCCTGGAGGCCGCCTGGTCGCAGATCGTCTACGACGTGGAGAAGCTGGCCAGGACCACGCTGGACGCCTTCGCCCGCGATCTCGGCCTCGACCCGGTCGAGCTGACCACCGACAGACAGGCGATGCCCAGCCTGTCGCAGGTGCAGGTCAGGGGCGACACGGCCGCCGAAGCCCCGGAAAGCGTGGACCTCATCCGGGACGTGCTGCCCTCGGCCTCGATCGGGCTGTCCCTGGGCGGCTTCGCCACGGCCCTGCTCGGCCCGGTGGGCTTCATCCTGGTCGCCCCGGCCATCGGCGCGGCCATCTTCATGGGGCGGCGCTCGATGGAGAAGGTGCAGCGCAGCCAGGCGGCGATCAGAGGAGCACTGCGCGACCAGTTCGCCGTGATCACCAGGGAGATGACACTCGACCTGGAGCGGATGGTGGCCACCTGGCGGGTGAGCGTCGAGCAGGCCGCCGACGACACCCTGGCCCGGCGGCGCAGGGAACTGGAGACCAGGCGCGCCGAGCTGAAGTCCGCCTCCGCCCGCTCGGCCGCCGACCGCCTCAAGGCCCGCAAGTCGGGCCAGGAGCGCATCGCGGCGATCGGCGCCCTCACCCGGCGCGGCCACGAACTCCGCAGGGAACTGGCCGGAGCGGTGGCCGCCCTGGGCGCCGAGCAGCCGGTCCCCGCCGGAACCTGACCGGGCGGCCGCTCCGCCGGTCACCCGGGTCCGGCACTCTCATGGCCGTCGTTCCGGCCTTGAGAGTGCCGGAACGACGGCCGTTCCCGCCCCTGGCCGGGGTCAGGGGCGGGAACGGTCAGAGCGGCAGGTGCACCAGGGTGGCGGGCCGGTCACGGGTGGCGCCGGTCGCGTCGGCGGGGCGGTGCAGGCACAGCAGGCCCGTGGCGACCCGGGCGACCGGCTCGAACATCCCCGGGGTGCGGTGCACCTCCCGCGCCCCGCCGGGGGTGACGTGCAGCAGCCTGCTACGGCCCGCGTCCTGCATGGTCATCCACATCGAGTCGCCGTCGGCGACCAGCCTCGGCCGCTCCCAGCGGTGGCGGGAGGTGAGGTGACCGGCCAGAGTCGCCGACTGCTTGCCCATCAGGAACTCCAGCGTCTGGGAACGCTGGTCGAAGATCCCGACCGACCAGCCCCTGGCCGGGCTCACCTGGTCGGTGCCGACCGCGTAGATCTCGTTGCCCGCGGAGAACCAGCGCAGCGCGCCGCCCCGGGGACGCGGCATGACCAGCCTGGTCCTGCCGTCCGCGGTGTCGGCCTCCAGCCCCGCCGAGCCGGAGGTGAACCACCTGCCCCGGTGCAGGACCACCTGGTGCAGCCAGCCGCGCCCCGGCTCGCGCACCGTCGGGCGCACCACGCCGCCGGGATCGACCAGGCACAGAACCTGCCACGGCCGAAAATCCTGGTGCCGGTTCTGGAACATCGGCTTGTTGCTGCTGAACTGCCCGAGCACCACGGTGCAGCCCGGCGCGCCCACCGAGGACGACGGCTCGCTGCCGCTGGGCGCCTCCTGGTCGAGCAGCCGGCGCGACCTGTTGTCCTCGTTCAGGAACCACTGGGCGTAGGGGCCCAGCTCGCGCGGCTGGGGGGCCTGGAAGGCGAAGCCCCCGCCCAGATCGAGCTCGATCATGGCCAGCTGCCCGGTCTCCCCCCAGGGCAGCCCCATCGAGGTGTCGACACCGGCGGCCTGGCGGGAGTGGAAGAAGACCCACGCCGTACGGCCGTGGGCGATCGCGGTGGGGTTGCCCCACATCTGCAGCGGGTGAGTGGCGCGGATGGCGAGGTCGCGGGTGAGGGCGCGGACCAGCACCTGCGCGGGCCCGACCTGCTCCACCGCCACGACGCCCTCGCTGGAGGCGGCCCACTCCACGAGCCTGCCGAAGCCGAGCTCCCGGTCGTGCCGGCCCTCGATCCCGTCGAGCCTGCGCAGCAGGTGGCCGTGCTCGAAGGCCTGGTGGACGAAGACCCGGCCCGCCTCGGCACGCGCCTCCAGCACGCCGTCCATCACCTTCTCGATCCCCTGGACGCCGGGTCCGTCCCCGCCCGCCGTGCCCCCGCGGCCCGCGGGCCGGCCACTGAGCCCTCGGTGCCCGCCGGTGGCGCCGTCGCCGGGACCGGTGAGCACCCGATGGCCACCGGTGGCACCTCCCTCGGGACCGGTGAAGGCCCGGTGACCGCCGGTCGGAACCGCCACCGGCGCACCGGCCGCACCGGCCGCGTTGGCCGCATTGGGCATCTGGTGGCCCGCGGCCTGGCCGGGCACCGGGCCGGTGAAGGCCCGCTGCCCCGTACCTGGAGCGCCGGAGGTACCGGAGGCGGGTGGAACCTGCCCCGCGCCGGGAATGCCCGCCGCACCGCCGGCGGCCCGGTGGCCGCCGGCGGTGGCGGAGTCCGCGCCGGGCCCGCGGTGCTCGACCTTGAGCTTCCAGGCCAGCTGCGCGGCACCGTAGGCGACCACGATCTTCGGGTCGTCGTAGGTCCGCACCCGGTCGCCGAAACGCTCGCGCACGGCCTTCTGGACCAGCGGCATCCGGCTGGGGCCACCGGTCATGAACACCGCGGCCAGCTCGCCGGACTCGACCCCCGCGCCGCGGATCGTCTCGTCCAGGATGTCGACCGTCCTGACGATCTCCTCGCCGATGAGATCCTCCAGGTCGGCCCTGGTGATGTGCACGTCCTCGTTGATGCCGACCACGTAGTGGGAGGAGGTTTCGAACTTCGACAGCGTCTCCTTGGCCTCCCTGGCCATCTTGAGCAGGTCGGCGGCGTAGCTGACGTAACGGCGCTCGGGGTTGGTGGTCACCTGCTGCCACCAGTCGGCGTCGAGCCGCTCGATCTGGGCGCCGAGGAACGCGAAGACCTGCTCGTCGAACCCCTCGCCGCCGATCTCGTCGCTGCCGCCCGGTTCGCCGACGACCGCGAAGTCACCGCCGTCCACGGTGAGCACCGCGGCGTCGAACGTGCCGCCGCCAAGGTCGTAGACGGCCAGCCGCGACCCGCCGTCCGCCCGCCCGGCGGAGGCGAAGTAGCGGGCCGAGGCGACGGGCTCGTCGATGAGCGCGATCCGCACGCCGCTGACGATCTTCCTGGCCGCCGCCAGCAGCACCGCCTTACGGCCGGCGTCCCAGGCCACCGGGTGGGTCAGCGCGATGCAGTCGGGATCGGCGCCGTCGAACCGTCGCCGCCCCTCGCTGACGAACAGCTCCAGCAGTGCCGCCATGGCGTCGGCCACGTCCACCGGGACACCGCCGAGCAGCATCCGCCCCCGGCCGACGTAACGCTTGGGGTTGCGCTCGACCCGCTCGGGGCTGATCGCGATGCCCCGCTGGGCGATCCTGCCCGCCACGAGCGTCCCCCGCTCGTCCAGCATGACGGCGGAGGGGATGCGCCGCTCTCCCTCGACCTCCAGGACGTCGAAGCGCCCTTCGGCCGCTATCACCCCGGCGGAGAAACTCGTCCCCAGATCGACACCGAGGCACCACTGCGCCATGTCCCACTCCTCTTGAACTCCTCCCCGGCCTGAAGGCCGGAGATTCTCCCGTCGCGTCGCGGTTAAGCGGCGCGCGGGGGTTGACGCTTCGCAGACCGGGTAATCCCGAGGTCTCCACGTCCTGACACCGGCATTCCGACGGCGTTCTTGATATTGATCGCGGCGTTGGTGTCGGCATGCCCGACCCAACCGCACACGGGGTTGGCGCAGGCGTACCTTATCCCGTCCCGGGCCGCCGGGTCACGACGGCCGCACCGGTGACAGGTCTGCGAGGTCCCCGCGCGGGGACTCTCACGACCTGGCCGCCCCGGTCGGAGGTCTTGTACTCCAACAGGGTGACCGTCCGCCCCCACGCCTCCCCGGCGATCGAGCGGTTCAGCCCGGCCTTCTGCGCGACGTTCACGCCGGGGTTTGCGACCGTGCCCGTGGCCGAACGGACCATGTTCGTGATCTTCAGGTCCTCCACCACGACCACGCCGAAGGTGGCGGCGAGTTCGGTGGTGGTCTGGTGCTGCCAGTCGACGGCTCGGCGCTTGGCTCTCGCGCGCAGCCGGGCGATCTGGTCGTAGGTGCGGGCCAGCCGATGCGAGGTCGGCTCCGCGCGCTGGCGGGTGCGCCGCTGACGGGCCGCCTTCTTCTCCAGCCGGCGCAGGTGTTCCCTCTCGCCGTTGCGAAGCCAGGGTGCGTGCTCACGCATGGTGCCGTCCGACAGGGCCAGGGCGACGGTGATCCCCCGGTCGATCCCCACCGTGGGGCCCGGGCGGGCGGCAGGGGCCGGCGCGGTGAGGGTTTGGGTACGGAACACGACCTGCCAGCCGTGGGCGTCCTTGACCAGCCGCGCTCCCGTGATCCGCCCGGCAGCACCGCCCCTGGTGAGGCCGGGCAGGTCCTTGGTCCATCGAAACCGCACCCGCCCGACCTTGGGGAGATTGATCGCGCCCCACCGCCGGTTGACCCGCTTGATCTGCAGATCGCGGGCTTGGGGGACGTCCACGGCCAACCGGGTCCGTAGGCGGCCCTTGAACGTGGGCCGCTTGGCGGGATGGTCGGGGTTGAAGAAGTTCGCCCACGCCTGCCGGTACGTTTTCAGCACCGCTTGCGCGGCCTGGGCGGGTAGTTGTCCCATCCAGTCGATCTCGCGGCGGGCTGTGCGGATCGCCGCGTCGCAGTCCTTCACCGTCGCGAACCGGCCTTGGCGGAAGGTGAAGTACTCATGCAGCAGGTTCCACAGCGCGCGGGCGGTGTGCGCCTGAGCGTCCAGCACGGCCACCTGGTCCGCGCCGAGGTCGAGTCGCGCCACGTGCGCACGAGTCTGCCTCACCGATTCCACACCGTGATCGTATCGTTTGGTTTACGTCACCGCGGTGGAATCCAAACCCCGAGGTACGCACCGGACGCCATGTTGTCCGCGGCCTTCACGCACACGTGGTGTTCGTGACGAAGTACCGGCATGGGGTGTTCACCGGCCCGATGCCGGTCGGCTGCGAGGAACTCATGCGCGAGGTCCGCGCCGACTTCGAGGTCGAACCTCGCGAGTTCAACAGCGACCACGACCACGTTCACCTGCTGGTCCACTACCCGCCAAAGGTCGCCCTGTCCAAGCTCGTCAACTCAACCGAAGGGCGTCTCGGCGCGGATGCTGCGCAAGGAATACGGCGCTCACGTCCGCCAATACCTGTGCGGCGGGCGTTTCTGGTCCGGCTCCTACTTCGCCGCAAGCGTGGGCGGCGCACCGCTCGCGGTCCTCAAGCAGTACATCGAACAGCGGAAACGACCCGCGTGAGCCGACCTGCTCACGGGCACGGAAGGCCAGGGCACGCTCGCGCCCTGGCGGGCACTCCCGCGTGGGTCTTCACCTCCGGCGTGAACACCGGGGCACTGGCCCACAGTTCGGTAGATCCAGACCCCATCATGCCCCATCCCGCGACCACTGCCAGGGCGCGGGCGGGAGCGCCGGGACCGATCCGAGAATCGGCCGACGGAGTCCTTCGGGGCGAGGGACCTCCTCCGCTTCGGGTGATCGGCGCGTCAGCCGACGCCGGACTCGCCGTCGGAATGGGCCTCCGGGCGGACGGCCATGGCCGCCAGGACACGCGCGAAGTCCGGTGGGGGTGCGACCACCAGCCGGGTCTGCCCGCCCTGGCTGACCAGATCGGCCCTGATCAGGGAGAGGCGGCCACCGTGCCACCAGTAGACCTGCGGGCTGAGTGCCTCGGCGCGCATGTCGAACTCCCGCTGGGCGAACAGCCGGAGCCGCTCGATCGCGCGGACCACGCCGATGCCCTCGACCGGGTGGACGATCAGCGTCGCCGGGTCGGGCAGCGCGACGAGAACCCCGTCGGAGGGGACCGGCAGGTAGTCGCCCAGCCTGCGCAGGTGGGCGGCGGCGCCGGCGGTGGGCCCGGTCAGCCTGCGGACCGCCACCCCACCGAGATCGCCCTCCGTCACCGAGAGCCGCTCGTCCTGGCGGGCGTTCTCCAGGGCCACGTCGAGCGCCTGGGCCGCGGTGATCGGCCAGCAGCCGACCTCCTCGGGGCGGACCGGGCGACCGGCGGGGCCGTAGCCGATGGTGAGCACCTCGACCAGGTCGGCGGTGAGGTGACGGCCGACCACGCGGGTCGAGTCGAGGTCGTCGTCGAGTTGGATGCGGGTCCGCAGCATCGGGCGTATCTGATCCAGGTCACAGGCGTCGAGCGGCTCGTCCAGCGTGGCCAGGACGTGGGACAGGTGCTCGGAGACGAGCATCGGCCAGTCCTCGCGGGAGCGCCTCAGGGCCTCGGCGCGCAGCCCCGCCAGCCGCACCACGACCCGGCGCGGGCCGGTGAGCGTCAGGACGCCGCCGCCGGGGTCGAACGCGCAGGCATAACCGAGACTGTCCGCGACCAGGGCGAGCAGGGAGTCGAGATCGACCTCTTCGATCGGGCGCGGCAGCGCCTCGGTTCGCCGGTGACGGTGCCGCCGGAACAATCTCACGCGTGCGTCCCCTCTGCCGGTTTCCTCCTAGGTTCGCACCTAGAGTGCCTCGTCGGCGCCCCCTGTTGAGTAGGCAAGAGAGCACGATTTTGCATCAATAGCACCAAGTGTCCCAAGCAATACTGAAAATTGTGGCTCTCCATGCCCTATCGGCAGCCCCGCGATGACGGGCACTCCGAGCGGCGTGAGCAGCTCCTCCAGCACGGGGTAGGGGTCGCCGCAGTCGATCCAGGAGCCCAGGACGAACCCGGCGGCTCCGTCGAGCGCCCCCGCCTGCAGCAGCTGGGTGAGCATCCTGTCGATCCGGTACGGCGCCTCGCCGACGTCCTCGAGCAGGACGATCCGCCCCCGTGCCGACAGCGCGTACGGCGTGCCGCAGAGCGCGGCCAGCAGACTGAGGTTACCGCCGGTGACCGGTGCCGTGACCTCACCTGGAACGATCACCCGGTCACCGGTGATCGGCGGCGGCGCTCCGGCCAGGGCGGCCGTGAGGCTCTCGAAGGTGCGCGGCTCGGGTCCGGCGGGGTCGCTGATCGTGGCAGAGGCCGGCATCGGACCGAACCAGGAGGCGACGCCCAGTTCCACGGCGAACGCGCTGTGCAGCGCGGTGACGTCGCTGGAGCCGACCAGAGCCTTGGGGTCGGCGGCCCGCATCGCGTCCCAGTCCAGCAGGCCGAGGAGCCGGGTGGCCCCGTAGCCGCCGCGAGCGCAGAACACCGCGCTCACCGCGGGGTCGCACCAGGCGTCCTGCAGATCGCGGGCGCGGTCGGCGTCGGAGCCCGCCAGGTAGCGGTCCCTGTCGAGGACATGAGCACCGATGACGACCTTCAGACCGAGCCCTTCCAGAACACGGACGCCGCGCGCCAGCCTCTCGAAATCGGGGGGTCCCGACGGTGCGACCACCGCCACCGTGTCACCCGAGCGCGGCGGGGGCGGGACCGGTATGCCGGCAGCCGGTTCTTTCACTCCCCAAACGGTGCCACACTGGGCTTTCATATGCGACCTCCGCCTCACATCCTGGTGGTCAACGGCATCAAGGTCCGCCGCCCGGTGTTCGTGCTCGCCGCCCCGCATTCCGGCGCGGACCTGCTGGCCCGTGCCCTGAAACGCTCCCCGGGCTTCCACGTCACCATGGGACGGGCGGCGGTGGCGCACGTCGTCTACGCCTTCGCCCGGCGGCCCTCGATCGCGGGGCGGGGCATGGGCGCGACCCGTGTGCTCCGCGACGCCATGGCCGAGTCCTGGCAGATCGTCTCCGGCGCCTGCGAGGAGTGCCCGGCCCCGTGCCGGGAAGCGGGCGGCGTGACCGGGGCGGGTCCCTGCGTGGCCTCGGGTTCGGTGGCCCGCTTCGGCGACGCCAGCCCCGACCTGCTCTACAGCGCCTCGGTGCTGTTACAGGCCTTTCCCGACGCCCGTTTCGTCCAGTTGATCAGGGACGGCCGTGACGTGGCCGCCGACATGCTGGCCGACCCCGCCGCCCTGACGTGGTTCAAACCGGCCATGCTGAGCGACGAGACGGAGTTCCCCAACCCCTTCCTCGGCGTCAGCTCCGGCGAGCACCGCGAACGCTGGAAGGCGATGCCCACAGCGGGGAAGTGCGCGCTGCGCTGGCGCAGCGCGGTCCGGCTCGCGGCCTCGCTCCACCAGGAGCTACCCCGCGCGCAGCTGCTGACCCTGCGCTACGAGGACCTGGTCGCCTCCCCGGCCAAGGCCACAGGCGAGCTCTCCGACTTCCTGGAGACGCGGGTCCCCAAGATCGCCCTGTTGGGCGGGAACATGCCGAGGGTCGGCGTCTGGCACACCCGCCTGCGCGGCCAGGACGCCGAACTGGTGGCCAAGGTCGCCCGCGAGGAGCTCACCCGCCTGGGCTACGTCCCCTCACCCTGACGGCCGGCCCGCCGGTCACCAGTTCGCGACCTCGAACATCGCACCTGGACGGATGTCCCCGGACGGGGCGGGCCTCAGGGCCGGGGCACTCTCGGCACCGCCGCCCGCCGCCCTGTCACCGCCGCTCGGCAGCGTGTCCAGGATCATCTCCCAAGTGCCGTCCAGGCACCAGCGGCGGTGCCGGTTGTAGACGGTCTTCCACTTGCCGTAGACCTCGGGCAGCTTCCGCCAGGGGCAGCCGGTCCTGGTACGGAAGAACACCCCGTCGATGATCGTGCGGTGATCGGCCCACCGGTTCCCCTGCCTGGCGTGAGCGGGCAGTAACGGCGCCAGCCGTGCCCACTCGTCGTCGGTCAGGTCATCACGTCTAAGCCGGTCTTCCACGCCACCATGATCTACACCATCCGCGCTGGAAGAGCCACTCGAAGGCGTGCCGCCGGCGCCGTGGACACGGTCAGGACGCCTGACTGAACTGAGTCCGGTAGAGCTCGGCGTAGACCGCCCCCCTGCTCAGCAGCTCCTCGTGCCGGCCCCGCTCGACGATGCGGCCGTCCTGCACCACCAGGATCTGGTCGGCCTCGCGGATCGTGGACAGCCGGTGGGCGATGACCAGCGAGGTGCGTCCGGCCAGCGCGACCTTCAGCGCCTGCTGGACGGCGGCCTCGGACTCGGAGTCCAGATGCGCGGTGGCCTCGTCGAGGATGACCACGCGAGGCGCCTTGAGCAGCAGTCTCGCCAGGGCCAGCCGCTGCTTCTCCCCGCCGGACAGCCGGTGGCCCCGGTCGCCCACCACGGTCTCCAGCCCCTCGGGCATGTCCATGACCAACTCGGCGATCTGGGCGGCCCGCAGCGCCTCCCAGATCTCCTCCTCACTCGCCTCGGGCCTGGCGTAGCGGAGGTTGGCCCCGATGGTGTCGTGGAACAGGTGAGCGTCCTGCATGACGACCCCCACGGTGTCGCGCAGGGAGGCCAGGGTGGCGTCGCGCACATCCAGGCCGTTGATCCGGACCGCACCCCCGCTGACGTCGTAGAGGCGTGAGAGCAGGCCGGTGATCGTCGTCTTTCCCGCTCCGGAGGGGCCGACCAGGGCGACCATCTGGCCGGGGCGGGCGGTGTAGGTGACGCCGCGCAGCACCTCGTGGCCGGGCCCGGTGTCGGGGCGGGCCACCGCCTCCAGTGAGGCCAGCGACACCTCCGAGGCCAAGGGATACCTGAACCGGACGTCGTCGAACTCGACGGAGACCGGCCCCTCGGGAAGAGGCCTGGCATCGGACCGCTCGGCGACCATGGGCCGCAGGTCGAGCACCTCGAAGACCCTGTCGAAGCTGACCAGCGCGGTCATCACGTCCACGTGCACGTTCGACAGGCTCGTCAGCGGGCCGTACAGGCGCATCAGGAGGGCGGCGAGGGCCACCAGGGTTCCGAGCTCGAAGACGCCGGAGACGGCCAGCACGCCGCCCAGGCCGTACACCAGGGCGGTGGCCAGCGCCGCCACCAGGCCGAGCGCGACCCGGAAGACCGTCCCGTACATGCCCACGGTGACGCCGACGTCGCGAACCCGCCCCGCCTTGCCGCCGAAGGCGTCGGCCTCGTCGTCCGGGCGGCCGTACAGCTTGGCGACCATCGCACCGGCTACGTTGAACCGCTCGGTCATCATGGAGCTCATCTCGGCGTCGAGCTCCATCTGCTCGCGGGTGAGCCCGGACATCTTCCTGCCGACCCACTTGGCGGGGAAGACGAAGATCGGCAGCAGTACGAGGGCGACGAGGGTGATCTGCCACGAGAGCACCAGCATGGCGCCCAGGACCAGCACCAGCATGACCACGTTGGCCACGACCGATGACAGCGTGCTGGTCAGGGCGCGCTGGGCTCCGATGACGTCGGTGTTGAGCCGGGAGACCAGGGCGCCGGTCTGGGTGCGGGTGAAGAAGGCCACGGGCATGCGCTGGACGTGGTCGAAGACCTCGGTGCGCAGGTTGTAGATGAGGCCCTCACCGATCCGCGCGGAGAACCAGCGCTGGGCCAGGGTGAGCACCGCGTCCGCGACCGCCAGGCCCGCGATGACCAGCGCGAGGGCGATCACCACCCCCTGGCGCCTCGCGACGATGCCGTCATCGATGATCGCCTTCATCAGCAGCGGGTTGGCGATCACGATGACCGAGCCGACCACCACCAGCGCGAGGAAGGCCGCGATATGCCGCGAGAACGGCCTGGCGTAGCGGGCGATGCGCCTGACCGTGCCCGGCGCCAGACGCTCCTTGGTCACCGAGCTGTCACGCCGGAGCGAGTGCATCATCTGGGGGCCGAAGCCCCCACCCATCATTGCCATCTGGCCTCCTCTCCCGGTGCGAGCACCGGGAGAGGCACACTCATTCCCTCATCAGCTTGAGGCGAACACCCGCGGCTCGCCCGAATGGGCCGCTTGACCTCTCCCCACGGCTGAGCCCCGGAGGTCGCGACCGTCTCGGGTCGGGTCTCTCGCGTGAAAGCCAGACGGGCTACCCGAAAAGCGCCTTGATACGTGCCTCCTGCTCGCGTGCCTCGGCCGCGGCCTGTTCCTCCAGTGTGCGCCCCGAAGCACCCTGGAGCAGCCGCTTGGTCGCCGTCGCGGCGTCGCGGTTGGTCGCCAGCAGCGCGGCGGTCAGGTCGCGCACGGCCTCCGTCAGCTCTCCCGGTGCGACGACCAGCTCGGCCAGGCCGATCCTGGCCGCCTCCTGCGCCCCCACGACGCGGGCGGTCAGGCAGATCTCGATGGCCCGGGACAGGCCCACCAGATCGACCAGCGGCTTGGTGCCGGTCAGGTCGGGGACCAGCCCGAGAGCCGGCTCCTTCATGCACAGCTTGGCGTCGTCCGCCAGGACCCGCAGGTCACAGGCGAGCGCCAGCTGAAACCCCGCGCCTACCGCGTGGCCCTGCACAGCTGCCACGGAGACGATGTCGGGACGCCTCAGCCAGAGAAAACCCCGCTGGGCCGACGCCACCCGGTCGACGAAAGCCGTCTCCTCGAGTGTCGCCAGGGACGTGAACGTCCCCTGCCCTGGTACCCCCTCCGGTGTGAACATCCTCAGATCGATCCCCGCCGAGAAGGACGGCCCCTCACCTCTGATCACGACGACCCTCACCTGCTGCGGCAGGTTGTTACCGATATGAGCCAGAGCCGACCAGGTGGCGAACGTCTGAGCGTTTCGCTTCTCCGGACGGTCCAGCGTGATCGTCGCGATCTCGCCGTCCACCTCGTAGCGCAGACCGACCTCCTTGAGAGAGATCTCCTCCGCACTCCCCCCGAACACCGCTTCCACCATCGCCCGTTCTCCCACCTTCCGTTTCCGCCTCGCCCGACCCTATCGACTCTCCAGAATGAGGTTCTATAGGCTCGGGCGGGAACGGCTGCGGCGTGTGGGGGACGAGCGGCTGCGGTCGCGCGTTCCGAGGTGGAGTCAGCGCTTGGACTTGCCTCGGGTGGCGCCACCACGCCCGCGCAGAGTCACACCGGACTCGCTCAGGATGCGGTGGATGAACCCGTACGACCTGCCGGTCGAAGCGGCCAGAGCACGGATGCTTTCACCCGCGCTGTAGCGCTTCTTGAGATCGGAGGCCAGTTTTTCACGGTCGGCCCCGGTAACCCGGGTGCCCTTCTTGAGAGTCTCGGCCACGAGTACCTCCTGTAGTGCCAGACTTCCGCAGCGTTACACACGCCATGATCAGTCATTTCAGCGAGATCGGCTACCTACTCCACGGGAAAAGATCCGTACCCGCTCAAATTAAGATCACGCAAGTGCCACAAGATCGGAAAATTCGTCGCTCCATGCGTCTTCAACTCCGTCAGGCAGCAAGATCACCCTATCGGGTCGTAGAGCCTCCACAGCACCCTCATCATGCGTGACAAGCACAATCGCCCCAGAATAGGACGTTAGCGCCGAAAGAACCTGCTCTCGACTGGCCGGATCGAGGTTGTTCGTGGGCTCGTCGAGGAGGAGGACGTTGGCCGCCGACAGCACCAGCGTGGCCAGTGCCAGCCGCGTCTTCTCCCCTCCCGACAGCACCCCCGCAGGCTTGTCCACGTCGTCGCCGGTGAACAGGAACGAGCCCAGAACCTTGCGCAACTCCACGTCGGGAAGCTCTCCCCCGGCCGAGCGCATGTTCTCCAGCACGCTGCGGCCGGGGTCGATCGTCTCATGCTCCTGCGCGTAGTAGCCCAGCTTGAGCCCGTGACCGGCCTTGACCGCCCCGGTGTCGGGCTCCTCGACGCCACCCAGGATGCGCAGGAGAGTGGTCTTTCCCGCGCCGTTCAGACCCAGGATCACGACCCTGCTGCCCCTGTCGACCGCGGCGTCGACGTCCGTGAAGACCTCCAGGGAGCCATACGACTTCGACAGCCCCTCCGCCATGATCGGGGTGCGCCCGCACGGAGCGGGCTGGGGGAAGCGCAGCTTGGCGACCTTGTCGCTGCGCCGCTCCACCTCCAGGCCGGAAAGCAGGCGCTCGGCGCGGCGCTGCATGTCCTGCGCGGCCTTGGCCTTGGTGGCCTTGGCACGCATCTTGTCGGCCTGCGACATCAGGGCGGAGGCCTGCTTCTCGGCGTTGGCGCGCTCGCGCCTCCTGCGCTTCTCGTCGGTCTCCCGCTGGGCCAGATAGGACTTCCAGCCGACGTTGTAGGTGTCGATCACCGAACGGTTGGCGTCGAGGTGCAGGACGCGGTTTACCGTCGCTTCAAGAAGACCCACGTCGTGGCTGATAATGATCAAGCCGCCCTGGTGAGATCGTAAAAAATCACGAAGCCACCCGATTGAGTCCGCATCTAGGTGGTTTGTCGGCTCGTCAAGAAGGAGAGTCTCTGCCCCGCTGAAGAGGATCCGAGCCAACTCCACCCGCCTGCGCTGCCCTCCGGAGAGGGTCTCCAACGGCTGGCCGAGCACCCGGTCCGGCAGCCCCAGGCTGGAGGCGATCGAGGCGGCCTCCGACTCCGCGGCGTACCCGCCCAGCACGTGCAGACGGTCCTCCAGGCGCCCGTAGGCGCGCACGGCGCGGTCTCTGGTGCGATCGTCGGCCGAGGACATGCCCAGCTCGGCCTCGCGCAGCTCGCGCAGCACCTCATCCAGCCCGCGGGCCGACAGGATGCGGTCGCGGGCCAGCACGTGCAGATCACCGGTGCGCGGGTCCTGCGGCAGATAGCCGACCTCGCCACTGATGGAGACCGTGCCCGAGGCCGCCGCCCCCTCCCCCGCGAGCACCCGGGTCAGCGTGGTCTTTCCGGCCCCGTTACGGCCGACGAGCCCGATCTTGTCACCGGGGTTCACCCGGAACGACGCGCCCTCGATGAGCAGGCGGGCCCCGGCCCGCAGTTCGATGTCAGAAGCTACGATCATGGTTGGAGAACACTCCCAGCAGGAAATACACAGGCTCACTTCACTGTGGCCGAACCCGCCGCGCCCTGTGTCTCCCGGCTCTCGGCTCGGCCGTCTCGCCTTCATCGGGACGACGGTCAATCGGGAGTGCGCATACCGATCAGTGTACGGCGCGGCAACACCTGGGCTCTCCTCGATTACGTGGGATCGCTCACCCTGATGCGGACCGCGCGAAACCCGGCGGGGGTGTCCTTGAGGACCACCAGCCTCGGATCGGGGACCGTCAGGAAGGGCTCGGCCTCCAGCGCGAAGACCGGGGCGAGCCTGCGGTCGGAGCGCAACGCGTCGACCGCGCGCCGGTCTCCGCCAAGCACGACAGCCTCCAGCTCGCCCACCCACGGCCCCAGGACGCGCAGCGCCACCTCGGCCGCCGCCTCGTGCGCCTGGTCCACCTGCTTCTCCCTGCGCCGGGCGAAACGCCGCTGTGACCAGCCACCCGCCGCGCTGCGCCCGTGAACCGGCCGCGAACCGACCTTGGAGGAGAGCAGCTCCTCACCCTGGAAGATCCCCGCCGCGTGGCCGCCCAGCCGGACGAGCAGCACCCCGACCCTGCGCTCGGTGCGCACGTGGGTGACCAGACGCGCCAGCGGACCGCCCCCGGACGGGGTCAGCGGCGGGAACGGCACCTGGCACTCGGCGACCGCGCCGTCCGCGCCTTCGAGGCGTACGACCGAGACCGAGGCCGTCACCCCCGGCGGGCCGTGCCTGTCGACGAAACCGTCGATCCAGCGGTTCAGGCGGTCGGGCGCCACCGAGACCCAGCGGCCTCCCCCCTTGGCCGGTCGCGACGTCATGAAACGCGACACTACCGGCTGACCTCGCGGAACACACGATCTCGCCGACCAAATCCAACGAACAGCGAAATATCAGTGAACATCGCTGCACGTTGCTTCTGTGATGCCACAGCAACCCCCATCCTTCTGAATGTGACGACCAGAGCGCACGTCAACCCGCAGGCCTCCGCAGCGGCCCCCGCGAGCCTCACGCCTGTCGTCGACCTCGACACCGGAGGCGTCATCGCACTCCAGGCGGGAGGCGAGGGCCGCGGGAACATCTCCACCACGATCCAGACGGTGCACGACGCCGCCGCCGGCGAGACCCTGCTCCCGCTGGTGCTGACCCTGCCGACGGTCGCGGTGATCGGCGGCACGGCCGCACTGGCACCGCTCCACGAGGCCCTCCGCGCGTCCGGGCGGCGACCCCGCGAGGTGATCCTCACCGTACGGGGCGACTTCGCCCAGTTCGAGCGCCGCTCCCTGATCGTCGGCCTGGACGGCCTGCGCGCCATCGGCTACCTCATCGCGGTGGGCGACCTGGGCACCGGGCACATCCCGCTGGACCTTCTCGCCGACGCCGCACCGTACCTGGCGGTGATCTCCCCGGACCTGATCGCCCAGGTGCCCCGCGACCCGCGCCGCACCGCGATCGGCGAGGGTCTGGCCCGGCTCGCCAGGGAGGCGGGCGCGCACGTGCTGGCCTCCGGCGTGAGCGACGAGGCCCAGCTCTCCGCACTCCGCGGCTGGGGGGTACGGCTCGCACAGGGCCCGCTGCTGACCCCCGGACCGTCCGGCCGGGTGCACGTGCCGCTCCCGGTCGTCGAGCAGGAGCCGTCTCGGTTCACGCTCGGTCCACGCGTCCAGGAGTTCCTGCTACCCGCGGTGACCCTGCCCTACGAGGCCACCGCCGAGGCCGTGATCAACGCCTTCGGCGGCGAGCCGTCCATCACCAGCGTGGTCCTCGTCGACGAGTACCAGCGTCCCAGGGGCAGCCTCGACCGTAGCCGCTTCCTGCTGTCGATCTCCGGCCGGTTCGGCCACGCCCTGCACGGCAGGAAACCCGCCGGACGGCTGGCCGACCCCGCCCGCGCGGTTCCCAAGACGACCTCCGCCATCGCGGCCATGCAGGTCGCGGGGCGCGACGCCGAGCGCGTCTACGACGACCTGGTGGTCACCGACGAGGTCGGCCGCTGCATGGGCATCGTGCGGGTCTCCGACCTGATCCGCCAGGTCGCGTCCATGCGCCACTGAGGCACGGCCCGGCTCGCCGGCATCCGGGATCGTGGGGTTTCCGCACCGGCCCCGACGCCTTTACAAAGTAGATTCACAGCAGCGATCACCGCCCCGGAGCGGACAGGCCGGGCGGCGGACACCATCACCGCACTTCGGTGACGTATGGTACGAGTTAGGTTCACCTAACTTTGACTCCCCCGGAGTGGCGTATGGCAGACGAGAAACCCGCGCGCAAGGTGACGAGCGTCCGGGTCCAGCGGGTCGAACGGCTCACCCCGCACATGATCCGGGTGGTGCTCGGCGGCCAGGGGCTTGCCGGTTTCCACGCGGACGAGTACACGGACCACTACGTGAAGCTGCTGTTCGCCCCGGCGGGGGTGAGCTACCCGCAGCCGTTCGATCTGGAGGCGATCCGCCGTGACCTGCCCCGCGAGCAGTGGCCCACCACCCGCACCTACACCGTCCGCCACTGGGACGCCGACGCGGGCGAGCTGACGATCGACTTCGTCCACCACGGCGACAGCGGCCTCGCGGGGCCGTGGGCCGACCGGGTCCAACCGGGTGAGGAGATCTGTTTCTTCGGCCCGGGTGGGGCCTACACCCCCGATCCGGAAGCCGGCTGGCACCTGTTCGCGGGAGACGAGAGCGCGCTGCCGGCCATCGCCGCCTCCCTGGGGCACCTTCCCGCCGGGGCTCGGGCCTGGGCCTTCATCGAGATCGAGGACCCCGGGGAGGAGCAGCGACTCGACTCCCCTGGCGACGTGAAGATCGTCTGGCTACACCGCATGGGTGCCCCGTTCGGTGAGCGGCTGGTCAGGGCGGTCCGTGAACTGGACTTCCCCGACGGCACCGTGCACGCCTTCGTCCACGGCGAGGCGGGCTTCGTCCGCGAGCTCAGGCGCCACCTGCGCACCGAGCGCGGCATCCCGCTGTCCCAGCTGTCCATCTCGGGCTACTGGCGCCTGGGCCGCGACGACGAGGCATGGCGCTCCTCCAAGCGCGAGTGGAACGAGCAGATCGAGGCCGAGGAGGCCGCGGCACTCTCCTCGTGAACCCGCCTCAGAGCCGGCCCTGGGTCCGGGCGCGCTCGACCGCCTCGATGCGGTTGCGGGCGTGCGTCTTACGGAATCGTCAGCCGCGTCCCCGCCGCCTCCAGGGCGGCACGGGCGCCGTCCAGCTCGCCGGCGACGATCTCCAGCACCGGGAAGCACCGGGAAGCACCGGGAAGCATCGGGAAGCATCGGGAAGCACCGGTAGACCAGGCCGATGGAGATCCCCGACAGCCGCCGGAGGCGGGACGGACGCTCGTCCGTCCCGCCGTTGGAAGTGACATTTGTCAGATCCGGGACACCGCCGCAGACCCGGACCGACAGGCACCGCAGGGACAGCGGTCAGGCGCGCCGTGAGGCGGGCGTCCCCGCGGCGCGCCGGGTCAGATCCGGCAGGCGAAGATGGCGGTCACCAGGATGGCCTTGGCGCCGATCTCCCAGAGCTGGTCCATGACCTGCTGGTGCCCCTTGCGCGGGACCATGGCCCGGACCGCGACCCAGCCCTCCCGGTGCAGCGGGGAGACCGTGGGACCCTCCATCCCGGGGGTGAGGGCGATGGCCTCCTCGATCCGCTCGGCGCGGATGTCGTAGTCCATCATCACGTAGTCACGCGCCATCAGCACGCCCTGCAGGCGGCGGACGAGCTGCTGCAGGCCCGGGGTCTGCACGGCGCCGATCCGCTTGATCAGCACACCCTCGGAGTGGGCGATCGGCTCGCCGAACACCTCCAGGCCGATGTTGCGCAGCGTGGTGCCGGTCTCCACGACGTCGGCCACGGCATCGGCCACGCCCAGCCGGATGGCGGTCTCGACGGCGCCGTCCAGCTTGATCACCCGGGCGTCGACGCCCTGCTCGGCCAGGTAGGACTCCAGCAGGCCCTTGTAGGAGGTGGCGATGCGCCTGCCCTTGAGGTCGGCGGCGGAGTCGAAGTCACCCGGGTTCGCGGCGAAGCGGAAGGTGGAGCGGCCGAAACCGAGCGGGATGATCTCCTCGACCTGTGCCCCGGAGTCGTGGAGCATGTCGCGGCCGGTGATCCCGGCCTCCAGGGTGCCCTCGCCGACATAGACGGCGATGTCCTTGGGCCGCAGGAAGAACAGCTCGCAGGAGTTCTCCGGGTCGACGACCACGAGCTCCTTGCTGTCCTTGCGGGCGCGGTATCCGGCTTCCTTGAGTATCGTCTGGGCGGCCTCGGTGAGGGCGCCCTTGTTCGGTACGGCGATGCGAAGCATGGCTGGGTTCCTTATGTGTGGACGGGATCTGCCTACGGACCGGAAGCCGGGCGCACCGGCTCACAGATGCTTGTAGACCTCGTCCAGCCCGATCCCCTTGGCGATCATGAGGACCTGCACGTGGTAGAGGAGCTGGGAGATCTCCTCGGCCGCCCGTTCGTTCGACTCGTGCTCGGCCGCCATCCAGCTCTCGGCGGCCTCCTCCACGACCTTCTTGCCGATGGCATGGACCCCGGCGTCCAGCGCGGCCACGGTGCCCGAGCCCTCGGGCCGGGTGCGCGCCTTGTCGGACAGCTCGGCGTACAGCTCTTCGAAGGTCTTCATGATCTCTCTCGGCGTCGTCGGATGTGCGCGTCAAGCCTAACGGGCTCGCCGACCCAAACGTGTGCGGGTCCACCCGCGCGTGCCGCGAGCCGCCGGCTGCTCTCCGGAGATCACCACTCCGGTCGACCGTCCCGCGACCGAGTCGGTGACGACTCCGGCCGGAGAACCCCGAAGGGGCCGGTACGGCGTGCGCCGTACCGGCCCCTTCGGGGTTCTCACCGGGTTATCTCTTGGAGGCCCTACGAGGTGATCAGCGGCCGTAGCGGCTGCCGCCGCGCGGGGCGGAGCCGCGGCCGTCGGCGCGGAACTCGCCGCCGCGGAAGCCGCCGCCCTGACGGTCACCGCGGAAGGGCTCGCGCTCGCCCGCGGGACGCTCGGAGCGGAAACCGCCGCCGGCCGGGGCCGGACGGTCTGCGCGGAACGGCTCGCGCCGCTCGCCACCGCGGTAACCGCCCGCCGGACGCTCGGAACGGAAGCCGCCACCGGCCGGGCGCTCGCCGCGGTCGGAGCGGTAGCCGCCGCCCGCGGGACGGTCGGAGCGGAAACCGCCGCCGGCCGGGCGCTCGGAACGGTACTGGCCGCCGCGGGAGTCGTCGCCGAAGGCACGCTCACGGGGCTGCTGGCCCTCGCCGTGGGCGGGACGCTCGGAGCGGAAGCGGCGCGGGCCACGCCCGCCGCCGTTGCCGCCGAAACCGCCGCGCCCCTGGCGCTGCTTGGCGGCCGGAGCCGAGGGCTCCCAGACCGGGATCGGCTCGCCGCTGGGGGTACGCGCACCGGCGACCTCCTCCAGGCGCGGGTGGCCCGGGGTGACCTTGACGCGGAACGGCTTGATGCCCGCGCGGCGGGTCATCGCGTCGGTGGAGCGGCGCTCGTTGGGGAGCACCAGCGTCATGACGGTGCCCTTCTCCCCGGCGCGGGCGGTGCGGCCGCCGCGGTGCAGGTAGCTCTTGTGGTCCTGGGGCGGGTCGACGTGCAGCACAAGGCTGATGTTGTCGACGTGGATGCCACGGGCCGCGACGTCCGTGCAGACCAGGACGTTGATCGTGCCTTCCTTGAACTCGGCCAGGATGCGGGTGCGCTGGTTCTGGCGCTTGCCGCCGTGCAGGCCGCCGGCCTTGATGCCGACCTGGGCGAGCTGCTTGCACAGCCGGTCCACGCCGTGCTGGGTGCGCACGAAGATGATGGTCCGGCCCTCGCGGTTGGCGATCTCGGCGGTCACCGGGAACTTGTCGTCGCGGTGCACCTCCAGCACGTGGTGCTCCATGGTGTCGACCGAGGAGGCGGCCGGGGCCATGGAGTGGGTCACCGGGTTGGTGAGGAAGCGGCGGACGAGCTTGTCCACGTCACCGTCAAGGGTCGCGGAGAACAGCAGGCGCTGGCTGTCGGCCGGGGTCTGCTGCAGGATCGCGCTGACGACCGGGAAGAAGCCGAGGTCGCACATGTGGTCGGCCTCGTCGAGGATCGTCACCTGGACCTCGTCCAGCATGCACTCACCCTGCTGCATGAGGTCGGTCAGGCGGCCGGGGGTGGCCACCACGACCTCGACGCCGCGGCGCAGCGCCTCGATCTGACGACCCATGGACATGCCGCCGACAACGGTCTTCATCCGCAGCGACAGGCCACGGCCGAGGGGCTCCAGCGCGTCGGTCACCTGCATGGCGAGCTCGCGGGTCGGCACCAGCACGACGGCCAGCGGGTGGCCGGGGCGGGCCTTGGCTCCGGCGATGCGAGTCATCATGGGCAGGCCGAAGGCGAGCGTCTTACCCGAGCCGGTCTGGCCGCGGCCGAGGACGTCGTGGCCGGCGAGGATGTCGGGGATCGTGGCCCGCTGGATGGGGAAGGGACTGTCGATGCCCGCACGGGAGAGACCGGTCACCAGCGGCTTCGGCAGACCGAGGAGGGTGAACTCGGACGTGCCTGCGGAGACCTGGGAGATTTCGGTGATTTCGGGCAGAACAGCGTCAAGCATGGTCACGAAGACTCGTGCCTTTCGATAGAAGAACGGGGCACGTCACTTCTGCGAAAGGACGAGCCTGGAACGCGCGGCCTGAGGCCGCGCTTGATCAACACCCACATGGGGGTGGTAGTGCGGTGCAAGTCGAGGCGCACCGCACGGGGCGGGTCTAGCATTACCCGCACGCAGTCAAACCACGATCAAGCATACCCGGCGTTCGCAGTGCCGAGTTCGGTCGGGGCGTCCGGCATCAGCCGGCCGCTTGTCCGTCGGTTGGAGTTAACACTCCCAGCCGGGCTTTTCTTCCCGGCCTCGGAGATCCTCTCACACAATCGGGTACGGCCCGAACCCGGGGGGTGCGAGCCGTACCGAAAACCGCGTCTCAGACGTTGAAACCGAGCATCCTGAGCTGCTCGCGACCCTCGTCAGTGATCTTGTCCGGGCCCCACGGCGGGAGCCAGACCCAGTTGATCTTCACATTGGAGACCATGCCGTTCAGGGCCGAGTGCGCCTGGTCCTCGATGACGTCGGTCAGCGGGCAGGCCGCGCTGGTCAGCGTCATGTCGATGGTGGCGACCGGCAACGCGTCCCCCTCGCCCCCTTCGGCGGGGTCCAGGTGGAGCCCGTAGATCAGGCCCAGGTCGACCACGTTGATGCCGAGTTCGGGGTCCACGACGTCCTTGAGGGCCTCCATGACCTCGTCATGGGTGGTGTCCCCGTCGTACGCCGTGGTCGGCGTCTCAACAGCCTTGCTCATTTCATGCTCCTCACGACCGCGTCCTTGTAGGCCATCCAGGCCAGTAGCGCGCACTTCACCCGAGCGGGAAACTTCGCGACCCCCGCGAAGGCCACGGCGTCGCCCAGCACGTCCTCGTCCGCCTCGACCTTCCCCCGGCCCTGCATGAGCCGGGTGAACTCCTCCACGACGCCGAGCGAGTCGTCGACGGTCGAGCCGGTGGCCAGCTCGTGCAGCACCGAGGCCGCGGCCTGGCTGATGGAACAGCCCTGCCCGTCGTAGGAGACGTCCTCGACCTTGCCGCCGTCGCCCAGCTTCACCCGCATGGTGATCTCGTCGCCGCACGTCGGGTTCACATGGTGGACCTCGGCGTCGTACGGGTCGCGAAGACCCCTCCCCTGCGGGTGTTTGTAGTGCTCCAGGATCAGCTCCTGGTACATGGACTCGGCGATCATAGGGTCGTGCTCACCTTCTCGTTCGCTGCGCCGTACGCTCGCGCGTCGCCGGACGCCGTGCCGTGGGCGTGTGGCGCCCGCCGTTCGCTCGCCCGCCGGCTCGACTGCTCGGGCATGACTAGGCGAACACCTTCCGCACGTGGTGGAGGCCGCGGACCAGAGCGTCGATCTCGGCCGGTGTGTTGTACAGGTAGAAGGACGCCCGCGTGGTCGCGGGAATCCCGAATCTCAGGTGGAGCGGACGAGCGCAGTGATGCCCCACGCGTACCGCCACGCCGAAGTTGTCATCCAGGATCTGCCCGACATCGTGCGGGTGAATCCCCTCCAGCGTGAACGAGACGGTGCCGCCGCGGTCGGCGAGGTCCAGCGGGCCGATCACCTTCAGACCCGGGATCTCCCCCAGCGACCCGAGCGCGTAGGCGGTGAGCTCGTGCTCGTGCCGGACGACGGCGTCCATCCCGATCTCGGACAGGTAGTCGACCGCGGCGCCGAGACCGATGGCCTCGACGATCGGCGGCGTGCCCGCCTCGAACTTGTGCGGCGCGGGCGCGTAGGTCGAGTGATCCATCCAGACCGCCTCGATCATCTCGCCGCCGCCCAGGAACGGGGGCATGGCCGAAAGCAGCTCACCGCGGGCCCACAGCACGCCGATCCCCGAGGGGCCGACGACCTTGTGGCCGGTGAAGGCCAGGAAGTCGACACCCAGCGCGGCCACGTCCACCTTCTGGTGGGGCACCGACTGCGAGGCGTCGAGCATCATCAGCGCGCCGACCTCGCGGACCCTGGCGAGCACCGGGGCGACCGGGTTGACCGTGCCCAGCACGTTCGACTGGTGCACGATCGAGACGATCTTCGTGCGCTCGGTGACGAGTTCGTCGAGGTTCGACAGGTCCAGCCGGCCGGAGTCGGTGACGGAGAACCAGCGCAGCGTCGCGCCCGTGCGCTGCGCGAGCATCTGCCACGGCACGATGTTGGAGTGGTGCTCCATCTCGGAGATGACGATCTCGTCGCCGGGGCCGAGCCGGAAGCGCGGGTCCTCGCCGATGGGGTTGCCGAAGGCGTACGCCACCAGGTTGAGCGCCTCGGAGGCGTTCTTGGTGAAGACCACCTCGTCACGGTCGGGCGCGCCGATGAAGGCGGCGACCTTGTCGCGGGCGTTCTCGTACGCCTCGGTGGACTCGGCGCCCAGCGCGTGCATGGCGCGGCCGACGTTGCTGTAGTGCATCGCCATGTGCTCGCGCATCGCCTCGACCACCTGGGTGGGCTTCTGCGCGGAGTTCCCCGAGTCGAGATAGATCAGCGGCCTGCCGCCGGGAAGCTCTCGGGAGAGGACCGGGAAGTCCTTCCTGATCCTCTCCACGTCAAAGCCGGTGTCCACCATCAGGCCGACGCCTTCGTGTACGCCTCGTAGCCTTCGTCCTCAAGCCTGTCGGCGAGCTCGGGGCCACCCTGCTCCACGATCCGCCCCGCGGAGAAGACGTGGACGAAGTCCGGCTTCACATAACGCAGGATGCGGGTGTAGTGGGTGATGAGCAGCACGCCGGTCTCGCCGCCCGAGCGGAAGCGGTTGATCCCCTCGGAGACCACGCGCAGCGCGTCGACGTCGAGGCCGGAGTCGGTCTCGTCGAGAACCGCGATCTTCGGCTTGAGCAGCTCCAGCTGGAGGATCTCGTGGCGCTTCTTCTCACCGCCGGAGAAGCCCTCGTTGACATTGCGCTGGGCGAAGGCCGCGTCGATGGACAGGGCGTCCATGCCGGACTTGAGGTCCTTGGCGAACTGGCGGAGCTTGGGGGCCTCGCCACGGACGGAGGTGACCGCGGTGCGCAGGAAGTTGGAGACGCTGACACCGGGGACCTCGACCGGGTACTGCATGGCGAGGAACAGTCCGGCGCGGGCGCGCTCGTCGACGGTCAGCTCCAGCAGGTCGACCCCGTCGAGCAGGACCTGGCCGCCGGTGATCGTGTACTTGGGGTGACCGGCGATCGCGTACGCGAGCGTGGACTTGCCCGAGCCGTTGGGGCCCATGATGGCGTGGGTCTCGCCGGCCCGCACGGTCAGGTTGACGCCGCGCAGGATCTCCTTGTCGGCGACGTTGACGTGCAGGTCGCGGATCTCCAGGGTGGAACCCGAGGGAACTCGGCTCGTGTCAGACACTTTTATGACTCCTTCGAGAGCGAGACGAGGACGTCATCGCCGTCGATCTTGACTCGGTAGACGGGGACGGGCTTGATGGCGGGCGGACCGGTGGGCTTGCCCGAACGCAGGTCGAAGCACGAACCGTGCAGCCAGCACTCCAGGGTGCCGTCGTAGACCTCCCCCTCGCTGAGTTTCACCTCCGCGTGGGAGCACACGTCGTGTAGCGCGTAGACCTCATCGCCCCGGCGGACCAGGGCGACGGGAGTCTCGCCCACCTCGATGCCGATCACGCCCTCGTCGGGGATGTCGGCGAGCTTGCAGACCTTCTCGAACGTCACTTCTCAAGCTCCGCCTCGACCCGGGCGAGCACTCGCTCGCGAAGCTCGGAGACCTCGATCTTCTCCACCAGTTGCGCGAAGAAGCCCCTGATGACGAGGCGACGCGCGTCCTCGTAGGGGATCCCGCGGGCCTGCAGGTAGAAGAGGTGCTCGTCGTCGAGGCGGCCGGAGGTGCTGGCGTGGCCGGCACCGGCGACCTCTCCGGTGAGGATCTCCAGGTTGGGCACCGAGTCGGCGCGGGCGCCGTCGGTGAGCAGCAGGTTGCGGTTGAGCTCGTAGGTGTCGGTGCCCTCGGCCTCGACCCGGATGATGACGTCGCCGATCCAGACCGCGTGGGCGTCCTGGCCCTGCAGCGCGCCGCGGTAGTCGACGTTGCTCCGGCAGCCGGGCCGGGAGTGGTCGACGAGCAGGCGGTGCTCCAGGTGCTGGCCGGCGTCGACGAAGTAGAGGCCGTTCAGCTCGGCGTCGCCGCCGGGACCGTCGTAGGAGACCGACGGGGAGAGCCGGACCAGGTCGCCTCCGAGGGTGACCACGAAGCTGCGGAAGGTCGCGTCCTTGGAGAGCAGGGCGTGGTGGTGGGAGACGTGCACGGCGCCGTCCGCCCAGTCCTGCAGGCTGATGACCTTGAGCGTGGCGCCCTCGCCCACGACGAACTCGACGTTGTCGGCGTAGAGCGCGCTGCCCTGGTGGTCGAGGACGACCACGGCCTCGGCCATCGGCTCCAGCTTCACGACCGTGTGGCCGTAGGCTGCGCCCCGGCCGGACCCGGTGAGGGTGACCACCGTCGGGGTGGAGACGACGACCTCGCGCGCCACCGTGATCACGGTGGCCTTCTCGAAGGAGGCGTAGGCCTGGGCGCTGACCCGGTCGGCGGGCACGTAGGCCCGGCCGAGCCGCGCGTCGTCGCGGCCGACGGTCTCCACGGTGACCTCGGGGGCGGCGTCGACGTGCACGACCACGTTCGCGGAGGCCGCGACGCCCTCGTGCAGCCCCTTGAGCCGGGAGAGCGGGGTGAAGCGCCACTCCTCCTCCCGGCCGGTCGGTACCGCGAAGTCCGCCACGTCGTACGAGGCCTTCTCGTGGAGCGTCGACAAGGGTTTTGCGGTGTCGAGACCCATCAGCCGACGGCTCCTTCCATCTGCAGTTCGATCAGGCGGTTCAGCTCCAGGGCGTACTCCATCGGGAGCTCGCGGGCGATCGGCTCGACGAAGCCCCGGACGATCATCGCCATGGCCTCGTCCTCGCCCATGCCGCGGCTCATCAGATAGAAGAGCTGGTCGTCGGAGACCTTGGAGACGGTGGCCTCGTGCCCCATGGAGACGTCGTCCTCACGCACGTCCACGTAGGGGTAGGTGTCGGAGCGGCTGATCTGGTCGACGAGCAGCGCGTCGCACTTGACGGTGCTGGCACTGCCGTACGCGCCCTCCTCGATCTGGACCAGACCGCGGTAGGAGGTGCGGCCGCCGCCCCTGGCGACGGACTTGGAGATCACCGAGGAGCTGGTGTTCGGCGCGAGGTGCACCATCTTGGAGCCGGCGTCCTGGTGCTGGCCCTCACCGGCGAAGGCCACGCTGAGGGTCTCGCCCTTGGCGTGCTCGCCCATCAGGTAGATGGCCGGGTACTTCATGGTGACCTTGGAACCGATGTTGCCGTCGACCCACTCCATGGTCGCGCCCTCGTACGCCACGGCGCGCTTGGTGACCAGGTTGTAGACGTTGTTCGACCAGTTCTGGATGGTCGTGTAGCGGCAGCGCGCGCCCTTCTTCACGATGATCTCCACGACCGCGCTGTGCAGCGAGTCCGAGGAGTAGATCGGCGCGGTGCAGCCCTCGACGTAGTGGACGTAGGAGTTCTCGTCCACGATGATCAGGGTCCGCTCGAACTGGCCCATGTTCTCGGTGTTGATCCGGAAGTAGGCCTGGAGCGGAATCTCCACGTTGACGTTCGGCGGCACGTAGATGAAGCTGCCGCCGCTCCAGGTCGCCGTGTTCAGCGCGGCGAACTTGTTGTCGCCGACGGGGATCACGGTCCCGAAGTACTCCTTGAAGATCTCCTCGTGCTCCTTGAGGGCGGTGTCGGTGTCGACGAAGATGACACCCTTCTCCTCAAGGTCCTCACGGATCTTGTGGTAGACCACCTCGGACTCGTACTGGGCGGCGACGCCGGCGACCAGGCGCTGCTTCTCCGCCTCGGGGATGCCGAGCCTGTC
This sequence comes from Streptosporangium sp. NBC_01755, assembly GCF_035917995.1. Classification (NCBI taxonomy): domain Bacteria; kingdom Bacillati; phylum Actinomycetota; class Actinomycetes; order Streptosporangiales; family Streptosporangiaceae; genus Streptosporangium; species Streptosporangium sp. NBC_01755. The sequence continues at coordinate 6,905,958 of NZ_CP109131.1, read as the reverse complement.
GTAGGTGCTCTTGATGTCGTCGGGCAGGTCCTCCCAGGAGGCGGCCTGCTTCTCGGTCGAGCGCACGAAGTACTTGATGTTGTCGAAGTCGATCCCGCTGAGGTCGGAGCCCCAGTTCGGCATGGGCTTCTTGCCGAACAGGCGCAGCCCCTTCAGGCGAAGGTCCAGCATCCACTCCGGCTCGTTCTTCAGCGCGGAGATATTGCGGACGACCTCTTCGGACAGGCCGCGTCGGGCCGTCGCTCCCGCGGCGTCCGAGTCGGCCCAGCCGAACTTGTAATTCCCGAGGCCTTCCAGCTCCGGGCGGTCGGTGACAGTCACCTTCCGGTCTCCTTGCTCGATATGTCGATCGTTTCGTGGGTTGCTGGTGATTGCACCGGCGCGGATGCCGGGGAGTTCGTCGCGCGCTCCCTCGCGCCCGGCCCGGAATCCCGGTGGGGACTCACATGTGTGGTGCACACGCCATCGCCGTGGGCGATGGTCGCGAGCCGCTGCACGGGGGTGTCGAGGATGCGCGCGAACGCCTCCGTCTCGGCCTCGCACAGCTGCGGGAACTCCGCGGCCACGTGCGCCACCGGGCAGTGGTGCTGGCACAGCTGCTCGCCGCCGAGGCTGGCCTTGCTCGCCGAGGCGGCGTAGCCGTCGGCCGACAGCGCCTCGGCCAGGACGCGCACCCGCTGGTCGGCGGGGACCTCGCGCATCTCCGGCCGCAGGCGGGCGACCAGGCCGGCCACCTGTGATCGGGCGAACTCCGCGACGGCCTCCTCACCCACGCGCTCGGCCAGGAAACGCAGCGCGCTCCCGGCGAGACCGTCGTAGGCGTGCTCGAAGGCGCTCCGGCCGGCGTCCGTTATGGCGAACAGCTTGGCCGGTCGGCCACGCCCGCGCTGGCCCCGCGGCCTGGCGGTGCGCGTCTCGGCCATTCCCTCGGCCAGCAGCGCGTCCAGGTGCCTGCGGACCGCGGCGGGAGTGAGACCCAGCCGCTCGCCGAGAGCGGCGGCGGTGACGGGCCCGTGCTCCAGGATGAGCCGGGCGACACGCGCTCGCGTGCTGCGCTCGGCGGACACGACGGAGGGCCGCGCGTCGGCGGCTCCCTCGGTGCCCTGCATCCCGGTCACGTATTTCACAACATCAGTGTGCCGTAATTGCTTCCCGAGTTACAAACGAATGCTCAGTCGCCCCAAATGCGATTTGTCACGCAGGCAAGCCTTACCTAACCTGCGGAAACATTCCGCGCGCCCCTTCGCAGCCCGGTGAAGGCGACAAGCGAGGCAAGGGTGAAGGCGGCCAGGACGACGGCCATCGGCAGGGCCGAGCCCTCGCCCCCCAGACCCACCAGCGGTGCGGCGAGCGCGCCGAGCGCGAACTGCAGCACGCCTGTCAGCGCGGCGGCACTCCCGGCGATCTGCGGGGGCTGGCCGGCCAGGGCGAGCGCGGCACTGCCGGGCATGACGAAGCCCGCACCGCACATGATCACGAACAGGGCGGCGACCAGCACCGGCAGGGGCAGCTGGAGCAGCGCCGTGACGAGCAGCGTCACGCCCCCGGCCAGACTGGTGAACAGCCCGATGAGGACCAGCCGGGCGGGGTCCACCCGGCGCCCGGCGAGGCGCCCGCCGATCTGCGCGGTGATGGTCAGGCCCAGGGCGTTCAGGCCGAACACCAGGGAGAAGGTCTGCGCCGAGGTGCCGTAGACCTCCTGGAGCACGAAGGGCGACCCGGAGATGTAGGCGAACATGCCCGCGAAGCCCAGGCCTCCCGCCAGGGCGGAGGCCATGAAGGACCGGTCGCCGAGCAGGTGCCAGAAGGTGACGAGGGTGTGCCGCAGCCCCCCGCCCTCGCGCTGGTCCACGGGGAGCGTCTCGCGCACCCCGGACAGCGCGGCGGCCAGCAGCAGCAGGCCGGAGACGCTCAGCGCGACGAAGACGCCCCGCCAGGAGGTGTGGTTGAGCAGTTGCGCGCCCGCGATCGGGGCCAGGATCGGCGCGAGGCCGGTCACGAGCATGAGGGTGGCGAAGATGCGGGCGATGGCCGCCCCCTCGTACAGGTCCCGGACGACCGCGCGGACGATCACCAGCGCGGCGCCGCCCGCGATGCCCTGGAGCAGGCGTAACCCGACCAGCCCGTACACCGAGGGCGAGAAGGCGCACAGCAGTGAGGCGACGGCGTAGGCGGAGATGCCGAACAGCAGCGGCCCCCGTCGGCCGCGCATGTCGCTGAGCGGGCCGGCGATGACCTGCCCGACGGAGACCCCGATGAGGCAGGCGGTGAGGGTGAGCTGCACCTGCGCCTGCCCGCTGCCCAGGTCGGCGGCGATGGCGGGGAAGGCCGGCAGATACATGTCGATCGACAGGGGGCCGATCGCGGAAAGCGCGCCCAGTATGATCAGCAGCAGCCCCCTGCGCCGCGTGCTCGGCGCCACCTCCGACGACTCGCCGACGACCGCGGTCATACCCGTTACTCCCCTTTTGATCGCAGGCCACGATGGGCCCACAGGGGCCGAAGCGTCCCAACCATCGACAGGTCATCCGAATTCCTTGATTACGGAAATTTCCGGGAAAGAATCCCAAAGCGCTGATCAGCGAAAGACCGTTGGGAGCGTCCGGCGGGCCGGGGCCGGAACTCCGGGCCGGTGCTGAGCGACCCGGACGCGTGATCCGAGAACGTGACCGGTGACCGCAGTCCCTAAACTCGTGGCCATGGAATCCCCAGCCGTCGAGATCGTCGATCTGGTCAAGAGATACGGCGGAACGACCGCGATCGACGGCCTGACCTTCAACGCCGCCCGAGGCGCGGTCACCGCCGTGCTGGGCCCCAACGGGGCCGGCAAGACCTCCACCCTGGAGATCTGCGAGGGATTCCGCCGGGCCGACGGCGGCAGTGTGAAGGTGCTCGGGCTCGATCCGTCCAGGCCGGAACTGCGGGCCAGGGTCGGCGTGATGCTCCAGGCGGGCGGCGTTCCCCCGGCGACCCGCTGCGGGCGGTGGCTGCGGCTGATGGCCCGCTTCCACGCCCACCCGCTCGACCCCGCGGCGCTGCTGGAACGGCTGGGGCTGACCGAGCACGCCCGCACCCCGTACCGGAGGCTCTCCGGCGGCCAGCAGCAGCGCGTGTCGCTGGCCGGAGCGGTCATCGGCCGGCCCGAACTGGTCTTTCTCGACGAGCCGACCGCGGGCCTGGACCCGCAGGCCAGGCACGCCTGCTGGGAGCTGGTGCGTGACCTGCGCGCGAGCGGGGTCTCGGTGGTGCTCACCACCCACCACATGGACGAGGCGGAGAAACTCTCCGACCAGATCGTGATCATCGACCGTGGCAGGGTGGTCGCCGAGGGCACGCCCTCCTCCCTCACCGGCGCCGAGCGGCAGCTGCGCTTCCGCGCCCGCCCCGGGCTCTGCCTGGACGAGTTGCTCGCCGCGCTGCCCGACGGCAGCTCGGCCAAGGAGTCGCCGGCGGGGCACTACATCATCGAGGGTCAGGTAGCGCCCGGCCTGCTGGCCACCGTGACGACCTGGTGCGCCGCCGAGGGTGTGAGCACCGACGATCTCAGCATCGAGCGGCGTACCCTGGAAGACGTCTTCCTGGAGCTGACCGGGCGCGAGCTCCGTTGACGCCCCCGGCCCCCACCCCTTCACCACGCACGGATCCGGGCGCGGCCCGAGCCAGAGCACAGGAGAGCCGTTTGACCACCCTGGACCTCACCCCGGCCCCCGGAGCCGCGCCGCTGCACCGGATGGTGGCGGCCCAAGCGGGCGCGGAGATCCAGGCGATGCTCCGCAACGGCGAGCAGCTGCTGCTCACGATGATCATCCCGGTGCTGCTGCTCGTCGGCCTCTCGGTCGCCCCGATCATCGACGTGGGCGGCGGTTCCCGGATCGGCTTCGTCGCCCCCGGGGTGCTCGCGCTGGCCGTGATGTCCACCGCCTTCACCGGGCAGGCCATCGCGACGGGCTTCGAGCGCCGCTACGGCGTGCTGAAGCGGCTGGGCGCGACCCCGCTGTCGCGGACCGGTCTGATGCTGGCCAAGACGCTCGCGGTGATCGCCGTGGAGGTCATCCAGGTCACGGTCATCTGCGGGGTGGCGCTCGCCCTGGGCTGGCGCCCGGCGGGCTCGCCGCTCGCGGTGCTGCTGCTGGTCGTGCTGGGCACCGCCGCGTTCAGCGGGCTCGGCCTGCTGATGGCCGGCACGCTGCGTGCCGAGGCGACGCTCGCCGCGGCGAACCTCGTCTACCTGGTCCTGCTCGCCTGCGGCGGGATCGCCTTCCCGCTGGCGAGGTTCCCCGAGTCGGTACGGCCGGTGCTGGAGTCGCTGCCGATCTCCGCGCTGAGCGGGGGGCTCCGCGCGGTCCTGAGCGAGGGGGCGGGGCCGCCGCTCACCGCCCTGGCGGTCCTCGCGGCGTGGGCGGCGGTGTCGCTCTTCCTGACCTCGCGGACCTTCCGCTGGGAATGAACTGACTTTTCCGGTTCGTAACGGCCCATCTCATAACGGCCCATCTCATAACGGCCCGTCTCATAACGGCCTGTCACATAGTGCCTCCTCTTTCGCGAGCCCGTCTCATACCGCGGACATCACTGAAAGCGGGAGCCCCGATCAGTAAGGTGCCATTAACTATTTCGTGCCTGGCACAAGGAGTGTCGTGACCGCCGAAGCCCTGCACGGGCCCGCTGAGCCCCGCAGACCGGGAGCGCTGCTGAGGGCCGCCTCCGATGCCATCCCGCCATCCGGGCTGGTGCTGCTGGCCATCCTGTCGGTACAGGTGGGCGCGGGTTTCGCCAAGGACCTGTTCTCCCAGTTGCCGCCGAGTGCCGTGGTGTTCCTGCGGATCGCGACGGGTGCGCTGATCATGGGAGTGATCGCCAGGCCCCGGCTGAAAGGGCTGACCCGGAAGGACCTCGCGGTGGGCGCGGCCTTCGGCCTGACGCTGGGCGTGATGAATCTGTCGTTCTACGAGGCGCTGGCCCGGCTGCCCATGGGCATCGCGGTGGCGATCGAGTTCCTCGGGCCGCTCGGTGTCGCGGTGGCGGCATCACGCCGCCGCCTCGACCTGCTCTGGGTCGTGCTCGCAGCCTCCGGTGTGCTGCTGCTGGCCCCGTGGGGCACGTCGGCGTCCAGGATCAGCTGGGCCGGAATCGCCTTCGCCCTGGTCGCGGGGGTCTGCTGGGCCGGCTACATCCTGCTGGCGGCCTCGGTCGGCCGGCGCTTCCCCGGGGCGACCGGCCTCTCCCTGGCGATGATCCTCTCCTTCGTGCTGATCGCCCCCTTCGGGATCGCTTCGGGCGGCGCCGACCTGCTCCGGCCCGAACTGCTGCTGATCGGCGTCGGGGTGGGCCTGCTGTCGTCGGTCATCCCCTACTCGATAGAGCTGGAGGCCCTGCGCAGGATGCCCAAGCGGGTCTTCGGCATCCTGATGAGCATGGAGCCCGCGGCGGCCGCGCTGGTCGGCCTGCTGGTGCTGGGCGAGGTGCTCCAGGTGCGCGAGTGGGCCGCCATCGGCTGCGTGGTCATCGCCAGCGTCGGCGCCACCCGCGGCTCGCGCTGACCTCCGCCGGCCGCGCCACTACGTCGATCGGCCCTCCCGCCTCCTCAGACCCCGCCGAGGTAGGCCTCGACCACCCGGGGGTCCCGGCGGAGCTCGGCGGCGGGCCCGTCGAGGGCGCACTCGCCGTTCTCGATCACGTATCCGCGGTGGGCGATTCCGAGGGCGGCGACGGCGTTCTGCTCGACGAGCAGCACCGAGGTGCCCTCGGCGTTGATACCCGCGATGAGCTTCATGACCGAGGCGACCACCAGCGGCGCCAGGCCCATGGACGGCTCGTCCAGCAGCAGCAGCCGGGGCCCGGTGACCAGCGCCCTGCCGATGGCGAGCATCTGCTGCTCGCCGCCCGACAGCGTGCCCCCCTGCTGGGCGCGCCGCTCGGCCAGGTGGGGCAGCAGCTCGTACACGTGCTCGATCCGCCTGCGGATCTCCGCCTGGTCACGGACCAGGTAACCGCCCAGTTGGAGGTTCTCGTGGACGCTGAGCGTGCTGAAGATCCTGCGGCCCTCGGGGACGTGCACCAGGCCGCGGGCGGTGATCCTGTGCGGCTTCCGGCCGGTGATCTCCCTGCCGTCGAAGACCACCCTGCCGCCGCTGGGCCGCAGCAGCCCCGAGACCGCGGCCAGCGTGGTGGTCTTGCCCGCGCCGTTGTTGCCCAGCAGGGCGACGATCTCGCCCTCGGCGACGCCCAGGGACAGGCCGCGCAGGGCGTGCACGCCGCCGTAGTGGACGTCCAGCCCGTCGATGTCAAGCATTCGCGTCACTCCCGGCCGGGTCCTCTGTCCCCGCACTGTCTTTCCCGAGGGCGTCCTTCCCCGCGGTCTTCCCTGCGTCCTTCCCCGCGGTCTTCCCCACAGTCTTTCCCACAGTCTTCCCTGCGGTCTTCCCTGCGGTCTTCCCCGGCGAGGCGGCGGGGTCGCCGCCGAGGTACGCCTCGATGACCGCCGGGTCGCGCCGGACGTCCTCGGGGCGGCCGTCGGCGATCTCCCTGCCGAAGTTGAGCACGACCACGCGCTCGGAGACCTCCATGACCAGGCCCATGTCGTGCTCGATGAGCACGATGGCCACGCCGAGCGCCTGGACGCGCCGGATCAGGTCGAGCATCTCGGCCTTCTCCCCGTGGTTGAGCCCGGCCGCGGGCTCGTCCAGCAGCAGCAGGTCGGGCCGGCGGGCCAGGGCGCGGGCGATCTCGGTGCGACGCTGCTCGCCGTAGGGCAGGGCTCTGGCCTGCCCGTACCGGTCGCCGCGCAGGCCGACGAAGTCCAGCCAGTGGTGTGCCTGCTCGGTGCACTCGCGCTCGGAGCGCCGGTAGCGCGGGGTGTGCAGCAGGGCGTCCAGGACGCTCTGGCGCAACCACAGGTGCGATCCGGCGCGCACGTTGTCCAGGACCGACAGCTCGCCGAACAGGCGCAGGTTCTGGAAGGTCCGCGCGACGCCCAGGCCCGCGATGGCCGAGGGCCGCAGCCCGGGCAGGTCCCTTCCGCGCAGGGTGATCCGGCCCGAGGTGGGCCGGTAGAAGCCGGTGACGCAGTTGAAGGCCGATGTCTTGCCCGCCCCGTTGGGCCCGATCACGGAGACGATCTCCGCCTCGCCCACCGAGAACGACAGGCCGTCGATGGCCACCAGCCCGCCGAAGGACAGGCGCAGGTCGGCCACGGTCAGCAGGCTCAAGGGACCTCCTTGGAACGGGCCGGCCAGAGCCCCTGCGGGCGCAGGAGCATGAAGGCGATGAGCAGGACACCGAAAAGGAAGAACCGGTAGTCGGCGAGGTCGCGCAGGATCTCCGGCAGGATGCTGATCACGACGGCTCCGACGACGACGCCGGGCACCGAGCCCATGCCGCCGAGGACCACGGCCATCAGTACCAGCGCCGACGACAGGAAGGTGAAGCTGCCCGGCGAGACGGCCGACAGGTGCGCGGCGAACAGCACCCCGGCCAGGCCGCCCCAGACCGCCCCCGCGACGTAGGCGGCGAGCTTGACCCGGTAGGTGTGCACGCCCATCGCCTCGGCCGCGTCCTCGTCCTCGCGGACGAAGCGCCAGGCCCGGCCCAGGCGGGAGCGGCCCAGCCTGGCCGCGCCGAGGACGGCCAGCGAGACGACGGCCACCGTAAGGTAGTAGAAGGCCACCGGGCCCTCGACCAGGTGCGGGATGCCGTAGATGCCCGAGGGTCCGCCGGTGACGTCCAGGTTGTTGGCGGTGATCCGGATGATCTCACCGAAGCCGAGCGTCACGATGGCGAGGTAGTCACTGCGCAGCCGCAGCGTCGGCGCGCCGATGACGATCCCGGCTACGACGGTGACCACGATCACGGCGGGCACCGTGGCGAGCAGCGGCAACTCCAGGTGGGTGGCCAGCACCCCGCTGGTGTAGGCGCCGACCGCGAAGAAGGCGACGTAGCCCAGGTCGAGCAGGCCGCAGTAGCCGACCACGATGTTCAGACCGGCGGCGAGCATCACCGCGATGGCCGCGCTGGTCATGACCGACAGCGCGTACGGCGTGGCGTCGACGAAGGGTGCGAGCAGCGCGACCAGCAGTCCGGCCAGCCCGGCCCAGCGGTTCTGCAGCAGCCTCGACATTCTGCTGGGCGGCCGGTCCGTGCCGAGACGGCGGACCTTGGTCTCGGTCACACGCGCTCCGTCACGCGCTCGCCGAGCAGGCCGGTGGGCCGCACCGTCAGGAACAGGATCAGCACCCCGAAGGCGAACACGTCGCGCCACTCGCCACCCAGCCAGAACGTGCCGAACGACTCCAGCAGCCCGAGGAGCAGGCCACCGAGCATGGTGCCGGGGATGTTGCCGATGCCGCCGATGACCGCCGCCGTGAAGGCCTTGAGGCCGATCAGGAAGCCCATCATGAAGTCGATCTTCCCGTAGTAGGCCCCCGCCATCACGCCCGCGGCCCCCGCCAGAGCCGAGCCGACGAAGAAGGCGCGGGAGATCACCGCGTTGACGTCGATGCCCATCAGCGCGCTGGTGCGCGGGTCCAGCGCGATGGCCCGCATCGCCCTGCCCTCACGGGTCCGGGTGACCAGCAGGTTGAGCCCGGCCATGAGGAGCACCGCCACGCCGATCAGGACGAGCTGCTGCAGGGTGATCCTGGCACCGAGGACCTCCAGCGAGGTACCGCCCAGCCGCACCGGGTAGACCCGGGGGTCGGCCCCGGCCATCGCGCGCATCCCGTACTCCAGTGCGAAGGAGGCGCCGACGGCGGTGATCAGCAGGGACAGCCGCGGGGCGCGGCGTAGCGGCCGGTAGGCGATCCGCTCCAGCGCCACCCCGGCCAGGCCGGTGACGACCATGGTCGCCAGGAGCACCGCGAGCAGCAGCGGCAGGGCCATGGCGGAGGACACGCCGCCGACCGCGCCGAGGATGGCGAAGCCGGCGAACGCGCCGAGCATGTACAGGTCGCCGTGGGCGAAGTTGAGCAGCTTGATGATCCCGTAGACCATGCTGTAACCCAGGGCCACCAGGGCGTAGAACGAGCCGACGAAAAGCCCGTTCCAGATGAGTTGCGTCACTTCAGGGAGTCCTGCAGGGCGAACCTGTCGCCCTTGACGACGAGGATCTGGAAGCCGCCGTTGGCCAGGGTGTGTTCGGGGGTGAACTTCAGCGGCCCGGAGAACATCGGGAAGCCGTCGATCGCCTCAAGCGCCGCGATGACCTTGGTTCCGTCGGTGGCGCCCGCCTTGGTGACCGCCTCCGCGGCCAGTCGCACCGCGTCGTAGGCCTGGTTGGAGTACGGGCCCGGCTCGGCGCCGTACTTCTTCTTGTAGGCGTCGATCCAGCCCTCGGCGCCCTCCAGGGTGTCGGGGGTCTGGGTCATCGTGGCGTAGAGGCCCTCGGCGGCCTCGGCTCCGGCGATCTCGACCAGCTTGGGAGAGACCGAGCCGTCGCCGACCATGATGGAACCCTTGTACCCGGCCTGCCGGAGCTGGCGCGCGATCAGGCCGCCCTCCTGGAAGTAACCGGTCCAGTAGACGAAGTCGGGCTTCTTGGCCAGCACGTTGGTGATGTTGGCGCTGTAGTCGCTCTCCTTCGGGGTGACCGCCTCGGTGATCGCCGCCTCGGCCCCGCCCGGGGCCTCCAGCAGGGCCTGGGTGCGCAGCGCGATGTCCTTGGAGTAGCTGGTGTTGTCGTGCATCAGCGCGACGCTCCTGGACCCCTGCTTGGTGATCCACTTCTCCGCGGCCGCGGCCTGCTGGGAGCCGGTGCCGTTGATCAGGAAGACGTGCTTGAGCTTCTGGTCGACCAGTTCCTGGGAGTTGGCAGCCGGAATGATCATGGGAATGCCGGCCTTTCCGAAGATCGGCAGGGTGGGGAGCGTCGCACCGGAGCAGTAGCCGCCCACCGAGACGTCGATTCCCTCGGTGACCAGCTTGTTGGCGCCGGCGGCGGCCGACTGGGCGTCACAGGCGTCGTCGGCGGTCTTCAGCTCCAGCTTGCGGCCGAGCACGCCGCCCTTGGCGTTGATCTCGTCGATCGCGAGCTGCGCCGCGTTGCTCATATAGGGACCGGTGGCGGCCTCGCTGCCCGACTGCGGGATCAGCATGCCGAGGACGATCGGCTCGTCCTTTCCGGCGGCGGTCTGCCCGGCGCCGTCACCACCACCGAGCAGTCCCTGGCCACACCCGGTGACCAGGAGGCCGAGAACGGCCAGCGACGTGAAGGATTTCAGGGGGATGGCACGCATGTGCTGCTCCTCACATCTGGCGACGTGTGACATTGCACGTGTAGTTCGGAGGACACGTCAAGACCCAAAAAGATCGTTGGCGTTAGGACATCGCTTCTTCCGCAAGCCGCGGCCCATCGGTAAACGAATCGCCATCGGAGTCGGAGAGGGCGGCATCCTCGCTGTTCGGGCCCGGCGCGGCCGGCCTCAGGCCGGATACAACCGACCTCAGGCCTGGTGCAGCCGACCTTCAGGCCCGGCGCGGCCGACCTCAGGCCGGCCGGTCGGAGACCGGCAGGTCAGGGCCGCCGGTCAGGGCCGCCGGTCAGGTCAGGTCGGCGTGTCAGCGGTTCAGAGGAGGAAACCCGCGGGAAACGGGTCGCGGGGGTCGAGAAAATACTGGGCGGTGCCGGTGATCCACGCCCGCCCGGTGACGGCGGGGACCACCGCGGGCAGACCCGCCACCTCCGTCTCCCCGACGAGCCGCCCGACGAACCGGGTGCCGATGAACGACTCGTTCACGAAATCGGTGTCCAGGCCGAGCTCGTCCCTGGCGTGCGGCTGGGCCATCCTGGCGCTGGTGCCGGTGCCGCAGGGCGAGCGGTCGAACCAGCCCGGGTGGATCGCCATCGCGTGCCGCGAGTGCCGGGCGTCGGAGCCCGAGCCTCCGTACCGGCGTCGGCACCAGGGGTCCGCGACGGGACCGCAGCCCTCGCCACCTAGCATGTGAGCCGTGAAGCACCTCCTTGACCAGACCCGCCGGCAGGCCGCGAGACTGACGTGGATCGTGGGGCCGCCGACCTCCCTCACGCTGCGCCGCTGGGCGCTGGCGTCGGTGGCGGTCAACATCGGCATCACGGTGACGGGCGCCGCGGTGCGGGTCACCGGCTCCGGCCTGGGCTGCCCCACCTGGCCCAGGTGCACGCCGGACAGCTTCATCCCGGTGGTCCACGACGACATCTCGCCGATCAACATGGCGATCGAGTTCGGCAACCGGCTGCTGACCTTCCTGGTCCTCGCCGTCGGCCTGGCCTGCCTGTTCGCCGCCCTGCGGCTGCTGCCCCGCCGCCCCGATCTGGTCAGGCTGGCCTGGCTGCAGCCGATCGGCGTGGCCGTGCAGGGTCTCTGGGGCGGCCTGGTCGTGCGCACCGCGCTCAACCCGGTCACCGTGAGCGTGCACTTCCTGGTCTCCATCGGCATGATCGCCGCGGCGTACGCGCTGTACGCCCGCTCCGGCGAGGGCGCGGGCCCACCGCTGCGCCTGGTCCACCGCCACGTCCGCACGCTCGGTTTCGTGCTCACCGCCGCCGTGTTCGTCCTGCTCGTCATGGGCGTGGTGGTGACCGGCACCGGGCCGCACTCCGGGGACGCGATGGCCTCCAGGTTCGACTTCGACATCGAGACCGTGGCGAGGATCCACGCCGACGTCGCCTACGTGGTGGTCGGCCTCACCTTCGCACTGGCGTTCGCGCTGCATATCACCGACGCGCCCGGGCACGCCCGGCGCGCCGCCTGGACGCTGCTCGGCGTGGAGGTGGCGCAGGGGGGAATCGGATACGTCCAGTACTTCCTGGGCGTGCCCGCGACCCTGGTCAACCTCCACGTGCTCGGCTCGGCCCTGGTCTGGGTCTACACGCTGCGGCTGGTGTTCGCGACACGCTCGCGCGGCCCGGCGGGCACTACGGCCGTCGGGAACGCGAACGAGCTCGACCGGGTCCCGGCCTGACCCCGGCGGGAACGCCGCGTTCACTGACCCCCGAAGGGAACGCACCGCGTTCACTGCCCCGGAGGGAACGCCGCGTTCACTGCCCCGGAGGGAACGCCGCGTTCACTGCCCCGGAGGGAACGCCGCGTTCACTGCCCCGGAGGGAACACGCCGCGTTCGGGTCGCGCTCAGTCAGGGCGGATGCCGTGCCCGGGGAACGGCCGCGAGGAGGCGCCCCCCTGCGGGTACGGCGAGCCGCCCGGTGGCCGGGCACCGGATCCGTACCCCGGCGGGAGGTCGCCTCCGCCGGGAGACGGCAGCGGCGGCGGTGGCTGCGGGGGGAACTGGGCGCGGGAGGCGGCCATGCACTCCAGCAACGCCCGCTGCTCCTCGTTGAACGTGCGCTCGTCGATCACGTGGCCCCTGGCCCGCTCGTGGAGCAGGCCCAGCTCGGTGGCCGCGAGCTGGTAGTCACTCATCGCCCGCAGTCCCATCCTGCCTCCGTTGGTCCTGGCCCACTGCCGGGCATGGCGGCGCCCCGGCAGGGAGGAGAGCATCGCGATGTCGTACGAGGACACCAGCCCCGTCGCCCAGTAGGCGGGCAGGTAGGTCTGGATGAGCCCGATGATCCGCTTGCGGTCGCGGAAGATGATCCAGATCAGCACGAACAGCACGATCATCAGCAGCAGGTAGGCGATGGCCAGGCCGGCGATGCCGACATAGGAGGCGAAGCCGTTCCAGATGCCGTGCAGCAGCATCGCGCCGATCCATCCGGCGGCGATGACGAAGATCCGGCCAGGCCCCCGGCGCTGCGCCGCGTAGGCCACCGCGACGCCGATCATGGAGGTGAAAAGCGGGTGGGCGAACGGTGAGAGGATCCCGCGCAGCACGACGGTCACCGCCAGGCCCTGCGCGCCCATGTCGTCGAGCGCGGCCACGTAGTAGCTGACGTTCTCGCTCATGGCGAAGCCGAGGCCGACCATGCAGGCGTAGATGATGCCGTCGGTGGGCCCGTCGAGTTCCGCGCGCCTGAATTTGAGCAGGCCCAGCAGGACCAGGCCCTTCATCGTCTCCTCGACCACGGGGGCACCGAACGTGGCGGCGATGTTGCGCGCGTAGTCGTAGCCGAGCCCGGCGGCGTTCTCGATGTAGACGAGGTTGAAGGAGTTGATCACCCCGGCGACCAGGACCGCCACGCCGGCTCCCCAGGCGAACGCGAAGATCAGGTTGCCGCGCGGCTCCGGCTCGATCCGATCGAGGGCCAGCACCGCGGCCAGCAGCACGGGGACAGGCGCCAGCGCGAGGATCAGGGCGATGAAGAAGTAGACCGGGTCGCCGTTCAGCACGTCGAAGGAGAGCGACACCAGGCCGCACAGCCCCGTCAGGACGAGCCCGGTGATCAGCGCGAGCGACGGACGGTCCTTGAGCACCCACCGGGGGTCACGGCTGGCCATGAGGCAACCGTAACCGCTGACTTCCACCCCACGAATCAAACCGGGATATTCCAGCGCGAGGGTCTGCGATCCGCGCCTGGCGGCCAGACCTGCACGCCCCGGATCCGGAGACCATACCGAGTGCTGGAACGGTCACGGAACCGGAGCCGTGATCCGGCTCCTGAGGTTTTCCGACGACCATGAGCTACCCTCCCCACGACCAGGCCCGGCCCGGGCCGGCAAAGAAAACGTGTTCCCCACCCGGGAGACGTCTCCCCCTCACAGGAGACGCGGAAACGGGCATGTGGCAGGAGAGCGTATTCGCGGGAGGACTCAGACGAACATCGAGTCGATCGCGACGGCCAGGAACAGCAGTGCCAGGTAGGCGTTGGACCAGTGGAAGAAGCGCATCGGGCGCAGGTCGACACCGGTCTTGCCCGCGTTGACCCGGCCGAGGAGGCGGTGAACCTCCCACAGGCAGGCGGCGCCGAGGACGACGGCGACGGCGGGGTAGAGAAGGGTGGTTCCGGCCACCGGCCACAGCAGCAGCGAGCAGAGCACCGTGGCCCAGGTGTAGACGATGCTCTCCAGCACCACCCGGCGCTCGGTGGCCACCACCGGGAGCATGGGGACCTTCGCCGCGGCGTAGTCCTCCTTGTAGCGCATGGCCAGGGTCCAGGTGTGCGGAGGCGTCCAGAAGAACACCACGCCGAAGAGCACCACGGGAGCCCAGGCGAGGCTGCCGGTGACACCCGCCCAGCCGATCAGCACCGGCATGCAGCCCGCGAGGCCCCCCCACACCACGTTCTGCGAGGTCCGCCGCTTGAGGATCATCGAGTAGACGAGCACGTAGAACAGGTTCGCGGCCAGCGACAGTCCGGCGGCGAGCCAGTTCACGGTCAGCCCGAGGCCAAGGGTCGACAGCACCCCGAGGATGATCCCGAAGATCAGCGCGTTGGTCGGCGGCACCAGGTCGCGGGCGAGCGGGCGGCGCCGGGTGCGGCGCATGGCCGCGTCGATGTCACGGTCGATGTAGCAGTTCAGGGCGTTCGCGCTGCCGGCCGACAGGGTGCCGAACACCAGGGTGTTGACGGCGATCCACAGCGGCGGCAGGCCCTTGGCCGCCAGGAACATCACCGGGAGCGTCGTGATCAGCAGCAGTTCGATGATCCGCGGCTTCGTGAGGGCGACGTACGCCTTCACGACGTCACCGAAGGAGCGAGGCACGGCGCCTGCGGCCGTGCCCGCCTCGGGCGGGACCGTCGATTGGTTGTCGGTGAGCACCATCTAAGGCGCTTCCAGCACGTGCGGGGTCAACGCGTAACCTCTGATTAGAGCGGATCCATGGATGCGGGCACCAGCCAGTCTTGAGGACTCACTGTAGTTGCAGGGGGGGCCGGTCCCGGCACGGGGTGCGGAAGCCTCACGAGGCGACACCCGCCGTGCCGCGGAAACGCGCCGACCGCCGAGCGGAACGCGGACGGTTAAGGCACGCTTGCACCCTGGCAGGCACTTTCGCGCAAACCTTCCCCGCCCCGAAGCCCGGAGCGCTGGCCTGTACTCAGCTAACGCGGCCGAAACCGTTAGGGTCCAATGTGGGCGGGAAATACCAGACCGGCGCCACCATCACACTATTAGATCCGGAGACCGAGCAGTTGAGCAGCGAACTCGTGCCAGCCCTTGAATGGAGCGACCTGGACCGCCGCGCGGTCGATGTCGTACGAGCCCTGGCCATGGATGCGGTCGAGAAGGCGGGCTCGGGTCACCCGGGCACCGCGATGAGCCTGGCGCCCGCCGCGTACCTGCTGTTCCAGCAGGTGATGCGGCACGATCCGTCAGACCCCTCCTGGGTGGGCCGTGACCGGTTCGTCCTTTCGGCCGGCCACACCAGTCTGACCCTCTACATTCAGCTCTACCTGTCGGGCTACGGCCTGAGCCTGGACGATCTCAAGGCTCTGCGCCAGTGGGAGAGCCTGACCCCCGGCCACCCCGAGCACGGCCACACCGTGGGCGTCGAGACCACCACGGGGCCACTGGGCCAGGGCCTGGGCAACGCGGTCGGCATGGCCATGGCCGCCCGCCGCGAGCGCGGCCTGTTCGACCCGGACGCGGCGCAGGGCGCGAGCCCGTTCGACCACAACATCTGGTGCATCGCCTCCGAGGGGGACATCGAGGAGGGCGTCAGCCACGAGGTCAGCGCCCTCGCGGGCCACCAGAGGCTGGGCAACCTGACCGTCATCTTCGACAGCAACCACATCTCGATCGAGGACGACACCCAGATCGCGCTGAGCGAGGACGTCGTCAAGCGCTACGAGGCGTACGGCTGGCACACCCAGACCGTCGACTGGACGCGAGGCGGCGACTACGTCGAGGACGTCGAGGCGCTGCACCAGGCGCTGGAGGCCGCCCGCGCCGAGACCGGCAGGCCGTCGTTCATCCGGCTGCGCACGATCATCGGGTGGCCCGCCCCCAACAAGAAGAACACCGGCAAGATCCACGGTTCGGCGCTGGGCGCCGACGAGGTCGCCGCCACCAAGAAGGTCCTGGGTCTTGACCCGGCCAAGAACTTCGACGTCCCCGCCGAGGTCCTGGAGCACTCCCGCAAGGTCGTCGAGCGCGGCCACGCCGTGCGGGCCGAGTGGGACAAGCTCTACCAGAGCTGGCGCGAGGCCAACCCCGAGCGGGCCGCCGAGTTCGACCGCATCTCCGCGCGGCGGCTTCCCGCGGGCTGGACCGAGGCGCTGCCGGTCTTCGAGGCCGGTGCCTCCATCGCCACCCGCAAGGCCTCCGGTGAGGTGCTCAACAGCCTCGCGCCGGTGCTGCCCGAGCTGTGGGGCGGCTCGGCCGACCTGGCCGAGTCCAACAACACCACGATGAAGGGCGAGCCGTCCTTCATCCCCGAGGAGTTCCAGACCAAGGACTTCCCCGGCAACCCCTACGGCCGCACGCTGCACTTCGGCATCCGCGAGCACGGCATGGGGGCGATCCTCAACGGCATCGCGCTGCACAACGGCACCCGCCCCTACGGCGGCACGTTCCTGGTCTTCAGCGACTACATGCGCCCGGCCGTGCGGCTGGCGGCGCTGATGAAGCTGCCGGTCACCTACGTGTGGACGCACGACTCCATCGGCCTGGGCGAGGACGGCCCGACGCACCAGCCCGTCGAGCACCTGTGGGCGCTGCGCGCCATCCCCGGTCTCGACGTGGTCCGCCCCGCCGACGCCAACGAGACCGCCGCCGCATGGCAGGTCGTGCTGGAGCACAACGACCGCCCGGCCGCGCTGGCGCTGACCCGCCAGAACCTGCCGGTCTACGAGGGCACCCGCGACGCGACGAAGGTCGCCCGTGGCGGCTACATCCTGCGGGAGGCCTCCAACGGGCAGCCCGCGGTGGTCCTGATCGGCACCGGCTCGGAGGTCGAGCCGGCCGTCGAGGCCCGCGAGATCCTGGAGGCGGAGGGCATCGCCACCCGGGTCGTCTCGATGCCGTGCGTGGAGTGGTTCCACGCCCAGGACGCGGCCTACCGGCAGACGGTGCTGCCCCCCTCGGTCCGCGCGCGCGTGGCGGTGGAGGCGGGAATCGCGATGGGCTGGCGGGAGTTCGTTGGAGATGAGGGCGCGGTGGTCAGCCTGGAGCACTTCGGTGCCTCGGCTCCCTACAAGACCCTCTACGAGCAGTTCGGCCTGACCGCTGAGCGCGTGGTCGCCGCAGCCAAGGCGAGCCTCGCCAAGGCCGGAGCCGACAAGGGCGAGACGACAGGAAACCGATCATGAGTGAGATCCTGAGGAAACTCTCCGAGCAGGGCGTCTCCATCTGGCTGGACGACATCAGCCGCGAGCGCCTGCGTACCGGCAATCTCCAGTCGCTGATCCGCGACCGGCAGGTGGTCGGGGTCACCTCCAACCCGACGATCTTCGCCTCCGCGCTGAGCAAAGGCGACGCCTACGACACCCAGCTGCACGATCTGAAGATCCGCGGTGTCGACGTCGAGGAGGCGGTGCGCGCCATCACCACCTACGACATCCGCTGGGCCGCCGACGTGCTGCGGCCGGTCTACGACGCCAGCGGCACCGTGGACGGCCGGGTGTCGATCGAGGTCGATCCGCGCCTGGCCAGGGAGACGGAGAAGACCGTCGCCGAGGCGCGCGCGCTGTGGTGGATGGTCGACCGGCCCAACCTGTTCATCAAGATCCCGGCCACCGCCGAGGGCCTGCCCGCGATCACCCAGGCGATCTCCGAGGGCATCAGCGTCAACGTCACGCTGATCTTCTCCCTGGAGCGCTACCGCGCCGTGATGAACGCCTGGCTGAGCGGCCTTGAGCAGGCCAAGGCCAAGGGCCTTGACCTGTCGGCCATCGAGTCGGTGGCCTCGTTCTTCGTCAGCCGGGTGGACGGCGAGATCGACAAGCGCCTGGACAAGATCGGCACCCCCGAGGCCCTGGCGCTGAAGGGCAAGGCCGCGCTCGCCAACGCCCGGCTGGCCTTCGCCGCCTTCGAGGAGGTCGTCGAGTCCCCGCGCTGGCAGGCGCTGGCCCTGGCCGGAGCCCGGCCGCAGCGCCCCCTGTGGGCCTCCACCGGTACGAAGAACCCCGACTACCCCGACACCCTCTACGTCGATGAGCTGGTCACCTCCGGCACCGTCAACACGATGCCGGAGAAGACCCTCGAGGCGACGGCCGACCATGGCAGGATCACCGGTGACACGGTCCGCCCCTCCTACGAGGACGCCTGGAACACCATGGCCGCGCTCAAGGAGATCGGCATCGACTACGACGACGTCGTGAGGTTCCTGGAGGAGGACGGCGTGGACAAGTTCGAGGCCTCCTGGACCGAGCTTCTGGCGACCGTCGCCACCGAGCTGAAGAAGGCATGAGGGAACACATGTCAATGTCCGTAACATTCGGCGGGGACGACCTCACCGAGCAGGCCTCCGAAACGATCGGCCGGCTCGCCTCCGAGGGGGTCCCCCAGTCCCTGGCCGCCGGCGACCCCACGCTGTGGGGCCCGGAGGCCGAGCCCGAGGCGGCCGTCCGCCTCGGCTGGCTCAACCTCCCGCTGACGAGCAGGCAGCTGCTCGGTGAGATCGGCGAGCTGGTGGAGTGGGCCCGCGCCGAGGGCCTGGACCACGTGGTCCTGGCGGGCATGGGCGGCTCCTCCCTCGCTCCCGAGGTCATCACCGGCTCCGCCGACGTACCGCTGACCGTGCTCGACACCACCGATCCCGGCCAGGTGCGCCGCGCGCTGGAGGACCGGCTGGAGAGCACGCTCCTGGTCGTCGCCAGCAAGAGCGGCGGCACCGTCGAGACCGACAGCCACCGGCGGATCTACGAGAAGGCCTTCCGCGACGCCGGAGTCGACCCGGCGACAAGGATCGTCGTCATCACCGACCCGGGCTCGCCGCTGGAGCTCAGCGCCCGCGAGGCGGGTTACCGGGTGGTCCTGGCCGACCCGACCGTGGGCGGCCGCTACAGCGCCCTGACGGCGTTCGGGCTGGTGCCCAGCGCGCTGGCCGGCGCCGACGTCGAGCGGCTGCTCGACGACGCCGCCGAGGTGCTGCCGCTGCTGTCGCGCTCGGAGGGCAACCCCGGTCTCGACCTGGGCGCCGCCCTGGGGGCGGCGGCGGTCGCCGGGCGCGACAAGCTCGTGATCGAGGACGGCCTGTCGGAGATCAACGGTCTGCCCGACTGGATCGAGCAGCTGGTCGCCGAGTCCACCGGTAAGTCCGGCAAGGGCATCCTGCCCGTCGTGGGCGCCGACCCCGGCGACGCCGACGACGAGCTGCTCGTCGGGATCGACACCGACGGCGTGGTGACCGTCGCCGGCCCGCTGGGCGCGCAGTTCCTCGTCTGGGAGTACGCCACGGCCGTCGCCGGGCGCGTCCTGGGCATCGACCCGTTCAACCAGCCGAACGTGGCCGAGTCCAAGGAGAACACCGCCAAGCTGCTCGACCGGAGCGAGCTGCCGGTCGGCACGCCGATCCTCGTCGACGGCCCGGTGGAGGTCTACGGCGAACTGCCGCCGGGCGCGGAGGCTCCCAAGGACCTGTCCGACGTGCTCACCGGGCTGCTGGAGGCGGTCCCCTCCGACGGCTACCTCGCGGTGATGGCCTACCTCGACCGGGAGGCGGCCTTCGACGCCCCGTACCCCGAGGGCGCCTCGTTCGAGGAGATGACGGACGTGTGGAGCGAGGCCGATCCGGCCACGCTCCGCGGGAGGCTCGCGGTCCGCACCGAGCGACCGGTCACCTTCGGGTGGGCCCCCCGTTTCCTGCACTCCACCGGCCAGTACCACAAGGGAGGCCCGCAGAACGGGGTGTTCCTGCAGATCACCGGGGTCGTCGAGAACGACCTGGAGGTTCCCGGCAAGCCCTACACCCTGGGCCGCCTCCAGCTCGCCCAGGCGCTGGGCGACCTGGGCGCCCTGACCAGCCGAGGGCGCCCCGCCGTGCGGCTGCACCTGACCGACCGCGTCGCCGGTGTCGCTCACCTGCTCGCCGCCTCACGGGAGGTCTGATGTGCCGCCGGAGGTTCGAATGAGCAGGGAGAACTCCCCGCCACAGGCCGACCAGGCCCAGGCGGGAGAGCTCACCACGACGGGCATCGCGCACGAGGGGGCGGTGGACATGGCCACCACGGCCACCGCCGCCTCGACCGCCGGCATCACCGAGGCCCTGATCGAGTCCAACCCGCTGCGCGACCCGCGCGACAAGCGCCTGCCGCGCGTGGCGGGGCCGTGCGTGCTGGTGCTGTTCGGCGTGACCGGCGACCTGGCACGTAAGAAGCTGCTGCCGGCGATCTACGACCTGGCGAACCGGGGGCTGCTGCCCCCGGGCTTCTCCCTGGTGGGTTTCGCCCGCCGTGACTGGGAGGACCAGGACTTCGCGCAGCTGGCCCACGACGCCGTCAAGGAACACGCGCGCACGCCGTTCCGCGAGGAGGTCTGGAAGCAGCTGTCGGAGGGCATCTTCTTCTGCCGCGGCGAGTTCACCGACGACGGCGCCTTCGACGCGCTGGCGATGATGCTCAAGGAGATCGACGAGACCCGGGGCACCGGCGGCAACTACGGCTTCTACCTGTCGGTGCCGCCGAAGTTCTTCCCCGTCGTGGTCCAGCAGCTGAAGCGGACCAACCTGGCGGACGGCCCCAAGGGTTCCTGGCGCCGGGTGGTGATCGAGAAGCCCTTCGGGCACGATCTGCGGAGCGCCCAGGAGCTCAACGCGATCACCAGCGCGGTCTTCCCGGAGAGCTCGGTGTTCCGCATAGACCACTACCTGGGCAAGGAGACCGTCCAGAACATCCTGGCGCTGCGGTTCGCCAACAACCTGTTCGAGCCGATCTGGAACCGGGGTTACGTCGACCACGTGCAGATCACGATGGCCGAGGACATCGGCATCGGCGGCCGGGCCGGCTACTACGACGGCATCGGCGCGGCGCGCGACGTGATCCAGAACCACCTGCTGCAGTTGCTGGCCCTGGTCGGCATGGAGGATCCGACGTCGTTCGGAGCCGACTCGCTGCGCAGGGAGAAGGAGAAGGTCCTCAAGGCGGTGCGGCTGCCTTCCGACCTGTCGCCGGCCACCGCGCGCGGCCGCTACGGGGCCGGCTGGCAGGGCGGCGAGCCGGTCATCGGCTACACGCAGGAGGAGGGCATCCCGCCCGACTCGATCACCGAGACCTACGCCGCCATCAAGCTGGAGATCGCCAACCGGCGCTGGGCGGGGGTGCCGTTCTACCTGCGCACCGGCAAAAGGCTCAGCCGCCGGGTCACCGAGGTGGCCGTGGTGTTCCAGCGCGCGCCGCACCTGCCGTTCAGCAAGGACGACACCGAGATCCTGGGGCAGAACGCCCTGGTCATCCGGGTGCAGCCGGACGAGGGCATCACGGTTCGGTTCGGCTCCAAGGTGCCGGGCACCGCGATGGAGGTCAGGGACGTCTCGATGGACTTCGCCTACGGCGAGTCGTTCATGGAGTCCTCTCCCGAGGCCTACGAGCGGCTGCTGCTTGACGTGCTGATCGGCGACCCGCCGCTCTTCCCGCACCAACGCGAGGTCGAGTTGTCCTGGAGGATCCTCGATCCGATCGAGGACTTCTGGAGCCGCCAGGGCCCGCCGGAGGAGTATCCCGCGGGCACCTGGGGGCCGGCCTCGGCCGACGAGATGATGGCCCGCGACGGGCGCGCCTGGAGGCGGCTGTAGATGACCAGCTTCATGCTCAGCGGCACGACCGCCTCGAAGATCTCCTCCCAGCTCACCCACCTGCGCCACCAGATGGGCACCCCGGCGGTCGGCATGGTGCTGACCCTGGTGGTGGTCTGTGGCGAGAGCGACCAGTACGACGCGCTCCGGGCGGCGACCGAGGCGGCCAGGGAGCATCCCTCCCGGATACTGGTCGTCATTCCTCGCGACCCGCACGAGCCCAACCGGCTCGACGCCGAGATCCGGTTCGGCGAGTCGACCCCGGGCGAGGTGATACTGCTCCGCCTGTACGGGGAGCTGACCAGGCACGCCGACTCGGTGGTCAGCCCGCTGCTGCTCACCGACACCCCGGTGGTCGCCTGGTGGCCCAGCGAGTGCCCCGAGGTCCCGGCCGCGGATCCGATCGGCATGCTGGCCCAGCGCCGCATCGTCGACGCGCGGTCCGCGCCCGACTCGGTCAAGGCGATCATCAGCCGGGCCCGCGGTTACGTGCCCGGCGACACCGACCTGGCCTGGACCCGGCTGACGACGTGGCGGAGCCTGCTGGCCGCCGCGTTCGACCAGCCGGTGGGCAAGGTCAAGCGGGGCACGGTGGAGGCCGCGGCCGGCCATGCCAGCGCCCTGCTGCTGGCGGCCTGGCTCGGGGATCGCCTCAGCGCGTCCATGAAGGTCTCCGACTCTCCCGGGCCGGGCCTGACCGCCGTCAAGCTGGTCTCGGGTGAGGGCGACATAGCCATCACCCGGGGCGACGGCCGTCAGGCCATGCTTGCGCGCCCCGGCCAGCCGGACCGCCGGGTCGCACTGACCCGGCGCCCGACGGCGGACCTGCTCGCCGAGGAACTGCGGCGGCTGGACCCCGACGAGATCTACGCGTCCGCGATCCAGCGGCTCGCCCGGACCCGCAAGTCTTGAGCCGTGAGCGCCCCGCGGCCTGCCGCGGGGCGCCTCCTTTCGAAAGAGAAGTTCCGTGAGCGTTCCCACTGTGATCATCCATCGCGACGCCGACGTGCTCGCCAAGGCCGTCGCCGCCCGGGTGATCATCCGCGCCATCGACGCCCAGTCCGCCAAGGGCTCGGCCCATCTGGTCCTGACCGGCGGCACCGTCGGCCTCGCCACCCTCGCCGAGATCGCCGCCTCCCCGGCCAGGGACGCCGTCGACTGGCGCAAGGTGGACATCTGGTGGGGCGACGAGCGTTTCCTGCCGACCGGCGACCCCGAGCGCAACGAGACCGGTGCCCGCAAGGCCTTGCTGGACCACGTGGACGTCGACCCCGAGCGGGTGCACGTGATGCGCGGCCCCGACTCGGGCATGACCGCCGAGGAGTCGGCCGACGCCTACGCCGAGGAGCTTCGCAGGGCCTCTCGCCCCGAGGACCACGGCCCGGCGCCGTCGTTCGACCTCATGATGCTCGGCATGGGTCCGGACGGCCATGTGGCCTCGCTCTTTCCCGGCATGCCCGCCCTGTACGACACCCGCCCGGTGGTGGCGGTGCACGGCTCGCCCAAGCCGCCGCCCACCCGCGTCTCGCTGACGATGCCGGTCATCCAGGGCGCCCGCGACGTGTGGGTGATCGCCGCCGGTGAGGAGAAGGCCGGAGCGGTGCGGCTGGCGCTGTCGGACTCGGGAACGATGCAGGTCCCCGCGGCCGGCGCCCGAGGTAGCCGGCGAACCCTCTTCCTGCTGGACCGGGCCGCCGCCTCCAAGATCCCCTCTTCGCTGGGCCGGATCTCCTCCCCCTGATCACTCGCGTGGCGGAATACCACCCCGGGCAGGTCAGGGGGCCGTTGCGGTGGGCTGGTCGGCGATGGTGGCGATCTCGTCGAGGAGTTTCTTCTTGCCCGCCTGGTCGAGGGAGGAGGCCTGCACGGCGTTGCGGGCCAGGGTGGTCAGCATCTGCCGGTCCAGGCCCAGGTGCTGGGCGGCGACGCGGTACTCGCCGCTCAGGGTGGTGTCGAACATGGGCGGGTCGTCGCTGTTGAGGGTGACGAACAGGCCCTCCTCGATCATGCGGGGCAGCGGGTGCTCCTCGATGCGGGCGACCTGGCCGGTGCAGACGTTGGAGGTGGGGCAGACCTCCAGCGGGATCTGTGTCTCGCGCAGGTGGGCGACCAGGCGGGGTCGTCCATGCAGGCGATGCCGTGGCCGATCCGCTCGGCGCCCAGGTGGTCGAGGACCTCCCAGCACGTCCGCCCCCGGCAGCCACCTCCCCTTCACCCCGCGCGCCAAGAAGATGCTCGAACTGTCGCTGCGGGAGGCACTCGGCCTGCACCACGGCTACATCGGCACCGAGCACATCCTGCTCGGTCTGATCCGCGAGGGCGAGGGACTGGCCGCCCGGGTGCTGACCGGGCGGGGGGCGCCTGGAGACCGTAACGGCGCCGGGATCTCGGCAAGACGGCCCGCGCCCGCCCTCGTGAGAGGGCACAGGGGTGAGCCCTCCCCGCTTCGGGATCCCTGAGCGATCTCGAAACGGGGAGGCCGGGTGACGGGTTCAACTCGGGGATGGTGACGGGTTCAACTCGGGGATGCCGTCGCCACCACTCCCACGGCCACCCTGGCTTCCAGCACGCCGGGGTCCTCGGTGCGGCTCAGGGTCGCGCCCAGCGAGACCAGGAGCCTGCGCATGCGCACGTTGTCGGCGAACAGGGTGGCTCTGACCTCGGCGAAGCCCAGGTCCCGGGCCTGGCCGACGAGCATCTGGGCCAGTGACATGCCCAGCCCCCTGCCCTGCCAGCGATCCTCGACCAGGAAGGCCATCTCGGCGATGCCGGGGTCGGGGGTGAACAACAGGTTGGCGAGGCCGACGACCTGGCCGTCGTGCCCGGCGACGATGGAGTACCCCTTCGTGCGGTCACAGAGCCGGTCGAAGACCTTCGGCGGCAGCACGGGCATCGCGGTGAAGTAGCGGAACCTGCGGGCCTCGGGCGAGCAGCGGTCGTGCAGGTCGCGTACGGCCACGCGGTAGAGCCGGGTGAGCGGGCGGATCTGGACCTCGACGCCGTTGGAGAGCGTGATGTCGCGGTCGGTTCCGGACTGCTCGGCGGGGGGCTGCGCCAGCCGCACGAAGGAGGCCGCGCGGGCGGCCTCGGTCAGGGTGAAGGGCAGTTCGGCCCGGCGCACCCTGATCGCGCGGCGCGGGGCCACGGGCACGGTGAGCAACGTGGGGTCCGGAAGGTCGCTCATCTCGGCACCGTAGACCCAGCGGGAGTCGTCGGCGCGCAACAGCTCCCCGAGCAGCTCGGGCAGGCGCCAGGGGGTCGTGCGCAGCCGGGAGGCGAGCAGGAGCACTCGGGTGGGCTCGTCCGTCAGCTCGTGCGCGGTGGCGGGGACGACCAGGACCTCGCGTCCACCGGCCGCCTCCAGCGCCTCGCGCACCGCCTCGGCGCCGGCGGGGATGTCCGTGACGAACTCGTCGACCGTGCCGTCCGCGTCGGTCTGGACGCTCAGGCCCAGGATGTTGCCGCCCTTGGCGGCGAGCGCGGCGGTCAGCGAGGCGAGACGCCCCGGCCGCTCGTCAACGGTTGTACGGATCCTCAGAAACCCCATCAGAAAGCCCCTTCTGTTGGGGGATAGCCTTACCTGACCCTGTTACGGGACTGCTACACATGAGTGAGCCCACCGTTACATCTGGGCGTATCGCTCATTACGTGGCAAGACAGCTTTTCTGCAACGGTTTCCGTTGACAGGCGTACCTCAATAGACGGATATAGCAGGATATGAGGCCATGAGCACGCGCATTCCCCTGGCTGGGGATTTCGTCAACGGAGACGTCTCCTTCTGGTATCGCTCCCTCGGCATCCCCACGGCCGGCACTCCCCTCGGCGGCGATCTCGACGCCGACGTGGCCATCGTCGGCGCCGGTTACACCGGTCTGTGGACCGCCTACTACCTGAAGAAGGCCAGCCCCACCCTGCGGATCGTGGTGCTGGAGAAGGAGTTCGCCGGCT
Organism: Streptosporangium sp. NBC_01755; assembly: GCF_035917995.1. NCBI lineage: Bacteria > Bacillati > Actinomycetota > Actinomycetes > Streptosporangiales > Streptosporangiaceae > Streptosporangium > Streptosporangium sp. NBC_01755. Next base: position 6,880,473 of record NZ_CP109131.1, on the reverse strand, counting down.
ACGGCGCCTCGGGGCGCAACGGCGGCTGGCTGGTCGGCGAGCTGGCGGGCACCCCCGAGCGCTACGCCAGGACGCACGGCGCGGACGCGGCCAAGCGGCTGCAGCGGGTGATGTTCGAGGCGATCGACGAGGTCATCACGGTCGCCAAGGACGAGAACATCGACGCCGACATCGTCAAGGGCGGCGTCACCACGGTCGCCACCAACGCCGCCCAGGACCTGCGGCTGCACCGGTTGCTCGCCCACGAGCGCCACTGGGGCTGGACCGAGGATGACGTGCGGCTGCTCGACCCGGCGGAGCGGGAGGAGCGCCTGCGGGTGGACGGCGCGGTCAGCGCGATCTGGAGCCCGCACTGCGCCAGGATCCAGCCCGCCAAGCTGGCCCGCGGCCTGGCCCAGACCGTGCGGGACCTCGGCGTGGAGATCTTCGAACGCACCCCGGTAACCGAGATCGCCCCGCGCGAGGCCCGCACGCCGTACGGCACGGTCCGCGCCGACTACGTCATCCGCGCCACCGAGGGGTTCACCGCCGAGCTGAAGCAGTACCACCGCGCCTGGCTGCCGATGAACAGCTCGATGATCGTCACCGAGCCGCTGGGCGGGCTGTGGAACGAGATCGGCTGGGAGGGCCACGAGTTGCTCGGCGACATGGCGCACTACTACATGTACGCCCAGCGCACCGCCGACGGCCGGATCGCGTTCGGCGGGCGCGGCAAGCCCTACCTGTACGGCTCCCGGGTGGACGACCGGGGCCACACCCACGAGTGGACCATCGAGGCGCTCTGGGAGTTGCTGACCGGGATGTTCCCCGCGGTCAAGGCCTCGAAGGTGGCGCACGCCTGGTCCGGTGTGCTCGGCGTGCCGCGCGACTGGTGCGCCACCGTGCACGTCGACCACGCCACCGGCATCGGCTGGGCGGGCGGCTACACCGGCCACGGGGTTACCACGACCAACCTCGCCGGCCGTACCCTGCGCGACCTGATCCTGCGCGAGGAGAGCGAGCTCGCCTCCCTGCCCTGGGTGGACCGCAAGGTGCGAGGCTGGGAGGTGGAACCGCTGCGGTGGATCGGCGTGCACACCATGTACGACCTCTACCGGCGGGCCGACGCCAGGGAGAAGGCCGGGCTCGGCCGCACCTCGGTGCTGGCCCGCGTCGCCGACTCCATCACCGGACGCTGAGCGCCGGGAAGACGCCCCGGACGGCGGTAGGTGTCGATGGACGGGCGGTGAACGCCGGCGAGTGTCGGCGGACGTCTCCCGGGCCTCGGCCGACGCCCGGAGAAACTCACGCTGGACCTCGGCCGGTCGAGCGTGCAATGTAGGTGATCAAGCGGCATCCCGGGGGCTCCAGCTGCCTCCGGGCCACCGACGACAGGAATGGTGCAACAGTGAGCGACCTGCTCTTCCGGGGCGGCCGGGTCTTCCTCGCCGCCGACGCCTTCGCCGAGGCGGTGCTGGTCCGTGACGGCCGGATCGCCGCCGTCGGCGCGGAGTCCGACGTCGCAGGCCTGGCCGCCCCCGGCCACGAGATCGTCGACCTGGACGGGCGCCTGCTGACCCCCGGGTTCACCGACGCGCACATCCACCCGGTGCAGGCGGGCCTGGAGCGGGCCAGGTGCGACCTGTCCGAGGTCTACGGCCTGCCGGAGTACGTGGAGAAGATCGCCGCCTACGCGGACTCCCACCCCGGCCACGAGTGGATCGACGGCGGAGGCTGGGACATGTCCGCCTTCCCCGGCGGCCTCCCGCACCGTTCCCAGCTCGACTTCGTCGACCGCCCGGTCTACCTGATCCAGCGCGACCACCACGCCGCCTGGGTGAACAGCCGGGCGCTGGAGCTGGCCGGGATCACCCGCGACACCTCCGACCCCGCCGACGGCAGGATCGAGCGCGACGCCGACGGCACGCCGAGCGGCGTGCTGCACGAGGGCGCGATGGACCTGGTCGGCCTGCTCACCCCCCGCCCCAGCGCCCGGGACATGCACGAGGCGCTGCTGGCTGCCCAGGAACACCTGTTCTCCCTCGGCGTCACCGGCTGGCAGGACGCCATCGTCGGCTCCTACGCGGGCTACGACGACCAGCTGTCCACGTACGTCTCGGCGGCGGCCTCAGGCGCGCTGCGGGCCCGCGTCGTGGGCGCGCTCTGGTGGGACCGGGCGCGCGGCGCCGAGCAGATCCCCGAGCTGCTGGAGCGGCGCGAGTCGGCCACGGGACTGGAGCGGTTCCACGCCACCTCGGTGAAGATCATGCAGGACGGCATCGCCGAGAACTTCACCGCCGCGGTGATCGAGCCCTACTGCCGCTGCGGCGGCACCGGCCTGTCGTACGTCGACCCCACGCTGCTGAGGGAGTACGTCGCCGAGCTGGACCGGCACGGCTTCCAGGTGCACTTCCACGCCATCGGTGAGCGGGCGGTCCGCGAGGCGCTGGACAGCTTCGAGGGGACCGACCCGGCCAACCGGCACCACATCGCGCACCTGCAGATCGTCGAGCCGTCCGACGTGCCGCGCTTCGCGAAGCTCGGCGTGACCGCCAACCTGCAGCCGCTCTGGGCCACCCATCACGCCCAGATGGACGAGCTGACCCTGCCGTTCCTGGGCGAGAAGCGCTCCGGCTGGCAGTACCCGTTCGCCGACCTGCTGCGGGCCGGCACCCACTTCTGCGCGGGCAGCGACTGGCCGGTCTCCGGCGCCGACCCGATCCAGGGCCTGCACGTGGCGGTCAACCGCACCGAGCCGCCCGGCTCGGTGCACGCGGGCTACCCGACGGCGCAGACCCCGTTCCTGCCCGGCCAGAGCCTGGATCTGGCCACCGCGCTGACCGCCTACACCGCCGGCTCGGCCTGGATCAACCACGACGACGACGCCGGCACCATCGTCCCCGGCAACCGCGCCGACCTGGTCGTCCTGGACCGCGACCCGTTCACCGAGCCGCGATCCGAGATCTGGCGGACGAGGGTCGCGATGACCTTCGTCGGCGGCGAGCAGGTCTACCGGCGCTGACCTGGGACGACACGGGCCAGTCCGGTACGGCGGAGGCGATCCGGTTGGTCAACCGCCATCCTGTTCCCTTCGCCGTGGCATGTCACCTGGAAGCGCCCCGTATCAGGCGTTCGACATCACGCCAGAACTTGTCGAAGGAGGGTGCGTTCTTGCGTGCCTGAGCCATGTCGAACTGCGTGGTCAGGGCCGCCTGATCAACCGTGGGGCGGTAGGAGGTGCCGTCGATCTTCCGTGTCGAGAGCCATCCCTTCGCATCGCGGGGTCCTTCGGGATCGGTGGGCGCTTCGAGAGGGTCCGCCAGCCCTCTGTGGCCCGCGAGCGAGGAGGCTGCGGCGAGGAACCACGCCTCGAACTCCCGATTGGCAAGAACCATCGAGATCTCTCTGTCCCCACGGGCCTGCCGCGCCCGCTCCAGGAGTGCCGGCCCGGTCGTGGCAGGACAGTCGTCATCCGCGTCGATCAGCAGCAGAATCCCACCGAGACCGTCGACCCGGTAGGAAGCCTGAAGAACTGCCTTCTCGACACCCCCGGGGGCGACCAGTTTGGATCGTGGGACGCGGAGTGGGGCAGGAATCCGTATGTTCCAGACCGAGAGATCATGCGCGATCCTGCGGAGCAAAATCGGGAGTGCGGCGACCTCGCCCTCCCCTTCCACGACAGTGGCAATGGAGATCGCTCCGGTCATTCCGTCTCCTTGGGCCGGAGCTGGCTGCTCCGCATCAGCTCACCGAGCGTGGCGTGCCCGTCATCGATGATGCGGCGGCTCACTTCGTCGATCTCACTGATCGTGGTAAGCCCATCCGCCATCGTCACGACACGCACGGACGCCGGATCGAAGTCATCGCGGTCAAGCAGGTCCGCGCTCTGCGTGGTGACCACCAGCTGAACACGTTCGCTCGCCTCGCTGAGTGCGTCGAAGAGCGCACCCGCGGCTGCGGGGTGCAGCGACGTCTCCGGTTCTTCGATGCCGATCAGACTTACGTCACCGCCCAGTACGGCAGGCTGGAACAGCGCCGTCAGCAGCCCCGCCGCACGCAGGGTTCCCTCGGACATCGCCTCCGGCCCGAAGGCCAACTCTTGATCTCCATGACGCGTACGTAATTCGACGGTCGAGTAGGTGTCCAGAACCCGCTCGTCGACGCCGACGGCTCCGGGAACGATGGCGCACATGTAGTCGTCGATCCGTTTCTTGAACACCGGATACCGGTGTGCGAGGGTCCCGAGCACCGATCCCAGTCGCCCTCCGGCATCGTCCAGCGCAGTCCCGGCGAACCGGGGCTGGACCCGTCGCATGAGTCCCACATCCAGGTGGTAGAAGAGCATGCTCCGCAGCCTGCGGTAGACCTCGCTGAAAATGCCCTGGGTGGCGGCCAGCGGCAGGTAGAGCCGGTCCGGCTCGATACCGCCATCACCTGTCTGGTTGAAAAGGCCATGGGTCATGAAAAAACTGGCTTCTTCAAAACTCGACCGCGGCTGGGTACCGCGGACCGTGCACTGTTCCCCGACCACCAGAAGTGAACGGCGACCGGTGGGGTCCCGGTTTATGGTGAAGCCGTACGTGACCGACAGTGGCTCTTCATCCGCCTGGATCACGAACTCCAGAAAGATGCCGAATGCCTCCGTATCCCTCTGAACCCGTCGGCTCACCTCATCCAGGCCACCGCGTTTCATCACCGCGTCGGTAGGTGTCGTCTCCAACGCGTCCACCACGAACCTGAGCGCGTCGAGGAAGTTGCTTTTCCCTGCGGCGTTGGGGCCGAGCAGAACCAGAAGAGGCGTGAAGCTGACGTCACATGACGCGATACTTCGGTAGTTTTTCACCCTCACGCGCCGCAGAAACGGTATGGCCTGCCCCATCGCACTCCCCGCCATGTCGATCTGTTCGGTGACGGCAGTCCTCATCAGCGTCTGCCTGCGTTCCGCCGGGAAAACGGCCTCACCACGATAGCGGTTCAGCCTGGCCGGAGAGCTGCCTCCAGACGAGCCCCGTTTCCCCCGGCTTCGGTCGACTTCGGTCCGGCAGTCGGCCAGGAGACGAGTTCGCTGTCCAGGCAGGCGCGAAACTCCCGGACATGAATGCTGATGGTCAGAGAGCTTCCAGATGCGTCCGATCGCGCCACCGGGTTGCTCGGTGGCACTCATGTCTCACCGCGTGCTCATGCCAGGACCGGCTACCTGACACAGCTATCGCAAGTCGACAGGCTGACGCTGATCAAGGCGGGTGTGCACAACGTATGCCCCCCGGCGTCAGGTTCGCCATTTTGGCGGAGGTGAGTTCGGCCAGTGACGCGAGACTTCACCCAAGGGTCGCGACCATAACCACCGACATTTCCTAAAAAGATGCCCCGATTGCCTCGGAGCCCCTCTGCTGTCCAGCGGTCGATCAGGAGACGAGTTCACTGTCCAGGTAGGCACGGAACTCCCTGACCTGGATGGTGTCGTATGGCTCAAGGCGGCCGGAGAACTTCCGGATGCGTTCGACGGAGCGGGCCGACGTCAGTGATTTGGCCATCGGGATCGCGGCCCTCGCCGAGTCGACCGCCTGTTCCACCTCACCCATGGCGAGGTATGCCTCAGCCGCGCTCATCCGGTTGAGCTGGGCCGACCGAGGGCGGTTTTCCGTGAACTCACGTACCGCGAACTCCGCGCAGTCGGCCGCCCGCCGGTAGTCGCCGAGCAGCTTCCAGCACCTGCTCATCCTCGCGGTCAGCTCGGACTCGTCGTTCCAGGCGACCCAGGCCGGGTCACGGTCGGTGGCTCCCTGGGCGTACGCCCGCTCGGCCTCGGTGAGCAGCCGCTCGACCTGCTTGGCGCTGTGCGCGTCACCGGTCTCGGCCGGTCTCGTCTGCATGGCCATCGCCCGCGCCTCACCGATCAGCAGCATCGCCATGACTCGGGGAGGTGCCTGTGCCCGACGGGCCGTGTCCACGGCGGCGCGGGCGAGCCAGACCGCCTGGGCACCCTGCTCCAGGTGAACCGCCTGATGGGTCATGGTCGCCAGCACCCAGGCACCCGTCAACGAGTCGTCACCGATCTTCGCCAGCTTGAGCGCCTGGCCGAGGTAGTGCTGGGCCTGGCCGTGATGGTTCAGATCGAAGGCGGTCCAGCCTGCCATCTGGGTCATCGCCGCAGCCGCCGTCATCAGCTCGGCACCGACCTTGTCGTCATAGCGGCCCCGCAGTAACGGCGCGACAGCGGTGTTCAGATAGTCCACCACCGCCGGACGCACCAATCCGGCGCCGAACTGGCGGTCCATCTGCCCGAACGCCTGCCGTGCCTCGGCGATCCGCCGAACGTCGGAGAGCCCGACAACCGGCCCCGACCCCTGATACGCCGCCGATGCCTCCGGAGTGCCATAACTCCACGCCGACAGCCAGCTGCCAAAGGCCGCAGGTACGAACGGCAGCGCGGCCAGCACATGACGCCGCTCCGGATCCACGTCGCACCTCCACAGTCGGTCTGCCGTCTTGACCGTAGTTCCGAGTGAGAAGTCGCTGAAGTCCGGAATCAGCCAGGCTTCCGTATCGACCGGGACGGTGCCCTCGATCCACCGCTCGACCTCGACCGGGTCCACCCCGAACACCTCGGCCATTCGCGCCCGGTAGACAGGCCGGATCTCCTGGCGTCCCCGCTCCCACCGGCTCCATGTCGTCGCCGACACCCACAGCGCCGCCGCGATCTCGTCCTGGCTCATGCCCATCCGCCGGCGAGCCCGCACCAGTTCGGGACGTCCCTCACCACCCACGACGACCTCCATCACCCAGAGCGACGAATCATCAACCCATTGTCGACGAATGCGGCTCGCGCGGCTCGCCCGCCGACGGAAACGACCAGGAAACGACCAGCCGACAGGACGATCCGAACGGCGCGCGGCGGCGGCGACCCTCCCGCGCACCCCGCACGGCGCGTCGCAACGCCCGCGCCCGAACCTGGCCGCCGCCCATCCCGTGGCGTTTCCTGCTGGAACAGTCACCGAAAGTTATGGAGTGCGCACATGCGGCCAACCTTCCACGGCGCGGCGGACCCGTCCGGCGTCCCGGGCGTCCCCCGCGAGGGGATCACCGTCACCAGTGTGGGAGCCCCGGAGGAGGCCCTCGGCGAGGTCGGCATGCTGGTGGCCGTCCTGTACCCGGGCTCGGCCTCCCGCCGGGCCCGCGCCATCGTGCGCGAGGTGCTGCTGGCCGAGGGCCTGCCCGGCGACGACGTCACCGACACCGAGGCGATCGCGGCCGAGCTGGCCGCCAACTGCGAGCGGCACGCCCGCCCGCCGTACGAGATCCGCGTCTTCAACCTGGCGGGCGTCCCCGCGTGGTGCGAGCTCGTCGACGGCGACCCCGACCTGGGGTGGATCCCCGCGATCCTCGACCACTCCCGTCCGCAGACCGCACCGGACCCGCTCGCGGAGAGCGGCCGTGGCCTGCTGCTGGTCCGGGAGCTCTCCCGGGGGTACTGCCGCGCCTACCCCACGACGACCTTCACCGGCGACGCCCCGGCCAAGGCGGTCGCCTTCGCCCTCCCCACCCGCTGGGGCACCCGCCTGACCTGCCCGCCGCTGTTGCACCTTGGCCGCCGCTCGGCCCGTCTCCACCGGGAACCGTGACATCCCCGAACGCCCCGCCACGATCCGCCGCGCCCTGTCGCTCCTGAAGCCGTACGCCTTCGGCCGCGTCTACGGCGGCTGGTGGAGGCGGGTCCGCGCACACCGACGGCGCCGAGGCCGTCCGCCGCTGAACGCCCGCCCCGGAGACGGGTTCAGGTCCGTCCTTCCTCCACTCGGGCCACCTTCCGCTGGAAGCGTGAGGCCGACCAGAGGAGGGACGGACCTACGGGCGGCACTCCCGATCCGATGATCGGGAGTGCCGCCCGTCAGGCGGGACGATCAGCCGCGCAGGCCCTTCAGGCAACCGTAGACGGCCACGGCCAGTACCGCCTCAGGATCCGTCAGGTCTCCGCCGAACTTGTTCCAGACCTCGGTCACGGCGCCGGTGGCGCACTTGCCCGCCTTCCACCACGCCCACTCACCGGCGGCCTTGGCCGCGTCGACGATCTGGCGCCAGAACCTCTTGACGAACGCCAGGACCGCGCTCCAGGAGCGGGGGGCGTCCTGGAACTCCTCATCGGGGAAGCGATACTCGTCCTCCGGGTCGCTGCTCACCAGCGACACCGCCATGGAGTAGACGGTCTCCTCCGAGACGCCCGCGGCCTGTGCCACGGCGGTGAGCTCCCGGGAGAACGAGGCCGCGTCGGCGGTGGCGGGAGCGGCGGTGAGCATCACCGCCGCCGCGATCACCGCCGCCACGATCCCGGTTACACGTTTGAACATGAAGTGCCCTTCCTGTCGGGTGAAGATCAGCCGGGCGCGTCGCCCCGCCGTCACCACACACCGTGCCGCCGGCCACTCACTCACCGGTCACCCGACAGTCACTCAGTGTCATGCTTGGCACTCCCCGGGACCCGTCGCACCACGCATTCGAGGGGTGCCACTCTGGCGACCTCGCGTAATCAACTGTCGCCTATTCGGCTGTGGTTGAGCTCGTGGTCGTCACGGAGAGTGGTCGTCGCCCGGGTCGGTGCGGCTCGGCCCGGGGGCGGCCGCTGCGCGGTGGTGAGCCGGGTGGTGAGGAAGTCTTCCAGCGCGTCGGGTCGGGTGAGCGCGGCCGCAGCGAGCGCCGGGTCGGTGAGGGCGGCGGTGTAGTAGGCGGTCCAGGCCAGCGAGCCCAGCCGGCTCTGTTCGTCGGAGGGCAGGATCGCGCCGAGGACGGCTTCGGAGACACTTCGTGTGGACAGCCCGCTCGTGCTCCTCGGCCGCCAATAATTGCCGCGCCGGGCGAGCTCTTCCCCCAGGCGCGGTTACTCCGATTCTGTGCGGGGACGCCAGGTTCCGTCGAGCGAGATGCCGGCGGCGGTCGCGATCCGGTTGCGCGATTCCAGCAACCTGGTCTGCAATGCCGGCAGGTCCACGCCCACCAGCTGCCCGTCGCGCTTGACCACGCGGCCGGCCACCAGAACCGTGTCGACCAGGCCGGGATGGCCGGCGGCGACGATGGTGCCGGCGGGGTCGGTGACCGGGAACACGGTGGGGTCGTCGGCGCGCAGCAGGATGATGTCGGCGTCCTTGCCGGGGGTGAGGCTGCCCGTTCGGGCGGCGAGTCCGCACGCCCGGGCGCCGTTGACGGTGGCGAACTTCAGCAGGTCCCGGGAGTTCAAGCCGCCGTCGAGGCCGCGCTGCACGGCGTAGGCGGTGCGCATGGTGGCGAACATGTCGCCGCCGGCCGAAGGGCAGTCGTCGATGGACAACGTCGGGTGCAGGCCGGCCGCCAGCATGCGTCCGGTCATCGGCCAGCCGAAGCCCATCTTCAGCTCGACGTCCGGGCTGATCGACACCGAACTGCCGGCGTCGGCGAGCATCCGCAGTTCGTCGTCGCTGATCCCGTTGGCGTGCACGAAGGTCGTGGTGTCGAAAAGCAGACCGTGCTCGTGGAGCTCGGCGATCGGGCGGCCGCCCGTCAGGCCGTCGACGTGCACACTGGTCCGCAGTCCGAGATCGGCTGCCAGCTTCAGGTCTGCGGCGACCACGTCCATGGTGACATCACCCGGACCGCGCAGCCCCAAGGCCATGGTGACCAGGCCGTCCTCCGGAACGTCGGACCGGACGCGGCGGACCTCGGCGTCGATCTGGTCATCGGTGCGGTACCCCGCGCCGTAGCAGAAGATCGACCGTCCTGGCACGGCTCGCAGGCCGGCGAGGGCGGCGTCCGCGTGTTCGGGGCTCTGCGCGGCGTGGAACCAGTCCAGCATCGTTGTCACGCCGGAGTACAGCGCCTCCAGCCGGCCCATCAGGTTGCCCAGATAGACGTCCTCAGGCCGGTAATGGGGCTTCAACGTGCCGTGCACCGCCACCACGTAGTCGGCGAACGTCCAGTCCGCGCCGACACCGCGGAACGCGGTCTGCCAGGTGTGCCGGTGGGTGTCGACGAAGCCGGGCAGCACGATCCGGTCGGTCGCGTCGATCACCGCCGCGTCCGGCGCGTCGATCCGCTCGGCCACCTTGACGATCACGCCGTCTTCGATCAGCACGTCGCCGCGGTCGAAGTCGCCGACGGCCGCGTTCATGCTGACCACGGTGCCGCCGGTAATCAGGGTCCTCATTGGATACGTGCCTCCACGAACGTCTTCGGATTGTCCAACATCAGGTTGTGGCGGGAGCCCGGTGCCGCCGAGTGGTCAGCAGCTCGCCGTCGTGGCGACCACCACGTCGGCCGCGGCGAGCACGTCGGCAACCAGGTCGGCTGTGTCCTCCGTGCCCGCGGCCAACCGGACCAGGCCGAGCGGAACCCCTGACGCGGCAATCTGTTCCTCGTTGAGCATGCCCTGCCACATGGCCGCCGGATGCACGGCCAGCGACTCCACACCGCCGAGACTGGCCGCTCGACGGGCGTAGTGCAGCCGGCCGAGGAACGCGTCGGCCGCCTCGAAACCGCCGGCCAGTTCGATTGCGAGCACTCCTCCGAAACCGCTCATCTGGCTTGCCGCCAACGAGTGCTGCGGGTGCGTGGCCAGGCCGGGATAGTGCACCCGAGCCACGGCCGGGTGGTCCTGCAGCGCCTCCGCGAGCGCCTGGCCGTTGGCGTTGTGCCGTGGCATGCGCAGCGGCAAGGTGCGCATGCCACGCAACAGCAACCACGCGTCGAAGGGGCCGAGCGTGGCGCCGGTGAGCAGGGCGACATCCCAGATCCGGTCCAGGATCTCCGCCGAGCCGGCCAGCACCCCGGCGGACACGTCGGAATGGCCGTTGAGGTACTTGGTCGCGCTGTGCCAGACCAGATCGATGCCGAACTCCACCGGCCGCTGGTTCATCGGAGTGGCGAAGGTGTTGTCCGCCATGGTCAGCACGTCGTGCGCGCGGGCCAGATCCGTGACGGCGCGCAGGTCGGTGATCTGCAACAGCGGATTGCTCGGCGTTTCCACCAGGATCAGGCGGGTCTGCGGGGTCAGCGCCTTGTCGAACGCCGCCGGGTCGGTCTGGTCCACTTGCGTGACCGACACGCCCAGCCGCGGCAGCAGGTTCAGCAACACCGACGCCGTGCCGCCGTAGGTGGACTTCTGCCCGATCACGTGGTCGCCGGCGGACACCAGGGCCAGCACCGCGGTGGTGAGCGCGGCCATCCCGGACGCGGTGACCATTGCCGCCTCGGTGTGCTCCAGTTCCGCGACCACCGCCGCGACCTGCGCGTGGTTCGGGTTGCCGTAGCGGGTGTAGAAATCCTGGCCCCGCCGTTCGACGGCGGCCTGCGTGAACTGCTCCGCGTCCTCGGCCCAGAACGTCGCCGTCTGGTAGATGGGCCGGGCCACTGCGCGACTGGGATGGACGTCGCGGTCGGCGTGAACGGCAACTGTGCTGCTGCCCGACATGGTTGTTCCCCTTCCGATGACCACCCGAGGTGATGTCACAAGCGTGACCGACCGGCATGCCACCTCGGGGTCGGTCCCGGCAACTTTGGCAGCAAGTAGCGCCTCGAATCGGCCATCCGATGTGGTAAGCGCGGCAGTTGGGCAATAATCTGCTCACGTGGATGACGTGGACCGGTCGATACTGGCCGTGCTCGAGAAGTACGGTCGGATCAGCAACGCGGAACTCGCCGCCCGGGTCGGCCTGTCGCCGTCTCCCTGCCTCCGGCGTGTGCGGCGGCTGGAGGAGACCGGGGTGATCCGCGGTTACCGGGCGCTGATCGATCCCGCTGCGGTCGGCCGCAGCCTGCGGGTGTTCGCCGGTGTCCGGCTGATGCGGCACAGCCGCACGGATGTGGTCGCGTTCGAGCGCGCGATCGTCCGGCTGTCCGAAGTGGTGCATTGCCACCACGTCACCGGCAACTACGACTACCTGCTCCAGGTCGAGGTCGCCGACCTGGCCGCCTACGAGGACTTCCACGCCAACCGCTTGGCCAACCTGCCCAGCGTGGCCGCGGTGGCCAGCTACGTCACCATGAAGACGCTCTCCGCCGACAGCATGTGACCGAGGATGTCCAGGCGGGCGCCGACAGGTTCAGGTGGTGGCGATGGTGAACAGGCCCTCCCGGCCAGACAACGCCGAGAACCTCGGCCAGGCCGCCACCTCGCCGGCGGCGCTCCGGCTCGTCCACCGCCTACATGACCTGGCCGGCCGATGAACGGGGAAGACGGATGCGGACCCGCCGCGGTGCCGAACAGGTAGTGCGTGGACTCGACGTTGGCGACCCGGTCCCGGAACGCCTCGTTGATGGCGTCCTTCAGGGTGCGGGATCCGGACGTCACCGGGACGACCTTCGTGCCGGGCATCCGCATCCGGGCGACGTTCAGCGCCTGGCGCTCCATGTCGACCTCGCCCATGTAGACGACGCATTCGAGGCCGGACAGGGCGCAGGCGGTGGCCGTCGCCACGCCATGCGACCCGGCGCCCGTTTCGGCGATCACCCGCGGCTTGCCCATCCGCCGGGCGAGCAGGGCCTGCCCGAGGACGTTCGTGATCTTGTGTGAGCCGGTGTGGTTCAGATCCTCGTGTTTGACGAACATCCGGACGCCGCCGGCCGGTGAGCACTTGCCGTAGCGGGGCGTTGGTAAGCCCTACCCGAAATTCCGGTGGCACCCCTTCGAGGCGCACTTGGCGCACACACCCGATCGCGGAGAGAAATATTGTGATTACATTGGGTAGTGAAAACGGCAGGCTCGGGTTTCGAGTTCAGGGTTCTGGGGCCGTTCGAGGTGCTGCGGGACGGCGTTCCCGTGCCGATCCGGGCAGCCAAGCTGCGGACGTTGCTCGTGTCGCTGCTGCTCGACGCCAACAAGACGGTCCCCGTCGAGACGCTGATGGACCACCTGTGGGGAGAGGCCCCGCCTGGCGGTGCCCGGAACACCCTGCAGAACTACGTGCTGCGCTGCCGGCACCTGCTGGGGTGCGCCGCTCCCCTGCTGACCTGCCCGCGCGGCTACCTGCTCAGGGTGGACGACGACCGGCTCGACCTGCACCGCTTCGACACCCTGACCGGCCGCGCCAGGGCAGCGGCCGCGGCGGGCTCCATGGAACAGGCGGCGGCGCTGCTGGCAGAGGCACTGCGATCGTGGCGCGGGGAACCGCTACAGGACATCCCGTCGGAGACGCTGCGACGGGAGGTCGCGCCCGTGCTGGCCGAGCGCAGGCTGGACGCGCTCCAGTCCCGCATCGAGGCCGACCTGGCGCTGGACCGCCACGAGGAGGTGCTCCCCGAGCTGCGGAGGCTGACCGCCGCACATCCGCTCCGGGAGCGCTTCTGGGCACAGCGGATGCTGGCGCTGTACCGGTCGGGCCGCCAGGCCGAGGCCCTGCGCTGCCACCACTCCGTCAGGGAGATCCTCGTCGAGGAACTCGGCGTCGACCCCGGCGCGGAACTGCGGGAGCTGCACCGGCGGATCCTCAACAACGATCCCGCACTCACCGCCAAGGGACCGTCCGGCAATCTCCCCAGCGAGATGACGACGTTCGTGGGCAGGGAACAGCAGCTCACCGACGCCGGACGGCTACTGGGGACCAGCCGCCTGGTCACGCTGACCGGGGTGGGCGGAGTGGGCAAGACCCGGCTGGCGCTGCGGCTGGCCACGCAGGTGTCACCCACCTTCCCTGACGGGGTGTGGATCGCCGACCTCACCCCGCTGGCCGAGCCCGAACTGCTCGACCGGACGGTGGCGCAGGCTCTCGGAATCCGCGACCAGTCCGCACGCCCCTGCGTGGACATCCTGATCGAGCATCTGCGTGACAGCAGGACGTTGCTGGTACTGGACAACTGCGAGCACATGGTGAAGGCTGCGGCGACGTTGGTGACCACGCTCCTGCGCGCGGTGCCCGGTCTGCGCGTGCTGGCCACCAGCCGGCAGCGGCTCGGTGTCCAGGGCGAGCACGTCCTGCCGGTGCCACCCCTCGCCGTACCGCCCATAACCCCTCCGGGGGAGAAGGCCGAGCCGCCGCTGACCCGCTACGAGGCGGTGGCGCTGCTGGCCGACCGCGCCGCGGCCTCGGCCCCGGACTTCCGGATCACACGACACAACCGCGGCGTCATCGCGCAGCTGTGCGGGCGGCTGGACGGTGTCCCGCTGGCGATCGAGCTGGCGGCGGTCCGGCTGGGGACGCTCTCGGCAGAGGAGATCCTCGACCGGCTCGACGACCGGTTCCGGCTGCTGGCCGACAACGACGCCGGGAACGCGCCCCGCCATCACCGGACTCTGGGAGGCGTCGTCGGCTGGAGCCACGACCTGTGCACCGAGCACGAGCGGCTGCTCTGGGCACGACTGTCGGTCTTCTCCGGCGGGTTCGACCTGGAGGCTGCCGAGGCGGTGTGCTCCGGTGCGGGCATCGACCGCCACGACATCATCGACGTTCTGGCGGCCCTGGCGCACAAGTCGATCCTGGTCGTGAGCACCCGGGGCAGCAGGACGCGTTACAGCCTGCTGGAGACCATCCGCCAGTACGGCAGGCAGCGTCTGGTCGACCTCGGTCAGGAAACCGCGGTGCGGCGACGCCACCGTGACCACTACCGGAGCACCGTCGCACGGGCCGCGGCCGACTGGTGCGGTCCCCGCGAGGTCGAGTGGCTGTCGCGGCTGCGGCAGGAACTGTCGAACCTCCGCACGGCACTGGACTTCTGCGTCACCGAGCCCGGCGAGGCCCGGAGCGGGCTGGAGATCACCACCAACCTCACCCGGACCCGATTCTGGTTCTTCAGCAGCACCATCGGCGAGGGCCGCCACTGGCTGGAGCGCGGGCTCGCGCTCTCTCCGGGCCCGCCGGACCCGCTCCAGATCGGCGCGGTGGCCCTGGCCGCCTGGATCGCCCTCTGCCAGGGCGACAAGCGGGGCGCCGAGGAGTTCCTGACCCGCTGCCGCCGTCTGACCTCGCGGTTCCCCGATGGTGACGCCCCCGCCGCCCTCACCTACGTCGAGGGCGCCCACGCGCTGCTCACCCACGGCGATCCGCGGTCCATCCCGCTGCTGGCGGAGGCGAAGGACCGGTTCCTGGCGGACGGCGCGACCGGTGACGCCCACATGGCGACGATGCTCTGGGCCATGGCCTGTGCCTTCCTCGGGGACCGGGATACCGCCGTCGCCGCCGGTGACGCCTACCTGGCCGACGCCGAGGCACACGGCGGGGCCTGGGCCTACTCCTGGGGGCTGTGGGGCCTCGGTCTCGCGGAGTTGCGGCACGGCGACCCGGTACGGGCCGCCGCGCTTTTCCGCGACTCCCTGCGTCGCCAGTACGACATCGACGACCGCTGGGGGCCCGTGTGGGGCCTTGAGACGCTCGCCTGGACCGTCGCCGCCGCCGGTCGGCACGACCACGCCGCCGAACTGTTCGGCGCCGCGCACCGGTTGCGGCACACGACCGGGGTGGCGCTCATCGGGCTGCGGCCGTTTCACGACGCCCACGCCGAGGCCGACCGCCTGGTACGGCATGCACTCGGTACGCGCGCCTATACCGCGGCCTTCGAACGGGGGGCCAGGCGCGAGAATGTCATCGGCCTCACCTGCGTGCCCCCATGACGAGGTCCCGCCCACCTGCTCGGGCCCCCGCCCGACCCGACCGCCGCTGCCGGATTTCAGTCTCTTCTCCATCGTCTCGATCCTTGAGGCCGGAACGTCCGCCTAGAAACGGCACCGGCCCGCTCCACCGGGCCCGGCACGGGCGACGACGGCGGCGGTCCTCCGGCCGGGAAGGCCACCGCGGTCACCAGGATTCGCCCGCTTCGAGGCGCCGGATCACCTCCCGGCGGCTGATCTTCCCGGTCGCGTTCAGCGGCAGGGACGTGACCCGGTGCGCGCTCTTGGGCCGCTTGTGCGGGGGCAGTACGGCCCGGCAGTGCCACAGCACCTCCTCCGGCTCGACCCGGCGGTCGCCGGAGCAGGTGTAGACCGCGGTGATCCGCTGGCCCCACTGCGGGTCGGCGAGCCCGACCACCGCGGTGTCGGCGACCCCGTCGACGCGGGTGACCGCGTCCTCGACCTCCCGCGGGTAGACGTTGTAGCCACCGGTGATGATCATGTCGTTGGCGCGGTCGGTCAGCCACAGCCGGCCGCCGTCGCCGAGGTGTCCGATGTCCCCGGTGCGCAGCCGGCCGCCGGTGAACGCCTTGCCCAGGTCGTCGCGGTTCTCGGCGTTGAGGTATCCCGGGGTCACCGGGTCGCCGCGCACCACCACCTCGCCCGGCTCGCCGTCGGGCAGCGGGGAGCCGTGCTCGTCCACCACGCGGAGGTCGACGGCCAGGCAGATCCGGCCCGCGCTGGTCAGCAGCTCCGGTTCTCCGGCGAGGCCGCGGGCGTGGTCGGCCTGGTCGAGCACGGTGAGCGGCGGCATCGCCTCCACCAGCCCGTAGTACTGCACCAGGTGGGGGGTCAGCCGCTCGCTCGCCCGGCGGATGTGGTCGGCGGGCATCGGCGCGCCGGCGTAGGCGAGCATTCGCAGCGAGTCAAGTGGCACCCCGTTCGCCGCCTCCGTCAACCGGCCGACCATCGTGGGGACGAGGGCGGTGTGGGTGACGCGGTGCTCGTCGACGGCGGCCAGGATCGCGGGTGCGTCGGCGTGGTCGAGTAGCACCTGGCGGGCGCCCGCCATCAGGAACGGCAGCACGAAGAGCCCGCTGGTGTGGATCGCCGGGCCCGCGTGCAGGTACACCGAGTCGGGGTCCGGCGGCCCGCCGAGCACCTCGTGCGTCATGGCCAGCGCGGAGGCGATCCGGTTGCGGTGGGTGCGCCTGGCGCCCTTGGGGCGTCCAGTCGTCCCGGAGGAGTAGGCCAGTCCCACCAGGTCGTCGAGGGCGGCGCCGGTGTGCGGCGGCCCGCCGGGCGAATCGGCGATGAGGGCGTCCAGCGGGCGGCCGGGGCCGTCCCCGGTGACCACGGTGCGCGCCGCGCCGAGCCCGTGGCGCAGCGCCTCGGTCGCCTCGGCGTACCGGGCGTCGTAGAGCATCGCGCTCGCTCCGCAGTCGTCGGCGATGCGTTCCCACTCGGCGGCGTCCAGCCGCGGGTTGAGCGGGACGCGCACCAGGCCGGCCATCGCCAGGGCGAGGTCGCACTCGATCAGGGCGCAGCCGTTGGGCTGGAGTTCCAGGACCCGGTCACCTGGTGAGAGTCCGAGCCGGAGCAGCCCGCGGGCGAGCCTGCTCGCCCGGTCGGCGAGCTGGGTGAAGCCGCGCGTCCCATCCGGGCCCAGCAGCGCGGGCCGGTCACCGAATCGGGCGGCCGCCCGGTGCGGGAGCAAGCCGATGGCCACGATCACCTCCGGGGTTTCGCCGACGAGATATTGGTACTATAAACGAAGTCAGATAGGGAGGAGCCGCGTGAACGAGGTTCTGTTGCTGGACGCTCTGCGCACCCCGTTCGGGAGGAGCCGGGGCGGGCTCTCCGGCGTGCGGGTGGACGAGCCGGCCGCGGCCTGCGTCGGCGTCGGGCTGGGCATCGCCGTGGTCCTGGAGGTTTGAGTGGACTCCCCCAACAACCCCGGCGGCACCGGCAACCCCGGCAACCCCGGCGACCTCGGCGGCACCACCGCCCCCGCCGCTCCCCCGGACCGGGCGCCGCGGGCGACCCCGGACCGGCCGACCCCGGAGAACCTCACCCGGATGACGGAGGGCCGCCTGCCGGGACTACTGGGCTTCCGGGTGGTGGCGGCGGACGAGCGGTCGGTGACGGCCGAGCTGGACGTGCGGCCGGACCTGCTGGCTCCCAACGGCTACCTGCACGCCGCGACGGTGGTGGCACTGGCCGACACCGCCTGCGGGATCGGCTGCCGGCTGAGTCTGCCGGACGGCGCGAGCGGGTTCACCACGGTGCAGCTGACCAGCTCCTACACCGGCACCGCCCGAGAGGGGACCGTGCGCACCGTCGCCGCCCTCGCGCACCGCGGGCGCCGTACCCAGGTGTGGGACGCCGTGGTGAGCGGCGACTCGGGCCGGACGATCGCGCTGGTGCGGTGTACCCAGATGATCATATGGCCGTAGACCCCGCCCGGCCGTGCGCGCGGCCACCGCGCACCTCACCGGAGGAAAACCGCGGATCACGAGATGCCACCGCGCATCTCGCTCGAAGAAATCGCGGGTCAAGAGATGGAGCCGGGGTGACCCCCGCACGAGCCGGATGGAATGGCGACATGGCAACGGATCTGTTCGACAAGCACCGCGCGACCCTCGACCGCGCGATCGAGGCGTGCCGCTCCCGCGAGAGCTGGACGGCGTTCGGCGAGTCGCCGGCCGACCACCCCGGCGGGGAGCGGGCCCGGGCGGAGGGGAGGGACGCGTTCGAGGCGCTGCTGGGCCGTCCCTTCGACCTCGGCGGGCCCGGCGCCCCTGTGGCGCAGCCCGACGAGGTCTCCCCCTACACCGGTGAGCCGCTGGGCGTGTGCTACCCGCGGGCGGACGTCGAGGAGTTGTTCGCCGCCGCCACCCGGGCGTGGCCGAACTGGCGGGAGGCCGACCCGCGGACCAGGGCCGGGGTGTGCCTGGAGATCTGCGAGCGGATCTACCTCCGTTCCTTCGAGTTCTCGCACGCGACGATGCACACCGCCGGGCAGAGCTTCGGGATGAGTTACACCGGCAGCGGAACCAACGCGCTCGACCGCGGCGTCGAGGCGATCGCGCAGGCGTACGCGGCGATGTCCCGGGTGCCCGGCACGGCGCGGTGGTCGCGCGCGTTCGGCACCACCACCGTGGAGATGGTGAAGCGGTACCGGCTGATGCCCAAGGGGGTCGCCGTGGTGATCGCCTGTGCGAGCTTCCCCGCCTGGAACGTCTACCCTGCGCTGTTCGCGAGCCTGGTCACCGGCAACCCGGTGATCGTCAAGCCGCATCCCAGCTCGGTGCTGCAGATGGCGCTGGCGGTGCGCGTCTGCCGTGAGGTCCTCGCCGAGGCGGGTTTCTCCCCCGAGCTGGTGGGGCTGGCCGTGGACACGGCGGCCGAGCCGGTCACCAAGCTCCTGGTGCGGCATCCGGCGACCCGGATCGTGGACTTCACCGGCTCGGCCGCCTTCGGCTCCTGGGTGGAGGCCAACGCCTTTCCAGCCGTCGCCTACACCGAGACCTCGGGGGCGAACTCGGTGCTGGTGCACTCGGTCGGGGAGCTGCAGCCGGTGCTGCGCGCGCTGGCCGGCTCGCTGTGCCTGTTCTCCGCGCAGATGTGCACCAGCCCGCAGAACATCTACCTGCCGCGCGGCGGCGTGCCCACCACCGGAGGCACGGTGAGCGCCGCGGACTTCGCGGCCGGGCTCGCCGAGGCCGTACAGGCCATCAGCACGGTGCCCCGGCGGGCCGCCGCTGTGCTCGCCACCGTCCAGTCGCCGAACACCCTGCGGCTGCTGGAGAAGGTGCACGACCGGGCGTCCGCGCGTGGCCGGATCGTCCTCGAACCGCGCCCCTACCAGCATCCCGACCACCCGAAGGCGCGTACCAGCGGGCCGCTGCTGGCGCAGGTGGACATCGCCGACCACGAGCTGTACGGGGAGGAGCGGTTCGGGCCGGTCGCGTTCGTGATCAGCTGTGACGACGCCGACCAGGCGCTGGAGCGGGCCACCCGGGACGCGCGGGAACGGGGGGCGATCACCGCGTTCGCCTACGCCACGGACGAGGCGTACCTGGACCGGGTGGAGGCCGGCTACGCGACCGCCGGCGCCGCGGTGACCTGCAACCTCACCGGACCGATGCCGCTGAACTTCTCCGCCGCCTACAGCGACTACCACGTCACCGGGCTCAATCCGGCGGGCAACGCCTCGCTCACCGATGACTCCTTCGTCACCGGACGGTTCCGCGTCACCCAGTCGCGACGGCCGGCCGTCACCGGTCACTGACGGGCACCGGTCACCGGCAGGCACCGGTCACCGGCGGGCGGGGACGGGAACCCCGGCGCCGCCGGTCATCGACGGGTCAGGGGCGGCCGTCGCCACTCGCCAGGAGGCGGGAGTCGGTGGTCGTCGCCACTCGCCGGGGCGTGGGAGGCGGCGGTCGTCGTGGCCTGCCCGTCGCCGAGCGCGAAGCGCACCTCGGTACGGTCCAGCGGCGTACCGCACGACAGGCAGCGCAGGTACGGCCGGAAGGGCCGGCCGCAGGCGCGGTGGGTGATCAGCAGGTCGGTGCCCGGCGGGCCGGCGTACCACCGCTGGGCCCAGTCGACGATGAAGGCGAACACCCCGAAGAAGGCCAGGCCCTTGTCGGTCAGCAGGTAACGGGGACGCCCGCCGTCGCTCTCCCCTGCGCTGAGCACCCCGAGCTCGGTGAACCGCCGCAGCCGGTCGGACAGCACGGACGGAGCCATGCCGAGCTCGGACTGGAAGTCGGCGAACCGGCGCACCCCGAGGAAGGTGGCCGCGAGCATCACGGTGCTCCATCGGTCGCCGAGCAGCTCGAACGTCTCCGGGAAGTACGACAGCGGGTCGCGCTCGACGTCGTCGCGGACCGTCCTGCGATGGTGGCGCGGCACCGCCACCTGAGCGAAGGTGGCCGAGCCCCGCAGGGTCTCGGTGTCGCGGGCGGTGACCGGGGCCCGGCCACAGGCCGCGCAACCGAGCTCGACGTCGGTGCGCCTGCCGCAGCCCTCGTGGATCAGCTCCGGCAGCCCGCGGCGCCGAGGCACCCAGCTGCGCTCCCAGGACCAGATCTCCACCAGCAGTGGCCACAACTCCAGCGCGCGCTCGGTCAGCAGGTACTCGGTGCGGGTGCGGCCCTGCTCGCGGTAGGGGGCCGGGCGCAGCAGCTCTCCGGCGACGAGCTCCTTGAGCCGGTTGGCCAGCACCGACTCCGACATGCCCAGCTCGTCACGCCAGTCCGCGAACCGGCGGGTGCGCATCAGGAAGGCCCGCTGCAGGATCAGCAGCGTCCACTGGTCGCTGATCGCCAGCAACGCCTGCCCGATCGCACTGGGTCGTCGGTCTTCCGCCACCCGTTCCGCCTTTCCCTGCTTTCCGTCGTCAGACGGTCATGCTACTTTGGCCTCTGACTTCTCTTATAGAAGTGTGTGGTCGTCGCACGAAAGGGGCGTCGAGATGACACAGCAACCGCAGCCGATCGCCGTGGCCCGGGCGGTCGCCGAGAACGGCGACGAGCCGAACCCGTACCTGATGGGAGTGTTCGCCGCCGTCCAGGACGAACTGACCGCCGAGGACCTGGAGGTGGTCGGCGAGATCCCCGCGGACCTCAACGGGGTCTTCCTGCGCAACGGGCCCAACCGCCGCTTCGAGGCGCCCGGCCGCTACCACATGTTCGACGGCGACGGCATGATCCACGCGATGCACTTCGAGAACGGCCGGGCGCGCTACCGCAACCGCTACGTGCGCACCACCGCCTACCACGAGGAGTCCGCGGCCGGCGAGGCGCTGTGGACCGGCGTGATGGAGAATCCGAAGGGCAACCCGTTCGGCAACGGGCACGGCCTGGGCATCAAGGACTCCGCCAACACCGACGTGATCTACCACCGGGGAAAGGTGCTGGCCACCTGGTACCTGTGCGGAACCCCCTACGCGATCGACCCGCTGTCGCTGGAGACCCTGGGCGCGGAGAACTTCCTCGGCACCCTGAACGGCGACATGATGGCCCACCCCAAGGTCGACGAGGCCACCGGTGAGCTGCTGTGGTTCGACTACGGCCCGGACGGCCCGCCGTACATGCGCTACGGCGTCGTCGGCCCGGAGGGCACGGTCACCCACGTGACCGACATCGACCTGCCGGGGCCCCGCCTGCCGCACGACATGGCCATCACCCCGAACCACACGATCCTGATGGACCTGCCACTGATCCAGGACCAGCAGGCCCGCGCCGCCGGGAAGTACCGCATCTCCTTCGAGCGCTCGCTGCCCGCCAGGTTCGGCGTGCTCCCCCGGTACGGCGCCGGCGACACGATCCGGTGGTTCGACGCCCAGCCCTGCTACATCTACCACGTCATCAACTCCTGGGAGGACGGCGACGAGATCGTCCTCGACGTCTGCCGGGTGAAGAACCCGCAACACCAGGCGACCTACACCTCGAAGATCGCCCAGATGCTGGCCTACCTGCGGCTCAACGCGCACATCTACCGCTACCGGTTCAACCTGCGCACCGGCCGGACGTCCGAGGGCCCGCTGGACGACGACAACATCGAATTCCCCAGCGTCGACTCGCGCGTCATGGGCCGGCCGCACCGCTACTCCTACAACATGCACCTCGCCACCAAGGAGACCCTGCTGTTCGACGGGCTCGTCCGGTTCGACTCGGCGACCGGGGAGAAGCAGGAGCACAGGTTCGGCCCCGGGCGGTGGGGCTCGGAGGCGCCGTTCGCCCCCCGCGACGGCTCCACCGGCGAGACCGACGGCTACCTGGTCAGCTTCGTCAACGACGAGCGGGCGGAGCGCGCCGAGGTCGCGATCTTCGACGCCGCCGACGTCACGGCCGGGCCGGTCGGCAGAGTACTGCTGCCCCGGCGCGTTCCCACCGGGTTCCACGCCACCTGGGTCCGCGCCGACCAGCTGCGCACCGCGGGAGGCGCCCGATGACCGACGTCTACGTGCTCGCCACCCTGCGCACCCCGCGAGGGAAGGGACGTCCGGGCGGCGGCCTTTCCGGGACAACCCCGCTGGAGCTGCTGACCCGGCTGCTGGCGGGCGTCGGCGACCGGGCCGCGGCGCTGCCCGGCCTGGTCGAGGACCTGATCGTCGGATCGGCCACCCAGACCGGGGAGCAGGGCGGCGACCTGGCCCGCACCGCGGCCGTGCTGGCCGGCTGGGGCGAGTCCGCCTCCGGGATGACCCTCAACCGGTTCTGCGCCTCCGGCGTCGACGCGATCAACACCGCTGCCGCGCACATCGCCTTCGGCTCGGCGGGCCTGATCGCCGCCGGCGGCGTGGAGTCGGTGTCCCGGGTGCCGATGTTCGCCGACCAGGCGCCGATCTGGTGTGACCGGGAGGTCGTGGAGCGGGTCGGCTCGGTGCAGATGGGCATCGCCGCCGACCTCATCGCCACCCTCGAAGGACTGGAGCGCGAGCAACTCGACGGCTACGCGCTGCGCAGCCAGCGCCGCGCCGCCGCCGCCTGGGAGCAGGGCAGGTTCGCCGGCTCGCTGCTGCCCGTACGGCACGGCGACCAGGTCGTGCTCGACCATGACGAGACCGTCCGGCCGGGCACCACCGCCGAGAGCCTCGCCGCGCTGGAGCCTGCCTTCGCCGCGCTCGGCGCCAAGGGACAGGACGACCTCGTCCGGCGCAGGCGCCCCGAGGTCGGCGAGATCCGGCACCTGCACACCGCCGGGTCCTCGCCCGCGATCGCGGACGGCGCCGGGATCGCCGTGCTCGGTGACGCCGCCGCGTCGGCGGCGGCCGGGCTCCGCCCGCGAGCCAGGGTGGTCGCCGCCGCCACGGCCGCGGTGGACCCGGTCATCATGCTCACCGCCGGGCAGGCCGCTGCGGAGAAGGCCCTGAAGCGTGCGGGGCTGGCGCCCGGCGACGTCGACGTGTTCGAGATCGCCGAGGCGTTCGCCGCGACCTGCCTGAAGTTCCAGCGGGACCTCGGCGTCACCGACGAGCAGCTCAACCTCAACGGGGGGACGATCGCGATGGGGCACGCCTTCGGCGCCACCGGCCCGATCCTGCTGGCGTCCTGCGTGGACGAGCTGGAGCGGACCGGTGGGCGCTACGGCGTGATCGCGGTCAGCGGCGCCGCCGGAACCGGAAGCGCCACCGTGCTGGAGCGCATGCCATGACCCGATCGACCGACGTGACCGGTCCGGCCGGAGCCGCCGGCCTCCCGCAGGTCCCCCGGCTGGCGGTGTCGCTGGGGTTCTGGCAGGACCGGCCGCCCGGCGAGGCCCTGCTGACCGCCCGCGCCGCCGACCGGCTCGGCTACGACGAGCTGTGGGTGGGCGAGATGGCCACCTACGACGCCTTCGCACTCGCCACGGCGATCGGCCTGCGGACCGAGCGGATCGGGCTGACCGTGGGCCCGCTGGCGGTGGCCGTACGCGACCCGATGACGATCGCCCGCGGCGTGGCGTCGGTCGCCGACCTGACCGGGCGCCGGGTCGGCGTCGCGGTCGGCACCTCCAGCCCCCTGGTCGTGGCCGAATGGCACGGCCGCGACCGGAGCCGCCCGGCGACCAGGCTGCGGGAGTCGGCCACGGTGCTGCGGGAGCTGCTCAACGGGCGCAAGCCCTCCTTCGACGGGGAGACCGTCCGCACCCGCGGCTACCACCTGCGGCTGGACGCTCCCCACTCGGAGCTGACCGTGGCGGCGTTCGGCCCTGCGGCCGTCGGCGTCGCCGCCACCCTCGCCGACCGGATGGTGCTGAACCTGATCACCCCGGCCTCGGCGGCGGCCCTGGTCCGGCGGCTGCGTGACGCCGCCGCCGTGGCCGGGCGCGAGGTCCCCCGGGTGGCCGCCTGGGTCTGCGCCGCGGTGAACCCCACCGAGGCCGCCGTCGAGCAGCTGCGCCGCGCCGTGGTCGGTTACCTGGCCGCCCCCGGCTACGGCGAGATGTTCACCGAGGCCGGGTTCGGCGACGTCGTCGAGTTCGCCCGCACCAGGCCGCACCCGAGGGAGCTGCTGGCCGCCGTCCCCGTCGAGCTGATCCAGTCGGTCGGCCTGGTGGGCGACGAGGCGACGGTCCGTGACCGGCTCGCCGATTACGGCCGCGCCGGCGTGGACGAGGTGGCCCTGGTGCCGACCGGCGTCGAGGCCGACCCAGGCGGGGAGAAGACCCTCGCGGCCCTCCGGCCACCGGTGGCCGAAAGCTGACATGAGGGCCGGCGGATCCGCTCGGCCGACGGGTCAGCTCGGCCGACGGGTCAGCGGGAGACGACGAAGATCGCGACGGTGGTGCAGCTTCCGCCGATGTTGAGGGTGAGAGCGGTGCGCGCCCCCTCCACCTGGCACTCCCCCGCCTCCCCGGTGACCTGGTGGGCGGCGTCCAGGAGCATGCGGGCGCCCGTCGCGCCGACGGGGTGGCCGAGGCCGATGAGCCCACCGGAGGGGTTGACCGGCAGCGGCCCGTCGCGCTCGATCATGCCCTCCTCGATCGCCCGGTGAGCCTGGCCCGGCGGGGTCAGCCCGAGGTGGTCCAGCGCCGCGTACTCGGTGATCGTGAAGCAGTCGTGCGTCTCGATCACGTCGAGGTCCTCCGGGCCGGCGACGCCCGCGCGCCGGTAGGCGTCGAGGGCCGCCTGCCGCAGGTGCGAGAAGAGGTAGGGCCGCCCTTCGGCGAGTGCGAGCTTGTCGGCCAGCAGCATGGGCGCGCTGCGGTGCCCCCAACCGGTGATCTTCGGCAGGTCGTCCGCGGACCGGCCGTGGCGGCGCGCGTACTCCTTGGCGTACCGGGGCGAGGCGAGCAGCACGCTCGCCGCACCGTCGGTGATGCGGCCGCAGTCGTACTTGCGCAGCCGGCCCTCCACCGGGGGGTTGAGCACGTCGTCCGGGCCGAAGCACCCGTCGGGGAAGGACCAGCCGCGGGTCTGGGCCAGCGGGTTGCGCAGGCCGTTGCCGTGGTTGATCTCAGCGATGCGGGCGAGGTTCGCGCCGAGGCGCTCGTCGTCGAGGCCGTCCCGCTCGGCGACCACGTCGGCGAGCTCGGCGAACAGGCTGGGCCAGGGGAAGGCCGCGCCGACCGCCTCACGCCCGACCCAGGCGGCCGAGCCCAGGTTCTGGGCCGCCTCCTGGGGGCCGACACCGCGCATCAGCTCCACGCCGGTCACCAGGGCCAGGTCGTAGCGCCCCGCCTCGATGTCGGCCATCGCGGCCAGGGCCGCCACGCTGCCCGAGGCGCACGCGGCCTCGTGCCGGGAGGTGGGCAGCATCGCCCAGGCCGGGTCGATGGCGGCGACCATGCCGCCGAGCTGCGCCTGACCGCAGAACAGCTCGGCCGCGAGGTTGCCGACGTGCGCCACCTCGACCTCCGCCGGGTCGATCCCGGTGTCCGCCAGTGCGCCGAGCGCGCTCTCCCGCAGCAGGTCGTAGATGCCGAGCCCCTCCTTCGTCCAGTTACGGGCGAAGTCGGTCTGGTGTCCGCCGAGCACGTGGACGGTCATCGGGCCACCTCCCACGTCGAGCGCAGTTCGCGCTTGAGCAACTTGCCGACCGGGTTGCGGGGCAGCGATTCGACCACCTCCAGCCGCTCGGGCAGCTTGTAGGAGGCGATGCGGCGCTCCTTGAGGTAGTCCACCAGCTCCTCCAGGGTGACCTGCTCGCCCGCGCGGGGGACGACGAACACGCAGGCCTTCTCGCCGAGCACCGCGTCGGGGTAGCCCACACAGGCGACGTCGGCCACCTTGAGGTGCCCGGCCAGCAGCGACTCGATCTCGGCCGGCGCGATGTTCATGCCGCCCCGGATGATCACGTCCTTGGCGCGGTCCACGTAGCGCAGGTACTGCCCGGCGTCCCCGGCCAGTTCGAACACGTCACCGGTGTGCAGCCAGCCGTCCTCGTCGACCGACTCGCGGGTGGCCGTGCCGGGCAGGTAGGCGGAGAACACCGTAGGACCGCGCATCAGCAGCTCCCCGGGGCGGCCGGGCTCGGTGATCTCCTCCCCGGTGGCGACGTCGACCAGCCGGGTCCGGGTCCCGGCGAGCACCGGGCTGGGGTAGTCCACACCGGGCAGCCCGGGGCGCGGGAAGAAGCGGGCGCGCTCGACCGGGTCGGGGATCGACACCGGGTCCGACAGCAGCGCGACGCCCTCGTTGGAGCCGAAGAAGTTGATGACGGAGATGCCGTACTGTTCCTGCCAGCCCTGCACCATCGACGGCGGGAGCGGCGCGGAGCCGGAGCCGACGCGGGTCAGCGACGAGATGTCGGTGGCCGCCAGCACCTCCTTGCGCTGCAGCAGCATGGTCAGCAGCGCCGGCGGCACCAGGGTGTAGGTGACCTTCTCCGTGGCGATCTGGCCGAGGAAGACCGGCAGGTCGAACGGCTGGTGCTGCACCAGGGTGCAACCGGAGATCAGCCAGGGCAGGAAGACGCCGGCGATGCCCGCCATGTTCACCATCGGGAACGGGTTGAGCACGATGTCGTCGCCGGTGAGCGTCGGCGCGGCGGTGCAGACCCGGGCGGTGGCCAGCCAGTCGTGGTGGCAGCGGGGCACGCCCTTCGGGGTGGCCTCGGTACCGGAGGTCCAGCAGATCGTCAGGCATTCGCCCGGGTCGACGGTCAGCTCCGCGAGGTACGCCGCCAGCGCGTCCATGTCGCCCCGCGCCTCCTCCAGCGAGACCAGGCCGTCGGCGACGCCGTCGCCCCAGGCCGCCACCGTGTGCAGCCCGTCGATGTCGGCCGCCATGTCGCGGGCGATCTCGGCATTGGGTCTGTCGCCGATGCGGGTGGCGGTGACGAAGGCGCGGGCGCCGGCCAGCCGCAGCAGCTGGGACAGCTCGTACTCGCGGTACTGGACGGGGAAGGGCGTGACGACGACGCCGATTCGGAAGGCCGCGAAGAAGGTGACGCACAGCTCGACCGTGTTGGGCATCTGGACGGCCAGCACATCGCCGTGGCGAAGGCCCCGCTCCAGCAGCACCGCCGCCACCCGGTCGACCTCGGCGTCGAGCTCGCGCCAGGTGAGCCTGCGTGGTCTCCCACCGGTCAGCTCGGCTTTGTTGGGCGCGTCGACGACGGCGAGCGCGTCCGGACGCGCCGTCACCTGACCACGCAGCAGCGCGTCGACGGTGTCGTCGGTCCAGAGCCCGGACTGCGTGTAGTGGTCGACACGGCTCAGCGGATGGAGCCTTCGAGGGGTCATCGGGTCTCCCCTTGGCATGAAACTGATGATGTGACGACAGACACTATGAAAACAGAAGTCAGGGGTCAATAGCATCGGCTTCTTTCACGAGCGCCCGAACTGCCCACTCCAGGCCCGCCGACGAAACGAGCCGGATGATCCGCCGGATGATCCGCCGGATGAACCTTTCCGTCGTCGTGGAGTCGAGCCCGAGATCACGGGCGGTGTGGGCGATCAGCGCGGGGAAGAACTCTCCCCGCTCCAGGTGGACGGTCACGTTGGCCGTGTAGAAACCGGGCCTCAGTATGCGAAGGCGGTCCAGTGCGGCACGAAGCGAGCGCACTGCGGTGAGCGGGTCGAGTCCGTGGCGGCCGGCGGGAATCTCATAGGGGTCACAAGCGCCGTTTCGCAGCCGGGTGAGGGCGTCGACCCCGCGTCCAGCAGCGCGACGGCGGCCTCCCACCGGGCCTGGCTCAGCTCGGCGAACCCACCGATCTCGCCCCTCCCGCTCCCGCTCCCGCTCCCGCTCAGAGCGAACATGAGCGCGGGGAACCGGTACAGGCCCACCGACCTACCCGGATGACATTGCCGGCAGCCACAGGCGCGGCTGCCGGCGGAAAGCCCCGTGCATTCCGAGAGTTCTCGGCCATCCGAGAGCGGTGCCGGCGGCGTGGGCTTCATCGGTTCGCCTCACGCGGGGAAATGCAGGGCAACACCTGATAACGATCAGTAATCAGCTCGCCTGTGTGCGGGGCAGCTCAAATGTCTATGGAAATCCTTAGCATCAGTGTGCACCGAAGTTCACCACGCCAGTCTTGTGCACAGACCACTTGACGCAGCATAGGCGGCATAGATAAAAACGTCACAGTTTGTGCCCCAACCAGGCCGACCAGCAACCACTCGACCCACCGGTCGGGACTCCCGCCTTACCCTACCACCTGTACCTACCGACGATCAAAGGTGGACGTTACACGAAGGCCATCTATCACCGCAGGTCAGCGGCATGATCGCATGTAATTTTGAGCTTTCATGTTCAGCATTCCCGACGATGGATTATCTGGCGTAAATCATCGATTGCCACGCCCGTGAATTTTCAGAGTCAGATTCTTTAATGGAAATGAAAATCTCGAGTTACGATCACGCTTCTGACTGAAACGCATGCAAGAAGATCTACCAGGCGGAGCGGCGAGGGGTAATGTACACCGCGTCCAACTGATTGCCGGCGTTCGCGATCACTCATCCCGTCAAGGCATCAATCAACGATATTAGCCAATATCAAGTCTGTCGCCCCGTCGTACCTGAAGTACGAACATACCCAGGAGGTCTCCGTGACCACCCCGCAGCGCCCCTCAGTCTGGCATGACGTGCTCGCCGTTGGCCGGAGCATTAGGCTCACCATGTCGTCACCCGAGAACCGCGCCAAACACGCCTATGAGATCTTTCCACCGAGCACCTGGACCGCGCTGAACGAGCACAGTTCGTACCTCAATTTCGGCTACTGGCACGATGAGGCCGACACGCTCGACGACGCTTGCCAGGCGCTGGCGGAGAAGTTGGCGGACGCCGCAGGATTTCAGGAGGGCGACCGCATTCTTGATGCCGGGTTCGGATATGGCGACCAGGACTTTATGTGGTTGAAACGGCACAATCCGGCAAAGATCGTTGGATTGAACGTAACGCCAACGCATGTGCGGATTGCTCAGGCCAAGGCCCACGAACGTGGTCTGGACGATCGGCTGATCTTCCAGGAGGGGTCGGCAACCGCGATGACGTTCGAACCCGGCAGCTTCGACCGGGTGGTCGCTCTGGAGTCGGCCTTGCATTTCCGGACCAGGGACGAATTCTTCCGCCAGGCTCACCACGTCCTTCGACCCGGCGGGGTGCTCGCGACGGCCGATATCGTGCCGTTGAACACCGACAAGGCCGACCGCCGAGAGCTTTTCTCCACTTCAGTCCCCAGCGAAAACTCGTATGACAGCAACGAGTACGTTGCCCGCCTCCAGGCCGCCGGGTTCGTCAACGCCCAGTTGACCTCCATCCGCACCCACGTGTACGAACCGTGGTGCAGATGGGCGGCACGGAAGCTGGATGACCCGGCGTTTAAGCAGAGCACCACCTGGGGCTACCGCCGCTGGTTGCATCGTGAGCTGGCCGACGACACGCGCATGCGACAAAAGTTTGCCGACTTGGACTACGTCATCGCCGTCGCCGAGAAGCCGATGTGAGAGGGTGTATGAGATTTGATCAGCTGGCCGCCGGCTGTTGGATGATCGTCCATCGATGACCGGCGGGCTCGCACGCCACTGTGGTGCTGGAAAGCCGGCCGACAATGCCGCGTTGGGTCTGGTGTTGTTTGACGGTACGCGGGCCGATCCGTCCTCGGTCGATCCGGTTACGCGGGTGGGCGGCGAGGTCGCCGAGCAGGTCGTTCACGGCTTGATCGGTGTCGCCGGGGCGGCGCAGCGGGTCACCGTCACCATCCGCGCCTGCGGATGCGTTCCCTTCACAGTGAGGGGGCCGGGCCGTACGGGATGGTGCCGTTGGGGCATGGGGTGCCGGTTTTCCCGCAGGCGAAGCGGCGCCGGGGGCGTACGCCGTGGGTGGCCGAGGATGGGTAGAGCTGGGCAGCCCGCTCTTCGACGTGGTGACCGTGCTGGCCCAGGGGGTCAAGCAGCGTGAGCTGCTGGACTGGGGCGGCGCGGCGTTCCGGGTTCTGAGCGTCGCGGTCGTGGAGCCTCCGGGGTGCGAATCGGGGCGGGGCCGGTTCAGGACGAGTACCCCGGTGGTGATGAAGGGCACCGGCCGCGAGGAGTCGGGGCAGCGGACCACCCGGCAGGCGTGGCTGTTGCCGGCGGACCCGGAGTTCCCGGTGTTCTTCCAGCGCAACCTTCGGCGCAAGGCCGAGATCCTGGAGCTGGATCCCGAGGTGTCGCTGACGGAGATCTCCTGGGTGGGGTCGAAGCGTTCCTTCGCGGTTGGTCAGGGGCTGAAAGTGGGAGCGCCGATCGAGGTCGAGCTGACCGGGCCGCCGGAGACACTCCAGGCAATCTGGAGCTGGGGCCTGGGACAGGCCAACTCAGCGGGCTTCGGCTGGGTGACCGCGTGAACAAAGACAACGCAACGCCGCTGACCTGGGACTTTACCGTGGGGAGGTCCTCATCGCCCCTGAGAGGGGTCGCAAAACCTTCCGCTTGGGCTCCGACTCGCGCCAGGGTGAACGTCCTCATCGCCCTTGAGAGGGGTCACAGCATGCGGCTGAGCGCGCCTGGGCGGGCTGCGGGAGTTGCTCAGCCTGGCGATGACCGGGCTGTAGAGCATGGTGAACGGCGGCCCCGGCCTGCTTGGCGGACATTCCGGGACGCCGTGTCTCGGTGTCGGCGGAGCGTGCTGGACGGGGCGGTCACTGGATTGCCCCTGTCCAAAGGATTTCGTTAGTTAGATTTGTCATCCTTTGGGCTGTTCGGAGCTTATGTCGGGTATACCGGTAGAAATTCGCTTTCGCATGAAATCGAATTTCGCGTGGAATCGGAAGGGGGCATGGGTCATGATGAGACCCGCAAGCCTGGAGCAACACCCCGATCTCATGGAGATGCGGGCGCGGTACGAACGGGCGGGCTCCAGTTCGGTGGCGCAGGTCATCGACGGACTGGGCCTCCTGGCGGGGCTGTATCTGGCGATCTCCCCATGGGTGGTCGGCTTCAACGGCCTGTCCAGGCTCACCGTGAGCAACCTCGTCACCGGCATCGCGGTCGCCGCACTGGCCCTGGGATTCGCGTCCGCCTACGGCCGGACGTACGGGATCAGCTGGATCGTGCCGATCATCGGAATCTGGACCATCATCGCTCCCTGGGTCACCGGCTCGGCGACGACGGCCAACATCTGGAACAACGTCGTCACCGGCGTCGTCATCTTCCTGCTCGGGGTGGGAGCGGTGGCGGTGGGCTCCAAGAGAATGCCCGGTATGGGACACAAGGGAGACATGTCCCACCGCGGAGACATGCCACACAGGACAGACATACCCAACAGGCCGGACATGCCCAACCGGCCGGACTTCCCCAACAGGCCATAGGTCGACGTGGCATCGGTGCGGCGGCGAAGGACCGCCCCGCCGGTGCTGTACGGGACACCCGCCTTCAAGCCGCCCCCGTTCTAACCGCCTCCACGAGGGGCGGCGGGGGTGCACAGTCAAAGCAGCGGCATGGCGCGTGGTGGCGCCTCCACCCGGCGCGCCGTGTCCACGGCAGCGCGAGCAAGCCATACCGCCTGGGCCGGTTGTCCTAGGTGAATCGCCTGATCCGTCATGCTCGTCATCACCCGGGCAGCCGTCAGCGAGTCATTCGGGCCTCGACGATTCGCCGAACGTCGGAGAGTCCGACAATCGGCCCCGACC
Organism: Streptosporangium sp. NBC_01755; assembly: GCF_035917995.1. NCBI lineage: Bacteria > Bacillati > Actinomycetota > Actinomycetes > Streptosporangiales > Streptosporangiaceae > Streptosporangium > Streptosporangium sp. NBC_01755. The sequence goes on along the minus strand of NZ_CP109131.1, from coordinate 6,848,380 downwards.
CCTGGTAGGCCGCTGATACCTCCGGAGTGCCATAGCTCCACGCCGACAGCCAGCTGCCGAAGGCCGCAGGTACGAACGGCAGCGCGGCCAGCACATGACGCCGCTCCGGATCCACGTCGCACCTCCACAGTCGGTCTGCCGTCTTGACCGTAGTTCCGAGTGAGAAGTCGCTGAAGTCCGGAATCAGCCAGGCTTCCGTATCGACCGGGACGGTGCCCTCGATCCACCGCTCGACCTCGGCCGGGTCCACCCCGAACACCTCGGCCATCCGCGCCCGATACACCGGACGGATCTCCTGACATCCCCGTTCCCACCGGCTCCACGTCGTCGACGACACCCACAGTGCCGCCGAGATCTCGCGCTGACTCATCCCCATCCGCCGACGCGCCCGCGCCAACTCCGGACGCCCCTCGACCAGTCCCGGCCGCAGACCGCCCTGGACCTGTTCGCCGAGAACGGCCGTGGGCTACTCCTGGTCCGCGAACTCTCCCAGGGGCACTGCCGCGCCTACGCCACGACGACCTTTGCCATCGAAGCACCGGCCAAGGCCATCGCCTTCGCCCTGCCGACCCGTTCGGGCATCCGACTGACCTGCCCGCCCCTGTTGCGCCTGGGCCGCCGTTCAGTCCGTCTCCGGCTGACGGACCCCATTGACGCGGCCGAGCGCGGCCAGGACGGATGACCTACTCGAAGAGGGTGTGCCGCTCACCGCGCCGACGTCTCCGTACGATCCGGATCCCGACCACCACGATGTCCACGACGGCGATGGCCGCCAGCACGGCCAGGGCCACGGCGAGCGCGGTGATGCCGGCCTGTGCCGCGAAGACCGCCAGAACCGTACAGACCACCAGGCCGAAGATCGCCAGAGCGAGCCGCAGATTCAGCGCGCTCTTCGGATGGTCATGTGTTCCCGACTGCTCCTTCATGAGACCACCTCCGGGGCAATACCGATCTCCCCACCTGCCCATACCTATGCAAGGGGGGCATCTCCCAGCCCTTACCCAGGACATCCCGGATCATCCATGGGGTCATGCCGACGATAAGCCTTCGCGTCAAGGGGGTGAAGCCGGGTAGGAACACAGCGTTCGCGACGTAAGGAGGGGCCAGGTGGCCGCACATCAGCTGGTCAACGACCCGCAGGAGCTCGTCACCGAGGCGCTCGAAGGACTGGAGCTCAGTCAGAGAGGGCGGCTGCGCTGGAACCGCGACCCCAGCTTCGTCATCAGGACCGACGATCGGCGGCCGTACAAGGTGGGTGTGCTGTCCGGCGGCGGCTCCGGGCACGAACCCCTGCACACCGGTTTCGTCGGGTACGGCATGCTGGACGCCGCGGTGCCGGGAGCGATCTTCGCCAGCCCCACCGCGATCCAGATCAAGGCCGCCACCGAGGCGGTCGACAACGGCCGGGGCGTCGTGCACGTGGTCAAGAACTACACCGGCGACGTGCTGAACTTCACCATCGCCGCCGAGATCTCCACCGGCATCAGGCTGGAGACCGTGCTCGTCGACGACGACCTGGCCACCGACACCTCCGTCGAGGGCGGCCCGGGGCGGCGGGGCACCGCGGCCGTCGTCGCCGTCGAGAAGATCTGCGGCGCCGCCGCCGAGCGGGGCGCCGACCTGTCCACGGTGGCCGCGCTCGGCCGCCGCGTCGCGGCCAACGCCCGGACCATGTCCCTGGCCCTGCGGGCCTGCACCCACCCCGGCCAGTCCGCACCCTCGTTCGATCTCGCCCCCGGCCAGGTCGAGTTCGGCGTCGGCATCCACGGCGAGCGGGGAATCCGGCAGATCCCCGTCGCCCCCGCCGACGAGTTGGTGGCCTCGCTGACGAATCCGGTCGCCGACGATCTCGGCCTGAGCAGGGGCGACGCGGTCTTCGTGATCGTCAACGGCCTCGGCGCCACCCACCAGCTGGAGCTGCTCACGGCCTACCGGCAGGTGACCCGGCTCCTCGACGCGCGGGGCGTGACGGTCGCCCGGCAGCTGGTGGGCTCCTACGTCACCGCCCTCGACATGGCGGGCTGCTCGGTCACCCTGATCCGCGCCGACGAGGAGCTCGTCGGCCTGTGGGACGACCCGGCGCGTACCGCGGCCCTCACCTGGTAGCACTCGAAGGAGACAGCCATGCGCGACCTCGAACCGCAGGCCGTACTGTCGTGGATCGAGCGATTCATCATCCGGATCGACGACCGGGTTCAGGAGTTGACCGAGCTGGACCGCCGCAGCGGTGACGGCGACTTCGGCACCAACATGGTCACCGCGCTCACCAGGGCCAAGGCGAAGCTCTCCCCCGCCCCCGCCGACGCCGGGGCGCCGTTCTCCAGCCTCTCGACGGCCTTCCTCGAACACTCCGGCGGTACCAGCGGGCCACTGTTCGGCATGTGGTTCCGCGAGTTCGCACTGGCCGGGCAGGGCAGTCCGGTCCTCACCACGGCCCTGCTCGCCGACGCCGCCAGGAACGGGGTGGCCACGGTCCGCAGGCTGGGCTCCGCCTCGGTGGGCGACAGGACGATGGTCGACGCCATGGCCCCGGCGATGGATGCCCTGGCCGAGGCCGCGGGGAAGGACGTCCCCGCCGTGGAGGCGCTGCGGCTGGCGGCGGAGGCGGCCCGTGCCGGAGCCGACTCCACCTCCTCGATCATCGCCCGCCGGGGCCGGGCCAGCTACGTCGGCGAGGCCGCCCTGGGAGCTCCCGATCCCGGAGCCGTCGCGGTCGCCCTGTTCTTCGAGGCCGCGGGCTGACCTGCCCGCCTCCACTCCGCAGGGGAAGCGCGGCACCGATTTCCCCGGCTTTCGTGGAGTCACTTTGGTCGACTCGCGTGCCTGAATCCTCAAGCGAGGTCAGCGTGCCCGGGAGCCGCCCCCGGAGTTCCGTCGCAAGGTCATGGCTTGCGTCTCGCCAGGTCATCTTGATTCAACGAACTACCGGCGGCTGTACACCCGGCCGGAAACGCGTGGCCGACAGGAACGGCTCTCGACGCCCACCTGGTCAGGACCTGTATCCAGCTGGATAGTACTCACCGTGCTGAATCATGCAGATAATCTGTCGACCACTGATATCGCCCCTCATCCTGGACGTCCTGTCCGACTCTTGATTCAGCTGCCGCGATAAATTATTCCTGATTGAGCCTCAAGAGGTGGACTCGTGGGCGATCGGTCAAGCGCCGTAGGGCAAATTATTTCCCCGCCGAAGGGTGGCGGGGCCCTGCGTGGGATCGGCGAGAAGTTCACTCCCGACCTGTATACCGGAACCGGGAATTTCACAGTTCCCATCACCGTTCCGCCAGGACGCAATGGACTGTGGCCAGACCTGAGACTGGCGTACGGTTCGGGCACCGGGAACGGCCCGTTCGGGCTCGGCTGGTCGCTTTCCGTTCCGGGAGTGACGCGCAAGACTTCCCGTGGTGTTCCCACCTATGACGACTCCAGGGACACATTCCTGCTTTCCGGTGCCGAGGATCTGGTTCCAGTCGGGTCGACCGGCTCCGCCATTCGATACAGGCCCAGAACCGAAGGGTTGTTCGCACGGATCGAACACATTCACGATAAGACGGACGACTATTGGGATGTCCATACCGGCGACGGCCTGATCAGCAGATATGGAAGTCGCCGTCCTGAGGATGCCGAGGCCGACTGGCGCGACCTCGCGACCATTGCCGATCCTGATCGGCAACACAGAACCTTTGCCTGGCGGCTGACCCGTACGACGGATCCGTTCGGTAACCGGATCGAGTACGTGTACGAGACCGATCCCGTTCAACGAGAGGGTTCCCGCCGCTGGGACCAGCTTTATCTGAAGGAAATCCGCTACGCGGACCACGGTGACAAGGATGATCCGCTCTTCCTTGTCGGCATCAGGTTCGTTTACGAACCGCGACCTGACATGTTCTCGGACTATCGCGCCGGTTTCGAGATCCGGACCGCACGGCGTTGCACGCGCATCGAGGTGCACACCCACCCCGCTACAGGGCAGGACATCCTGGGGCGATCGTACGAGCTCGGCTACCTCGACGACACGACGCCGAACGGGGTGTCCCTGCTGTCGCGGATCACCGTTCGCGGCCACAACGGCGACGAGACCGAGACGCTTGCCCCGATGACCTTCGGCTACACCCGATTCCAGCCTGACCGGCGGGCTCTGCTCACGGTCTCCGGATCGGATCTGCCGCTTGGTTCGCTGGCCCGGCCCGAGTTCGAGCTTGTGGATCTGACGGGCAACGGGCTTCCCGACATCCTGGAATTGGACGGGGTCGCCCGCTGGTGGCGCAATCTCGGGAACGGGCGGTTCGCGCCGTCTCGGAAGACGGCCGACATTCCTGCCGGGCTCAGCCTGGCGGACCGGGGTGTGCAGCTCCTTGACGCGGACGGTGACGGGCGCGCGGACCTGCTGGTGACAGCCGGTGCTCAGAGCGGGTACCACCCCATGTCCCTCGGCGGGCTGTGGGATCGGCGATCATTTCAGGCCTACCAGGCTGCGCCAAGCTTCGACCTGGAAGATCCCGAGGTACGGCTGGTGGACCTGGACGGCGACGGGGTCACCGATGCCGTCCGCTCCGGCGCGAGAATGGAATGCTTCTTCAACGATCCACGCCGGGGCTGGTGGCAGACCACCCAGGTCGAGCGAGGCGGGGCAGCGGAGTTCCCCGATGTCAGTTTCTCGGATCAGCGCGTGAAGCTGGCCGACATGACGGGCGACGGGCTTCAGGACATCGTGCTGATCGGCAGCGGCTCCGTGTCGTACTGGCCCGCACGGGGCCGTGGCTCCTGGGGACGGCGCATCACGATGCGGGGCGAACTCGATCTACCCGACCGGGTCGATGTTCGCCGGATACTTCTCGGCGACGTCGACGGGGACGGCCTGGATGACCTCGTGCTGGTCGGTGACACGTCGGTCACCGTCTGGATCAACCAGTCGGGTAATCGATGGGGCGATCCCATAGAGATCCCCGGCACTCCACCTGTCACCGACATGACCGCCGTGCGGCTGACCGACCTGCTCGGTACAGGCGTGCGGGGCGTTCTGTGGACCATGGACGCGGGGGCGAGCCGTACCCGGGCGTGGTTCCTGGATCTCATCGGGGGCGTCAAGCCGTACCTGCTTGAGGAGATCGACGACCGCACCGGCGCCGTCACACGTATCGGTTATGCCCCCTCCACCCGCTTCTATCTCGAAGACGAGCGTCGTCCGGCGACGCGCTGGCGCACACCGCTGCCTTTCCCCGTCCAGGTGGTGGCCCAGGTGGAGTCGGTTGACGCGATCTCCGGTGGCAGACTGACGACCGAGTACGGCTACCACCACGGATACTGGGATGGGGTCGAGCGTGAGTTCCGTGGATTCGGCCGCGTCGACCAGCGCGACACTCAGACTTTCTCCGCGCCGAAATACGGCTTGTCTCCCCCGACGGAGACTCGCGTCTGGTTCCACCAGGGGGCGGTCGGCGACGGGCACGGCGGTTGGACGGAAGCCGACCATCGTGCCGAGTTCTGGCCGGAGGACCCCCAGGCGCCGGCACGCCCCGCCGGGGTCACTCGTTTCCTGGCAGGTCTCACGCCGGATGCCCGGCGGGACGCGTTGCGGGCGCTGCGCGGACGGGTCGTGCGCACCGAGCTGTACGCCCTCGACGGAACAGCCCGTGCGATCCGGCCGTACACCGTAACCGAGCAGGTTCATGAGGTCGGCCCGCTACCGGGTGGCGTGCCCCTGCCCACCGCACCCGAGCGATGGCGGTCACGGGTGTTCTTCCCCTGGACCTCGGCGGAACGGGCCACCCAGTGGGAGCGCGGCGATGATCCTCTGCACCGGTTTCGTTTCAACGGTGACCACGACGCGTACGGGCAGCCTCGCGCGCTGACGTCGGTCGCGGTGCCGAGGGGAAGGGACTTTCGCGTCGCCGCGGCTGCGAGCGCGCCCTACCTGGCCACCCACACCATCACCACCTACGCGGTGCGGGATGACGACGAACGCTACATCACCAACCGGGTGGCCAAGACGACGACATACGAGGTCGCCAACGACGGCGGCCCCGCCCTGTCCGAACTGCTCGCCGCGGCCGGGGAGGGATCCGCGCTGGGCGAGGTGCTCGCCCAGACACTGAACCATTACGACGGGCCGGCATTCCACGGCCGGGACCTCGGCGAGCTGGGTGATCATGGCGCCTTGGTCCGTACAGAAAGGCTGGTTCTCACCCCGAAACGCTGGAAGGCCGCATACGGAACGGACTCTCCGCCCTATCTGACCGACGGCACGGCGGTGGCATGGACCGCCGAGTATCCGCAGGCGTTCCGCGACTCGCTGCCCGCCCAGGCGGGTCTCAGGTTCGAGCCCGGCGGAACCGCCGAACGGGGCTGGTTCAGCGCTGTCGAGCGCCGCCGTCTCGACGTCCACGACGATCCCGCCGGACGCGGGCTCGTCACGGCCACTCGCGATCCGCTGGGTGGCGAGATCCGTTGCGGCCATGAGTTCTCCCTGCTCATCACCGAGGTGATCGAGGAGACCGGTGGGACGAACCTCGTCACGACCGCCGAATACGATCATCGGACACTGCAGCCCGAAGAGATCACCGGCCCCAACGGCGAGCGCACCCGGTACGCCTACACCCCGCTTGGACTCCTGGAGAGCGTGGCCGCCCTCGGGCGACCGGATGAGAACGCGGGCGACACCCCGGAACAACCCGGCACCCGGTTCGTTTACGATCATCTCGCGTTCGCCGAGCGTGGCCTTCCGATATCAGCACGCACGGTGAAACGGGTCCATCACATCGCCGATCCATCCGTATCGCCCACCGAACGAGACCAGACGATCGAAACGATCGAGTTCTCCGACGGGTTCGACCGCATCGTGCAGTCGCGCGTTCAGGCGGAGGATGACACCTTCGGCGACTCCCCGTTCGGCGACTCGGGACTCCCCGCCGATCAGGGGTCCAACGCCGATGCCGTGGCCCGGACGGTGTCGGACCGCGTCGTCGTCAGCGGCTGGCGTGTCTATGACAACAAGGGCCGGGAGATCGAACGCTACGAACCGTTCTTCTCCGCCGGTCAGGACTTCGCTCCGCCTGGCGACGCGGAGAACGGCCAGAAGATCGCGATTCACTACGACCCGCTGGGCAGACCGGTGCGGACACGCCACCCGGACGGATCGGAGACGCTGATCGTTCACGGCGTGCCGCACGACCTCGCCACGCCGGAACGTTCCGCCCCGACGCCGTGGGAAACCTGGACCTACGATCCGAACGACAACGCCGGGCGCACCCATCCCGTCGCCGCGAACGCCTACGCCGACCACCACGACACGCCGGCCAGTCAGGTGATCGACGCGCTCGGCCGCACCGTCGAGGTGGTGGAGCGCAACGGAACCGACCCGGCCGACTGGCTGGTCACCCGTTCCGTCTATGACCTGAGGGGCGACCTGGTGGCTCTCGTCGATCCACTCGGCCGCACGGCGCTGACCCAGATCCACGACCTGGCCGGACACCGATTACGCATGGACGGTCTCGACTCCGGGCAGCGTCACCGGGTTCTCGACGCGGCCGGGAACGTCATCGAGGAGTCGGTCGCCGACGGGAACAAAGGCCCCCTGACCCTGTACGCCTACGACGTACGACAGCGACGAGTGCGGATGTGGGCACGTGACGCCACCCCCGAGCCCGTCACCTTACGCGAGCTGGTGATGTATGGGGACGCCGTCGACACCGGTCTTGATGACGCCGCCTCCTCGCACCTGCTGGGCCGGGTGCACCGGCACTACGACGAGGCGGGCCTGGTAACCGTCGCCGCCTATGACTTCAAGGGAAATCGCGTCACCGAAACCCGCCGCCCGGTGGCCGACAGCACCATCCTGACGGTCTTCGACCCGCCACCGGCCGACTGGCGGGTCAGCACCTGGCGGATGGACTGGGAGCCACCGCCGGGCAACACCCTCGCCCAGCACGCGGCGGCACTTCTCGATCCCGAGGATGCCGCGCTGCGCACCACGACGACCTTCGACGCGCTGAACCGTCCCCGCGTGATCCGGCACGAGCGAGGAGCCGCCGGCCCGGCCGCCGAGCTGACCCACGCCTACAACCGGGCCGGAGCGTTGGAAGGGCTGGAGCTCAACGGGGCCACGCTCGTCAGGCGCATCGCCCACAACGCCAGGGGGCAGCGGGTCCTGATCGCCTACGGCAACGACCTGATGACCCGCTGCGCCTACGACCCCGTCACCTTCCGGCTCTCCCGGCTGCGCAGTGAGCCGTTCACGGTTCTCACCGACGGTGACCATCACCCGGCCGGAGCCCCCTTACAGGACCTGAGCTACTCCTACGACCTGGCGGGTAATCTGCTGCGACTCCGCGACCGTACGCCGGGCAGCGGCGTCCCCGGCCGGCCTGCTCTCGGCGGCATCAACGCACAGAACTGGCTGAACCGGGACTTCACCTACGAACCCATCTACCGGCTCAGCACGGCCAGCGGCCGGGAGGCGGCCCTGCCCGGCGCTCCTGAACCGTGGCTCGACACGCCCAGAGGCATCGATCCGACCGCCACCCGTCCTTACCTGGAGAGCTACCGGTACGACGCCGCGGGCAACCTACGTGAGCTCCGTCATCGAGCAGGTCTGCCCCAGCAGGGAGTGACCACCTTCGTCCGGCGATTCCAGCTCACCGGCACCGATCCCGACCAGCCGGACGACAACCGCCTCCGCACCGTCAGCTCAGGCCAGACGACCACCGACTACGCCTACGACGCGGCCGGGAACCTCGTCGGCGAGACGCTCTCCCGGTGTCTGGAATGGGACCATGCCGACCGCTTGCGCTCCTTCCGCAACCAGGACGGCACCGGCGAGCCCACACCGTACGCCCACTACCTGTACGACAGCGCCGGGCGCCGGGTGAAGAAGATCGTCCGTGAGCAGGGCGGCACCGTGCGGACCACCACGTACGCGGGCACCGCCTTCGAACACCACGGCACACTCCGGGCCGGTCAGCTGACCGACGAGCACACGCTCGTTCATGTCATGGACGGCCGCCACCGGATCGCGATCGTCCGCCTCGGCCCCGCCCCCGCGGGCGACCACACCCCGGCGACCACGTATCACCTGGGTGACCATCTCGGCAGCGGCAACGTGGTCGTGGATGACACCGGTCAGTGGATCAACCGGGAGGAGTACACCCCCTGGGGCGAGACCAGCTTCGGCGGCTTCTTCCGCAAGCGCTACCGCTTCACCGGCAAGGAGCGCGACCTGGAAAACGGCCTCAATTATCACGGCGCCCGCTACTACGCCCCGTGGCTCGGGAGGTGGGTCTCTCCAGATCCTTCAGGTCCAGCAGACCACTTGAATCTCTACCAGTTCGTCAATGCGAACACGCTCAGGAATATCGACGAAGATGGGCGGGGGGAAACAGACGTAGATCGCTCCAGGTCTCGCGTGATCCGCTGGGCCGAGGGTCGAGTTGACAACGGCCAGCAAAAATCTGAGAAGCAAAATCTCGAACAACACCTGAACGCCTTACCCAAGCCTGCCGGAAGCGCTCCACCCTCACCTGCAGCGCGGCGATCCGGTGGATCCACCTCTCCTGGAATCCCCATATACGGGCCCGAACTTCCAGGCGACTTCATAAACTCCGGCGGCTTGCCGATCGGCGCTTCACCGGGTCCGGCCTTACCGTCGATGGGAAGCAGGAGAGGAATCAGGATCGGCGCCGCTCTCGATATCATCGGGGAATTGAACAGATGGGCCGAGATCAGAGAGGGTTTCAAGAGATTCGATACGGACTGGCAGAAATTCTGGCGCAATGAATGGTACAGCAAGTCCATCAGAATAATCCGCGGCCCGACATCGGGTGCCACGGCGGGAATCGAAGGCAATCAGTCCGGTCTGGAGGCCGCACGCCCAGGAAGGCCTTCTCCCTACCAGGGGAAGTTCCTCTATATTGACGAGCTAATCTCCCGAAGCAGTACTCCTGACTCCCTGAAGGGCATCAAGTCCTTTTTGGACAAGGCCCACCATGGCTGGCAGACCAACCATCCGGATAACATCGCAAAAGGCGGCGCCTCACTGCTGACAAATGATCGGTGGGAGCCACTATCCGATGAGGAATATCAAGACATATCCGCACATATTGACGTCAAAATTCATCTGCTTGAGAACAATCAAATGGGCGGCGTGTCACCAGCGGGTGATTATCCGTTGCCGCAGGTCAACGCATTCGGCCGTGGATGAGAACCGACACGGAGCATCATGAATCTGCAAGGGCGAGAGCTGGAATTCGGGCTGCACGGCGATGATGTGGCTCTGCTCCATCAGGAGCTGAAACTTCTCGGGTTCGACATCGGCTCCGGAGAAATCGCGGAGAAGCAGTTCGGGAAGTCAACGCGGAGCGCGGTGTCGCAGCTCCAGCGCGATGCCGGGCTCACCGTGACGGGACGGGTCGACGTGGAGACCGCCCGGCGGATCAACGCGGCGGTCGACGAACGGGGAAGTCTGATCGTCCGGGGGCAGGTGCTGCGGGAGTCCGGAGAGCCGGTCGACGCGGTCCGGGTGCGGGCCGCCGACCGGGATCTACGCCGAGAGGAACCGCTCGGGGAGACGGTGTCCGCGGACGGCGGGCACTACCGGATCGCCTACCAGGCCGATCGGTTCATCCAGGGCGAGGAGGGTAGCGCCGACCTGGTCGTCCGCGTTCTGGATGAGCGGGGAAACGAGATCGGCCACTCCGAGACCCTCTTCGACGCGCCCGCCGATGCCGTCCTCAACGTGATCATCAGTGTGCGGGACGCCGCCCCTCGGTCCGAGTACGAGGAACTGCGTGAGCTGCTCGATCCGGTGCTGGACGGTGTGGACCCCGCCGAGCTCACCACCGAGGACGTGGAGTTCCTGGTGGGCGAGACCGGCGTCCCCAGAGATCAGGTGCAGTTGCTCGTCCACGCGGCCGGGATGGCCGGGGAGGCCGGCATTCCGGTCGAGGCGTGCTACGGCTTCGGCCGGGTGGGCCTGCCCACCGAGCTGGGGTCCTTGCTGAAACACGATCTCGGCGAGCTGCGAGCGGCGCTGGAGAACGCGATCACCGGCGGTATCGTTCCGCAGGAACTGCGACACCGCCTCGATGAGATCATCGACATCCTGCGGCGGTCGCAGGCGACACCGAAGGTGACCGAGCAGGAGCGGCTGGCCGCCTACCAGGCGGTGGGACGGCTGGTCGGCGAACGGTCGGATGCCGGTCTGGCCGGCTTCGCCGTACAGGCCCATGACCTGGACGCGTCACCACCTCGTGATCTCGGGCGGGACACGAGCGGGAACCGCGGCGTGTTCGCCTTCACCTACAACGCGCCCCCCGGGCTGGGTGACGCGCCTGGCGCCACCCGTCGGCTGGCGTTGTATGTCACCGACCTTGACGGAGTCGAGCGGTACGCGGCGGAGATCTCCTTCCCGGTGGTGCAGGAGGTCGCGCTCGACGTGAGGGTGGCCGTACCGGAAGAGGTCCGGCCGGATGTCCCCCTCGCGGATCTGGCGGGCACGCTCCACATCGATCTGCCTGACGGCCTGCTGGATGATCTCGCGAACAGGGACGTGCACGGTCTGGCGGATATCCGCCGAGCAGGCGGACTAGGGCTACTCGCCGGCCTTCCGGTGCCTGAGGGGGATTCGTCGGTGTCACTCCTCGACGCGCACGCCTCGCTACATGCGATCTCGCCGGACATGAAGGTGAACGCCGTTCTGATCGAAAAGGGCTACACCGGGCCTGCGAGTATCGCCGCGGCGTCGAGGACCGGCTTCGTCCAGGCCTCCGCCGAGATCATGGGCTCCTTCAAAGCGGTGCAGCTGCATGCCGCGGCCAAGGCCTGGACGGGCTTCTCCGGCAACGTGGTCCTTGATCTCCTCGGCACGGTGGCGGGCGGGCAGTCGAGCCGGCTGACGGCCGTCGCTCAGACGGCCGCGTCCCATGCGGCGGAGAAGGCCGCCTGTGGCTGCCGGGACTGCGAGACCGCTGTCGGCCCACTGGCCTACCTGGCCGACCTCCTCGACTATGTCCTGGCGCACGTCGAACTCGACGGCAAGCCCATCACTCGCGACTACTTGGCGGACACGTTCCTGCAGCCCTTCGCACGGCTGCCCGCTGACTGCGCTGCCGCCGATGAGGAGGTACGGCAGGCCCGGATCTGCGTCGAGGTGATGCGGGCCTACCTGGCCGCCCACCCGCCGGCCCCTGGAAGCCGCGCGGTGCTGGACGGCGCGGAACGCGCTTGGAGGCTGGCCGCCTACCAGGAGCTGCTGAGCAGATGGGGGTCGAGCTTCGAAGAGATCCGCCTGGCCCGCACCGCTGAATCCGCGCGTCGCGCGGCGCTGGCCGATCGGCTGGGCATCACCTTGACGGGTCCGCGGCCGGATGCCCTCGACCGGCTGCTCCGCGACCCCGCCGCCGCTCCAGGCACCGCCAACGCGCTTACCGAAGAGGTCCTTGAACGGCTGTTCGGTCTGGCCGATACCACCCGCGATCCTCTCGTCGCCCGCCCCGATCCCGAACTGCTCGTCTGGCAGTTGGCCCACCTGCGTGTGCTGTGGCAGGCGGAAGAGTGGCCTGCCGATCTTCCTGAGGACACGCCGGTCGTGGATCCCGACGTCGTCGGCCCTGACGACTTCCGCTCCCCGCAGGCCAAGGCGGGAGTCGCGGCACAGGACGGTGCGTTCGACCTATGGCTGCGGCGCCACACATGGGTGACGGATCAACTGGCCGCCTTTCTGGCGATGACCACGGACAGACGTGGACAGCAGGTCCCCGACCTGGCCGCCATGCTGGCGGCGATGTACCAGCAGGTCGGCTATCCGGCCGCGGGCGGGGACATCGGTGTCGTCCCATGGGCGGCGACCACTCTGCCGGGTGACTTCCCCGCTCTGCTGCGCGCCCTGGCCCGGCCCGCCGACGCGGCGGCGGCCCGTCGGCGCATCGCCACCGATCTACGTCTGCCCCCCGAGGCGTTCACCAGGCTCGCACAGATCTACGCACAGGACGCGCTCAACGGCACCGACCAGCGGGAAACGCCGGTGACGGAGGAGCTGTGCGGCGACGTGCGGTCCATCCTGGTACAGGCGCGGAAGACGGCATTGGCGACGGCCTGGTGCGACGAGGAACAGGCGGTCGCGATCCGGCTCGGTGGCATGGACTTCTGGCCGGCCGCGCGCCCGCCGGAGGAGGGGCAGTGGCCGCCCATCCCTCCCGCGGGGCTTCCGATGGTCGACCCCACCGTGGTGGCGATCGACGATCTGCCCGACGTCACGGCAGGCCGGAAGGCGCGAGCGCTGTGGCGGCAGCGCGGCACCCGCCTTGAGGAGATCGCCGAAGAACTGCTGGGCGCCCGGGAGACGGGTGGGATCGACGCCATGCTGAGCCACGCGCTCGGTGATCCCGACCCGGGCGATCCCCTCCCGCACGACCTCGACGCCCTGCAGAACCGGCTCGGCAGTCCCGACCCCGCCGTGGTCGCCGCCGCCGAGCGGAACGTCGTCCAAGATCTGCACCTGACCGTGCAGAACTTCGGCCGGCTGATGCTGATCAGAGCCAAGGCCCTGTCGGCGACGCCCGCGCAGCGACCGACGGCGGCCGAGTGGAATGAGGCGGTCGCGTTGCTCACCCGCGCCCAGAAGGACAGGCGTGAGTTACCCGGCTGGACGGCGGCCGAGACGGCGGCCGGTCTACAGCCCTGGCAGACGCGCAAGGCCAAGCTGCCGCCGTGGCGAGCCACCGCTCAGTCCCGCGCCGACTGGGAACGCGCCCTGCGCACCCGGACCCGGCCCCCCTCCGTCGACCCTGACCTGATCGGACCTGCCGATCTGCGTGACCCACGTGCCGGGCAGCTGCCGTACGACATCTGGCGGGCACGCCGTACGTGGGTGGACAGCGAGTTGAGCGGCCTGAGAACAGTGCGGGAAGGAGCCGCCGACCCCATGACGGGGCTCTCCGACGCGGTACTCCGTGCGGTCGGCGTTCCCTTGGACGAGCTGGTCGCGCTGGCCGCCGAACGGCAAAGCGGTGGTGCGGTGGGGACGCGGCTCGCCCAGCTGGACCTGACCCCCGGCAGCCTGGCCCATCTCCTGCGGGTCCGCGATCTGGTGCTCGCCGGGTTGCCCGTCCTGGATGCCGAATGGGCCGGGGTGGACGCGATCCTCGCCCAGGTGGGGAAGCTTCGCCGCCGCGCCGAATGGCGTGCGCGGGAACAGGCAGCCGGCCTGTTCGTCGGCCCCGATCATTTCGTGATCCGCTCCGGCACACCCGAGCTGCCCGCGTGGCTGTCGTCCCAGGCGAACCGCCGCGCCTGGGAAGCCGTCCTCGGCGCCCGCGTCGACCAGGAGCTGTCCGCCCGCAGGGGGTTCTCGCGTGTCGTCGACGCCGTGGAGGAGGCCACCCTGCCGCGGTTGCGTGATGCGCTCGTCCTCGCCTCCGACCTGCCCGGTAACGATCTGTCGAGCAAGGCCAAGGCCGTCACCGACCGGCTGCTGATCGACGCCGCCGTCGCGGGCTGTCAGAAGACCACACGCGTCGCCCAGGCGATCGAGACCCTGCAGGGGATGCTGTTCGGGCTGCGAACAGGTCAGCTCCGTGACACCTACCCCGGCCTGCTGCCGGTCGCCGACGATTTCGACCAGGAATGGAGGTGGATCGGTTCTTACGCCGCCTGGCGGGCGGCCATGTTCGTGCACATGTACCCGGAGAACGTCCTCATTCCCACCCTGCGACGCCGTCAGACCCCCGCCTTCCGGGAGATCGTCACCCAGCTTCGGGCGGGCCGCCGTCTGACACCGCCGATGGCACGCGAGGCCGCGTCGGCGTACGCGGGCTATTTCCAGGACGTGTGCACGCTGCGGCTCGGCCCGATCTGCCATGCCGTGACGGCGTTACGGGCGGTCGGCCGGGAACCGGTGGACGGTGACGACCGGCGCATGACGCACCTGTTCGCCCGGGGCGGCAAGACCGGCGCGGTGTACTGGTCGGTCTACGACCCGGCCGCGCCCGACGGTGACGCGCAGACGTTCTGGCGAAAGGTCGAGGGCCTCGACCATGTGATCGACCTGGTCGGCGCGGCCCCGGCGCGAGTCGGGCCGGACCAGCGCTTCGTCTGCCTGTTCGCGCGGGTCCAGGACAACGCGAGGCAGGCGCTGAAGCTGGTCAAGCTCGACCTGTCCTCGGGGACGTGGTCGGACGCGGTGCCCTTGGACCTGTGCGACCGGGACGACGGACAGGAAGCGGTCTACTTCACCGCCGTGGTCGCGCAGAGCACCGACGACTCCCTGCCACCCCGGCTGGTCATGCGGGTGCCCGACGGGTCGGTGTGGAGTCACCGCCTCGACCTGGACCTCGGTGGCTGGGCCGAGGACGACTGGAGACTGCTGGTCACGCCAAGCCGCGGGCGTGAGTTCCGCGCGATCAGCGCGATGATCGAAACCAGCCCGGACCAGTTCTACTTGATCGTCGAGTCCGGCAGGCTGCAGCAGTACGGCAACACCGTCTGGTACCGGCTGTATGGGCGCGGCGACGACGGCCGGTGGCGGTCCGGCGGATCCGGGCGCTTCGCCGGGGCGGTCCCCTGGCCGAACGGAGATCTCTTCCTGTTCCTTCAGCAGGGATCCGCGACAGCCGGCGTCCGGATCAGCGCCGGGTCGACACCTGATCTGGGCATCGGCATTTGGCGGCTCAGCGACCTGCAACTATGGCTGACACAGGTACCCGGGGTATCACTGAACAACATCGTGATCACCGACGGATCCCTGTTCCAGGGCCTGACCCTGTGGCAGTTCCTCAACCTCCCCCAGTCCTCAAGCATGTTCCAGGGCCTGCTCGGCACGCTGTTCGGCAGCTACTACCGGGAACGCGCCAGGGTCTACGTACAGGCGGTGGAGGCACGGCTCGACAAACCCGCCTGGCGCGCCTGGAAGCACGCTGACGATCTCGTCCGGGAGTTCGCCAAGCAGTCACTCAGCCAGGTCATCCTGCGGATTTTCGGTTATCCCAGGGGGGAGGACGCCGCGAGCGTTCGGGCCCCGGTTCCGTTCCCCAACCGCGGCTACCGCGAAAAAGGTGCCGAATTCGGGTACGCGACCGGGGCACCGCGCATCGCTCCCGCGGCGGGCGGCAACCCGGGCCGCCTGCACGCTCGGCAGAAGAAGCTAGGACAGGCCGGGAT
Source organism: Streptosporangium sp. NBC_01755 (assembly GCF_035917995.1). Classification (NCBI taxonomy): domain Bacteria; kingdom Bacillati; phylum Actinomycetota; class Actinomycetes; order Streptosporangiales; family Streptosporangiaceae; genus Streptosporangium; species Streptosporangium sp. NBC_01755. Next base: position 6,832,231 of record NZ_CP109131.1, on the reverse strand, counting down.
CACCCTCGTCCGCCTCGAACGCGGCGGCGATACGCTGGCCGAGCAGGCGCCCGTCACCGTCAACCCGGCCGTAGCGGGGCCTTTCCATCTCACGGAACGGCTTTCCAGCGAAGAGCTGCGATTGCGTGCCGCCACGATGTCGTCGGTGTTCGACGCCACTACCGGACATTCCGCTTCGATCCTGACATACCTACAGGAGGCCTGGTATCACATCCCGATCCTGCTTGCCCAGGAACTGCAGCGACACGGTCAGCACGTCTCGGCGCTCGACTGGTTCCGCACGGTGTACGACTTCACAGCGCCCTCCGGACAGCGGAAGATCTATCCCGGTCTCGTTCGGGAGGAGTCGCTGTCGGCCGTCTACGGCCGAGCCGACGACTGGCTGCTGGACCCGCTCGACCCCCACGCGATCGCCGGGGTCCGAGCCGGCACGGCCACCCGCTTCACGTTGCTGTCGATCATCCGTTGCCTGCTGGAGTTCGCGGACGCGGAATTCACCCGAGACACCTCCGAGTCGATTCCCCGAGCCCGCACCCTGTACATGACAGTGCTGGAATTGCTTGACGCCCCGGAGCTCCGGCAGGCGCCAGGAGCATGCGACGAGCTTGTCGGCACTCTCGACATCGAGGTCGGGGAAGCCGAGTGGGAGACCGTGTGGATCACAATTCGCCGGGAACTGTCCTCCATCGGTGACATGAAGATCCTGCGCAGAGCGGTCTCGGATGTTCGCACCGCCATGTCGGGGGCGGGGACGCTCGCGGAACGCGTCTCCGCCGCCATGGACGCCGTGAACACCGCGAAGGCCGCGATGCCCTCCGCCCTCGATCTGGGACAGGTGCTGGACGGCAAGGCCGTCGATCACGCGCGGCTCCAGCTCGCCCTGCTGGCCGTGCCGGAGCTTGAGCCGGCCGCACGCCGCACGGCGGAAGCCGCAGCGAGTGCCTACCGGCAGGCCGTCGAGCAGGCCACCGGCAAGGATGCGGCGGCGCTCGAACAGGAGGAACTGCCCTGGCTGGCGGCTCCGCTGACGACGGTGCCGGTGGACGACGCCGTGGCGACGTCATCGACGTATGAGCGGCTCATCGGCACAGTCCTACGCGGCAGCCCGTTGGCCAAGGTCAAGAGAGATATCTCCAGCCGATATCTGATATCTGTGCTCGTGCCCGCGCCTTCGTTCCGGTTCTGCGTACCACCCAATCCGGTCCTACGGGCATTGCGTCTGCACGCCGAGCTGAATCTCTACAAGCTGCGTAACTGCCGGAACATCTCCGGCGCGCTGCGCAGGCTTGAGCCCTACGCCGCTCCCACGGATGCCGTCGGCGGGTTGCCCGCCATCGGTGCGGGAGGTCAGCTCGTTCTTCCATCGGTTCGCCCGCGGACTCCGACACCGTACCGCTACGCGACCCTTGTCGAGCGGGCCAAACAGCTCGTCGCACAGGCCCAGCAGGTCGAGTCGGCGCTGCTGGCGGCTGTCGAAAAGCGTGACGCCGAGGCGTACAACCTGCTCAAGGCCCGGCAGGACATCGCCATGGCCAGGGCCGGGGTCACCTTGCAGGACCTGCGGGTCGGGGAGGCACAGGACGGGGTCCGGCTGGCCGAGTTGCAGCAACAGCGTGCGCAGCTCCAGGCCGATCACTTCGACAGCCTGCTGGAGGAGGGGGTCACCGGCCTGGAGCAGGCAAGTCTCGGTCTGCTGTACACCACGGCCGCGCTACAACTCGCCTCGTCGATCACGAGTTTCGTCGCGGCGGCGCTACCGGCATCCATATCCGCCGGCTTCCCGTCCGGGGTGTCGATCGCTTACAGCCCGCAGGGGAGCGCCGGGGCCGTCGCCGGCGGCCTGTCCTCACTCGCCGCGAGCAGCAGCACCACCGCCTCCATCCTGTCCACGCTGGCCAGCTATGAACGGCGAGCCCAGGATTGGGCGTTCCAGCGCACGCTTGCCATGCAGGACGTGCGCATCGGCGAACAGCAGATCCGTCTGGCCGAGGACCACGTGCGTGTGCTCGGCCAGGAACGCGTAATCGCGGAGCTGCACACCGAGCACGCCGAGGCCACCGCCGAGTTCCTCGCCACCAAGTTCACCAACGTCGAGTTCTACGACTGGCTCGGCCGAACGCTGGAAGGCGTTTACCGCTACTTCCTCCAACAGGCCACCGCCACGGCTCAACTCGCGGCCGAACAACTGGCCTTCGAACGCCAGGAGACCCCGCCACCGGTGATCCAGGCCGACTATTGGGAGCCCTCGCACGACACCGGCACCGCAGTGAGCCCGGGAGACGGTCCAGATCGGCGGGGTATCACCGGTTCACTCCGGCTGGCAGCCGACATCACCCGCCTGGACCAGTACGCCCTCGAAACCGCCGTCCGCAAACTCCAACTCACCAAGACGATCTCACTCAGCCGCCTGGCTCCCGCAGAGTTCCAGCGCTTCCTCAACACGGGAGTACTGCTCTTCGCGACTCCCCTCACCCTGTTCGACCAGGATTTCCCCGGACACTACCTGTGTCTCGTCCACCGCGTGCGACTCTCTGTGATCGCGCTCGTCCCCGCGGTCGACGGGATACACGCCACCCTCACCTCGAGTCGTTCCTCCCGTGTCGTCCTCGGGCCCCCGGCCTTCCAGACCGTCACCCTCCAGCAGGGCCCTGATTCCATCGCGCTGACCTCCCCCCGCGACGCCACCGGGCTCTTCGAACTGGAAGCACAGAGCGCCCTACGCAATCCCTTCGAGGGCATCGGTGTCGAGACCACCTGGGAACTGCGTATGCCGCGAGCGGCCAACCGGTTCGACTACCGCTCCATCGCGGATGTCCTGCTCACCATCGAATACACCGCCCTGGACAGCAGTGACCATCGGCAGCGCGTGCTGTCGACGATCAACCGCACGTTCAGCGCCGACCGCCCGTTCAGCTTCCGCCACGAACTCAGCGATCAGTGGTACGACCTCAACAACCCCGAGCTGAGCAGCACACCGATGGTCGTGCGTTTCGCCACCGCGCGCGATGACTTCCCACCTAACATCGACGAGCTCAGGATCCAGCAGATCGCGCTGTACTTCGCCCGTGCCGACGGCGTGACCGACGAGATACCGGTGACCCATCTGCGCTTCACCGACAGCGACGCGGCAGGACCTGTGGGCGGTGGCGCCGTGTCGGTCGAGGGGATCGTCAGCACTCGCCGCGGCAATGCCGGAAGCTGGTCCGGCATGGTCGGCCGAACCCCCACCGGCATATGGGAGCTTGCGCTTCCGAACGAGGAACCGGTGACCGCCCTCTTCCAGCAGGAACAGGTCAAAGATATCTTGCTCGTCATCACTTACAGCGGGCGGACCCCCGAGTGGCCCGCCTGACAGACACCCGCGCCGGCGCCACAGCGGGTCTGTCCGGATCGACGATCTCGGACGGTCACCTGCGCCTGTGTTCCGAGACCGACCGTTCGGTGAGCCGCCGGGCATGCGGAAGGCCCCCGCGGATGAGTTCCACGGGGGCCTTCCGGGGTCGTGCTGTGACCGAGCGGCTAGTAGATCGGGCGCGAGGAGGAGCGCAGCCGCTCCAGGGCCTCAGCCAGGATCTGCGCACCGTCCTTGTCGCTGCGACGCTCCTTCACATACGCGAGGTGCGTCTTGTAAGGCTCGTTACGCGGCGGCGCGGGCGGGTTGGCCTCGTCCTGACCTGCGGGGAGACCACACCGGGGGCAGTCCCAGAACTCGGGAACGGCCGCGTCGCTGGCGAAACTGGGGCGCGTCTCATGCATGTTCGCGCACCAGAAAGGGACCCGCACGCGGGGGGCCGCCTCGCCACGCTCCGCCTCCCCCATCGGGCCGGCACCGACACGGCTGCCACGGATCGCGTTGCCACTACCCACGGATGAACTCCTCGCTCGATGGCCCCGCCGCTTGGGGATGCGGGGACTGAACCACTGTCACGCCTGTCGAAGCCAGGTCAGGGCCTCAGGAGCAGGCCCAGCGCGATGATGCAGATGAACCAGACCACACCGGTGATGACGGTGAGCCTGTCAAGGTTGCGCTCCACCACGGAGGAGCCTCCGAACGACGACGAGAAACCGCCACCGAACAGATCCGAGAGACCGCCGCCCTTGCCCTTGTGGAGCAGGACGAGCAGCATCATCAGCAAGCTCGACAGGATGAGGGCGATGGAGATTCCGATTGTCACCGTTGACCTGTTCCCTATGTGCGCGTGTCCCGCGTCCGGGCACGACCCTTGTGTACGCCAGAGGCGTGACGATTCAAACCTGCTCTAAGAGGGTATGACGTGTTGTCAAATCACGCCCCCCGAATGGACCAGTCAACTCGACAATTCGCCAAGACGGCAAATCTTGACAAATTCCCCGGCGTCGAGGCTCGCGCCACCGACCAGGGCACCGTCGACATCGGGCTGTGCCATGATGCCCGCGATGTTGTCAGACTTGACCGACCCACCGTAAAGGATACGGACCCCAGCGGCCACTTCGGCGTCGTACAGCTCGGCGAGTCGCTCCCGGAGCGCCCCGCAGACCTCCTGCGCGTCGTCAGGGGTGGCCACCTCGCCGGTGCCGATCGCCCATACCGGCTCGTAGGCGAGCACGATGGAGGCGACCTGCTCGGTGGTGACCTTGCGAAGCGCCCCTTCGAGCTGCGCGACGCTGAAGGCCACCTGGCCGCCCGCCTGGCGCACCGGCAGCCCCTCCCCCACGCACAGGATGGGGGTGAGCGAGTGCCGGTAGGCCGCCTGCACCTTGGCGTTGACGACGTCGTCGTCCTCGCGGTGGTACTGGCGGCGCTCGGAGTGCCCGATCGTGGCGAAGGTGCAACCGAGCTTGGCGAGCATGGCCCCGGAGATCTCGCCGGTGTAGGCGCCGCCGTCGTGCTGCGACAGGTCCTGGGAACCGTAGAGGATCCGCAGCTTGTCACCGTCCACCAGGGTCTGCACACTGCGCAGGTCGGTGAAGGGCGGCAGCACGGCCACGTCGACCCTGTCGAAGTCCTTGTCACCCAGCGCGAAGGCGAGCTTCTGGGTGTGGGCGATGGCCTCAAGGTGGTTGAGGTTCATCTTCCAGTTGCCGGCCATGAGCGGCTTGCGAGCTGTGCTCATCTTACTTCTACCTCTCCAGCGCCACGAGTCCGGGGAGGGTCTTGCCCTCCAGGTATTCCAGGCTGGCCCCGCCACCGGTGGAGATGTGCGAGAACCCGTCCTCGGGCAGGCCGAGCCTGCGCACGGCGGCGGCCGAGTCTCCCCCGCCGACGACCGTGAAGGCCTTCGAACCGATCAACGCCTCGGCGACCGCACGGGTTCCGCCGGAGAACGCCTCGAACTCGAAGACGCCCATCGGGCCGTTCCAGAACACGGTCTCGGCGTCGGCCAGCTTGCCCGCGAACAGCTCGCGGGTGCGCGGGCCGATGTCGAGGCCCTGGCGGTCGGCCGGGATCGCGGTGGCGTCGACCACCTCGTACTCGGCGTCCTCGGCGAACTCGGTGGCCGCCAGCACGTCGACCGGCAGGATGAGCTGCACGCCGCGCTTGGCCGCCTCGTTCAGGAAGCCCCGCACCTGGTCGAGCTGGTCCTCCTGAAGCAGCGACCCGCCCACCTCGTACCCCTGGGCCTTCAGGAAGGTGTAGGCCATGCCGCCGCCGATGAGAAGCCTGTCGACCTTGGTGAGCAGGTTGCCGATGACCCCGAGCTTGTCGGAGACCTTCGCGCCGCCCAGCACCACGACGTACGGCCGCTCGGTGGTCTCGGTCAGTTTCCTGAGCACCTCGACCTCGGCCAGGACCAGCCGGCCCGCGGCGTGCGGCAGCAGAGCGGGCACGTCGTAGACGCTGGCGTGCCTGCGGTGCACCGCGCCGAAGCCGTCGCCCACGTAGAGGTCGGCGAGGGCGGCCAGCCTGGCCGCGAACTCGGCCCGCTCGGCGTCGTCCTTGGACTCCTCGCCGGGCTCGAAGCGCAGGTTCTCCAGCAGGGCCACCTGGCCGTCCTGAAGCGCCTCCACGACGTCCTGGGCCGACTTCCCGACCACGTCGGTCGCGAAGGCGACATCCGCGCCCAGGAGCTCACCCAGCCGCCTTGCGACGGGGGCCAGGGAGTATTCCGGGTTCGGCTTGCCCTTGGGGCGCCCCAGGTGCGCGACGACGATCACGCGGGCGCCCCTGCGGGCGAGTTCCTCGATCGTCGGCACCGAGGCGCGGATGCGGCCGTCGTCGGTGATGACGTCCCCCGCCAGGGGGACGTTGAGGTCGGCGCGTACCAGGACGCGCCGACCGTCCACGTCGAACTCGGAGATGTCCTTCATCAGAGGTCGGCGCCGACCAGCTCGATGAGGTCCACGAGACGGTTGGAGTAGCCCCACTCGTTGTCGTACCAGCCGACGACCTTGACCTGGTTGCCGATCACCTTGGTGAGGGCGGAGTCGAAGATGCAGGACGAGGGGTCGGTGACGATGTCGGAGGAGACGATCGGGTCCTCGGTGTAGGTGAGGTAGCCCTTGAGCTCGCCCTCGGCCGCGGCCTTGATCGCGGCGTTGACCTCCTCGACCGTGGTGTCGCGGCCGACCTCGACGGTGAGGTCGGTGGCCGAGCCGGTGGGGATCGGCACGCGCAGTGCGAAGCCGTCGAGCTTGCCCTTGAGCTCGGGCAGCACCAGGCCGATGGCCTTGGCCGCACCGGTCGAGGTCGGCACGATGTTGATCGCGGCGGCGCGGGCGCGGCGCAGGTCGCTGTGCGGGGCGTCCTGCAGGTTCTGGTCCTGCGTGTAGGCGTGGATGGTGGTCATCAGACCCTTCTCGATACCGAAGGTGTCGTTGAGGACCTTGGCCATCGGCGCCAGGCAGTTGGTGGTGCAGGAGGCGTTGGAGATGACCGTGTGCTTGGCCGGGTCGTACTTGTCGTGGTTGACGCCCATCACGACGGTGACGTCCTCGTTCTTGGCCGGAGCCGAGATGATGACCTTCTTGGCGCCGTTCTCGGCGTGCACGCGGGCCTTGTTGGCGTCGGTGAAGAAGCCGGTCGACTCCACCACGACGTCCACGCCCAGGTCGCCCCAGGGCAGCTTGGCGGGGTCGCGCTCGGCGAAGGCCTTGATGGTCTTGCCGTCCACGATGATCTCGTCGGCGGTGCTCTTCACCTCGTACGGCAGGCGGCCCAGAATGCTGTCGTACTTCAGCAGGTGGGCGAGCGTGGCGTTGTCGGTCAGGTCGTTGACCGCCACGATCTCGATGTCCTTGCCGCTGGCAGCGACCGCGCGCCAGAAGTTGCGGCCGATGCGGCCGAATCCGTTGACGCCTACGCGGATGGTCACGGTGCCGATCTCCTCGTACGTCGATGCGCCGGTCCATCGGGACCGGCGACTTGGGGCGGGCTGAAACCTCAACCACGAACCTTATCGGACCTAAATTGGTGTAGACCACCGGAGGGGGGAGGTCCGTTATTCCTTACCCCATGAACAGGTATCGCACCATTCAAGTAAAGTGCCCGACTCGTCACCGTAAACCCCCTTCGGTCCCTTGAGGAGCTGCCACGGCAGATAACGATCCGCATCTGGCAAATGGGCTTCTACCAGGTATTTTTACCGGGCTCGGTGCCGCCCTGGTCGGTGCCGCGGCCTACGGCGCGCTCATCGGCTTCAGCGGGTACGAGCCTCGGGCGACGACTACGGCTCGGCCCTGCCCCGGATTCTCAGCGCCTTCCCCGAGGATCTCAGGCGCGCCCCCAAGTCACTGTTGTTCTGGGCGATCGCCGCCTACGCGGGCTTCGGCTTCGTGAGCAGAAGAGTCAAGGCCGCCCGCGAAGCCCACGCCGCCTCGTCCGTCCCGCAGTCGGACGAGGCCGACCGCGTGGACTACTTCGTCCCCAGGAAGCAGCCCTGAGCCGGACTGTCAGTGGACTACTTCACCCCCAGGAAGCAGCCCTGAGCCGGACTGTCAGTGGACTACTTCACCCCCAGGAAGCAGCCCTGAGCCGGACTGTCACCGGCCCCTTCTAGAGCACCGGTCAAGTAAGGACCAAGCGGTGTCCGGCCTTCGGTAAACCCGGGTCGCAACAGGTCGGCCTGGCCGCATCTGGTGTTGATCAACGCTCTGTGCGGTTACTTGACCGGCTCTCTAGGGGGCCAGCATGTCGACGGTGAGGTTGGCCTCGGTGTTGGGGATGCCGATGTCCTGAGCGCGCTTGTCGGCCATGGCCAGCAGACGGCGGATGCGACCGGCGATGGCGTCCTTGGTCAGGGGCGGGTCGGCGAGCTGGCCGAGCTCCTCCAGGGACGCCTGCTTGTGCTCCACCCGCAGGCGGCCGGCGATCACCAGGTGCTCGGGGGCCTCCTCCCCGAGGATCTCCAGCGCCCGCTGGACCCTGGCTCCGGCGGCGACCGCGGCGCGGGCCGAGCGGCGCAGGTTGGCGTCGTCGAAGTTGGCCAGCCTGTTGGCCGTCGCCCGGACCTCGCGGCGCATCCGCCGCTCCTCCCAGGCCAGCACGCTGTCGTGGGCGCCCAGCCTGGTCAGCAGCGCGCCGATGGCGTCGCCGTCACGGACCACCACCCGGTCGACGCCGCGCACCTCACGGGCCTTGGCGTGGATCTTCAGCCGCCGCGCCGACCCGACCAGCGCGAGCGCCGCCTCGGGCCCCGGGCAGGTGACCTCCAGCGACATCGAGCGCCCAGGCTCGGTGAGCGAGCCGTGCGCCAGGAACGCCCCCCGCCAGGCCGCCTCGGCATCGCAGGCCGCCCCGGCGACGACCTGGCGGGGCAGGCCACGGACAGGGCGCCCGTGGTTGTCGATCAAGCCGGTCTGGCGGGCCAGCGCCTCCCCGTCGCGGTAGACCCGCACGAGGTAGCGCGACCCCTTGCGCAACCCTGCCGGGGCCAGCACGAGCACCTCCGCCTTGTGCCCGAAAACTTCACCGATGTCTTTGATAAGCCGCCGGGCGGTGACATTGGTGTCAAGCTCGGCCTCGATCACGATCCGGCCGCTCACCAGGTGCAACCCGCTCGCGAACCGCAGCAGCGTCGACACCTCGGCCTTACGGCAGCAAGGCTTCAGGACCGTCAGCCTGCTCAGCTCGTCCTTGACCACACCTGTCATCGCCATGCGCGTTCGTCCTCCCCCATACAGACCCCATGCGGCCCGAGATAAATCGGGCTCACAGAAGTTTCTCGCACTCCTGAGCACCGCTGACCAGGATCAACGCTTCTCACGGAAAATCTCGTCCAGGACGGAGGCAAGACGTTGTGCATCGTGTCGCGGCGAGCCGTCCTCATCCGCCACGGAGGCCAGGACCAGCCGCCCGCCGAGGCCGGCCACGGCTTTCTCCAGCTCCTCGGAGTCGTCGGCCACCCCGATGTCCGCGACGACCACGTCGACCTCCAGGGAGGGTGCGTGCTGGCGCAGCACCTCCAGGTGCTTCTGGGGGGAGAAGCCGTCGGTCTCCCCCGGCTGGGGGGCGAGGTTCAGCGCGACCAGGCGCCGCGCGCGGGTGGTGTGCAACGCCTCGGCCAGCTCGGGCACCTTCAGGTGGGGCAGCACGCTGGTGAACCACGAGCCGGGGCCGAACACCACCCAGTCGGCGTCGAGGACCGCCTCGACGGCCTCGGGGCACGCGGGCGGCTCCTCGGGGACCAGCGAGATGGCCCGGACCCTGCCGGGGGTGAGCGCGCAGGCCACCTGGCCGCGCACCGTGCTCACCAGGCCGTCCAGTTCCACCTCGGCGGCGATGTCGAGTGGCACCGAGGACATCGGCAGCACCCGCCCGTGCGCGCCGAGCAGCCGGCCGAGCCAGTCGAGTCCGGCGACCGTGTCTCCCAGGCGCTCCCACAGCGCCACGATCAGCAGGTTGCCGATCGCGTGGCCGTTCAGGTCACCGTCGCTGCGGAAGCGGTGCTGGACGACCTCACTCCAGGTGTGGCCCCACTCGTCGTCACCGCACAGGGCGGCCAGCGCCATCCTCAGGTCTCCCGGGGGCAACACGCCGAACTCACGGCGCAGGAGGCCACTGGAGCCTCCGTCGTCGGCCACGGTGACCACCGCCGTCAGCCGGGAGGTGACCCTCCGCAGCGCCGACAGCGAGGCGTACAGCCCGTGTCCTCCACCCAGCGCGACGACCTTGAGACCTTCATTCACTCCCGGCCCACATCCCGATGGCTTACCTGCACCTCCATGCCACCCCGATCCCGCAGCCGGCCGCCGATCTGCTCGGCCATGGCGACACTGCGGTGCTTGCCCCCGGTGCAGCCGACGGCGAGCGTGGCGTAGCTCTTGCCCTCGCGGGTGTAGCCGGAGGCGATGATGGCGAACACCTCGTCGTAGGCGTCGAGAAGTTCCTTCGCACCCGCTTGGTTGAGAACGTACTCCCGTACGGGGGTGTTCAGACCGTTCATGGGGCGAAGTTCGGGAACCCAGTGGGGATTGGGCAGGAACCGGCAGTCGACGACCATGTCCGCGTCGACGGGCAGGCCGTACTTGTAGCCGAAGGAGACGACGTTGACCCGCAGGCCCGGCCGGTCCTCGCCGCCGAAGAAGGCGACGATCTTCCCCCGGAGCTCGTGGACGTTGAGGTTGGAGGTGTCGATCACCAGGTCGGCGTTGGCCCGGACCTCGCGCAGGATGCCGCGCTCGCGGGCGATCCCGTCGACCAGCCGGCCGTCACTCTGCAGCGGGTGCGGGCGGCGGACGTTCTCGAACCTGCGGACCAGCTCCTCGTCACTGGCCTCCAGGAACACCACGCGCACGCCGACGCCACGCCCCTCCAGCTCCTCGATGGCACTGTTGAGGTCGCTGGTGAAGGCCAGGCTGCGCACGTCGACCACCGCGGCCACCTTGTCGGCGGCCAGTTTGACCCGTCCCGCCTCCTCGGCCATGGCGAACAGCAGCCCCGGTGGCAGGTTGTCGATGACAAACCACCCCAGGTCCTCCAGAGCCTTGGCGGCGGTGCTCCGCCCCGCCCCCGACATTCCGGTGACGAGGACGAACGCAGACTCTCTTTCGCTCATGGGTTCTGCCCCTTCAAGACCGACACGATCGTCTCGGCCGTCGAGGGGCCGATCCCGGGAACCTCGCAGATCTGCACCGCGGTCGCCTCCCGCAGCCGTTTCACCGATCCGAAATGCTTGATCAACGCCTGCCTGCGGGCCGGGCCGAGTCCGGGAACCTCGTCCAGAGCGCTTTCCTTGATGCTCTTCGACCGCTTGGATCGATGGTAGGTGATGGCGAAGCGGTGAGCCTCGTCGCGCACCCGCTGGAGAAGGTAAAGGGCCTCGCTGGAGCGGGCGAGGATCACCGGCAGGTCCTCGCCGGGCAGCCAGACCTCCTCCAGCCGCTTGGCCAGGCCGCACACCGCCACGTCGTCGACGCCCAGCTCGTCGAGGGCCCTGCGGGCCGCCGCGGCCTGCGCGGGGCCGCCGTCGACGACGACCAGGTTGGGCGGATAGGCGAACTTGCGCGGCTTGCCGGTCTCCGGGTCGATGCCCGGCGCCCGCTGCCCCTCCTCCGGCCCCTCCCCTGGTCCCTCGTCCGGTCCTGCCAGGGCGTCGGCGTCGAGATCCCCGGTGACCGAGCGCTCCTCCAGGTAGCGCTTGAAGCGGCGTGAGATCACCTCGTAGATGGAGGCGACGTCGCCCTCGGCGGAGCGCACGGAGAACCTGCGGTACTCGCTCTTGCGGGCCAGGCCGTCCTCGAACACCACCATGGAGGCCACCACGTTGGTGCCCTGCATGTGGGAGACGTCGTAGCACTCGATGCGGAGCGGCACCTGATCCAGGTCGAGGGCGTCGGCGACCTCCTGCAGCGCCCTGCTCCGCGCGGTCAGGTCGCCGGCCCGCCTGAGCTTGTGCTGCTTCAGGGACTCCGCGGCGTTGCGCTCGACGGTCTCCATCAGCGACCTCTTGTCGCCACGCTGCGGAACCCTGATCTCCACCCTGGCCCCGCGGTGCTCGCCGAGCAGCTCGGAAACCGCCTCCGCGTCGGGCGGCAGGACGGGAACCAGCACCTCCCTGGGCAACGCCTCGGCGGCCGCGTCACCGTACATCTGCAGGAGGAACTGCTCGACCAGCTCGCCCGGCGTGGCCTCCTCGACCTTGTCCACCACCCAGCCGCGCTGGCCCTTGATGCGCCCGTCGCGGACGTAGAAGACCTGGACGGCGGCCTCCAGCGGATCCTCCGCCAGGGCGATCACGTCGCAGTCGGTGTTGTCGCCCAGGACCACCGCCTGCTTCTCCATCGCCCGCTGCAGGGCCTGGATGTCGTCGCGCAGCCTGGCCGCCCGCTCGTACTCCTGCTCGACGGCGGCCTCGCGCATCTCCCGCTCCAGCCGCCTGACGAACCGGCCGGTGTTGCCGGCCATGAACTCGCAGAAGTCCTCGGCCAGCTTCCGGTGCTCCTCGGCGGTGACCCGGCCGACGCAGGGGGCGGAGCACTTGTCGATGTAACCCAGCAGGCAGGGGCGCCCGACCTGCGCGGCCCGCCGGAACACCCCCGTCGAGCAACTCCTGATCGGGAACACCCGTAGCAGCAGGTCGACCGTCTCCCTGATCGCCCAGGCGTGGGAGTAGGGGCCGAAGTAGCGGATGCCCTTGCGCCTGGCCCCGCGCAGCACCTGGACCCGGGGGAACTCCTCCCCCATGGTCACCGCGAGGTAGGGGTAGGACTTGTCGTCGCGGTATTTGACGTTGAACCGCGGGTCGTACTCCTTGATCCAGGAGTATTCGAGCTGGAGCGCCTCGACCTCGGTGCCGACGACGGTCCAGTCGACGTCCACGGCGGTCGTGAGCATGGTCTGGGTGCGCGGATGCAGGCTCGCGAAGTCGGCGAAGTAGGAGTTGAGCCGCTGGCGCAGGCTTTTCGCCTTGCCGACGTAGACGACCCGGCCGCCGGCGTCCTTGAACCGGTAGACGCCGGGGGACTCGGGGATCGACCCCGGCTTCGGCCGGAAACTCGCCGGACCACCCACAGATCTCGCCACACGGAAAGCCTATCTGCCCGGACCGACAGGTTTCCTTACAGCTTTTTCCGGCACCGCTCTCCCGGCACGACGCGCATCGCGACTCGCACCGCACGCCACCTGACCGCTCTCCCGGCACCGCTCTCCCGGCACGACGCGCATCGCGACTCGCACCGCACGCCACCTGACCGCTCTCCCGGCACCGCTCTCCCGGCACGACGCGCATCGCGACTCGCACCGCACGCCACCTGGCTCACCCCCGTGGGCGGACCACCCTGCCCGGACACGGCACGCCCTGCCGCGCCTGAGAACCGGTGACGCGCGGCCCCGCCGCCGAGACGATCCGTCCCGGCGGCGGAGCCATGACCGAACTCAGGCGAGGCTGATGGAGTCGCCGTCCACCTTGATCGCCTTCTCCTCCAGCGGCTTCGTGGCCGGGCCGTCCACCACGGAACCATCAGTGATCTTGAACTTGCTGTTGTGGCACGGACAGTCGATGGTGCCGTCCACGACCTTGTCGACGTCACATCCCTGGTGCGTGCAGACGGAGGTGAACGCCTTGAACCGGCCCGCGGCCGGCTGGGTGATCACGACCTTCTGGTCCTTGAAGACCTTGCCGCCCCCCTCGGGGATGTCCGCGGTCTTGGCCAGGGCGTTCGCCCCGGAGTCGCCCGCGACGGCCGCCGGCGCCTGTGAGGGCGCGGTCGAGGAGGTGTCAGCGCCGACCGCCGCGGGTTCTTCCGAACTCCCGCACGCGGTCAGCACCGCGGCCACCCCTGCCCCTCCGGCACCCAAGATCACCGTACGACGTGTCGTCTCAGTCATGTATCTCCTCCAGGATCATCATGTTCAGGTATGACTGCACCCCGATGACGGTTCAGCATGCCGTACAAGGCATCAAGAGACTGTGAAGAATTACACCCCACCGCTCCTCGGCGATCACCTGATTACGGCAGCCAGGAAACCCACATCACACCCTGAATCCGACAATCCATCCCTTTATTAAACACAGCGCCATAAAACTATCCTCAGGTGCCGAGGATCTTGCGCAGGAAGCGGCCGGTGTGGCTCTCGTCGATCAGGGCGACATCCTCGGGCGTGCCGACGGCGAGCACGCTGCCGCCCCTGGAGCCGCCCTCCGGACCCATGTCGATCAGCCAGTCGGCGGTCTTGATCACATCGAGGTTGTGCTCGATGACGATGACCGTGTTGCCGCCGTCGACAAGCTTGCCCAGGACGCCCAGCAGCCTGCGGATGTCCTCGAAGTGCAGGCCGGTGGTGGGCTCGTCGAGCACGTAGATCGTCCGGCCGGTGGAGCGGCGCTGCAGTTCGGAGGCGAGCTTGACGCGCTGGGCCTCACCGCCGGACAGGGTCGTGGCGGGCTGGCCGAGCCTGACGTACCCCAGGCCGACGTCGTGGAGCGTCTGCAGGTAACGCTTGATGGACGGGATGGAGTCGAAGAAGCCCAGGGCCTCCTCGATCGGCATGTCGAGCACCTCGGAGATCGTCTTGCCCTTGTAGTGGACCTCCAGGGTCTCCCGGTTGTAGCGCGCCCCGTGGCAGACCTCGCAGGGCACGTAGACGTCCGGCAGGAAGTTCATCTCGATCTTGAGGGTGCCGTCTCCCGAGCACGCCTCGCACCGGCCGCCCTTGACGTTGAAGCTGAAGCGCCCCTTCTGGTAGCCGCGGACCTTGGCCTCGGTGGTCTGCGCGAACAGGTCGCGGACCTTGTCGAAGACCCCGGTGTAGGTCGCCGGGTTGGAACGGGGCGTGCGGCCGATCGGCGACTGGTCCACGTGCACGACCTTGTCGACCAGGTCCATCCCGTTGACCCGCGCGTGGCGGCCGGGGACGGTGCGCGCGCCGTTCAGCTCCTTGGCCAGCGCGTTGTAGAGGATGTCGTTGACCAGGGTGGACTTGCCGGAACCCGAGACCCCGGTGACCGCGGTCAGCAACCCGAGGGGGAACTCCACGTCGACGCCCTTGAGGTTGTGCTCGCGGGCGCCCTTCACGGTGAGCTGCCGCTTCCTGTCGCGCTTGCGGCGTACGGCGGGAATGGCGATGGTCTTGCGGCCGGACAGGTAAGCGCCGGTCATCGACTCCTCCGAGGCCAGCAGCTCGGCCACGGTGCCGGAGACGACGACCTGGCCGCCGTGCTCGCCCGCCCCCGGGCCGATGTCGACCACCCAGTCGGCGGCGGCGATGGTGTCCTCGTCGTGCTCGACCACGATGAGCGTGTTGCCCATGTCGCGCAGCCTGATCAGGGTCTCCAGCAGCCGCTGGTTGTCGCGCTGGTGCAGGCCGATGGAGGGCTCGTCCAGCACGTACAGCACACCGACCAGGCCGGAGCCGATCTGGGTGGCGAGCCGGATGCGCTGGGCCTCACCACCGGCGAGGGTGCCTGAGGCCCGGTTCATGGTCAGGTAGTCGAGGCCCACGTCGAGCAGGAAACCCATCCGGGCGTTGATCTCCTTGACCACCCGCTCGGCGATGTGCATGTCGCGGTCCGACAACCTCAGCCCCGCCAGGAACGTCGCGCAGTCGCCGATCGACATCGCCGAGACCTCGGCGATCGAGCGGCCGTCGACCGTGACGGCCAGCGAGACCGGCTTGAGCCTGGCCCCCTCGCAGGCCGGGCACGGGATCTCCCGCATGTAGCCTTCGTACTTCTCGCGCATGCCGTCGCTGTCGGACTCGCCGTGGCGGCGCTGCACCCAGGGGATGGCCCCCTCGAAGGTGGTGTAGTAGGAGCGCTCGCGGCCGTAGCGGTTGCTGTAGCGGACGTGGACCTGCTCGTCGTGGCCGTAGAGCAGGGCCTTCTGCGCCTTCTTCGGGAGCCGCTCCCACGGGGTGTCGAGGCTGAATCCCATGTTCAGGCCGAGCGCCTCGACGAGGCGGACGAAGTAGTCACTGGTGTGGCCACCGGCCCACGGGGAGATCGCGCCCTCGCCCAGCGGCTTCTCCGGGTCGGGCACGATCAGGTCGGGGTCGACCTCCATGCGGACGCCCAGGCCTGTGCACTCGGGGCAGGCGCCGAAAGGCGAGTTGAACGAGAACGAGCGGGGCTCCAGCTCCTCGAACGACAGGTCGTCGTAGGGGCAGTAGAGGTGCTCCGAGTAGAAGCGCTCGCGGTTCGGGTCGTTTTCCGGCAGGTCGACGAACTCCAGGGTGATCGTCCCGCCCGACAGCTGCAGGGCGGTCTCCACGGAGCCGGTCAGGCGGCTGCTCGCGCCCTCCTTCACCGCCAGACGGTCGACGATCACCTCGATGTCGTGCTTCTCCTGCTTCTTCAGCGTCGGCGGCTCATCCAGCCGGACCACCGTGCCGTCGACGCGGGCACGGGCGAAGCCCTTGGCCTGCAACTGACTGAAAAGCTCGGCGTACTCGCCCTTGCGTCCGCGGACCACCGGGGCGAGCACCTGGAAGCGGGTGCCCTCTTCGAGCTCCATCACCCGGTCGACGATCTGCTCGGGACTCTGCCTGGCGATCGCCCGCCCGCAGCGGGGGCAGTGCGGCTTGCCGATGCGCGCCCAGAGCAGGCGCAGGTAGTCGTAGACCTCGGTGATCGTGCCGACCGTGGAGCGAGGGTTGCGGCTCGTCGACTTCTGGTCGATCGACACCGCCGGCGAGAGACCCTCGATGAAGTCGACGTCGGGCTTGTCCATCTGCCCGAGGAACTGCCGCGCGTACGCCGACAGCGACTCCACATAGCGGCGCTGGCCTTCGGCGAAGATCGTGTCGAAGGCCAGACTGGACTTACCCGAGCCGGACAGCCCGGTGAAGACGATCAGAGAGTCTCGCGGAAGGTCCAGCGAGACGTCCTTGAGGTTGTGTTCACGTGCACCACGCACGATGAGGCGGTCAGCCACAGTAGTCCCGACGTCGTTGTAGAGGGTTGGAAGCGGTCGCGGGAAGACTAGCGAGAGGGACCGACAATTTTCCGGGCCGGCATCCGGGGCTGAGGGGTTCCCCGCCTCTCCAGACTACGGTCCTCCCTTGGACATGGCAGGTCGTCCTCGGTTTCAACGGCGTGGACACCCCCCTTATGCCCCGCACCACCCGCCGGGCGGCAATGATGAGGGTGGGGACGGGCACCACCCACTCCCCCGCGACACCATCCGAGGAGAATCCGTGACGTACACCGGTGATGTGCGGGTCGGCGGCCCCGCAGACCTGCGTGAGCTGCCCGCCCTGACGATCGCCAAGCTGGCCGTCGGCCCGTTCGACAACAACGCCTACCTGATCCGGTGCACCCGGACCGGCGACGGCGCGCTCATCGACGCGGCCGCCGAGCCCGACCGGCTGCTGGAGCTCATCGGTGACCGGCCGATCAGCAAGATCATCACTACCCACCAGCACGGCGACCACTGGCAGGCCCTGGAGGAGGTCGCCAGGGCGACCGGTGCCTCGGTGATCGCCCACCCGCTCGACGCGCCGGGGCTTCCGGTTCCGGTGGACCTGGAGGTGGGGCACGGCGAGGAGATCACCGTCGGCGAGGTCGGCCTGGAGGTGATCCACCTGCGCGGGCACACCCCGGGTTCGATCGCCCTCTACCACCCCGGCCACCTGTTCACCGGCGACTCGCTCTTCCCCGGCGGTGTCGGCAACACCAACAAGGACCCCGAGCGGTTCGCCCGGCTCTTCGCCGACGTGTCAGAGCGGCTCTTCGACCGGCTGCCGGACGACACCTGGGTCTATCCGGGCCACGGCAAGGACACCACGCTCGGCGCCGAGCGCCCCTGCCTGCCCGAGTGGCGCGAGCGGGGCTGGTGACCGCTCACGGCGGCGGGGGCCTCAGCCGCCCGCGCCGCCGCCGAGCCTGAGGAATCGATCCACCGCCCGCCGGGACCGGCCACGACGGGCGGTTCCGGCGGTCAGCCGACTCCGGCGGACGCCTTGCGCTGCTCCTTGCGCTTCTCCCGCTTGAACATCAGGACACGCAGCGGGATGGCCGCCACGATCGTCATCTGCATGACGGCCCCGACCTTGATCAGCGTGTCGCCACCGGCCAGGCCCGCGACCCAGATGGTCAGGCAGGCGACGTTGATCATCATCCAGGCGAGTACCCCGGCGGCCACGTTGCCCTTGGGCTTGGGGTACTCGATCCGGCTCACCATGAGATATGCCACACCGAAGATGGGCAGGATCGTCCAGGTCGACGGTGGAAACAGCAGTACGACCGAGACCACGGTCATGGCGCCCATCGGGATGGGCAGGCCCATGAAGTCGCCGCTCTTGGTCTTCACGCAGGCGAAACGCGCGAGCCGGATGACCCCGGCCAGCAGCACCGACGCCGCCGCGGCCATCACCAGCACGAACGGGATCTGCTGGTTGAACCCCGCCCAGATGACCACCATGAAGGCGGGGGCGAAGCCGAAGCTGATCACATCGGCGAGATTGTCCAGCTCGGCGCCCATCGCCGAGGCACGGAACTTCCTGGCCACCAGGCCGTCGAACAGGTCACAGGTGGCACCGATCAGCAGGAGCACCACGGCGGTGCCGAAGAACCGGGGGTCGGCCGCGAAGGGCTTGCCCTCCTGCAGCGCGTTGATGGCCGACCAGGAGAGCACGCAGACCGCCAGGAAGCCACAGAGGGCGTTGCCGAGCGAGAGGGAGTCGGCGGCCGACAGGCGGAACGCCTTGCCCACGGGTCCTTGTGGCTCGTCGTCCGTCTCGTCCATCGGCCAGCTCGCGTCAGCCGTGGTCAAGACCGGTCACCCCCGCAACGGTCTTCTGGCCCACGGAGACAGCCGGGGCGATCCCCTCGGGGAGGTAGACGTCGACCCGCGAGCCAAGCCTGATCAGGCCGATCCGCTCGGCCCTGGCGACCTTCGCCCCCTCGGCCAGGTAGGGCACGATACGGCGAGCGACCGCGCCGGCGATCTGGACGAGCTCGATGTCGCCGAGCGCGGTGTCCAGGTGCCAGACGACCCGCTCGTTGGTGTCGCTGTCCTTGTTGAACGCGGGCAGGTACCCCCCGGAAACGTGCTCCACCGAGGTGACCGTGCCGGCCAGTGGCGCCCGGTTGACATGCACGTCGAGTGGGCTCATGAAGATCGCCACCCTGGTCCGGCCGTCCGGCCACGGATCGATGCTCTGCACCACGCCGTCCGCGGGCGACAGGATCCGCCCGGTGCCCGGAGTGCGATCCGGATCGCGGAAGAACCAGAGCATCCCACCGGTGAGCGCGGTCAGCGGAACCGCCGCCAGTGCCCAGCGCCGGTCACGGCGGCTGAGCAAGGAGGTCACGGTGGCGGCGGCCACGGCCGGGAGCAACCACGGGGAGACGCCACGTGCCAGGCCCAGCGGACCTGGCCGGTGGCTTGCTGAATCGTGGGACACAGGAAACCTTTTGTGATGTCTTGCGGCATTAGACCGGTATGTCTACCTGCTCTGAGGCAGGATGCTACCCATCTCTTAGCCCTTATAAGGCGCAATGAGACAAGCAAAGCGCCTCACACGCCAATTCGCTAGCCCTGCTCGACACTCGCCGGAGCGGTGTTTTCCTTGCCCGCACGAGCATCACGCCGGACCTTCGCCAGGCTGATCGCGGTGGTGACGACCATCGTGACGATGATGACCGACAGTGACACCGAGATCGGCACCTCGGGAGCCCAGGAGACGCCGCTGGAGTGCAGCGCCTCGAGGATCAGCTTAACCCCGATGAAACCGAGGATGAACGCAAGACCGAAGCTGAGGTAGACCAGCCGCTGAAGCAGGCCTCCCAGCAGGAAGTAGAGCTGGCGCAGACCCATCAGGGCGAACGCGTTCGCGGTGAAGACGATGAAGGCGTCGGTGGTCAGGCCGAAAATCGCCGGAATCGAGTCGAGCGCGAACAGCAGGTCGGTGGTACCGATGGCGATCATGACGATCAGCAGCGGGGTGACCATACGCCTGCCGTCGACCTTGACGACGATCTTGGAACCCACGTAGTCGTCGGTGTGCGGCAGCACCCGCCGGGCCCAGCGCAGGACCGCGTTCTCCTGAAGGTGCTCCTCCTGGCCGAACTGGCGGACGAGCTGAACCGCCGTATAGATCAGGAACAGGCCGAAGACGTAGAACAGCCAGCTGAAGTTGGCCAGGGCGGCGGCGCCGACGGCGATGAAGATGCTGCGCATGGCCAGCGCCATCAGAATGCCGATCAGCAGAACCTTGTGCTGATAGATCTTCGGCACCGCGAAGCGGGTCATGATGATGTAGAAAACGAAGAGGTTGTCGATGCTCAGGCTGTACTCGGTGATGTATCCGGCGAAGAACTGCCCCGCGGGGGTGGGACCCGCGAAGACCCACAGAACGATACCGAAGATCACCGCAAGCGTGACGTAGAAGCCGACCCAGGACCCGGCCTGCTTGAGGGAGAACTCTCGCGGCTCCCCCCGGTCGACTATCCAAAGGTCGAAGGCGAGAACGACGAGCAGACCGCCAATAACGGCTAGCCATACCCAGACAGGAACAATCACGACTGATAACCCTCCGGCGGTGCGCACGACAGACTGCCGGAGGTCTCTCCCGCCCGCGTGAAGACGTCGACTGAGATATGTCGACTGTGCGGACCGACAGCCCCGGGGGCCTCGTGGAGCGAGACAACACCGTGATGACGAGACTGCCGCGAAGGGATACTCCCCCCCTAAACACGCCAGTATAGGTCTCTGGCATGGTGGCACCTAATCCAACATCACGACCTCTCCGCCTGTTCCACAGGGCTTCCGGCCTCACCTGCCGGCGGGCACCCGCACCCCCTCGGAAACGCGACGCGGACCACGAGCACACCCCTTCATCCCCTCGGTGAAAGCCCGGCGTAGACCACGAGCACACCCCTTCATCCCCTCGGTGAAAGCCCGGCGTAGACCACGAGCACACCCCTTCATCCCCTCGGTGAAAGCCCGGCGTAGACCACGAGCACCGCCTCCAGCGCCTCCGGTTCGCCCGGCATCCCACGGCCTCGCCTGGCGGCGGCACCGGCCAGTTCCGCCGCGAGACCGTCGTCGGCGAGCACCCTCGCGACCGCGTCGCGCATCGCGGCGACGTCCCCGTACGGCACCAGCAGCCCCGCCTCGCCCACCATCGCCGGGATGCCCCCCACCGCGGTGGCGATGACCGCCGTACCCGCCCGCAGGGCCTCCTGCACGGTGAGCGGTTGCCCCTCCCAACGGCTCGGCACCACCAGCGCCCTGGCCACCCCGAGCAGGTCCCCCACATCGGTACGGGCACCGAGCAGCCGCACCGGCAGGTTCTCCCTGTCGATCCGCTCCTGCAACTCCGCCCGCAGCGGCCCCTCCCCCGCCACCAGGAACACCGGTCCCGGCGCGGGCTCCGTGTCCCGGCGAACCTCCGGCAGGGCCTTCGCGACATCGAGCAGGGTCTCCAGCCCCTTCTGCTGGGCGAGCCTGGCGACCGTCAGGAAGATCACCCGCTCTCCCGTGCCGAGCTCCCGCCGCATGTCCCCGGCCCCGCGCCCGGAAGGGGGCAACGCGGGCGCCGGGACGACGGCGGCCTCGACGTGCCGGGCCCCCAGGTGTGCCATCCGTTCCCCCAGGTCGGGGGAGACGACCAGGATCCGGTCGGCGCGGCGGGCCACGATCCGTTCCAGGAGGCCGTAGATCGCGCCGACCACGCCGCCCGCGGTCGCGGCGTTGTGCAGGGTCACCACCAGGCCGGTCCCGGTTCCGGCCAGCGCGATCGCCGCCAGCGCCCCGGCCCTCAGCCCGTGGGCGTGCACGACATGCGCCCCGCGCAGCGTCCTGAGCGCCATGACCGCCCGTAGATCGTCGAGTGGGCGGGGCCGGTCGGAGATCGGCACCGGCGCGAAGCGCGCGCCGAGGGCGGCGAAACCGAAGGCACGCTCCGTGCTCGGAGGGCCCGCCACGACCACCCGGTGGCCACCCCGCACCAGCCCTCCGGCCAGCATGGCGACGTGCCGACCGACCCCGCCCGCACTCGTCCCCAGTACGAACGCCACGCGCGTCCCCTGATCAGCCATCGAAACGGCTCCCCTCCTTCACGGGGCCCGGGCGCAGCCTTGCCAGCAGCGCCCGGGCGTCTCGCCTGTCGACCGTCACCGCCACGGCCGCGAACGCGGCCACCCCGGCCGTCGCGGCGGCCAGCCCGACCGCCACGTAGGCCCACCTGGACACCGCTCCGAAAGCGTTGACCAGGGCCAGGCCCGCCCCCCAGGCCGCGACGCCGCCGACCAGGGCCGCCAGGAAGGTGCGCGGCGTACCCTCCAGCGCCGCCCTCCCCCTGGCGCGCAGCACCGCGAGAACCAGCAGCGACCCGCCGACGGTCATGCCGATCGTGCTGCCCAGTGCCAGCTGCCCGACCACGTCCGCCGGATCCTCGGCGGCATGGGCGAGCACGACCTGGGCCACCAGCGCGACGGCCCATCCGGCCACCGAGGCGGCGGCCGCCGACCGGCCCAGGCCGCAGGAGTACAGGATGCGGGCGAGGTGCAGCATGAGCGCGTACCCGACCACACCGGGCGCGAACAGCGCGACCGCCCTGGCCATCTCGGCCTCGGCGAGCGCTCCACCGGGGGTTCCCTCCAGGAAGACCCGCGACACCGGCACGGCGACCGCCGCCATCACCCCTGCCGCGAGCCCCGTCACCAGCAGCACGGCCCGTGTCGTGGAGGAGGCCAGCGTGTTGAAACCGGACAGATCGCCCTCCTGCGCCCGGACGGAGAGCACCGGGAAAGAGCTGGTGGCGATCGGCATCACCAGCACCGCGTACGGCAGCTGGTACAACGCCCAGGCATAGGTGTAGACGCCCAGCGCCCCCTCGCCGCCCAGGTTGTTGGCCAGGAAGATGACGACGATCAGCGTGACCTGCTGCGCGATCAGCACGGCGATGCCCGCGG